>JAGAIZ010000084.1 GCA_017626325.1 Lachnospiraceae bacterium | reverse complement strand
CGGTAGAGCACCTGACTTTTAATCAGGTTGTCGGGGGTTCGAATCCCCCGTGCTTCACGCAAAGATGTGGAAGAGACGAATAGTGATGCCGGTGAATACGTATATCGCGTGTTTACCGGCATATTTAATTAGCAATAATTTTATTTATTGGCTGTGCTGTTGCTTCTATAGATCTATTAACTGATTTAATTCCAAAGTTTCAATTCCAAAGTTTTAATTGCAATATCGCTTGCAGTATTGTTTAGTCTGGTAATATCGTTTTCGTAAATATCGTTTTTATCAAAGCCATATCATTTTAGGATAAAATATGCTACTATAAAAGGCGGGTATTTCTTATTTGATGACAAGTTAATAGCTTTAGGAATTTTGAAATCCAAGATTCAGAAATTCATTTAAGAGTAAATAGCTATCAGAAAGTTCAGGGATAATCAGGAAAATGAATTTGGCCGATATAAAGAGTAAATATAAGACCGTAGAGTACAGATAAGAACATAGAGTAAATACAAGAACCATAAGATAAATATAAGAATCATAGAGTAAGAGAAAAACCAAACTAAAAGAGCATACAAGATTAATGCATAAAACAAACAGTAAGATCAGGCAGCAATAAAGGAGTAAACGTGAAAAAGATTAAGAAATGTCTATCAGCAGTATTTGATCATATCAGCGAGTGTATGGCGCCTATTATACCGATTCTTTTGGCGGGCGGAATCCTTAAGATGATTGTGCTGCTTCTTGGCAGCGTGCATATTTTAACAGGAACGACAGAGACGATTATGTCGGCCATTGCCACAGCGCCCTTTTATTTCCTGCCGGTTATGGTAGCGTATTCTGCGGCGAAGCATTTCGATACGGATCCTCTGATTGCGATTATCAGCGTGTGCGTTATGCTGCTGCCTGATTTTGGAGCGCTTATGGAGAGCGGCGAGAAGGTTACGTTCGCCGGTATTCCGGTGATTTCTGCGACATATGCATACAGCGTTATTCCTGTGATTTTGTTAATATATTGCATGTCGCATGTTATTCGTTTCCTGAAAAAAGTCATTAGAGAGAGCCTGCAGCCTTATTTTCTGGCGGTATGCGCTATTCTGATTACTTCCTTACTGGGCATCTTGGCGATTGATCCGGCAGTGAGCGTTATCAGTAATGCACTGGCAGAAGGGCTTAATGTCATGCAGACAGAAGTGCCGGTTTTGGCATGGGGAATCTTTGCGGCATTAACGCTTGTGCTCGTGTCTACGGGCATGCATTGGATTTTTATGACATTGGCGATTACGCAGATTGGTCTGACGGGTGTTGATTATGGTATTATGCCGGCTTTGTTTATTTCTAATATTTCCCTTGCGGGCTGTGATCTGGGTGTATTCGTGAGAACGAGGAAACCGGAGTTGAAATCCATGTCGCTTAGCGCTATGGTTACGGCGTTGATTCCCGGAATTGCGGAGCCGTCCATTTTCGGTATTTGTTTTAAAGAAAAAACCCCGGCGGTCGGCAATATTTTGGGATGTATGATAGCGGGCGTTGTGCAGGGACTTATTACAGTGCACTGCTTTATTTATACATTTCCCAGTATACCGTCTATTCTGATGTTTTACAGTGCGGAAGAGCCTTATAATCTGGTGAAGGCGATTATCGTAGGGGCAGTATCCTTTGTAGCGAGTTTTGTGATCACGGCGGTGCTTTACCGGGACCAGGCGGAAGCGATATAAGAAAGGCGTGCGGTTACATCTATGAAAAAGGTCATGTTTTTTGAGGGCGATATAGAGACACAGGGGTACTTCTCCATTCAGATTGCAGAAGCGATGAAAGAACTGGGACATGAAGTATTTATCTATAATCTGAGCAAGCCATGGAGCAGTACGGAGAAGTTTTTTCACAGCTTCTTTGAACAGGGGAATACGGTTCTTATTAATTTTAACTTTCACGGAATGAGCGGGGAAGAATATTTTCTGGACGAGAATGACCGGTCGATGTGGGATGCCCTGAAGATTCCGAGTTACAATATCGTGGTGGATCATCCGATGTACTATCACCATTTTCTGGAGAAAGTGCCGGAAGGATATCATCATCTGAGCATTGACAGGAACCATGAGAAGTATATGCGCAGATTTTTTCCGGAAATAGAGAGCAGTATGTTCCTGCCGCTGGCGGGTACGGAATTGTATCCGAATAGGTCTAATGTGCCGATAGAATGCCGCAAGTATGATGTAACCATGGTCGGCAATTACTGTGCGCCGAAGACCTTTGAGAAATATATTACCAGAATCGACGATGAGTATACGGCATTTTATAATGGCATGATTGACGATCTGTTAGCCAATCCATGGCAAACGGTGGAAGCGGTAGCGGAAGCCCATCTTCTGAATGAATTAGGAGAGGCGCCGGAGGAAGAATTGAAGAAGACTATGGCGGCCCTTACTTTTATTGATCTGTATATCCGTTATACAGTCAGGGGCAGGGCCGTGAAAGAGTTGGTGGACGCGGGCATCAAGGTGCATGTATTTGGAGACGGATGGGAGCTTCTGCCTTGCCGGAGACCTGAAAATCTTATTTTGATGAACAGCTTGGATTCTGTAGGATGTCTGAAGAAATTATGCCAGACGAAGCTTTCTTTAAACGTAATGCCATGGTTTAAGGACGGCGCTCATGACAGGATTTTTAACTCGATGCTGAATGGCGCGGTATGTCTGACAGACAGCAGCGTATATCTGGACAGCATTCTGCATGATAATGTGGATTGCAGCATTTATTCATTGTCACAGATGGAGAGACTGCCGGAAATGGCGGCAGGGCTTCTGGCGGACCCGGTAAAGATGCAGAAGATCGCTGATCAGGGATATGCCATGGCGCAAAAGGCGCATACATGGGCGCACCGCGCCAGGGTTCTTCATGAGCTGATTGAGAAATAAAATGAAGGTAACCAAAGATTTCATAGGAATGAAGGATAGTGTGAGGGGTAATAAGATGGGGATTCTGGAATGGCGCAGAGCAAAGCGCAGAGAGCGTATACGGAAGCTGTATGAGCGGCATAAGAGAATACAGGCATTGTTGAAGGAGCATGGCTCCGATATTATGGACTCAGAGAATTTCAAAAGTACAAGAGAGCATATCCAGCATGGTACGATGACGGTGCACAATCATTGTATGGATGTGGCACGGTACAGTCTGCTGATCAACAGGAAGCTGGGCCTGCACTGTAACAAGCATGATCTGGTAAGGGGCGCTCTTCTGCATGACTATTTCCTGTATGACTGGCATGATAAAGAATATCTGTCACAGAGAAAGAGAATGCATGGCTTCCATCATCCGGCGACTGCGCTTGAGAATGCGGAGAAGGAGTACCAACTGTCGGATATACAGCGGGAGATTATCAGAAAGCATATGTGGCCTCTTACCGTTGTGCCGCCTACCTGCAGCGAAGCATGGGTGGTCACTGCGGCCGATAAATATTGTTCTTTGCGGGAGACGGTAGGACTGCGCAGAGGACATGGCAAACGGGCTGTTTAATGCGGGCTGTGCAGACAGGAGTGGAGATGAATCAATTATCGCAGAAGGATTTGGAAGGATTATCGTCGCGGGGACTGTATCAGGCGCTGCAGGAATATGCGGACACAGATTTCTATCCATATCATATGCCGGGGCACAAGCGCAGTCCGCTGGCGGGCGAAATGGCGGAGTACTACCGCCTGGATATTACGGAGATAGATGGATTCGACAACCTGCACCACGCGGAAGGAATTCTGCAAGAGGCGCAGGAGAGGGCGGGGCGGCTGTATGGCGCGGAGGAGACACATTATCTGGTAAACGGAAGTACCTGCGGTGTGCTGGCGTCTGTTATGGCAGCGACTGAGCAGGGAGATGAGATTCTCATTGCACGTAACTGTCACAGGTCGGTGTATCATGCGGCGATTCTGCAGCGGCTGACGCTGCATTATTACTATCCCGCGATCATAGAGGAATACGGTATCTATGACGGTGTGGATGTCCATGAAATCAGCAGGCTGCTGGATCAATACCCCGGCTGTAAAGCGGTGGTCATCACGTCGCCGACTTACGAAGGAATTCTGTCGGATGTGGAGGCGGTTGCGAAAGCAGTACATGCAAGAGGCAGGCTTCTGATCGTGGATGAAGCGCATGGCGCTCATCTTAAAGAGGGGGCTGTCGCAGGAGGCGCGGATCTGGTGATTCATAGCCTGCATAAGACGCTTCCGGCAATGACGCAGACGGCTTTGCTGCATGTAAACGGAGAACGTGTCAACCGCAGGAAGCTGCGAAGGCTTCTGACGATGCTGCAGACCAGCAGTCCTTCCTACGTGATGATGGCGAGTATGGATTGTTGTGTTCGTTATATGGAAGCGGAGGGCAGAGAGCGTTTGGCTTTATTTCAGACGCGGTATGACGCTTTCATGCGCAGAATAGATGTTTGTAAGCATATCCGTGTGGGGAAAATGGCAGATGTGGCATGTACGCCGGATTCATGCGGCGCGTATGAAGCCCGGAGGGCAAAATATGCCCTGGCGGGCTGGGATATGGGTAAGCTGGTGATTTCTGTGAAGAATACGCCGATGACAGGACAGCAGTTATATGATATGCTGCGGGATGACTTTCATCTGCAGATGGAGATGGCGGCGGCTACCTATGTGCTTGCGATGATGACGATTATGGATACCGGAGAAGGCTGGGAGAGATTGGCTGATGCAATCATGCAGATAGATGATAAGATAGAAATACAGAAGAGAAAAGAGGAAGGAATGCCGGAGCGAAACCGGACGGAGCCGGAAGCTACGGAATCGGAACGCGCAGGCTCAGGATGTGTGAAGCCGGAGGGGATAGAGGCGGAGCATGAAGAACCGGAACGCGCAAAGCCGACGGATACAGAACCGGAAGTGCGGATGATGCCGGCGCAGGCTTTTGACAGTCTGCAGGAGGAGATACCGTTAGCAGCGTCCGCAGGGCGGGTGCTGGCCGATTTTATTTCTCTGTATCCGCCGGGAATACCGTTGCTCGTGCCGGGGGAAGTGATGAGCGAAGAATTGCTGCTCAGAGTACAAGACAGCAGAAAAATGGGACTGCAGGTACACGGCATTACAGATAACGGCGGTATTATGGTTGTTTGTTGAAATTCCGATTAAAATATGGCATTATTAATTGAGGAATATTAAATTGTCTTGAGTGCAGTCGGAAATCTGATATTTCCGGCGCGTGCCATCGCAATAAATTGCTCTGACATAGAGGATGAGCATGAAGAAGGACTGGCTATGGGTAAGATTATATGCCTGATGGGGAGGAGCTCCTCGGGAAAAGATACTATTTACAAGAAATTATTGGAAGATAAGCAGATGTCGTTCAAAACCATTGTACCTTATACGACCAGGCCCGTACGGGATGGAGAGAGAGAGGGCGTGGAATATCATTTTACAGATGAAGAGGGATATCAGCGGCTTCTTGCTCAGGGGAGCGTCATAGAGGCCAGAGCCTATAATACCTGTTATGGTATCTGGCGGTATTTTACAGTGGCGGATGAGTCGATCAGACTGGAAGAGAATTCTTATATATTGATCGGAACGCTGGAAGCCTATTCGCAGATACAGAAGTTCTATGGCGCGGATCAGGTCATACCGGTGATGATAGAGTTGGACGACGGCGTACGTCTGCAGAGGGCGCTTGACAGAGAGAAGGCGCAGGACCATCCCAGGTATGAGGAAATGTGCAGACGCTTTCTGGCGGACGCGGAGGACTTCTCAGAAGAAAAGATGCGGCTGGCGGGAATCAGAAAGACGTTTTATAATGATGATCTGGACAGATGTCTTAAAGAGATTATGTCTTATCTGCAGGAGCGTTTATCGTAGCAGCTTTGACAGAATCAGATCCGGCAGGCCAATGAGGGCAGCCGGAATTCAGAATATCAGATCTATCAGGAGAAGGGGTGACAGGGGTGGATATCAAAGTAAATCAGATACAGCAGCCGGCGCCGATAGAGCAGACGCAGGCACAGCAGGAGACGGACGGTAATTTCAAATTCACGCTTGTCAGCAGAATTGCGGAACAGGATTTGCAGAACGCCCTTGGCAGTATGCTGGAAGAGATCACCAGGCAGGGAGACAAGCTGGCGAAGCACCGGGATATCAAGGATATGAAGCGGTATCGCGCACTGATTAAAGATTTTATGAATGAAATAGTCAACCGGTCTCATGCTTTTTCCAGAGAAAATTTCCTGGATAGAAAAGGGCGTCACAGAGTCTACGGGATTATTCGTCTGGTTGACCAGAATCTCGATGAACTGGCGCAGGAGCTTGTGAAGGAGGAGCAGGATAACCTCGCGATTCTGAATAAGATCGGAGAGATCAGAGGGCTGCTTCTGGACATCTTTACGTAATTGCCTGTCGATTGGGGTTTATAGTTCTTTCAGAAATGGAGAGGGGTACAAATGGCAAAATTTACGGATATCATAGGACAGGAACAATTAAAGGAGCATTTGCAGAACGCGATTTCCATGAATAAGGTTTCTCACGCGTATATTATCAATGGAGAGCGCAGCTCCGGCAAGGAATTTATCGCGCGTATTTTCGCAATGACGCTTCAGTGTGAAAGGGGCGGTACAGAACCCTGCGGGGAGTGTCATTCCTGCAAACAGACGTTGAGTAATAACCAGCCTGATATTATCTATGTGAGTCACGAGAAACCCAACAGCATAGGCGTGGAAGACATCCGCAGTCAGATTAATCATGATATCGGTATCAAGCCCTACAGCAGTCCCCGTAAAATATACATCATGAACGAGGGCGAGAAGATGACGGCACAGGCGCAGAACGCGCTGCTCAAAACGCTGGAGGAGCCGCCGGAATATGCGGTGATTCTGATTCTTACCACGCATGTGGAGGCGCTTCTGCCTACGATCTTAAGCAGATGCGTAGTGCTTCATATGAAGCCGGTGCCCGATGCCAAGGTCAAGAAATATCTGATGGAAGAACTGGGCGTACCGGACTATAAGGCCAATATCTGCGTGGCTTTTGCCAGAGGAAATATCGGTAAGGCAAAGCTGCTTGCCAGCAGCGAAGAGTTTGAGAAGGTCAAGGATGAGGCAATCACGCTGGTAAAATATATCAACGATATGGAGATCAACGAGATCGTCAAGGCGATTAAGAAGATCAACGAGTATAAATTTGACGTGAACGATTATCTGGACATCCTGTCGGTATGGTATCGGGACGTACTGCTTTACAAGGCGACCAAGGATATTAACAGTCTTATCTTCAAGGATGAACTGCCGCAGATCAGAAGAGTGGCGGACAGAAGTACGTATGAGGGAATCGAGATCATTGTAAACGCTCTGCAGCAGGCAAAGAGAAGACTGGAAGCGAATGTGAATTTTGATCTGACGATGGAGCTTTTGCTTCTGACGATCAAGGAGAATTAACAGTGCCGGAGGCTTTGGAAGAAGCGGTTCGGACGGAGAGTAAACGGAGGTTGATAGATTATGACAAAAGTAATAGGCGTGCGGTTTCGCACCGCAGGAAAAATATATTATTTTGATCCGGGCAGACTGCCGATCAAGAGAAAGGATCATGTGATCGTAGAGACGGCAAGAGGCATAGAGTATGGCACGGTAGTGTGCGACCCGAAGGAAGTGGAGGATGACAAAGTCATTCAGCCGCTGAAAGCGGTACTGCGCATTGCAACGCAGAAGGATGACGAGCAGGAAGCCGCCAATAAGCAGAAGGAGAAGGACGCTTATAAGATCTGCCTGGAGAAGATCAAAAAGCATAACCTGCAGATGAAGCTTATCGATGCGGAATATACCTTTGATAACAATAAGGTGCTGTTCTATTTTACGGCGGACGGACGTATCGATTTCAGGGAACTGGTCAAGGATCTTGCTTCCGTATTCAAGACAAGGATCGAGCTTCGTCAGATCGGCGTAAGAGACGAGACAAAGATCGTGGGAGGAATCGGTATCTGCGGCAGGCCGCTGTGCTGTCATACTCATTTGTCCGAGTTCGTACCGGTATCTATTAAGATGGCGAAGGAACAGAACCTGTCCTTAAATCCGACAAAGATATCCGGCGTCTGCGGCAGACTGATGTGCTGTCTTAAGAATGAAGAGGAAACCTATGAGGAACTCAACAGAAGGCTTCCCAACGTGGGGGATTTCGTAACCACAGACGACGGCTTAAAGGGCGAAGTGCACAGCGTCAACGTTCTGCGGCAGTTGGTGAAGGTCGTTGTGGACGTGGATGACGAGAAAGAGATTCAGGAGTACAGGGTAGACCAGCTTCGTTTTAAGAGGAAGCATAATAAGAATCATAAGGTAGACGTCAATGACGCGGAATTGAAGGAATTAGAGAAGCTGGAAAAGCAGGATTCCAACAAATCGAAGCTGGACGATAATTAAGAGCGGCTGCAGTCCGGATGGCAAAGCGCTGCGGGAAATGTGCAGATGTGCAGGGAAGAAGGATATGGTATCGGAAAACAAAGTTGTGCTGAAAGAAAATGAAAGAATCGACAATCTGGAACGCAACGGATATCATATCATTCAGGATACCGGGCGATTCTGTTTCGGAATGGACGCGGTGCTGCTGTCCGGCTTCGCAAGGGTCAAAGAAGGGGCGCGTGTATTGGATCTGGGTACCGGCACGGGCATTATTCCGATCCTGCTGGAAGCAAAGACCGGGGCGGCACACTTGACCGGTCTGGAGATCCAGGAGGACAGCGCGGACATGGCAAGGCGCAGCGTGCGCTTAAACGGTCTGGAACATAAAATCGATATTGTGACGGGAGATATTAAAGAGGCAGGGAGTTTGTTTGACGCTGCTTCTTTTGACGTTATTACCTGTAATCCCCCTTATATGATCGGCAGGCATGGAATTGCGAATGAAGGGGACGCTAAGGCGATTGCCAGACATGAAATCCTCTGTACGCTGGAGGACGTAGTATCCCAGACGGCCAGATTATTGAAGCCGGGCGGGAATTTCTTTATGGTGCACAGACCGTTTCGTCTGGCTGAGATCATGACAGTTCTTACGGCATATAAGCTGGAGCCGAAGCGTATGCGGCTAGTATATCCGTTTGTGGACAAAGAGCCCAATATGGTGCTGATTGAGGCAAACCGGGGAGGCAGGCCGCGCATGACGGTGGAAAAACCGTTAATCGTATACCGCGAGCCGGGAGTGTATATGCCGGAGATTTATGATATATACGGGTATTAAGGTCCAATCGGAGAAAGGAAGGGATTCGTATGTCGGGCATGCTGTATTTGTGCGCTACGCCTATCGGTAATCTGGGCGATATGACGCCCCGCGTGGTGGAGACGCTTGGCAGTGTGGATATCATTGCGGCGGAGGATACGCGCAACAGTATGAAATTATTGAACCATTTTAACATCAGGACTTCTATGACCAGTTACCATGAATATAATAAAGTAGAAAAAGCGGACTACCTGATCGGACAGATGAAGCAGGGCAGGAACGTGGCGCTTATTACGGATGCGGGGACGCCGGCGATTTCCGACCCGGGAGAGGTGCTTGTGGCCAAATGCCATGAGGCGGGTATTCCGGTAACGTCGCTGCCGGGAGCGGCGGCTTGTATTACGGCGCTGACGCTGTCGGGACTGAGTACCAGACGATTCTGTTTCGAGGCGTTTCTGCCTGCCGACAAGAAGGAGCGGGCGCAGATTCTGGAGGAGCTGCAAGAGGAATCCCGGACGATCATTCTCTATGAAGCGCCTCATCATCTGGTAAAGACCCTGGGCGAGCTCAAAGAAGCGCTGGGAAACAGGAGGCTGACCTTATGCCGGGAACTGACGAAGAAATTCGAGACAGTACTTCCCACTTCGATAGAGGACGCGCTTCTTAAGTATGAGACGGAGGAACCCCGGGGAGAATATGTGCTGGTCATAGAAGGCAAAAGCATAAAGCAGAAAAAGGAAGAGGAAAGAGCCGCATGGCAGAGCATGAGCATTGAAGAGCACATGGCATATTATGAGAAGGAGGGAATGGATCAAAAGAGCGCCATGAAGCAGGTTGCAAAGGACCGGGGCGTATCAAAAAGAGAGATTTATCAATATTTATTGTCAAACTGATTGACAAAAGTGCAGGAATCCGTAAAATTAAGATTGACAAATATAGGGTCAGATAATATACTTTGAGTGTCAAACTATTTATAACGGCGAAAAGGAGATTAGAAAATGTTAGAGAGAGTTATCGAGATTATTCAGGAGCAGTTAAACTTAGATGGAGTAGAGATCACAGAGGATTCTTCTTTCAAAGATGATCTGGGCGCAGACTCCTTAGACTTATTCGAGCTGGTTATGGCTTTCGAAGAAGAGTATGGCGTAGAGATTCCTTCTGAGGATCTGGAGCAGATTACAACGGTTGGCGCTGTTGTTGAGTATATGAAGAATAAGGGTGTAGAAGCGTAATAGGGACCTTGCGGGAAACGGGTATTAATATGAAAACAAAAATAACAGAACTTCTGGGAATTGAGTATCCGGTGATTCAGGGCGGCATGGCATGGGTGGCTGAATACCATCTGGCAGCGGCGGTATCCGAAGCCGGCGGCTTGGGTATTATCGGAGCGGGCGGCGCTCCGGCGTCTTTTGTCAGAGAGCAGATTCAGAAGGCGAAAGAACTGACGAAGAAGCCTTTCGGCGTAAATGTAATGCTCATGAACCCGGAAGCGGACGAAATCGCTAAGGTAGTCGCGGAAGAAGGCGTCAAAGTAGTTACTACCGGAGCGGGTAATCCGGCGAAGTATATGACAATGTGGAAAGAAGCCGGTATTAAGGTGATTCCTGTTGTGGCAAGCGTAGGGCTTGCGAAAATGATGGAACGCGCCGGTGCGGACGCCGTAGTGGCGGAAGGTACAGAGTCCGGTGGACATATCGGTTCCGCTACGACAATGACGCTGGTGCCGCAGGTAGTGGACGCGGTTACGATTCCTGTAATTGCGGCGGGCGGTATTGCGGACGGCAGAGGTTTTGCGGCTGCTATGATGCTGGGCGCGGAAGCCGTGCAGATGGGCACCCGGTTTCTGGTGGCGAAGGAATGTACCGTACATGATAATTATAAGCAGAAGGTTATCGCTGCGAAAGATATTGACTCTGCGGTTACCGGTATGAGCAACGGTCATCCGGTTCGTCAGATTCGCAACAAACTGACAAGAGACTACTTGCAGCTTGAGAAGGAAGGCGCGTCTTTAGAAGAGATGGAGAAGCTGACCCTTGGTTCTCTGCGCAAAGCGGTAGTAGAAGGCGATGTGGTAAACGGCACGATTATGGCGGGCCAGATTGCGGGTATGGTCGGTAAAGAGCAGACTTGTGCGGAGATGATTGCAGAGATTATGGAAGAAGCAGAGAAGCTTCTTAAAATCTAACATAAAGAGAGCGTTCCAAAACTGTAATCGCAGTTGAGAAGAAGAGTTGACTGCCGGGCCAACTCTTTTTTTTACAGGCAAATACTTTGAATATCAAACTATCAATAGGGATATGACACGGCGGGATGCAGAAAAGAGAGATTTGTGCTGACGCACAAAGTCTCCGGACTTTGGAAAGGAGTATGGTTATGGGTAAGATAGCATTTATGTTCCCGGGACAGGGAGCGCAGTACGTAGGAATGGGGAAAGATTTCTATGAACAGATTCCGGTCTGTAAGGAGATGTTTGAACTGGCGGGCAAGGCCAGCGGACTGGACGTGGTAAAGCTCTGTTTCGAGGAAAACGAGCAGATTAATATTACAGAGTATACACAGATTGCTATGCTGGCGACAGAGGTAGCAATGTTGAAAGCAATAGAAGAAAAGGGATTAAAGCCCGATGTGACAGGGGGCTTGAGTCTGGGCGAATACGGTGCGCTGGTGGCAAGCGGCGTTATGAGCCCGGAGGATGTCTTCAAGGTAGTGCGTAAGCGCGGCATCTATATGCAGGAGGCGGTACCGCAGGGCGGCGCTATGGTGGCTGTGCTTGGATTAGATACCGCAGTCATCGAGCAGATTTGTGAGGAGACGCCGGGTATGGTGACGATTGCCAACTATAATTGTCCGGGACAGATCGTAATCACAGGCGAAGAAGGCGCGGCACAGGCGGCGGTAGAGAAGCTGACGGCGGCAGGCGCTAAGAGATGTGTGACATTGAAGGTCAGTGGTCCGTTCCACTCTCCTTTGTTAGTGGGCGCTGGCGAGAAACTGGCGAGAGAGTTAGAGAACGTAGAAATTCATGATATTCAGATACCTTATATCGCCAATGTGACAGCGGACTATGTGAAGGATAAGTCGGAGGTGAAGCCGCTTCTTGAGAAGCAGGTGTCTTCTTCCGTAAAGTGGCAGCAGACAATCGAGCGTATGATCGCTGACGGCGTGGATATTTTCGTGGAAATCGGACCGGGTAAGACATTGTCGGGCTTCATGCGTAAGATTAATAAGAATATGAAGGTAATTAATGTAGAGAAAGCAGAAGATCTGCAGAAGCTGGACGAACTGCTGTAGGCAGCGGACAAAAAGATGAGCAAAATTGTGCAGGAGTACCGCTCGCACAGTGATTGCGAAGAAGACAGGGAGCGGTGCGGAAAGGAAGGCAGAGAATGCTGACAGGTAAGGTTGCGCTGGTAACAGGCGCGGGTCGTGGAATCGGAAGAGAAATCGCGCTGACGCTGGCGGAGTATGGCGCGGATGTGATCGTGAATTATAACGGTTCTAAGGAAAGAGCGGAAGAGGTAGTTGCGAAGATAGAGGAAATGGGGCGCAGGGCTGTGGCCGTACAGTGCAGCGTGGCAGATTATGAAGCATGCGGTAAGATGATCACGGACATGCTCGCTGCTTTCGGACATATTGATATCTTAGTCAATAACGCGGGCATTACGAGAGATAATTTAGTAATTAAAATGACGGAAGAGGATTTCGACGCGGTCATTGATACGAACCTGAAGGGAACGTTTAACACGATCAAGCATATGTACCGTCCTTTCTTAAAGCAGAAGGCCGGGAGGATCATCAATTTATCTTCTGTATCCGGCGTGCTGGGCAATGCGGGACAGGCGAATTATTCTGCATCCAAGGCAGGCGTGATCGGACTTACCAAGTCTATGGCGAGAGAGCTGGCAAGCAGAAGCATTACGGTCAATGCGGTGGCTCCCGGATTCATTGATACTGACATGACTCAGGCAATGACGGAGGCAGCCAAAGAAGCGACTGTAGCGCAGATCCCGTTAAAACGCGTGGGAACGCCCAAGGATATTGCGGAGACCGTGGCGTTTCTTGCCAGCGATAAAGCATCTTATATCACAGGACAGGTAATTTCCGTAGACGGCGGCATGGCGATTTAGAGGAACGATAACAGGATGACGGCGTATTATTCGGACATCTTGGGTAAGCTTAAGGAAGCGGGCAGTAATATAGTATAAAGAAATGGAGAATGAGTATGAGCAGAAGAGTAGTAGTAACAGGTATGGGGGCGATCACTCCCATCGGTTTGAGCGTAGAGAAATTTTGGGCAGGCGTAAAAGAAGGAAAGACAGGATTTGCGCCGATCACCAGATTTGACACTACGGATTATAAGTGTAAGCTTGCCGCTGAAGTCAAAGGCTTCGAGGGCAAGAATTATATGGACTTCAAGGCGGCTAAGAGAATGGAACTGTTTTCCCAGTATGCGGTAGCGGCGACAAGAGAGGCTATGGAAGATGCAGGAATTGATATGGAGAAAGAAGATCCGTATCGCGTAGGTGTGTCAGTAGGTTCCGGTACAGGTTCCTTACAGGCAATGGAGCGTTCTCATACCAGACTGGTGGAGAAAGGTCCCGGCAAAATTGAGCCTTTATTTGTACCCCTTACTATTTCTAATATGGCAGCAGGCAATGTATCCATTCAGTTTGGTCTGAAGGGTAAGAGCATTAACGTAGTAACAGCATGTGCAACCGGAACGAACTCCATCGGTGAGGCATTCCGTACCATTCAGTACGGCGATGCAGAAGTGATGGTCGCAGGCGGTACGGAAGGCAGCGTATGTCCGATCGGCATCGGCGGTTTCTCCGCACTGACAGCGTTGACGACATCTGAGGATCCGAAGAGATGCTCCATTCCGTTTGATAAGGAGAGAAGCGGTTTCGTCATGGGTGAAGGTTCCGCTATAGTCGTGTTGGAAGAGTTAGAACATGCAAAAGCAAGAGGCGCGAAGATCTATGCTGAGGTAGTCGGCTATGGCTGCAGCTCCGATGCATACCATATTACATCCCCTGCAGAAGATGGCGCAGGTGCAGCGAAAGCTATGGAGTATGCCGTAAAAGATGCGGGTATTTCTACGGATGACATCACCTATATTAACGCACATGGTACAAGTACACATCACAATGACCTTTTCGAGACAAGAGCGATCAAATTAGCGTTCGGTGACCACGCTAAGGATATCAAGATCAACTCTACCAAGTCTATGGTAGGACATTTACTGGGCGCCGCAGGCGCGATCGAATTTGTCACTTGTGTGAAGGAGCTTCAGGAAGGTTATATTCATCAGACGGTAGGCTATCAGGTGCCGGATGAAGAGTGCGATCTGAATTACTGTAAAGAGCCATATACAGAGGAATTTGAGTACGCATTATCCAACTCTTTGGGATTCGGCGGACACAATGCAAGTATTTTAGTAAAAAAATATACGGAATAATGTAGTCGGAAAGAGAGGATACAGATATGTCGCTTATGACAGCAAAAGAAATTATGGAGATCATTCCTCACAGACAGCCTTTTATGCTGATCGATACGATTGAGGAATTAGAGGAAGGAAAGCGTATCGTTGCTAAGAAATGCGTATCCTATAATGAGCCGTTCTTTGCAGGGCATTTTCCGCAGGAGCCGGTCATGCCGGGGGTACTGATTGTGGAAGCCCTAGCGCAGGCGGGCGCGGTAGCGATCTTAAGCCAGCCGGAATTTAAAGGCAAGACGGCGTATTTTGCGGCGCTTAATAATGTGAAGTTTAAAGGAAAGGTAGTACCCGGCGATGTGCTGATGCTGGAGACGGAGATCATTAAGATAAAAGGACCTATCGGCGTAGGAGCAGGCAAAGCATATGTGGACGGCAAGTTGGTGACCCAGGCTGAGCTTACGTTCGCGATTGGGCAGGCCTGAGAAAGAAATCGCAGTGGCGGCAGACAGCCGGGTGCTGAGATTCTTAGGTAGATGCTGAGAGTCCGGCGGCAGACGGCGTGTAAGTATACCGAGGGAGGCGCGCAGAAGGAAGAGACCCTGACAGGAAGCGTGCGCGGCGGTGTGCGGAAAGATAGAGGCATAGACATATGGTTATGATCAAACCATTAAAAATAGGAGAATTGGTTGCAAAAGTACCCGTCATACAGGGCGGTATGGGAGTCGGTGTGAGCCTGTCATCTTTAGCCGGCGCGGTAGCGGCAGAAGGGGGAATCGGCGTGATCTCCACGGCACAGATCGGATACAGAGAACCCGATTTCGATACGGATCCTATCGGTGCAAACTTAAGAGCGATCCGGTCAGAGATCTGCAAGGCGCGGGAGCGTGCCAAAGACGGTGTTTTGGGAGTCAATATTATGGTGGCGACCAGAAAATATGAGGAGTACGTCAGGGCGGCGGTGGCAGCAGGCATCGACCTGATCATATCCGGCGCGGGACTGCCTATGGAACTGCCGAAGATAGTCGGGGCGGCGAAAACAAAGCTTGCGCCAATCGTATCCAGTGTGAAATCGGCTCAGGTGATCATGCGTTACTGGTGGAAGAAATACAACAGACTCCCTGACGCTGTGGTGATAGAAGGGCCGCTTGCCGGCGGACATCTGGGGTTTCACAGAGAACAGCTTGACGATATCGGCAGTCTGCATTATGACGATGAGGTCAAAGCCATTATCGAGCATGTCAATACCATGGCGGCAGAGCACGAAGCGGAGATTCCTGTCATCGTGGCGGGCGGCGTCTATACCCGTGAGGATATGGAGCATTATATGGAAATGGGAGCAAGCGGCGTGCAGATGGCGACCCGCTTCGTAACGACCTATGAATGTGATGCTGCCGATGCATATAAGCAGAGTTATATCAACGCAAAGAAAGAGGATATCGTGATTGTCAACAGTCCCGTGGGTATGCCGGGACGCGCTATCTTAAATCCTTTTATGAAAAAGGCGAAGGAAGGGCAGATTCCTCATGGAAAATGCCATCTGTGCATCAGTACCTGCAGGCCGGCAGAGACGCCCTACTGTATTACGGAGGCACTGATAAATGCGGTAACCGGAAAAGTGGATGACGCGCTTCTTTTCTGCGGTGCGAATGCTTATCGTGCCACAAAATTAGAGCATGTGAAGGATATTATGGATGAATTTCGCCCAAGTGCAAGCTGATTGGGCAAAGAAAGGTTTAATATAGATGAAAACGAGAATTATAGGAACCGGAAGCTGCCTTCCGGCAAACGTAGTGACAAATGACGATTTGTCCAAAATCATGGATACTTCTGACGAATGGATCAGTTCCAGAACCGGAATCAGAGAGCGCCATTTGGCCAAAGAAGAGACAACAGCAAGCATGTCTGTCGAGGCGGCGAAGCGTGCCATGGAAAATGCGGGAGTGACAGCAGAGGAAATTGACCTGATCATTCTGGGAACGGTGTCGGCAGATTATGTGACGCCGTCCTGTGCCTGTGAGGTGCAGGCGGCGATCGGTGCAAAGAATGCTGTGGCATTTGATATCAACGCGGCATGCTCTGGTTTTATGTTTGCGCTACATATTGCCAATGCCTATATACAGTCGGGTATTTACCGGACGGCGCTTATCATCGGAGCGGAGACGTTGTCTAAGATTATGGATTGGAACGACAGAAGCACCTGTGTGCTCTTCGGGGACGGCGCAGGCGCGGCGGTGGTGCGCGCCGATGAGAATACGGGTTTTCTGGCTTTTGATCTGGGGTCTGACGGCTCAAGGGGCATGGTGCTTGCGGGTCTAAACAGAACCAACAATAACCCGTTGGTGGAGACCTCTAAGGAGCTTCAATATGTACATATGGATGGACAGGAAGTGTATAAATTTGCAGTGACGGCAGTACCTGCATCGCTCCACAAGGTGCTGGAGGATGCCGGAATCTCTGCGGAGGAGATCGACTACTTCGCCCTGCATCAGGCGAATATCCGCATCATCCAGTCGGTGGCAAAGCGTCTTAAGGTGTCAGAAGATAAATTCCCTATCAGCCTGGATCATTGCGGAAATATTTCTGCGGCAAGCGTGCCGATCCTGTTGGATGAGATGAACAAAAATGGTTTATTGAAGCCGGGGATGAAGATTGCTTTATCCGGCTTCGGCGGCGGGCTGACGTGGGCTTCCGCTGTGGTGGAGTGGTAGAATATTATTTGGTAGGAAATGAGGCACTGATAAAATAATCTATAATAATAGAAGAATGGAAAGAAATGGCAGTATTATACGGCATATAGCGGTATTGACTGCCATTTTTCTGCTTCATTCTTCCTGCTCAAGATCCTTTAGCTGTTATTGAAATTATCATGAAGTTGTATCTGATTGCGTGGAGAAAACCTTTAAGCTCGCAATTATAGGAAGTGCCTTAGTCATAGTAATTTAATGAAAATATAAGATAAAATAAGCGGTAAAGCATAATTGACAGAATGTATTTAGATATATAAAATAAAAATAGAGCCGAACGGCATAAATTTACAAAGAAAATTAGAAAATAAGCCGAACGGCGTAGATTTTCAAAGCAATTAATAAAATAAGCCGAACGGCGTAAATTTTTAAAATAAATTGAAAAACAAGCCGAACGACATAAAAAATATATAATAAATTATACAGCACAAAGAAAATGGTGATATGATTATGAAAATTACAGATACAAAATCCCTCGGAGCATTGATTAGAAAAAGAAGAAAGGAATTGCATTATACACAGGCTTATTTGTCTGAGTATACCGGGTTTAGTATCAGTTTTATATCCGATCTGGAAAGAGGAAAGGTTACTGCGGAACTAGGGAAAGCAATATACTTGATCAATATGCTGGGAATGGATATTGATGTGGAAAAGAGAGGATAAGCAGTGAGAAATCTGGCAGTATATATCGAAAAAGAGGGCAGGCAGGTATATGTAGGCAATATAGCAGGAAGTAATCAGGAGGACGCATGTTTTTGTTATAGTGAAGAGTATATGAGTAATCCTCGGAATGCGCCGGTTTCTATCCGTTTGCCATTTACCAATATCAGCTATACGCCGAAAGCTACAAGAACTTTTTTTGAAGGGTTGCTGCCGGAGGGATTTACCAGAAGGTGTGTCGCTGACTGGATGCATATCGACCAAAATGATTACTTATCATTGTTATCCGGACTGGGATGTGAGTGTATCGGCGCAGTCAGGATATTGGAAGAAGATAGTCCGGAGGTGGAAGCCTCCTATCAAAAGCTTTCTCTTGAGGACGTAAAGAATCTGGCAAAAGAGGGTGTTTCAGAATCGGCACAGCTTGTGACAAAAGCACATTTATCTTTAACAGGGGCGTCCGGTAAGGTCGGATTATATTATGATGACAAGAAAGGGGAATGGTATCTGCCTATTGGGAATGCACCAAGTACGCATATTGTAAAACAAAGCCATGTGCGGTTGGATAGAATCGTTGTAAATGAACAGTTGTGTTTAATGACAGCTAAATATCTGGGGATTGAGACACCGGAAAGTTTTATTATAAATATGGGAGACCAAAGGGATGAAGATATCCTGTTTGCCACAAAAAGATATGACCGTAAAGTATCGGAAGAAGGTGTCCTGTTAAGGCTGCATCAGGAAGATTTCGCGCAGGCTATGGGGATTGCTGCGGCAGATAAATATGAACATGATCAGAGAGGATATTTAAAGCAGATGTTTCATATACTGCGACAGTATTCTGTTGATCCCATGACCGACCAACTAAAACTATGGGATATATGTGTTTTCAATTTTTTAATTGGAAATACAGATAATCACATTAAAAATATATCATTGCTGTATAGCGAAAATTTGAGATCGATCAAATTAGCTCCCGCATATGACATAGTAAGTACCACTGTGTATGAAAGCAGTACAAGAAATATGGCACTCAGTATTGCAGGGAAATACAGCATAGATGAAATCGACAGAAAAGCCTTTGAAGAAGAGGCTAAAAATGTGGGCTTGGGAACATCTATCGCTATGAAGCGGTTTGATTATTTAGCACATAATTTTACAAAAGCTCTTGATCAAGCTGAATGTACGCTTTTGGAGCAGGGGTTTCACGGTGTGGATGCTATGAAAAAGGCTATTATAACAAAAAGAAATTATACCGATAGGTAATTATTTCGAAGGAAGCTGCTTTCATAGAATACCTTGCAGAAACATACATTATTATAAGAAACTTTATCGAGGCTCATATGCTGAATTATATCTGGGCATTTATGATTTTAATCGGGGTTGTGTACGGCGCTTTTACCGGCAGGATGGCGGAGGTGACGAACGCGGCCCTTGATTCTGCGGGCGACGCGGTATCTTTGTGTATTACCATGATCGGTGTGATGGCGCTGTGGGTGGGGTTGATGGAGATCGCGCAGAAGTCCGGTCTGATTGAGAAGCTGACAAGAGGAATACAGCCTTTTATCAGCTTTCTTTTTCCAAGGATTCCGAGGGAGCATCCGGCAAGGCAGTATATTGCCACGAATCTGATCGCCAATGTGCTGGGGCTTGGCTGGGCGTGCACGCCTGCGGGGCTCAAGGCCATGGAGGCGCTGGCGCAGCTTGAGCGGGAGCGTGGGAATCCGGAATACCTTGCAGGCGATGGCGGCATTGCGAAGCAGCCCTGTCATGCCAGTAAGGAGATGTGTACTTTTCTGATACTCAATATTTCTTCTTTGCAGTTAATTCCTGTTAATATGATAGCTTACAGGCAGCAATACGGAAGCGTGAATCCGGCGGGGATCATTGCGCCCGCGATCGCGGCGACCTTCTGCAGTACGCTGGCGGCGGTTGTCTACTGTAAGATTAAGAACCATGGAAAGGGACAGTCGGGAAACAGATAGTCACCTGTTTGTCAATAATTGCTGAAAGTCGGTGGACGCCATCGGCTTTTTTTCGTGTGTGACCATACATGAAAAAGAGAAGTGAAAATTTCGTTTTTTTTCGCAGGACACCGTCTTGGTCGCGTAAAAACGCTTTGTAATGGACAATCAGATGAATAAGCCTGAACAATCGATTGCGCAAGTGTTTCGTAAATTTTAGACACAAGAAAGAGCAATAATTGTTGCATGATAGGGCAACAACTGTAAAGAAAAAATAAGCACGTCTGCTAAAATTATAGTAAGCTGTCAGACGGCGAATGAAAGAAAGCAAGACATTCGGCATTGGGGGCGGCAAAATCAATAGGATAAGGAGAGAAGACTATGAAAAAGCTATTAGCAAGTGTGCTTTGTGCCTGCATGGTATCTACTTTATTAGTAGGCTGTGGCGGCAACGGGGGAGCAGCAAGCAGCGAAGGGACACAGACAACAGAAGCTGGAAGTGAGACGGCGGCAGCGGATACTGCAGATACAACAGGCGGCTCGGGCGACGCTTCCAAGACCATCAACGTATGGGCATTTACGGACGAGGTTCCGGGGATGATTGAGAAATACAAAGAGGCTCATCCCGATTTTGATTATGAAATCAATACAACAATTATTGCGACAACAGACGGTGCATATCAGCCCGCTTTGGATCAGGCTTTGGCAGCAGGCGGCGCAGATGCTCCTGACCTTTATTGTGCAGAGGCAGCATTCGTTTTGAAATATACACAGGGAGATGCCAGCGGTTACGCGGCGCCTTACGAAGATTTGGGAATTGATGTGGACGCGGCGTTAGAGGCAGCGGATATTGCGCAGTATACCGTAGATATCGGAACTAACCCTGACGGCAAGCTGGTAGGTCTTGGCTATCAGGCAACAGGCGGCGCATTCATTTACCGCCGTTCTATCGCAAAGGATGTTTGGGGAACAGACGATCCGGCTGAAATTGCCGGAAAGATCGGTCCTGGCTGGGATAAATTCTTCGCAGCGGCAGGCGAGTTAAAGGCAAAGGGTTACGGCATTGTTTCCGGCGACGGCGATATCTGGCATGCAGTTGAGAACAGCTCTGATACAGGCTGGATTGTTGACGGCAAGTTAAATATCGATCCTAAGAGAGAAGAGTTCCTTGATTTATCCAAGCAGTTAAAGGATAACGGTTATCATAATGATACGCAGGACTGGCAGGATGCATGGTTCGCGGATATGAAGGGAGAAGGAGAAAAGGAGATTTTCGGTTTCTTCGGTCCCGCATGGTTAATCAACTACACTATGGCGCCTAACTGCGGCGGCGAAGCCGTAGGCGAGGGAACTTATGGCGACTGGGCTGTATGCGAGCCTCCGATCGGTTTCTTCTGGGGCGGCACATGGGTGCTTGCAAATACGAATTCCGAGAAGAAGGAAGCTGTAGGCGACATCATTGAGTGGATTACCTTAGACTGCACAGAGGACGGCTTACAGTATAAGTGGGCTAACGGTACATTAAATGGTGAAGGCGGTACAAAGGATTCCGTAGCAAGCGGTACAGTAATGGCTATGTCTGATGGTTCCGTAGATTTCCTCGGCGGACAGAACATGTTTGAGGCATTTGTACCTGCGAACCAGTACGCAAAGGGAACCAATCTGACACAGTATGACGAGACTATCAATACATACTGGAGAGATCAGGTGCGTGAGTATACGGCAGGAAATAAGTCCCGCGAGCAGGCAATTGCGGACTTCAAGCAGCAGGTAGCGGATAACCTTGACGTTATCGTTGAGTAATTCCGGCTCTAAGCGCCAAATACAGGAACTTATGATATCAGGCGAGGCGGACTGTATCGTCCGCTTCGCCTTTGTTTTAGAGAGATTTAGGGAAGGTGAATCAGATGAAAAGTAAAAAACCGGGGTATGACAGGTATGCAAAGTACGGTTATATTTTCAGTATTCCGTTCGTGGTTGCATTCTTATTGTTTTCCTTGTATCCCACTGTGTATACGGCAGTGATTGGATTTACTGATTTGAAGGGTCTGGGAATGACTTCCATTCATTTCCTGACAGACGATATTTTCCGGAATTTCAAGACGGTGTTATCAAGCCCGTCTTTTCAGCAGGCATTCAGCAATACGGTAGTATTGTGGGTTTCCAATTTCATTCCTCAGATATTGCTTGCGCTTCTGCTGGCCGCATGGTTTACGGATAAAAGAAGCAAGGTAAAGGGGCAGGGCGGCTTCAAGATATTGCTTTATATGCCCAATATCATTACGGCGGCGACAATTGCCATTTTGTTCAGCGGATTCTTCGGCTATCCTATGGGGCCGGTCAATGATTTGCTGGTAAGATTCGGATTTGCGGAGAAGCCGGTGGAGCTTCTGCGGAACAAGACGGTTGCAAGGGGTGTTGTGATCTTTATCCAGACATGGATGTGGTACGGTTCTACTATGATTACATTGATTTCGGGTATTCTGGGTCTCAGTCCTGAAATTTTTGAATCGGCAGAGGTGGACGGCGCTAACCGGGTACAGACGTTTTTCTACATAACGCTTCCGAATATTAAGACGATTATGCTCTTCACGCTCGTAACAAGTCTGATTGGCGGCTTGAACATGTTTGATATACCGAAGCTTTTCCAGAACGGCGGACCCGATAACGCAACGCTTACGACCAGTCTGTTTATTTATAATCAGGCGTTCAGCGGCAGCTATATGTACAACAGAGCGGCGGCAGCAAGTATGATGATGTTCCTCATTATCGCGGTACTTTCCGGTATGATGTTCTTCGTTATGAGAGATAGAGACGAAGTAGAGCAGAGAAAGCAGATTAAGCAGCAGCAAAAGGAATATAAAATGCGGCAAAAATCAGGAAAGGGGGATGCGTCATGCTGAAGAATAAAGAAAATCGCATCATGAAAATCGTTATTTACGTGGTATGTATTTCTCTGTCAATCCTGAGCATTCTGCCCTTCTGGATCATGATTGTAAATGCCACAAGATCTACTACGGAGATTCAGCAGCATGCAATATCGCTGATTCCTTCCGGCTACATGATGAGCAATCTGAAGATTCTGTTAGGTAAAAGCTTTAATCCGGCAGTAGGCTTTCTGAACTCCCTGTTGATTTCCACAGGCGCAACGGCTCTGGCGCTGTATTTCTCTTCCCTGACGGCATATGCGCAGGTAGCCTATAACTGGAAGTGGAGAAACGCGTTTTTCAGCTTTATTATGGTAGTCATGATGATTCCTGCTCAGGTAACTATGATTGGTTTTTATCAGATGGTCTATCAGATTCATATGACGAATAACCTGTCTATGTTGATTTTGCCGGCGATTGCGTCTCCTACCATGGTATTTTTCATGAGGCAGTATCTGCTTCCTACGCTTTCCATGGAAATCGTGCAGTCGGCGAGAATTGACGGAGCGGGAGAGTTTATGATTTTTAACCGTATCGTACTGCCGATTATGAAACCGGCAATTGCAACACAGGCGATTTTCAGTTTCGTGGCAAGCTGGAATAACCTGTTTACACCGTTAGTACTTCTTACGGATCAGAAGAGATATACAATGCCTATTATGGTCAGCCTGTTGAAAGGCGATATCTATAAGACAGAATACGGCTCCGTTTATTTAGGACTGACGCTGACGGTAATGCCGCTTATCATCGTGTATCTGCTCTTATCCAAGTACATTATTGCGGGCGTAGCGCTTGGCGGCGTGAAAGGCTGATTATGCCGCTATAGAATTTCCTCCGCGCGGAATTTGTTCCGGTATTCGGTGGGCGAACAGTGGACATATTTTCTAAAGCAGCGGCAGAAGGTAGTCAGATTATTAAAGCCTACCCGGAAAGCGATATCCGTAACGGAAGAGTCCGTGCTTACGGTAAGCATCTGCTGGGACACCTGAATCCGTTTGTGGCAGAGATAATTGTAAAAGGTAGTATTGGTGTGCTGCTTAAAAAGCCTGGTAAAATGATACTTGGAGAAGCCGGTGTAGGCAGCCATCTGTTCCAGTGTAAGGTCTTCGGCATAGTGAGCGTCAATATAGCTTAACAGCTCTGTAAATATCTTATGGTATTCCTGATGTTTACTGCTGCATGTGCCGTTTTCCCTGCTGGAATTCTGATAAAAGTGGTTGAGTCCGATAACCGACATAATGTTTAACAGGATAGAATAAATGGATATTTCCCAGAAGCTGTCGTTGGTAAAATAAAGGTCCGCCATCTGTATCAGGGATTGGTAAATGTGCTGATAGATTTCCGGGCGGGTAGAGGGCGTACACAAGTAAGGCTCCATAAGAACTGTGTCAAGCAGGTTGAAATCCTGAAAACAGCTTAATATCTCCGTATTAATCAGGAAGATAAAACGGGCGCCGGAGTCGATAGCAAGCAGTTCGTGTATCATATAAGGCGGAATGATCAGAATGTCACCGATATTTAATACATAGGTCTGATTGTTGGAGAAAATTTTATATCTGTTTTCCATACAGACGATGATTTCCATGGCATTATGGTAATGGCTGTCATATCCTTCCGTCTGGGTGTTGTACCAGATGCGGAGATGGGAATCGGGAATGAAATTGACATATTCCTGCGAACCTTCAAGAGAGCGTTCCGTGAAATTCAGTACGGGCTGTTCGTAGTAGGCGGCAGGCTTAGGGCAGTAATCCATGGAAACCCTCCATTCGTGCTGTTTTGTATGATTTTGCCGGAAAAATAGTTTATTGCACGGAGAAATCATGTATAATAAAGTATAAAATTATTATAAAGTATAAGCGGGAAAATAGCAATTACCGCATATAAAGGGGACTGATATCAGGAGTGCGGACAAGAGGAAGGAGAGCGTAAGACATGACTAGAGAAGAAGCAAGACAAAAGGCAAAGGAGCTTGTCGGCAGGATGACTCTGGAGGAACGCGCCGGTCAACTGCGGTATGATGCGCCGGCTATTGAACGGTTGGGGATTCCTGCTTACAATTGGTGGGGCGAGAGTCTTCACGGCGTAGCCAGAGCGGGCATGGCGACGGTATTCCCGCAGGCTATCGGTATGGCGGCAACCTTTGATGAGGAGCTTCTGAATAAGGTGGGCGACTGTATTGCCACCGAGGGCAGGGCGAAATACAATGCGTATTCCGCGCATGAGGACAGAGATATCTATAAAGGGCTTACCTTCTGGGCGCCTAATGTTAATATTTTCCGTGACCCCAGGTGGGGACGCGGGCATGAAACCTACGGAGAAGACCCGTATCTGACTTCACGGCTGGGGGTTTCTTATGTCAAAGGCCTGCAGGGTGAAGGGGAAACGATGAAAGCTGCGGCCTGCGCCAAGCATTTTGCGGTGCACTCAGGACCGGAGGCGCTGCGTCATGAGTTCAATGCAGAAGCCACCGCCAAAGATATGGAAGAGACCTATCTGCCTGCATTTGAAGCGTTGGTGGAAGAGGGACAGGTGGAAGCCGTTATGGGCGCTTACAATAGGGTGAACGGGGAGCCATGCTGCGGAAGCAAGACGCTGATTCAGGACACTTTACGTGGGAAATGGAATTTCAAAGGACATTTTGTATCTGACTGTTGGGCGATCAGGGATTTCCATGAGCACCATATGGTAACTTCCTCTGCGGCGGAATCGGCGGCGATGGCGTTAAATGCCGGCTGTGATCTCAACTGCGGCAATACGTATCTTCATGTGCTGAACGCGTATCAGCAGGGGCTGATAACGGAGGAGACGATTACGGAGGCGGCGGTCCGCCTGTTTACAACCAGGTATCTGCTGGGACTGTTTGACGCAAACGAATATGATGCGATTCCTTATGAGACCGTGGAATGCGAAGCGCATCTTGCACTGGCCAGACAGGCGGCGGAAGAAAGCATCGTTCTGCTGAAAAATGACGGTATCCTGCCTCTTGACCCTGGCAAGCTGAAAACCATTGGCGTGATCGGGCCGAATGCCAACAGCAGGAAAGCGCTGATTGGTAATTATCATGGTACCGCTTCCAGGTACATAACCGTAGCGGAAGGTATTCAAAATTATGTGAAAGACCAGGCAAGAGTTCTGTGCTCTGAGGGCTGCAGTCTGTTCGAGGATAGGACGGAGTCTCTTGCCTATGCGGGGGACAGGCTGGCGGAGGCCAGAATCATAGCGGAGCACAGCGATGTAGTAGTATTGTGTATGGGACTCGATGAGACGCTGGAGGGAGAAGAAGGAGACACCGGCAACAGTTATGCTTCCGGCGATAAACTGGATCTGCAGCTTCCCAAATGTCAGCGTGACTTAATGCAGGCGGTTGCAGAGACCGGTAAGCCGGTTATTTTCTGCCTTATGGCGGGAAGCGCGATTGATTTAAGGTATGCTTCAGAACGTTTTAATGCGGTACTGCAGCTTTGGTATCCGGGCGCTGAGGGCGGCAGAAGCGCAGCAGATGTCTTATTTGGAGAAGTTTCGCCCTCCGGCAAGCTGCCGGTTACCTTTTATGAGGATCTTGCACAGTTTCCGGAATTTACCGACTATCATATGGAGGGAAGGACCTACCGCTATATGGAAGGAAAGGCGCAGTATCCTTTCGGCTTCGGACTGACCTATGGCAAAGTGGCTGTTACGGCGGCCGAGGCTGCCATTGGCGCGCGGGATGAGAACGGTTCCGGTATCCCGGATGTCAGGATCAGGGTAACGGTGGAGAATCAGGGAGACTTCGATACCGACGATGTCGTGCAGCTTTATATCAAGTGCAGGGACTGCGAATATGCTCCTAAGAATCCGGCATTGTGCGCTTTCAGAAGGGTCCATGTCAGGGCGAAGGAAACGCTGGAGACGGAGCTTACCGTTCGGGCAAAAGCATTTACGGTAGTAAAGGAGGATGGCGAGCGTATCCGGGGAGGCAGCCGTTATGATATCTATGCAGGAACGATGCAGCCGGATGCGCGCAGCAGCGAGCTGACGGGTATGGAGCCTGTGAAAGTGGAAGTGATATTTTAAGCGATAGTTGAAACATAAGATCAGGACAGGGCGGAAAGTCTGGCGGACAGATTTCCCGCTCTTTTCATGCCCGAAAATGTATGGTGGCGGCGGAGATATAATTATGGTAAGATGAGAAGCGGAGTGACATATCGCATAAAACAGAAGGATGGCGATGTATCGGAAAGAAAAGGGGGACGAAATATGAAATATGACGTTATTATTATCGGCGCGGGACCGGGTGGTATATTTACGGCTTACGAGCTGGTGCAGCAGAACCCGGATTTGAAGCTTGCGGTATTTGAGGCGGGACATTCTCTGGAGAAGCGGCATTGTCCCATAGACGGGGACAAGGTGAAGACATGCGTGAACTGTAAGAGCTGTTCGATTATGAGCGGATTTGGCGGTGCGGGCGCTTTTTCCGATGGAAAATATAACATTACGAATGATTTCGGCGGTACGCTGCATGAGCATGTGGGGAAGAAGCAGGCCATTGAACTGATGCGCTATGTGGATGATATCAATATGAAATACGGCGGCGAGGGAACGAAGCTGTACTCTACCGCCGGTACCCATTTTAAGAAGGTGTGTTTACAGAATAAGCTGAATCTTCTGGACGCTTCCGTACGGCATCTGGGAACGGATATCAATTATATTGTGCTGGAGAATCTGTATGCGGCGCTGAAGGATAAGGTGACCTTCTATTTCGATACACCGGTAAAGGCGGTGGAAGCGCTGGAGAATGGCTATCGGATCGTACTGGCTGATGAGACTTATGATTGTGACAAATGTGTCATATCTGTAGGACGAAGCGGCAGCAAATGGATGGAAAAGGTATGTCAGGACCTGGAGATTCCCACGAAATCGAACCGCGTGGATATCGGCGTGCGTGTGGAGCTTCCCGCGGTGATTTTCTCCCATCTGACGGACGAGTTATATGAGAGTAAGATCGTGTACCGGACAGAGAAATTTGAGGACAATGTGAGAACCTTCTGTATGAATCCGCATGGTATCGTTGTGAATGAGAATACGAATGGTATCGTGACAGTGAACGGGCACAGCTATGAGGGCGCTGAGAAGCAGACAGACAATACGAATTTCGCGCTTTTGGTGGCGAAGCATTTCTCGGAGCCTTTTAAGGACAGCAACGGTTATGGTGAAAGCATCGCCAGACTGTCCAATATGCTGGGAGGCGGCGTTATCGTACAGCGGTTCGGGGATTTGGTCAGAGGAAGGCGCAGTAACGCCAAGCGGATTGAGGAAGGACTCGTGGAGCCTACGCTGTCGGCTACGCCGGGAGATTTAAGCCTTGTGCTGCCTAAGAGGATTCTGGACGGTATTATCGAGATGATATACGCGCTTGATAAGATTGCGCCGGGTACTGCTAACGACGATACGCTGCTGTATGGCGTGGAAGTGAAGTTCTATAATATGGAAGTGGAGATTGATCATCACCTTGAGACGAAATATAAGGGACTTTATATGATCGGAGACGGCAGCGGTGTGACGCATTCCCTCTCCCATGCGTCGGCAAGCGGCGTATATGTGGCGAGAGAGATTGCCGGAGATGTCCGCTAATGCAGACATCCCCGTAAATATTCAATCAGAAGCCGCGCCGCCCTCGTGTGGGATGGCTCGCCGGGATGGCAGCGGGAGCCGAAGGTCTCATCGGTGGTGGCGGGAAGCTGCAGGAACATGACGTCGCGGTCGGCGGTTTCTGACCGGTATTGATTGACAGCGTCTGCAATGGGAAGGGACAAATCGTAGCCAAGCATACCGTAACACCATACGATATGCGCCTGCGGGTTGTCCCTTCTGAGCATCTTCAGAAAATCGACGACGGCGCGTTGGAAGCGGGCCAGATCCTCTTCGTTATAAGAACCGTCCGCGTTTCTGCGCTGACAGAAGGTTTCGCCTGTGGCGGGGTCATGCCAGGCAGGCTGGTCGAAAGCGGAGGCGTCGTTGGTGCCGAGATTAACAATCACGGCGTCGATGCTTCTTCCCGTGAAGTCGTACGGAGCGAAGGCGCCTGCTTTTTCGTTGGCTTCGCCGCAGCTAAGACCGCATAGCTTCTCATAGCGGGAGGGGATGTTGGAGCGGGGATTATTGTCCCAGCCGCACAGCACGCCCCAGCCGCCCTGGGATATCATATAGGCATCCGCGTCCAGCGTGTCTGCCACGGTCCTGGCGTAGCCGCGGCTGTAGCTCATGTACATGGGAATCCAGTCCATATCTTCTCTGGCGCCGTAGGTGCCTTCACCGGAGGTGATGCTGTCGCCTACGAATTCCAGCGCGTATTTCTTAGGAGGAACCGGAGAGAAAGCGCCGTCGGCCTTCATGCCGTTTACCAGAATACAGCAGGAAGGGTCCTCGGACATTGCCTGCAGTTCGCGGGTTACTTTGACGTTTTTGACAGGCTCGGGACTCATGCCGCGAAACAGGCAGAGTGTGTAGTGTCCGGGCAGCAGCATCTGACGGCTGATCAGTTCGCCGTTGATCTCGCATGTGATCCAGGGTTCGAAGACAGCGTAGTCTACAGTCAGTTCTATCCACAGCTCTGTGCCGGATACGTTCACTTCGATTGCGCTTCCGTTGAAAAAGAGGGGAAGCGGCGAAGCGCCGGGCACGGTCCTGCCGTGTACCTTGTAGTGGGGAAGCTCGTTTATGGGGTAGGTTTTCAGATTTTGGTTTTCCATGGCGTTGTCCTTTGCTTATAATATTTGGTTATTACAGGCAGCGGGTATCTGCTGCTGCCGCAATTATTGTATATTGTACTACTTTGAATGCTGCCGCGCAATGAGAAGCAATGCCGGCGGGTCCGATGCTAATAATTTCGCTTCCTGCCGCATACTCTTTAATAAAGAAGCTTGTGCGGATGGCGGCGCATCTTTACGCCGCCCAAAGAGGGCTGGCGATATGGTTTCTGTATTATCGAATATTTCCAACATTATTATTCCCGTTATTATTTTCTATATCGTGGCATACGGCATTGCCAACCGGTGTAATGTCTATGAGGATTTTATCAAAGGAGCGAAGGACGGTTTTCATACGGTGATTCAGATTATGCCGACATTGATTGGTCTTATGGTGGCGGTGGGAGTGCTGCGGGCGTCCGGCTTCCTGGAATTTCTGGGCGGATTGTTCGGCGGCGTGACGGAACGGATTGGTGTTTCCTCAGAATTGGCGCCCCTTATCCTGATTAAGATGTTCTCATCCTCGGCGGCCACAGGGCTGGTGCTGGACATTTTCAAGAATCATGGGCCGGATTCCCTGATCGGACTGACGACTTCTATAATGATGAGCTGCACAGAGACGATTTTCTATACGATGTCCGTTTATTTCCTGGCGGCAAAGGTGACGAAGACAGGGTATACGTTAAAAGGCGCTCTGCTGTCTACGTTTGTGGGTATTATTGCCAGTATTATTCTGGCAGGCCTGATGGTATAGAAGCCAATATGTAAATCAGAGACAGGAAAACGGCGCTCCATATGGGGCGCCGTTTCCTGTGTGTGAGAAGGATAGAAATGTCTGTTCCGAATATATGTCAACAGGGCGTCCGCTGTGGGACGCGGCTGTTATGTTTAGTCGAAGCCGGTCGGCACCAATGCAGCACCGGCGACTCCTTTGTATGTAATTAAGTTCGTTGAGGGGTACTTCCTTAATACATCTATTACTATAAATGCCAAATGTGAATGAGGTGTGTCAAAACTCGAAAGAAAAAAGAAAGAAAATATAAAAAAAATTTAATAATATCCGGTTTTTACGAAATTATACGTAATTTTTACATAATTCACGTTGATTTTACATTGCGCTGATAGTTACTTTACATCCCTTTCTATATACTTGGGATAAGAGAGTTGGCGGTGCAGATGAAGATTTATGCGCTCAGGGAGCGGTTGGAAGAAACAGAATATGAAGTATTGCAGACAGAGGGCACAGGCGCAGTGTTCGTGTGTAAGCCGAAGGAAGCGGCAGAGATGCTGGGGCGTCTTGTACCGGGTGCGGAGAGCGAGTTAAACCTGCGGGAAATCTCCTTTAATAAAGTGGAGGCGGAGCAGGAATATTTCAGCGGTACGCTGGCGGTGCCGAGATTCCTGGATATTATGGGGAGCAGATACCGTATAGCTTTCTATGTTATGCGCAAGCGGATCGTGTTAGTAAATGAAGACGGCTATGTGCAGGAACTTATGACGAGACTTCGACGCAAATCTATACGGCCGGAGCAGACGATTGAGAAGTTTCTGGCCATGCTTTTCTCAGAAATCATATCGAAAGACGCGGTGCTGTTAGATCAGTATGAGCAGGAATTGATGCAGATGGAGGAAGAGGCGCTGCATAAGGAGCCGGTGAACTTCATAGAGAGAATGCTGGACGTACGCAAGAAGCTGCTGACGCTTCGGGGATATTATGAACAGATTGCAGAGATCGGCAAGACGCTGGAGGAGAATGAAAACGGTATTTTTCACAGAAAGCAGTTGAAATATTTCGGTACGGTCAGCGACCGCGCGGAGCGCCTTCTCCAAAGGGCAATACATCTGATTGATTATGCCAATCAGGTAAAGGATGTGTACCAGGGACAGGTGGACGCGAGACAGAACAGGAATATGCAATATCTGACGGTAGTATCGACTGTTTTCTTCCCGCTGACGCTGATTACGGGCTGGTATGGCATGAATTTTGAAAATATGCCGGAACTGCGGGACGGGTATCCTGCGGTAATCGGAGTCAGCATTCTGGTGGTTGTTGTGTGTATTATTATTTTTCGTAAGAAAAAGATAATATAAAAGGTCATCACGGGCAACCGCTTTGATAAGATTGAAAAATTGCTCTGACATGAAGATCAGGTTGAAAAATCACTTTGACATGGAGGATTATTATGAAAGAACAGACAAAAGAAGAAATCCGTTTATATGAAAACAGGGAGTTGTCGTGGCTCAGGTTTAATGAGCGCGTGCTGGAAGAAGCACAGAATCCGCAGGTGCCTTTGTGCGAGCGGATGTCCTTTTTGTCCATTTTCCAGAGTAATCTGGATGAATTTTTTATGGTACGGGTAGGCTCGCTGGAGGATCAGAAGTTATTGACTAAACAGGTCAGGGATAACAAGACCGGCATGACGGCGAAGGAACAGATCAAGGCGATTCTTGAACGTGTGAAACAATTAAATAAGGTAAAGGACGACACCTATGATGCGGTTATGGGAGAAGCGGAAGATAAGGGATTCCATCTTGTTAATTTCCGCGCTTTGTCCGGGAACGAGAGCGCGTGTCTGGAATCGTATTTTATGAATGAAATCGTACCTCTCCTGTCGGTAATGGTAGTGGGAAGGAAACAGCCTTTTCCTTTTCTGAAAGGGCAGGAAATCTATGCCCTGGCCGTGCTGGGTACGAAGAAGGACAGCCGGAAGCTGGGAATTATTCCATGCAGCAGCGGTGTATTTCCGAGGCTGATCCAGATACCGGGCAAGGAAGATTACTACATGCTTTCTGAGGAATTGATTCTGCATTTCCTGCCGAAGGTATTTAAGGGATATCAGGTGCTTGAGAAGTCGCTGCTTCGGGTGACGCGGAATGCGGATATCGACGTGAACAAGGCATACGACGAGGATTTGGATTACAGGGATTATATGGCGCAGATTGTGAAGCAGCGCCGGAAACTGGCGCCGGTGCGTCTGGAACTGACCAGGGAGATCGTACCGGAGGTTATCAAGAAGCTGTGCGCTTATGCGGAGGTGGAACCGGCACAGGTATTTCGCTCCAAAGCGCCGTTGGATTTATCGTTTCTCTATCAGGTAGGCGATCTGCTCCGCAGGGATACAAGTCTTATATATGAGAAAAGAATTCCCCAGCCCTCTGCAATGGTGAATGCGTATCAGCCTATTATCCCGCAGATTCTGGATCGTGACGTGCTGCTGTCTTATCCTTACGAAAGCATCAGGCCGTTTCTTCACATGCTGCAGGAGGCGGCAAGGGATCCGAAGGTGATCTCTATTCGTATGACGCTGTACCGTCTGGCGAAAAACAGCAAGGTAGTGGAGGCTCTGGTAGAAGCGGCGGAGAACGGCAAGCAGGTAGATGTGCTGGTGGAATTGAAAGCCCGTTTTGACGAGGAAAATAATATTGAATGGAGCAGGCGGTTAGAGGATGCGGGCTGCCATATTGTCTATGGCGTGGACGGCCTGAAGGTGCATTCCAAGCTGTGCCTCATTACCAGAAAAGAAGGAGAAGAGATCCAGTATATCACACAGATTGGCACCGGGAATTATAATGAGAAGACCGCCAGACTCTACACGGATTTGTCGCTGATTACGGCGAATAAGGAAATCGGCGAGGAGGCATCCCGCGTCTTCCGGGCGGTTTTGCTCGGAACGGTGGTGGAGGAAAGCGAGCATCTGCTGGTCGCGCCTAAATGTCTGCAGAATAAAGTGCTGGATATGATAACGCGGGAAATTGCCTGCGCCAAGGAAGGAAAGTCGGCGTATATCGGCATTAAGATCAATTCCCTGACGGACAAGCTGATTATGGATAAGCTGATAGAAGCTTCCCGTGCAGGCGTGAAAATCGATATGATTATACGGGGCATTAACTGTCTGCGCAGCGGCATACCGGGAGAGACGGACAATATCCGGGTCGTCAGTATCGTGGGAAGATTCCTGGAGCATTCCCGTATCTATATCTTCGGTACGCCGGAGCGGGACAGTATCTATATTGCCTCAGCGGATTATATGACGAGGAACACGCTGCGCAGAGTGGAGGTGGCGGCGCCCGTCTATGACGAGGCTCTTAAGCGCCGCCTGAGAAATATGTTCCGCACCATGCTGAGCGACAATGTAAAAGGCAGGGTGCAGCAGCCGGACGGAAGCTATCAACTGCCGGAACAGGCCGATACGCCGGTAAATTCCCAGGAGATATTCTGTCAGGAGGCGTACGAAGCGGCAAGTCATCAGAGACAGGAGCCTGAAAATCAGATTATAAATTGATTTTAGCGCATTAGCATGTTAGACTGTTTCCTATAGCTTGACAAAAAGGAGACGGAAATATAGTTATGGATAAGAATCAATTTGCGCAGACGCCGCCTATGGGCTGGAACAGTTACGATTATTATGATACCGCCGTGACAGAGGAGCAGGTCAGGACAAATGCCGAATATATGGCGAAGCATCTGAAGGATTACGGATGGGAGTATATCGTGATCGATATTGCATGGTATTCCAATGACGCCGGAACCAGAAGACAGGAGTATCAGTATATTCCCTTCGGGGATGACGAGATGGACGAGTACGGCAGGCTTATGCCTTCGCCCGGGCGTTTTCCGTCCTCGGCGGGCGGACAGGGCTTTAAGCCGCTGGCGGATTATATCCATAGTCTTGGATTGAAGTTCGGAATTCATATTATGCGGGGGATTCCCCGTCAGGCGGCGCATGACCACTGCAAGGTACTGGGGAGTACGGCGACTGCGGATATGGTTGCGGATCCGTCTTCTATCTGCGGCTGGAATCCGGATATGTACGGCGTCAGACATACGGAGGCGGGACAGGCTTATTATGACTCCATCATTTCCTTGTACGCGGAATGGGGCGTTGATTTTATCAAATGTGACGATATCTGCGATAGCTGGCTGTACCGGAATATTCCGCAGATGCCCTTCTCGGGCTGGGAAGAGACGCGGATGCTGCATCGCGCCATCGAACGAAGCGGCAGAGAGATTGTACTCAGCTTATCCCCCGGACCAGCCCATATCGACCGGGCGTGGGAGTATTGCAGATATGCGAATATGTGGCGCATTACGGATGATTTCTGGGATGAATGGAGACTGGTTAAGGATATGTTTGCGCGCTGCGAGCTCTGGCAGGATCATGTCAGACCGGGGTGCTTTCCCGACTGCGATATGCTTCCGGTAGGTAAATTGGGCAAAGGCTTCGGACAGGAATGGGACTGCCGCTTAAGCAGGGAAGAGCAAAAGACCATGATGACGCTGTGGTGCATGTTCCGCTCTCCGCTGATGATCGGTACGGATTTGCCCACGTTGGATAACTGGACGAAAGAACTTCTTACTAACGAAGCGCTTCTTCGATTGCTCGGGAAGAATCGTAAGGGCACGCAGCTCATGCGGGATGAGAAGCAGGCGGTGTGGAAGAATGAAGATGGCGGATGTGATCCGGCAGTCGCTTTGTTTAATCTAAGCGATGAGGCAAGGGAGATTTCCGTATCAGTTGCGGAGATATCGCCTGCCGTATCTTCCATGGCGCAGGAGGAGCGTATCCTGTATGATATATGGGAGAAGACCGAGACGAAGGCCGCAGGCGGTATGATTACCGCGGTGGTGCCCGCCCATGGAGTGGCGGCGTATTATCTGCGGTGAATATGCAGGATGCCGTCAGTGCCTGACGAATACTACGCTAAAGGAACCGGACTATGCAGCAAAACACGACTGATTTTATCATGATAATCCTTATCATCTTCGTGGTTCTTATCCTCATTACCGCTGCCGCTGTCGCAGTGCGGCGTTATCGGCGGGGCCGCAGGGGCAGCGCCATGGACGAGATGGAGGGGCACGAATTTGAATATTTCTGCGCGGAACTTCTGGAGAAAAGAGGGTTCGTTGATGTGGAGGTGACCAGAGGCAGCGGCGATTTCGGCGTCGACATTCTGGCGGAGAAGGATGGCGTGACCTATGCCATCCAGTGTAAGCGGTATCATGCGCCTGTGGGCGTGGAAGCGGTGCTTCGTACTTATGGAGGCAGAGACTATTACGACCGCATGGTGGGCGTCGTCATGACGAACCAGTACTTCACGGCTCCGGCGGCAGAGGCAGCGGGGAAGCTGCGGATTCTGCTGTGGGACAGAGGCTATCTGGACAGTATGCTGGAAGAAGAATAACGGCCTGAATAACGGAATCAAATTATTTGACGTTCAAACTATTTTTTGCTACAATGAGTCCAAATAACGCATTAATTTGGAGAGCAGAGATGGATATCAATAATACGTTGAATGAAGTGCTCGTTAAACTGTTCCGCAATATCAATACAATAGAAGAGAAAGCTGTCCGTGAAGGAGAGCATCGGGATATCACGATGAACGATATGCACGTTATGGAGGCGATCGGGCTGGAGACAGCGAAGAATATGACCAGCGTTGCCAGGACATTGGAGGTCACGACGGGGACGCTTACGATTGCGGTTAATAGTCTGGTAAAGAAAGGCTATGTAGACAGGAGCCGCAGCGAGGAAGACAGAAGAGTTGTATTGATCTCTCTTTCTGAAAAAGGAAGAAAAGCGTTTCTTGCGCACCGGAAGTTCCATGAGGATATGATTGACGCTGTCGTGGCAGAATTGACGGAAGAGGAACAGCGGGTTTTGGAGAAAGCTCTGATTAAGCTGCATGCCTTTTTCCGGGAAACCTATTAGCCAGGCTGCCGCCGCAGGCAGCATATTGCAGGTGTGCATGCGTGCGGCAGAGTACGGGAAACGCACAGGCGGGATACTGCCTGGGGCGGGCAGCCTATAGGTACAGGTCAGTACGCGGCAAGCCGCAGCGTCAGATTCCGGTAATCGGCGGGACCGTTCTCCAGCAGGAAACGATGAAAACGATACGCGAATTCAGAATCATTACAGGCAGAGGACGTTTGGTCAGACGGATACCAGACGGAGGCAGCCTGTTTTTTTAATTCCATGATTTCCAGATAGCCCAGATAATATTTCAGATAATTACCGGGGGTTTCCGCAATATATTCGTAGACTGCCTGTATGCTGTCATTGTCCAGCGAGCCGAGGGAAGCAAAGATTTCCCGCACGTCGTCAGGCGAAGCGCCGTCGTAATGGATGGCGATATCGAGCAGCGAGTACAGACAGAGCTGAATTTGGCGGTCCAGCCGGCATATCTGATAATATGCGGCAGCCTCAGGGTGTGCGGCGGCAGTAAGCTCGATGGCATATTGATAGGATAAAAGCTCCACATACATAGCCCATCCTTCGATAAACCCTCCGTAATATAAGACGCTGCGAAGGGGAGTTATATCCGCCTGTTCCCAATATAACTGGCTGTATACTGTCTGGTAGAGATGACCGGGATAGCCTTCGTGCGCCAATGTCGTAAAAAGTGATATGTCGTCAGAGGTATCCAGCGCGTTAATATAAATCGTATTGTCATAGACGTGGTCAATAGGCGGCGTCAGATAGAATGCCGGCGCGCTGTAGGGCTCTAAGGAGTCGTCTATATATTTGACATGACAGGTTATCTGTGAGGCATCGCCCTGGGCCGGAAGAGAAGGGTAGTCCTTAGACATCCGCGTCTGCAGATATGTCAGTATTTCTTCGGGTGACATGTCTGGCATGAAAGCAGGCTCCTCAGAGAACATATTCTTTAAGGAAGGATCGCTCTGCAGAAGCTGTATCAAAGATTCATAGTTAAACTGAAGGTCACGGTAGAGTAATTGCTTTATTTCCGCTATGCTGCGGTCAGAACCGGTCTGCAGCCGGACAAGGGCCTCATAGTAGTCTCTGCCGCCGTCGTATTGTGTCAGCCCGCCGGCAGGCTTGCCGCTACCCTTTAACAGAGTGATCTCATCGGCAAGCGCATCGTAAGCGGGAGCCACCACTGTTGTTAAGAGCCGGTCGTTCTCTGATTGGAAGGCAAGAGACTGCTGTCTGGTGATAATGCCCTGATCAGTTAAAGTCTGCAGACGGCTTTGAAAGGTAGTATTCAGAAAATGGCTGCCGTTCTCTAAAGCGTCGGGGTCCATTAAATTCATACACTGTTCTATGACTTTATCCGCGCTTGCGTCTGACATAAACAGCCCGGCAGAAGCTTTTTCCTGTTCATACAGGATGAATCCCTCGAAGTAAGAAGGGATCTGGGACAGAATAGCAAGGTAGTGCTTAACGTCTGCTTCCGTATTGAGCCGGTATTCGGCAAGAAGGACCGGCAGCTCGGAGGGAATGCCGGAGGACGGGGACAAGGGCTCTGAGAAATAGGGATATGAGGCGGTCCGGGCAGCGGCGGCCAGGTAGGTATCTAAGAGCCTGTACAGATACTGATTAGATTCCTTCAGTGCGTTTTCGTCGAAGGCTTCAAGCGCGGCGGCAGTCTGTGCCAGTTCATATACGCTCTGACAGGCCTCTCCTGACTGATAAACGGGCAGCGTAAGTTCGGATTCATCAATCCCGTATACCGCCGGATCCTGTATGGAATAGTGGAAATGGATGGGGTTTGCCTTTAACTCATTCAGGAAAAATTCTTCCGTAAAAGCTTCGAAACGTGCGTCCGCGTGGTTCTGTGTATAATAGAAAAATGTAGCGGCTGTAAAGCAGGTGAATACAAGAAGGGCGAAAGCCCATTGCTTTAAGGTCAGAGTATGCTTCAAGGGAATACCTTCTAAGATCGTTTTTACTAATATATGAGCGGAAGGATTCCGCCATGCTTCGCACTTTCTTTACAGCCGTCTGACTTAAGTAAATTAGCTTTCCGAAGGGACAGGAGAGGCCGGCGCCCGGGAATAAGAAAGACCGGGTTAATAAACAACCCGGTCACGTCCGCTTCCTTTACCGATATATAGTTTTTCATCCGCCTGCTTGAGTATGGTATTCAAGTCATTGTGGTAATCGTATTCCACTAAGCCGAAGGTCATGGATACGGAGAATTTCTCTATGCCGCCGTCGAACACGATCGCCTTGATTTTCTGCCGCAGGTTTTCCAGTGCGGCGTTGGCCTCGTCGCCGTTTAATTTCGGGAAGATAAACAGGAATTCCTCGCCGCCCCAGCGGGAAATAAAGGAATCTTTGGGAAGCTCCTTCTGAAACGTCTGGGATAGTGTCTTTAAGACGACATCGCCGATGTCATGCCCGTAGGTGTCGTTTACCCTCTTAAAGAAATCGATATCGCAGAGACAGATGCTGATCTGGTTGTCCGTGGATTTCAGCAGAGTGTCCAGATATTCTATCGTCTTGCGGCGGTTGTAAAGCCCGGTCAGCGTATCGGTGTTCGCCTGCTTCTGCAGCCGTTCGTTGTACTCGATCAGCTTGCCCTCCAGCGCCTGCGTATCCGTGCTGAAGACATAGGCGATCATGGCAATGGAAATGAAGATTGCCAGCGTATTGACGATCTGGAAAGCGTCGTTGGCAGCCGGATTCAGCATGATATAAGGATCATGGCTGTGACAGTAATAATATAACGTAATACGAAGCAAGACCAGAAAGACGGAATAAGCGATTTTGGCTCCGTTGTGCTGATATTTGGAGAAATAGCAGAAAACCAGCAGCGTAAGGAGAAAATGCTGTACACCGATGTTCCAGCCGAAATAGACTACATTGGAGATAATCCAGGCAAGTATATACAGATTCAAAATACAGTAAGAGACAAAGGTCTTGCAGTAATAGGACAACACAAAAATAACAAGGAACAGAATGAGGGAAAGAAAACAGAAAAAGTTTCCGCCCGCATGCTGTGTGTATAACGTCAGAATGCAGTCGATTAAGGTATAGACCAGCATGATAAGCGTCAGAAGCCTTACGACTACAATCAGTTTGGGTGATTCGTTCTCTCCTCCGGTATCCTTACAGATATTCTGATATATATGAGATAATTTTGTCTTGATATTCATATTGCGTTCTTCTATTCATAAGCGTTTTCTTTGTATACAATATATTAATTTTACACTATATACAAATTTATTGCAATTTAAACAATGAAAAATTTGCAATTTATATACAAATCGTTACAATAGTTATAAAGGAAGTGTGAAAAATGCCGGGAAAAGAATCGCGAAAAGTGAAATCTTCTATCAAGAACAAATTGATCATGCTTATGATGATGGTGGCAGTCCCTTTTATGGTGATGGTCATTTATCTGATCTATGCCCTTCATAATTACAGTAACGCGTATGGAAGAATCGTGAGCAATATGACGATTGCCAACAGCTATAATCTGAATTTCAAGGAGGAAATGGATGAGAGTCTGTATAAGCTGGTGGTCGGAGCGGTTACGTTCGAGACTATCGGGGACGACGGGAGCCTGCAGGACCCTTACCTGCTGCTTGCGGAGATGCGCGGCGAGTTCCGTAACCTGATGCGGATTACGACAGACGGGGAAAGCCGCGTGTGGCTTCAGATTCTGATGCGGGATATCGATACGCTGCAGGATAAGGTAGATGAGATCAGGGAGAATCTCGAGGTAGAGAATTCTTATGATGAAAATATAGAGATGCTGAATAATAATATTTATATCATGACGGAACTGGTTCAGGATGATATTCAGTCTTACATATATTATCAGACTAAGAGTATGGGGCATCTGACAGAACAGCTCAATACAAGAGTCGATCTGTTCACGCTGTTCTGCGGCATCCTGCTGGCGCTGCTTATGATGCTGGTAATGTTGTTGACGGTCAGAATAGTAACAGGAATTATCAGGCCTATTCTGGAACTGTCCCAGGTGACAGAGCGGGTATCCCAGGGGGATTTCTCCGCGCGGGTGCACGTGGATTCGGATGATGAGGTGGAGGTATTGGCAGACAGCGTCAACAGCATGACGGAGAGCATCGAGGAGCTTGTGCAGAAGATCAAAGAGGACGAGCGCAAGATGCGCCGGGCCGATCTGAGGCTTCTGCAGGAGCAGATCAATCCGCATTTTCTGTACAACACATTAGATACGATTGTATGGCTGATCGAGGGTCATGATTCGGATAAGGCAGTCAATATGGTTATGTCCCTCTCGGAATTCTTCCGGCTGGTACTCAGCAAGGGAAAGGAATATATTACGATACGGGAAGAGGAGATGCATATTAAGAGTTATCTGGAGATTCAGCAGGTACGGTATCAGGATATTCTGGATTATGAGATTCGGATTGCGCCGGAATTGTACCAATATAAGATCCTGAAGCTGACTTTGCAGCCCCTGGTGGAGAATTCGCTTTATCATGGGATCAAGTATAAGCGTGCCAAGGGAACGATTCTGGTGTCGGGACAGTTGATAGACGGCAAGGTGCATTTCCGGGTTAAGGATACCGGCGTCGGTATGGAACCGGGGGAACTTGAGAAGCTTCGCAGTGAGATTATTAAGCCCTGCAAGGATACGGAGAAGGGCTTTGGGCTTGCCAATGTCAACGAGCGTATCCGTATGAATTTCGGCCTTGAGTACGGCATGCATATCGATTCGGCGCCGGGGGAGGGCACCTGCGTGGAAATCGTGATACCGGCGGTGGCTTATGAGACGACGGGAGATCAGGTTCAAAATCACTCCGGCATGGAGGATTAGGTTGAGAAATTACTCGGAAATGAGGAGCAGGATGAGACATAATAAGTTCAGTGTACGTACGAAAGACATAACATTGGTATTGCTGCTTGTGATTTTGCTGTTTATGATAGTGGGCGGCTGCGGCTTGTTCGGAGATATAGAGGATGAGACCTATATCAGTGAGGACGAGAACCTGATCGTGGTGGGAATATCCCAGTTGGGGAGCGAATCGGGATGGAGAACGGCGAATACGGAATCGGTACAGCGCGTATTTACCAAGGATAACGGCTATTTCATGATTTACAATAATGCCAGACAGAAGCAGGAGAACCAGTTTAAAGCGATTCGGAGCTTCATTTCCAGGCGGGTGGATTATATTGTGTTCGCTCCGGTAGTGGAGAGCGGCTGGGAGACGGTGCTCATGGAAGCAAAGGAGGCCGGAATACCGGTAATCCTGATGGACAGAAGCATCGATGTGGCGGATAAGAGCTTGTATACGACCCTTGTAGGCAGCAACAGCATGGAAGAGGGGGAGAAGGCGGGACGCTGGCTGGAAGCCGATCTTGAGAAGAAGGGCTTATCGGAGGAGACCGTTAATATTGTCATTTTGAAAGGGACACAGGGCGCTTCGGCGCAGGCCGGGCGAAGCGTCGGGTTCTCCGCAATTGCGGGGAAACATGCCAATTGGAACATACTGGGCCAGGAGTATGCGGATTTTACGTCTGCCAAGGGCAAGGAAGTGATGGAGAGCTTTCTGCGGAAGTACCCCGATATTGACGTAGTAGTCTCCCAGAATGACGATATGACTTTTGGCGCAATAGAAGCGATCCGGGAATCGGGCAGGACAGTGGGGATTAACGGCGATATCACGATTATCTCTTTTGACGCCGTGCGGGAAGCTCTGGAGATGGTTGCGGCGGGAACGATCAACGTGGACATCGAATGCAATCCCAATCAGGGAGAGTATCTCTCAGATGTGATTCAGAGACTGGAGAACGGAGAGGAAGTGGAGAAGGAGTATTATGTGGAAGAGGATGTCTTTACGATAGAGAATGTGACGGAAGAGCTGCTGGAAGAGAGAACTTATTAAGAGAGGAATACATATGTTAAAAATATTTTTGGTAGAGGATGAAAGCATTGTCAGAGAGGGGTTAAGGGATAATATCCCATGGCAGCAGTACGGTTATCAATTTGTGGGAGAAGCCAGCGACGGAGAGATGGCGCTCCCGCTGATCCAGAAGACGAAGCCGGATGTCCTGCTGACAGATATTAAGATGCCTTTCATGGACGGGTTATCCTTAAGCCGCATTGTGCATCAGGAGTTCCCTGATATGAAGATCATCATTATCAGCGGCTATGACGATTTCGAGTATGCCAGACAGGCGATTACGGTAGGAGTGGAACAGTATCTGCTCAAGCCCATCACCAGAGCCAGCCTCCAGAAGGTGCTCTCGGAGCTCCGTGCGAAGATTGAGAGCGAACAGGAGCAGAAGAGTTATCAGGAGAAATTTCAGGAAGAGGCGAGAGAATATGAACAGTTCTCCCGTACCAATTTCTTCATGAAGGTATTCGGGGGACGTCTGCCGGCACAGGATATCTATGAAGAGGCCTCGAAGCTGTCCATCAGGATCAATGCGCCCTGCTATAACCTGCTCCTGTTCAGCCTGCAGGACAAGCGGGAAGGCGCGGGCAGCGGCTATGAATCTGAGGACTTTGCCAGAAAGAGGGAAGAGCTGCTGCACTATTTCATGCGGTATCCGGAGTATCTTATCTTTCGGTGGAACGTCAATACATACGGCGTGCTTCTGCAGGGAGGCGCAGAGCAGATGAAGGAGCTGACAGAGAGGAGCCTTGATAACGTGGAGCGCATCTGTCAGCCTACGGAAGAGATTTTCAACTGGTACGCGGCGGCAGGAGAACCGGTTGAGAGAGTCAGCCTGCTGGCGGAATGCTACAGCAAGGTGAATCATTTCTTCGCCTACCGGTTCCTGATGCCGGACAGGCATATATTTAACAGAGAAGTGGCGGATGCCTATATGCCGCGGGAAGAGAGCGGCAGGATCGTAGATATTGATTCGGCCAAGTTAGACCAGGAATTAATCAGAGACTTCTTATTAAAAGGCAGCCACGACGAAATAGCGGAGTTTGTGGACAGCTATCTGTACAGTATTCAGGAAGCGCTGAAGTCCAGACTGTTTCAGAATTATCTTGTGTTCCATATTCATTTCGTTACCATGGCGTATGTGGAGGCGATCGGATGTGATAAGAAGGAATTCCTGGAGCTTCTGGGAGAAGAGCAGATTCAGGAGACAAATCTGAGCATAGAAGAGCTGTCGCCCTACATCCAGAACATTCTGGAGAAAGCGATGGAGCTTCGCGACAGAGTATCGGACAATCAGAGTAAGAAGGTGCTTAAGAAAGCGCTGGATTATATAGAAGATAATTATACACAGGAGACGCTCTCGTTAAATTCCGTCGCCAGCGAGGTGAATGTCAGCGCGAATTATTTCAGCGCCATATTCAGTCAGGCGATGCAGGTTACCTTCATTGAATACGTAACGCAGAAGCGCATGGAGAAGGCGAAGAAGCTGCTGCGCCAGACGGAGAAGCATTCCGGCGACATTGCGCTGGAAGTAGGTTATAAGGATCCGCATTATTTCAGCTTCGTGTTTAAGAAGACGCAGGGATGTACGCCCAGAGAATACCGCGCCGGCGTGAAGTCTTAAGCCGGCGGCGCGTCGCTTTCTTTGCGGATAAGCTGCCAGGGGATTTCCTGTGATACTACGGGGATCCCTTTTAGTTTGTTTATCACGCATTCCGCCGCACAGAAGCCTATTTCATGAGGAGCATGGGTCAGTGTGGTGATGCGGACATTGCTTAGATCGCTCAGATAGCTGTTATCGAAGCAGACCACGGAGATGTCCTGCGGGATGCGTCTTCCGGCATAGGACAGTTCCTTCATCAGCCAGTAGGCGATCTCGTCATTGTAGCATATGACTGCCGTACAGCCGGCAAGCTGTTCCTGAATAAATGTGATAAGAAAGCGGGTGTCCTGCTTCGTCTCCAGCGCCGCCACGTCCCGTTGGGAGAACCACCCCACATGGGAATCGTCAAGGATCATACCAAGATCCCGCAGACAGGAGGCGACGCCCAGGAAACGTTCCTGTCCCTGCAGGTCGTCTATCTTGAATAAACCGGAGATCCGGCTGTGCCCGAGAGAAGCCAGATGATTTGCCAGCAGGTAGCCGCCGTAGTAATTATCGTCTTTGATATAGACGGAATCCGGCAGGGCGGCATAGTAATTATTGAGAAAGAGGAGGAAACACCCGGCTGCACGCAGCTTCTCATAGAGGTCCAGATTGGGGTTGGGCAGGGCGCTCTTGCAGCCTTCCGCAATCAGTGCGCGGGGCGGCGCGGCGAGCAGGTTTAAGAGATGCTCCCGCTCCTTCGAGGTATGATTGAACGTATCATATACCTGGAGCTGGTAGCCCTGTGCGTTGAGACGGCTGCGGATATCGGTCAGCAGGCCGGGATAAATATATTCCTGATGGCTGGAGATCAGAACCGGAATGCGGTCGGAGGCATCGCAGCCGGATAAGCCTGTGGCATAGGAACCGCTTCCCTGTCTGCTCGTGATGATTCCCTGACTGTGCAGCAGGGCCAGGGCGGAACGGACGGTCTGCCTGCTGACTTGATAACGTCTGCCCAGTTCTGCTTCCGTCGGAAGCTTATAAATTCCGTTCTTCAGATTTTCGGCGATCTGTTCCGTGAGCTTTGCCGCCAGCAATTCATATTTACTCATAAAATAGCACCTCTCATAATTTTTTATCCTGAAAAAGTTAGAAAATACCCTGTTGTTCATGATTTGTTCATAAACTATACAATTTTTATTCATAAAAATATGAACTTTTTCGGAAAAAATCAACATTGCAGAAAATTGATGTAGTAACAATGCCAATAATTTTATGTTCAAAAATCTTCTTAACTGGTTTGAAATCATAAAAAAAAGGCACAAATCATTAAAAATTTAACCTATTTTTCAAATTTGTATCATACAAAAGTATTATAACACATAATTTGTATTGTTTAACTCCCCCAAATTAAACAAATTGTACTTTTTAACATTGATTCGAAGAGGTGAATTTGGTAAAGTTATCTCAGGAACAAGGAACACCCTTCGTTCCGGGAACTAATTTTATCAATTTCATTTAAGGGAGGAAACTAAGATGAAAAAGAAATTAGCAGTTTTATTAGCTGGTACAATGGTAATGGCCAGCCTTGTAGGATGCGGCGGTTCTGACGCAGCTTCTACAGAGACAGCAGCTCCTGCAGAGGAGACAACAGAGGAAGCTCCTGCTGAGGAAGCAGCAGAAGAGGAAGCGCCCGCAGAAGAAGCGGCAGAGGAAGAAGCAGCAGATGATACAGCGGCAGCTTCCGGCGAGACAATCAAAGTTGGTTTTGCACAGGTTGGTCATGAGTCTGATTGGCGTGCAGCTAACACACAGAATTATCAGGATATGTTCTCTGAAGCGAACGGATATGAGTTATCCTTCGTAGACGCTGATAACGACAATGCAGTTCAGTTAGAGGCAGTACGTACTTTCATCCAGCAGGAGATGGATTACATCTGTATCGCTCCTATCGAGACCGCTGGTTGGGACACAGTTCTTCAGGAAGCACAGGATGCTGGTATTCCTGTACTGATCGTTGACCGTTCCGTAGACGCTGATCCTTCTCTGTATGAGACACAGATCGGTTGTGACATGGTTCTTGAAGGTGAGACAGCAGGTAACTGGTTAGCAGAGTACTTAAATGGCGAAGAAGCTAAGATCCTTGTTATTGAGGGTACAGTTGGTGCATCTGCAACACTTGGACGTACAGAAGGTTTCAACAACATCGCAGCACAGCACAGCGAGTGGGAAATTCTTGATTCTCAGTCTGGTGACTTCACACAGGCAGGCGGACAGGAAGTTATGGAGTCCTTCATCAAATCCTACAGCGATTTCAACGTAGTAGTTTGCCAGAACGATAACGAAGCATACGGCGCAATGGACGCTATGGATGCTGCTGGTATCACATATGGTGTTGACGGCGATGTAATCATCATCTCCTTCGATGCTACACATGATGGCTTACAGTACACATTAGACGGTAAGATCAACTGTAACGTAGAGTGTAACCCTCTGCAGGCTGAGTTCGCAGCAGAAGTTATCCAGAAGTTAGAAGCTGGTGAGACAATCGATGCTGTAACAGTTGTTAAGGATGAAGCATTCGTAGCACCTGGTATCACATCCCAGTATGCAGTAACAATGACACAGGAAGTACTGGATGGTCGTGCATACTAAGAGTTAACATTTGATTTAAGTAAATTAGAATAGGGAGGGAAATTGTATTTCCCTCCTTTTTCTTTCCTTAAATTTGGTGTATAATAGAGAGGTATTGGAGTTATTGTCAAAAAATTGGCAGAAATGTAGTGGAGTGTGTGACAGTAGGAGGTATTAGTATGGATAGCAATATTGCTTTAACAATGCGAGGCATCTGTATGACATTCCCGGGTGTCAAGGCGCTTGACAATGTAGATTTTACTTTGAAAAAAGGTGAAATCCGGGCACTGATGGGCGAGAATGGTGCAGGTAAGTCTACATTGATCAAATGTTTGACGGGTGTCAACAAATTCGAAGCCGGAGAGATTCATGTAGACGGCATTGAGGGTCCGATCGTCAACAAAGACACAATGGACGCTCAGAAAAAAGGAATCTCAACAGTTTATCAGGAGGTAAACCTCTGCCCGAATCTGTCGGTTGCAGAGAACCTTTATATCGGCCGTGAGCCACTTACTAAGATTGGAACAGTTAACCGCCGCAAGATGAACCAGATGGCGGCACAACTGATGAAAGATTTAGATTTAGATATTGAGGTAACTAAGAATCTGGAAGAGTATTCACTGGCATTGCAGCAGATGATCGCAATTGCCCGTGCTGTAGATATGGAGAGTAAAGTTCTGATTCTCGATGAGCCTACTTCCTCTTTGGATGACAATGAGGTTGAGAAGCTTTTCGGTATGATGAAGAAGTTGAGAGACCAGGGCGTAGGTATCGTATTTGTAACCCACTTCTTAGAGCAGGTGTATGCAGTGTGCGATGGTATCACGGTGCTTCGTAACGGAACTTTAGTTGGTGAGTATACGGTAGAGGAATTGCCGAGAGTTAAGCTGGTAGCAGCAATGATGGGTAAGGATTTCGATGATCTTGCATCCATCAAACCGGAAGGAACTATGGATTTCTCTAATGCTCCTTTGGAAATTGATGCTAAGGGATTAAGCCAT
>JAGAIZ010000083.1 GCA_017626325.1 Lachnospiraceae bacterium | reverse complement strand
TTGATGGAAAGTATACAGGCGATTTTCTGAGGTGAAGAACTGCTCTGACATGGTGGGGCAGGTTGAAAGCTATAGCAGCCGGATGTATGCGGGGCGGCGGACTGGATGTGAGAGGATGGAAATGACAGAGAACGCTTTTTTGTGGGACGAGATGGATATGGATGCGGTCTTGCTGGACTTTAGCCGGCTGTTCCCGGAGTTTGATTTTGATGGCAAAGAAGTTATGGGGCTTATTATGCAGGGCAGGCTATGGGAGGCTGTCAGGGAACTGGGACACGGCCTTATGGGACTTGCCGGTGCGCAGATGGGGGAATTTAAGACGTTGTTCATCACGATTCTTATTCTGGGAATTACAGCCGCCTTATTTACGAATTTTGCGGATCTTTTCAAGGATCATCAGGTATCGGAGCTGGCCTTTTATTTTGTATATTTACTTATGATTACGGTACTGCTCAAATCCTTTGTCGATGCGGCGGATATTGTGCGGGAAATCCTGGGGACGGTTACGACGTTTATGAAGCTGTATATTCCGACTTATATCGTAGCCGTGGGCAGCGCGTCGGGAATTGCGTCGGCATCCGTGTATTATCAGATTCTGCTGCTGATTGTATATCTTGTGGAATGGGGGTATCTGTCCATACTTCTGCCGGTGGTATACAGTTATGTCCTGCTGACGGTCATTAACGGCGTGTGGATGGAAGAGAAGCTGACGATGCTCCTGGAGCTTCTGCAGAAGGTGATTGAAATCAGTCTGAAGGTTACGCTGGGAATTATCACGGGATTTAGTCTTCTGCAGTCTATGATATCACCTGTTCTTGATTCTTTGCAGGCTTCCGCACTGAAGAAAGCCGTATCGGCGATACCGGGAATCGGCGGACTGACAGAAGGGATGTTTGAGATGGTAATAGGCTCTGCGGTATTAATCAAGAACAGTATCGGCATTTATATAACACTTGTACTGATCATGCTGTGCAGTATACCTCTTATTAAAATACTGCTGTTATCTTGCGTGACGAAGCTGAGTGCGGCGCTGATTGGGATTGTCAGTGACAAAAGAATGACGAATTGCGCCGACCGTGTGGGAAACGGTCATCTGATGCTTCTGAAAATGGCGTTATCCTCGGTAGGAATGTTCGTCATACAAATAGCGGTTATTACCTATGTGACAGGCAGGGGAATGTAAATGGGAACGATTGTTGAGAATATCAGGGAAATCGGCATTTTTATGATTGCGGCACAGGCGGTGATGCATTTTGCGCCGGGCAGGGATTATGAAAAGTATATTAAATTAATAGCAAGCGTTATGGTGCTTCTGCTGTTTGTAAGACCTTTTGTATCCGGTGCAGAGGCGATTGAGAGGGAGTGGGGAGATGAGATGGAGCAGATGATGCGGACGTTCGAAGAACAGAAAACGGAAGAAAATACAGAGGGACTGTATGGAAATACGACTGTCAGGGATACCGCTATGAGGCAGATAGAGGAAGAAGTACGATCCAGGCTTAATCTTGCGCTTCAGGGGCAGGCGTATCAGGTGGCGGAAGTGCGGATGCAACTGGAAGAGACGGCGGAAACGGAGAAAGGAGCTGCAGAGAAAGACCAGACAGTGGAAAAGATTCGGATTGTGATGGAGAAGACGGCTTTGGGGCAGAAGGATACGCTGGAAGAGGAAACCGGCGGCAGTACGAATGGCTCTATTCTGGTAGAAGATATTGTCATCTTGTCCGGTACGGAGAGCATTGAGGGAGAGAACGAAGAGGAAGCGTTCTATAGAAAGCTCTTTGCGGATACCCTGGGAGTCGGGGAGGACAGCGTGGAGGTGGTTTGTCGTGGAGGATGGTAAGAAGCCGGGGAGCGGTTTGTTCAAGGGAGGAAAACTCAGAAAGGATCAATGTCTGATTATTATATTGACGGGAGTGCTTCTATGTGTGATCGTATGGCCGGTGAAGCCGACGGAGCCAAAGTCCGGTATATCGGACATTATAAATGATACAATGGAAATACATTCCAATGACGCGCAGATAACAGACAGCACAGAAATCATGGAGGGCAGCGCGGAATCCGCTTATGTCGGCTACTGGGAAGATAAGCTTGAGAATACGCTAAGCTATGTGGAAGGGGCGGGAGATGTGAAGGTGCTGCTCACCTTAAAGGAATCGGAGGAAAGGATAGTAGAGAAGGACGGACCGGAGGAATCTTCGGATACGATGGAGCAGGATGCCGCGGGAGGAAGCCGGACTGTCTCGGAGAACAGGACAGAGAAGACGACAATCTATATGACGGATGAAGAAGGAAACAGCGTCCCTTATGTTGTGAAGACGATACCGCCTGCGGTAGAGGGCGTTGTGGTGATCGCCCAGGGAGCCGATCAAATCATGGTACGACAGAACATAATCGAAGCAATTCAGGTATTATTTGATATAGACATGAATAAAATAACAGTAGTTAAGATGAAAAATAATAATCAGTGAAGGGGAGAAGAAATTGAAAAACATGATTAAAAAGAATCAGATGATGATTACTGCATTGGCGATTATGATTGCCGTGGCGGGTTATCTGAATTTTGCAGGCACAAAGGTAACGGACGAAGAGATCATGTCCGTAAACGGAGAAATTGCGACAGACGATATGGGGAATCTTGATTATACGGCGCTGACAGACCTGTCTGACGAGGATTTGGAGCAGGCGTCGGGAGATATTGAGAGTCTGGACAGCGACGTGACGATGGTGGAGAGCGGCAGTGTGGATGAAGAACTGGAGGAGGCGCTGGCGGAAGAGCAGATGGAAGAGGTGCCCGGTGAAGCTGTCTTTACGTCGGCAGGTACGGCGTCTGAACTATCCGGCGCGAAACTGGAGAAGGAACAGACAAGGGCGCAGAATAAGGAGACGCTTCTGGAAATTATCAATAACGCCAATATCAGCGAGACGCAGAAGCAGGAGGCGGTCAACAGTATGATCTCCATGACGGATATTGCGGAGAAAGAGACCGCTGCCGAGATTCTGCTGGAAGCCAAGGGCTTTGAGGACGCTATTGTCAGCATTGACGGAGACAGTGTGGATGTGGTAGTTAATACAGAAGAACTGACGGAAGCCCAGCGCGCTCAGATCGAGGATATTGTAATCCGTAAGACCGGCGTAAGCGCAGACGCTGTCATTATCAGTACAGTCAATGCAAATTAGGTGCACTAACAGCAATTTTATGATAATATATATCCATATGGCATTTTACGGCAGCGTCATATTACAGTAAGATTATGATAACGGAGGCAAAGGATGAAAAGAGTTTTTCTAATCGTATTAGACAGTTTTGGGATCGGTGAAATGGAGGACGCGGAGGCGTATGGCGATAAAGGGACTAATACGTTACGGTCTGTGTCCTCGAGTCCTCAATTCGATATGCCGCATATGAAGGCTCTTGGGCTTTTTAATATTGACGGAGTGACCTGCAGGGAAGGCGTGGAAGCGCATACGGCCAGAATAGCCCGTATGAAAGAGGCTTCCTGCGGGAAAGATACGACGATCGGACACTGGGAGATCGCGGGAATCTGTTCGAAGCATCCTTTACCCACTTATCCAGATGGATTTCCGCAGGAAGTACTGGAGCAGTTTAGCAGGGCGACAGGCAGGGGCATATTGTGCAATAAGCCGTATTCGGGAACCGAAGTGATTAACCGGTATGGGGATGAACATAGGAGAACAGGAGATTTGATCGTCTATACGTCTGCCGACAGCGTGTTTCAGATTGCCGCTCATGAAGAGGTCGTTCCGGTTGAGACATTATATGAATATTGCAGGATGGCGAGGAAGATTCTGCAGGGCAGACATGGCGTAGGAAGAGTGATTGCCAGACCTTTTATCGGAGCGGACGGTCATTATACGAGGACATCGGGGCGTCATGATTTCTCATTGGAGCCGCCGTCAGTGACGATGCTGGATCAGTTGAAGGCGGCAGGTAAAGATGTGATCTCCGTGGGGAAGATCAAAGATATTTTTGCGGGAAAAGGAATTACGGACTTCGTGTATACGAAGGGAAATGAAGAAGGGATAGAGAGAACCCTGGAATATCTGGATCGGGATTTCGAGGGACTATGCTTTGTCAATCTGGTGGATTTCGACATGCTTTACGGGCACCGTAATGATATCGACGGATATGCGTCGGCGCTTGCTTATTTTGACCGCAGGCTGCCGGAGATGACGGAGAAGCTTAAGGAGGATGATATTCTGATGATTACGGCTGATCATGGCTGCGATCCGGGGTATACGTCGTCTACGGACCATTCCAGAGAGCATACGCCGTTTATTATGTACGGCAGCAAGGTCGCTCCCGGAAATCTGGGAACCAGAGATACCTTCGCGGATATTGGCGCTACCGTACTTGATTATTTCGGGATTATACCGGATTTTGCGGGAAAATCCATGCTGTAAGGATGGATATAAGAACAGGATATAGTATAGTTGGAGGATAAAAACGTGGGTAATTATGCGGACGAAATTAACAAAAGAAGAACATTTGCGATTATATCGCATCCGGATGCGGGCAAGACGACTTTAACCGAGAAATTCCTGCTGTATGGCGGCGCTATTAATCTGGCAGGCAGCGTTAAAGGGAAAGCCACCGCAAGACATGCGGTGTCGGACTGGATGGAGATTGAGAAGGAGAGAGGTATCTCGGTTACTTCTTCTGTACTGCAGTTTGAATATGATGGGTTCTGTATCAATATCCTGGATACGCCGGGGCATCAGGATTTCTCGGAGGATACCTACAGGACGCTGATGGCGGCTGACTCTGCGGTGATGGTTATCGATGCTTCCAAGGGCGTGGAGGCGCAGACGCGTAAGCTGTTTAAGGTCTGCGTGATGCGGCATATTCCTATCTTTACTTTTATCAATAAGATGGACAGAGACGCCAATGATACTTTCGAGCTTTTAGACGAGATTGAGAAGGAACTGGGCATCGCCACCTGTCCGATTAACTGGCCTATCGGTTCCGGCAAGAATTTTAAAGGAGTTTATGAGCGCGCCAGCGAGTGTGTGATTACTTATTCCGATACGGAGAAGGGAACAAAAGAGGGACATGCTACCCGGATTCCGGTAAAGGATGAGAACATGCTGACAGAGTATATCGGAGAGGAAAATAAGGCGCGGCTGTCAGATGAGATAGAACTGTTAGACGGCGCCAGCGCGGAGTATGATTTGGAGCTGATTCAGGCGGGAGAACTGACGCCGGTATTTTTCGGTTCGGCGCTGACGAACTTCGGGGTAGAGATTTTCTTACAGCACTTTTTGAAGATGACGACGACTCCGCTTCCGAGGAAAGCGGATATCGGTCTGATCGACCCGGTGGAGCATGACTTCTCCGCTTTTGTCTTTAAGATTCAGGCCAATATGAATAAAGCGCATCGTGACAGAATCGCGTTTATGCGTATCTGTTCCGGCAGATTTGACGCAGGAGCCGAGGTGAAGCATGTGCAGGGAGGCAAGGTGATGAGGCTGTCCCAGCCGCAGCAGATCATGGCGGATGAACGCAAGATACTGAACGAGGCGTACGCGGGAGATATCATAGGGGTATTCGACCCGGGGATCTTCTCCATTGGAGATACAATCTGTATGCCTAAGGAGCAGTTTGAATATGAGGGCATTCCCACTTTCGCACCGGAACATTTTGCGAGAGTAAGACAGATCGATACGATGAAACGAAAACAATTTGTGAAAGGAATCACGCAGATCGCGCAGGAAGGCGCTATCCAGATATTTCAGGAATTCAATACCGGTATGGAGGAAATCATCGTAGGAGTAGTCGGCGTACTGCAGTTCGATGTGCTCAAGTACCGTCTTGAGAATGAATATAATGTAGAAATAAGACTGGAAAACCTTCCTTATGAGCATATTCGCTGGATTGAAAACAAAGACATTGATCTGGACAGGCTCACCGGTACTTCGGATATGAAGAAGATTAAAGATTTAAAAGGCAATCCATTGCTGCTGTTTGTTAATCAATGGAGTATCGGTATGACAATCGAGAGAAATGAAGGCCTGATCTTATCTGAGTTTGGCAGAAATTAGAGTACGCCGATGTTCGTTCTGCGGTGATGAAGGTGTTGCATATGAAAAGGACAGGCTTATTATTGACTGGTATGTTGTTTCTGACCGGATGTCTGGCGTATGCCTGGCATGCGCTGCCGCATGAAGAGAGCGATTCGTATTTACAGACCGACCTGGGGGCGGCCCTGGAGGAGAACGAAGCTTCGGAGCAGGTCGTCAGGCAGGAAGAGACAGTTTCCGCACAGGATTTGAATCTGGAGAATTGCTACGCCTATCAGATGCTGTCAGAGGAGGAACAGACCTTATATGTGGAAATCGCGGATGCACTGGTTTCATTTCGTGAGAATGTGAAACTGTCAAGCTGTGATAAAGAAGAGATATCACATGTCTTTCAGTGCGTACTCAATGATCATCCTGAAATTTTCTATGTGGACGGTTATACGTATACGGAATATACGCTGGGGGATGTGCTCAGGAAGATTACATTTACGGGCACTTATCGGTTCAGTCAGGAAGAAGTAGAGGAAAAGAAGAAACTAATAGAAAGTTATGTCAACCAGTGCTTTCAGGGGATGCCGGATCATGCGGACGAATATACGAAAGTGAAGTATATTTACGAGTATCTGATTCATCACACGGAGTATGACGCCACAGCGCAGAATAACCAGAATATCTGTTCTGTGTTTATAGAGGGAAGATCTGTCTGCCAGGGTTATGCCAAGGCTACCCAGTACTTATTGAATGAGGCGGATATCTTTGCCACATTAGTGCTGGGAAAGGTAGTCGGCGGCGAGGGCCATGCGTGGAACCTGGTCAGAATCGACGGACAATATTATTACGTGGATACGACCTGGGGAGACGCGTCCTATCAGGCAGTGGAGGGTTCCGCCAGATACCCGGACGAGAAGATCCCGACGATTAATTATGACTATTTATGCGTCACCACGAAACAGTTAGAGATTACGCACACCATCGACAATGTTGTTGATCTGCCGGAATGCACGTCTATGGAGAACAACTATTATGTGCGCGAAGGCGTATATTTTACACAGTGGGACGAAGAAAGGCTGGCGCGGATTTTCGAGGAAGGATATGAGAAGGGCAGTACCTATGTGACATTAAAATGTGCGAATGAAGAGGTGTACCGCCAGATGCAGGATTCTCTTATTATGAACCAGGGGATATTCCGGTATCTGGACTGCCCCGATGGCGTGGTATCCTATACGGATAATGAGAAACAGTACAGCATGAGCTTTTGGCTTTGATGGGAATAGGGCTAGGCAAAAATAAGAAATTTTGATATACTTAATCCAAATGAAACAACGGTATGTCGAGAGAAAGGTATGGTTATTAAGATGGAACAGGAATTGGCTCGCAATACGTATGTATTACAGGAAAATGAGAAGTTCGGAACAGTGAAGATAGCGGATGACGTCGTTGCAATGATCGCGGCTCTGGCGGCTGCGGAGGTAGACGGCGTAGCTGCTATGGGCGGCAATATGTCCAGCGAAATCCTCAAAAGAGTGGGAATGAAGTCTCTTACAAAGGGCGCTAAAGTGGATGTGTCCAATCATAAAGTAAAAGCGGAACTTGCCATAACGATGGAATACGGTTATAACATTCCGTCGACCTGCCAGCAGGTACAGAATAAGGTGAAAAGCGCTATAGAGAACATGACGGGACTGGAAGTGACAGATGTAAACATCCGTATTGCCGGCATTAATGTGACCAAAGAGAAATAAGAAGTTAAATTGGCAGGCTGAGAGGAAGGCACAGTTATCATTATGAGCAGAAGAGAGTTGCGGGAACAGATTTTCAAATTGTTGTTTCGCGTAGAATTTAACAGAATGGAAGATATGCCGGAGCAGGAGCAGTTGTTTTTTGAGCAGGAGGATGCTGCCCGGGAGCAAGATGCTGTTTATGTTTCGGATAAGTATCATAAGATCAGGGAGAAGCTTGAAGAGATTGACGCCCTGCTGAACGAAAAAGCGCAGGGGTGGGACACCACCAGAATGAGCAAGGTGGATTTGACCATATTAAGGCTGGCTGTCTATGAGATCATGTATGACGAATCCGTACCTGCCGGCGTGGCGATCAACGAGGCAGTAGAGCTTGCCAAGAAATTCGGACAGGATGCGTCTTCCGGTTTTGTGAATGGCGTTCTGGCGAAGTTTGCATAAGCAGACAGGTGTTATTATGCAGAATGTATATACAGTTGCACAGGTCAATTCTTATATTAAAAATATGTTCACGCAGGATTTTATGCTGCAGTCTATCCGGGTTAAAGGGGAGGTAAGTAACTGCAAGTATCATTCCTCTGGACATATTTATTTTACATTAAAGGATGCAAAAGGAACGATAGCGTGTGTTATGTTCGCCTCTAACCGCAGCGGATTATCTTTTCAGATGAAGGAGGGGCAGCAGATTGTTGTCACGGGCGCGGTGGACGTCTACGAGAGGGATGGCAAATATCAGCTATATGCCAGGCAGATACAGTCAGACGGCGCCGGTGCTCTCTATGAGCGCTATGAGCAGCTTAAGCGGGAACTGGAAGAGAGAGGCATGTTTGCGGCGGAGTATAAGCAGCCCATCCCCAGATATATCAGGACCCTTGGAGTCGTAACGGCGGCTACCGGCGCGGCGGTCAGAGATATTATCAATATTACGACCAGACGGAATCCTTATGTGCAGATCATACTGTATCCTGCTATTGTGCAGGGAGACGCGGCTGTCCCGAGTATTATCAATGGCATTCACGCAATGGAGCATTTCGGAGTAGATACGATTATCGTGGGCAGAGGCGGAGGTTCTATAGAGGATCTGTGGGCTTTTAATGAGGAAGCGGTGGCACAGGCGATTTTTGACTGTTCCATACCGATTATCTCAGCGGTAGGCCACGAGACAGATACGACGATTGCGGATTATGTGGCGGATCTTCGGGCACCGACGCCTTCTGCCGCCGCAGAGCTGGCGGTATATGATGTAGAACAGCTACAGGAGAAAATGGCGGAATATGCCGATACGCTGCGGTACGCGTGCCAAAGAGTGATACAGCGTTACCGCAGGGAGACAGAACAATATGGCATGCGGCTGCGTTATTTGAGCCCGCTCAATATGGTGCGCATGAAACGGACGCAAGCGCTGTCGCTAGAGGAGCATCTGCAGAATGCAATGGAGAAGCAGCTTCGCGGCAAGAAGCACCAGATGGCGCTTTATGTGGAGAAAATGAAGGGGTTATCGCCTCTCGATAAGCTGAATCAGGGATACTCTTATGTGGCGGATGCGTCCGGCAGGACATTGGCTACGGTGGAGCAGGCTGAAATATCCGATAGGGTGACGATTTTTCTGAAGGACGGATGGCTTAAGACACAGATTGTCGAGAAGCAGAGAGAAGTGTGGGAGAGTTCATAGCAAATGAAGGAAAATGAAATGCAGGATATGCGGCAGGATAGCATACAGGAACAGGAGAATGAACAGAAGTTTTCTCTGGAGGAAGCGTTTGGGCAGTTGGAGGAAGTGATTGCCCATCTTGAGACGGAGGAGATCACGCTGGAGGAGTCTTTCCGGGAGTACAACAGAGGAATGCGGCTGCTGCAGCAGTGTAATGCGGCAATTGATCAAGTAGAGAAAAAGGTACTTCAAATAAATGAAGATGGTGGCTTGGATGAATTTTAAAGAAGAACTGACACAGAAAACAGAGCAGATGGAAATGGTGCTGAAGCAGTATCTTCCGAAAGAGGAAGGGTATGCTAAGACCGTGATTGAGGCGATGAATTATTCCATATCAGCCGGTGGGAAGAGGCTCCGCCCCATGTTGATGTGGGAGACGGCGGCATTGTTCGGCGGCGCTTTAGAATGCATCAGGCCGTTTATGGCGGCGCTGGAGATGATTCACAATTATTCGCTGGTGCATGATGACCTGCCGTCTATGGACAATGACGAATACCGCAGAGGGCGCAAGACCACCCATGTGGTTTATGGCGAAGGTATGGCGGTGCTGGCAGGAGACGGACTGCTCAACTATGCTTTTGAGACGGCGGCATCAGCCTTTGACCTGGCATCAGGGCCGGAGGAGTGCCGGGTCATAGGAAAAGCCATGCAGATACTGGCAGGTAAAGCCGGTATCTATGGAATGATCGGCGGACAGTGTGCGGACTTAAACGCGGAAGAAATGGGGGAACAGGTTTCGGAAGAGATGCTTATGTATATTCATGAGCATAAAACAGCGGCTTTGATACAATGCGCAATGATGATCGGCGCTGTTCTGGCAGGCGCTTCTGAGGAAGAGACGGCTTTGGTGGAGAAATGTGCGTATAACATCGGCATTGCGTTTCAGATTCAGGACGATATTCTGGATGTGACCGGCAGCCAGGAGGTATTGGGTAAGCCTGTTGGGAGCGATGCAAAGAACCACAAGCTTACGTATGTGTCCATGCATGGATTGAAGGAGTCGGCAGAGAAGGTGGAAGAGTTGTCGAAAGAAGCGATTGCGATACTTGCTTCTTTTCCGCAGCGTAATTTCTTCCTGGAGCAATTAGTCGAGCAGTTGATTTACAGAGAGAAATAGATCGGCGGTCATGTCTTATACAAAGGGACCGGCAGCTTGCGCCGGTAGTAAAACAGGGTGGATACGATGTTTTTAGAGAAGATTGAGAAAGCAAATGATATCAAACAGATTGCGGAAGAAGATTACGGTGCGCTGGCGCAGGAAATCAGAGAATTTCTGATTCAGACGATCAGCGTGACGGGCGGTCACCTCGGGTCGAATCTGGGAGCTGTGGAGTTGACGATGGCGCTGCATCTGTTTCTGAATTTACCGGAGGATAAGGTGATCTGGGATGTGGGACACCAGTCGTATACCCATAAGCTTCTGACCGGCAGAAGGGACGGGTTCGTCAATCTGCGTAAGTTCGGAGGGATGAGCGGTTTCCCGAAGCGTAAGGAGAGCGATTGTGACTGCTTCGATACGGGTCATAGTTCTACTTCTGTCTCTGCCGGGCTGGGTATGGTCAAGGCGAGGGATATCCAGGGCGGTAAGAACACGATCGTAGCCGTGATCGGAGACGGATCATTAACAGGCGGCATGGCTTACGAGGCGCTCAACAATGCCTCGCGTCTGGAGACGAATTATATCATTATACTGAACGACAATAATATGTCCATTTCAGAGAATGTGGGCGGTGTTTCCAGGTATTTAAACAGTATCAGAACGGCGGACATGTATCTGGATCTGAAAGAAGGGGTGTATAATTCCCTGCACGGCAAGTCCAAGTACGGTGATAAGGTGGTATCGCAGATCAGACGTGCCAAAAGCAGCTTTAAACAGCTTGTCGTACCGGGCATGTTTTTTGAGGATATGGGAATCACCTATTTAGGTCCGGTAGACGGTCATAATATTCAGGCGATGGTACACATGCTTAAGGAAGCGAAGAAGATTAAGGGGGCGGTGCTTCTGCATGTGATCACTCAGAAAGGCAGAGGGTATGCGCCGGCAGAGCGTCATCCTGCCAGATTCCACGGCGCGGAGCCTTTTGATATTGAGACGGGGATTCCGAGCAAGCCGAGGAATAAGGCTAATTATACGGACATTTTCTCTACTGTAATGTGTAAGCTGGGGCAGCGTGACGACAAGGTGGTCGCAATCACGGCCGCGATGCCGGACGGCACAGGCCTGAAGCGGTTCCGCAATATGTATCCGGATAGATTTTTTGATGTGGGAATCGCGGAAGAGCATGCGGTCACCTTTGCGGCAGGGCTTGCGGCGGGAGGACTGAAGCCGATTGTGGCGATCTATTCTTCTTTTCTGCAGAGAGCCTATGATCAGATCCTGCATGACGTATGCATTCAGAATCTACCGGTGGTGTTCGCCATAGACAGGGCAGGGCTGGTAGGCAGCGACGGAGAGACGCATCAGGGAATCTTTGATTTGTCTTATCTGTCTTCCATACCGAATATGCATATTATGGCGCCTAAGAATAAATGGGAGCTTTCCGATATGATTAAGTTTGCGGTTGCCTTTCATGCGCCGATAGCGGTCCGGTATCCGAGAGGAGAAGCTTTCGACGGTCTCAAAGAGAACAGAGAGCCTGTCGTATATGGCAAAAGCGAGTCGATCTATGAAGAAGAGGACATAGCGCTTATGGCGGTGGGCAGTATGGTGAAGGTTGCGCTGGAGGTACGTGATCAGCTAAAGGAACGCGGATATTCCTGCTCCTTGATCAACGCCAGATTTGTGAAGCCTATCGATGAGGATGGCATACGGGAAGCCTGCCGGGAACACAGGCTGATTGTAACAATGGAGGAAAATGTGTTAAGCGGCGGCTATGGAGAGAAGGTAAGAGATTATGTGGATTCCATCGGCGTATCGACGCAGGTGCTTGCGATCGCGATTCCGGACGAGTATGTGGAACATGGCAATGTGGAGCTGCTCAAACAGGAGATCGGAATAGACGCGGATTCTATTGTAAGGAAGGTGCTGACAAAGTATGTATCCATGGCCGGCGTAAGAAGCGCTGAGACAGAGCGGTAGTTATATTCGCATGGAAGCAGACGGTATCAGACGGCGGAATATTGCCGGACTTCCATTTGATCAAAAAGGACAGAAACAGAACCTATGAAAGAAAGATTGGATGTAATTCTGGTCAGGCAGGGATTTGCCCAGTCCAGAGAAAAAGCGAAGGCGATCCTCATGGCAGGCAGCGTATTTGTGGACGGACAAAGAGAGGATAAGCCGGGAACTGCTTTTGATGAGAGTAAAATTCATATAGAAGTGAAAGGAAATACGTTAAAGTATGTGAGCAGGGGAGGCCTGAAGCTGGAGAAGGCGATGGAGCAGTTTCCGATTACCCTTACGGATACCGTATGTATGGATATCGGCGCTTCCACAGGCGGTTTTACGGATTGTATGCTTCAAAATGGCGCAAGCAGGGTTTTTTCCATCGATGTAGGGCACGGGCAATTGGCGTGGAAGCTTAGAAATGATGAGCGCGTAGTCTGCATGGAAAAGACGAACTTCCGGTATGTGACGCCGGACGACATCGGGGTGCAGGTGGATTTCGGGTCTGTGGACGTATCGTTTATTTCTCTGACGAAGATACTGATTCCGGCGAGGAACCTGTTAAAAGAACGGGGACGGATGGTATGTCTGATCAAGCCGCAGTTTGAGGCCGGCAGGGATAAGGTCGGCAGAAAAGGCGTGGTGAGGGAGCCTTCCATACATGAAGAAGTGATACATAAGATAATCGATTATGCCGATTTGATTGGCTTTGATGTCAGGGGACTGACATATTCTCCGATCAAAGGACCGGAGGGAAATATAGAATATCTGGTGTTTATAGAAAAGAAAAGTGAACTGCCGGAACAGATATTGGAGATGACAGAGGCGGACGCGGAGAACGCTTTGCGTGATCTTACGGCGTCAAAGAATGGAAAATCCTGGGATCAGGAGAGTCTTTTGCTTATCTCACGGATTGTAACCGAGGCGCACGGCGCATTAGACGAGGCGAAATAGACAGATGAAACAATTCTATCTGATTACGAACGAGGGTAAGGATCCGGAAGGCATTTATACCGGAAGGATAGCGGAATATATTACAAAGCACGGAGGCAGCGCGGTCTGTGTGAATGGAGAGAGACCGGCTGACAGACAGCTTTCCGGCGTAAATGCGGAGTGTATACTGGTGCTTGGCGGAGACGGCACTCTGCTCAGAGCGGCGCGCAATATGATGGATACGGATCTTCCGCTTCTGGGCATTAATCTTGGCACACTGGGGTATCTGGCAGAGGTGGAGATCGCCAATTTTGAGACGGCGTTAGATCAGTTGCTGCAGGATGACTTTGCAAGAGAAGAGAGAATGATGTTAGTCGGCAGCGTAGAAAGACAGGGCGCGCCGGAAGAGAATTTTGCGCTGAATGATATTGTGATTTCCAGGTGCGGTTCTCTGCAGATTCTGACATTTCATATCTATGTGAACGGTCAGTTCCTGAACAGTTACAGTGCGGATGGCATTATCGTGGCGACGCCGACCGGGTCTACCGGTTATAATATGTCGGCGGGAGGTCCTATCGTGGAGCCTTGCGCCAGACTGCTGCTTATGACGCCGATCTGTCCTCATACGTTGAATACCAGAAGTATTATTCTTGCGCCGGAGGATGAAATCAGAATCGAGATACCGCAGGGGAGAGACGGGAAGCTGCAGACAGTGGAAGCTAATTTTGACGGAAGCCATAAATTGATCCTGCAGACCGGAGACCATATCGTAATCAGGAAAGCGGCCAAGACGACAGGAATCCTGAAGCTGAACAAAGAAAGCTTTCTGGCGGTGCTGCATAAGAAGATGAGCGAGTAGACAGAGGCGGCTGATCTGACACGGAGGAAGTATGAAAAAAGCCAGACATGATAAAATAATAGAACTGATCGGGAAGTATGAGGTAGAGACGCAGGAGGAACTGGCGGATCACCTGCGCCGCGCCGGGTATCAGGTTACACAGGCGACGGTTTCCAGAGATATCAGGGAATTGAAGCTTTCCAAGATACCAGACGGCAGGGGAAAACAGAAATATGTAGCTTTTACGCAGGAAGAACCGCATTTGGGAGATAAGTATATCAGGGTACTGAAAGAGGGGTATGTCTCTATGGCGCTGGCACAGAATCTGCTTGTTATGAAGACGGTCTCCGGCATGGCGATGGCAGTAGCGGCAGCGGTGGACGCATTGAAGCTGGACGAGATCGTGGGCTGTATTGCGGGAGACAATACGCTGATGATAGCCATGCGCAGCGCGGAGGACGCCGAGAGTGTGATGGAGCAGATCAGCAGGATGATAGGTTGAAAAATCACTCTGATGAGCTGAAAATAATTCAGGATAAAGCAAAATTGAGGGATTAGAATGTTACAAAGTTTACATGTGAAAAATCTGGCATTGATCGATGAGGCGGAGGTTTCTTTTGAGGAAGGGCTTAATATTCTGACGGGAGAGACCGGAGCCGGCAAATCTGTTATTATCGGTTCTATCAATCTGGCGCTGGGGGCGAAGGCGGATAAGGATATGATCCGTATCGGCGCAGAGTATGCGCTTGTGGAGCTTGTTTTCAGAATCGATCAGCCCGGACAGCTTCGCGGCATCCAGGCTTTGGAACTGCCGGTGGAAGACGGGCAGCTTATTCTGCAGCGTAAGATAATGCCCAACCGCAATGTGTGTAAGGTATGCGGGGAAACTGTTACGGCCAGGCAGTTAAAGCAGCTTGCGGAAGTGTTGATTGATATTCATGGGCAGCATGAGCATCAATCGCTGCTGCAGCCGGCAAAGCAACTGGAAATACTGGATGCCTATGCGGGAGAAGAAGCGGCTCGCTGTAAAGAAGAACTGCAGGGAATCTATCGCCAGTACAGGCAGGCGGTGGATGAATTGTCCCACAATGAGACGGATGAAGAGACCAGACGGCGGGAGAGCGCGCTGGCCGAATTCGAGTGTCAGGAGATCGAGGAAGCGCATCTGACTGAGGGAGAGGATGAAGAAGCAGAGAAGACTTATCAGAAGCTGGTGAACAGTCAGAAACTGAAAGAAGCGGCAAGCGCGGCATATGCGCTGTGCGGCTATGAGGAAGGCGGCGTGGGCGGCAATATCGGACGTGCCCTTCGGGAGATTCGGAATGTATCGGCCTACGATGAGAATCTGCAGGAATTCGAGAAGCAGTTATTGGATATTGACGGTCTTTTAAATGACTGCAACAGAGGAATCGCCGAGTACCTGTCGGGACTTGAGTTTGATGCGGCGCTTTTTGACCAGACGGAGAGACGGCTGAACCTGATCAATCATTTGAAGGATAAATATGGTAATTCTATAGAGGATATCCTGGAATATCAGAGACAGGCGCAGGAAAAGCTTGCAAATTACCAGAATTATGACGCATACCGTATGGAGTTGACCCGCAAAGCGGATACTTTAAAGGAAAAAGCGCTTCGGCTTTGTGCGAAGCTGTCAGATATCCGGAACCGGAATGCCATACAGTTAGCCGAAGAGATGAAGCAGGCGCTCTTAGACCTTAATTTTGCCGAGGTTGCGTTTGAAATACGGATTACCGGAGAGGAAGAGCAGATTACGGCGAATGGATACGATAAGGCGGCATTTCTGATCTCCACCAATCCGGGAGAAGCGCTTAAGGAACTGTCACAGGTGGCAAGCGGCGGTGAACTGTCACGTATTATGCTGGCTCTTAAGACGGTGCTTGCGGAGAAAGACGAGATAGAGACGCTGATCTTTGATGAGATTGATACCGGAATCAGCGGCAAAACAGCATGGAAGGTATCTGAAAAGATGGGAATTCTTGGCAGGGGACACCAGTTGATCTGCATTACCCATCTTCCGCAGATCGCGGCAATGGCAGACGCGCATTTCTGTATCGAGAAGCAGGTGAAAGCCGGACGCTCTATCACGGATATCAGACGGCTGAAGGAAGAAGAAAGCATTGAAGAACTTGCCAGGATGCTGGGAGGCGCGAGCATTACGGAAAATGTGCGCAACAATGCAAGAGAAATGAAAGATTTGGCAAGAAAAACAAAACAATACTAAATTAAAATGTGAGATTTTTCACATACTAGAAAGGACATGCTTCGTGTATGTCCTTTTTTACTCTGTGGAAAGAAGAGGATGTGGGAAATTGAACAGATTAGTATCTATGACGAAACAACAGGAGAGAAAATACCGGAGATTTCTCTGCATGGTATTATTGGCGGCGCTGATTGCGCTGACAGGAACCGTTTATTATATGTATTGGGATAAGATTCCGTCGACAATCAAAATACGCGCAGGAGTGGAGCAGGAATTGGATTTCAAGGTACCTGTTTCGGGCGAAATCTATCGGGTAAAGGAGCAGGCGGCACAGGCGGCTACGGTAACGGAACCGGTTCAGTCGCGGGAAGCAGAGCCGGCGGCGGAAAGTATATCTGATGCGGTCGAGAGCATTCACGTAGATTTCGCACATACGGTAAAGGTGAAAGCCAATGAGATTGATACTTATCAGATGGATCTGAAATTATTTGGTATTCTTCCTTATAAAAATGTTGATATAGAAATTATTCAGGATAAAATGCTGATTCCGTCAGGCATACCGATCGGCATCTATGTCAAGACAAGCGGCGTGTTGGTGGTAGGGATAGGAGAATTTGAAAACCGAAAGGGCGATCAGGTGTCCCCGGCGAAATACGTTCTGCAGAAAGGAGATTATATCATACAGATAGACGGGGAAGAGATAGAAAATAAAAAGCAGTTCATCGAGCTGGTGGAAGAATCAGGCGGAGACGATATGGTTCTTACGATTAAAAGAAACAATGAAATAACGGATGTTATGGTAAGCGCGGACCAAAATCAGAATGAAGAGTGGAAGCTGGGAATCTGGATACGGGATAATGCGCAGGGAATCGGCACTATGACATATGAGGATACAGATCATACCTTCGGAGCGCTGGGGCATGGCATTAACGATGTAGATACCTCTCTTCTGATGAATCTGGAAGAGGGAACGCTTTATAAAACGGAGATTGTAGGAATTACCAGAGGCGCTAACGGTTCGCCGGGAGAACTGACCGGCTATATTGAATATGACAGTGATAATGTCATCGGAGAGATTACAGAGAACACGGCTGAGGGGATTTTCGGGATATGCGATGAGGAGCTTGTCGAGAGCGCCAGTTATGAACCGATTCCCATTGCGCTCAAGCAGGAGATTGAATTAGGACCGGCACAGATTATCTGTTCCGTAACAGGAGAACCGGAATTCTATGATGTAGAGATCGTGGAAGTGAATCTGGAGCAGGAGAATATTAACAGAGGGATTGTAATACAGGTGGTGGATGAGAAGCTTCTGACTCTGACAGGCGGCATTATTCAGGGAATGAGCGGCAGTCCGATCATTCAGAATGGTAAGCTGGCAGGCGCGGTTACCCATGTGCTTGTACAGGATTCTACCAGAGGGTATGGTATTTTTATTGAAGAGATGCTGATCCATTAAAGACATATACAGACGAGAACCGAAGGGGACGGCGCCTTGTCCGGGCGATGCCTAAAGGTTCCATAGGATGCTTTATTTGTTTATAATGAGAAAAGACCAACGAAACGTTGTGCATAATTTAGTAAGGGGAATTTTATAACGGAGGAAGACTATGGAAACATTAAATGTGACGTCGTCAAGAGATCAGGAACAGTTTTACCGGATTTTGAATAATTTGATCAGTACGAATAAGGAATTTCAGATTATGATCACTGTTCCGTCTGGTATGAAAGAGGGTGAGGCACAGGGAACGGAGACGGTACAGATACCCGTATCGCATGATTTGGAAAAAGATGTGACGGATATGATTCATGAGATCGGCGTTCCGGCGCATATTAAGGGATATCAGTATCTGAGGGAAGCGATTATGATGTCGGTAGAAGACGTGGAGATGCTTGGTTCGATAACCAAGGTGCTGTATCCTACCATAGCCAAGAAGTATCAGACTACGCCAAGCAGGGTGGAACGGGCCATCCGGCACGCCATAGAGGTGGCGTGGTCCAGAGGCAGAATGGAGACTCTGGACGCGCTTTTTGGATATACGATCAATACCGGAAAGGGCAAACCGACCAATTCCGAATTTATTGCGCTTATAGCAGATAAAATACGTCTGCAATATCGCCGTTAATTTTCAAAATAATCCTTTTATTGCCAGCTAAAATATTGTATACTAATGATTAAGAATGTTTCATTCTTAAATCGGAAAGGGGTTTGACCGTGTTTCCGGTATGCTTTTTTATAGAGGCAATAAATCTTGGAGGGTTAGCATGAAGAACATTTTGTTTGTTGCATCGGAAGGTGTGCCGTTTATCAAAACGGGAGGTTTGGCAGATGTAGTCGGTTCTCTGCCGAAATGTATTGACAGGGAGTACTTTGACGTCAGAGTAATTCTTCCTAAATATACCTGTATGAAGCAGGAGATGAAGGACAGACTTACTTATAAGACGCATTTCTACATGGATTTTCACTGGAAAGAGGAATATGTAGGGATTCTGGAAGCGGAAGTTGACGGCATCAAATATTATTTTATTGATAACGAAGCTTATTTCGGCGGCTTTAAGCCTTATGGCGACAATGCTTTGTTTGAGATTGAGAAGTATGCGTATTTCTGTAAAGCGGCGTTATCGATTCTGCCGGTGATTGGATTCAGACCGGATCTGATTCACTGTCATGACTGGCAGACCGGATTGATTCCGGTGTATCTGAAGGAGAGGTTCCAGGGCGGAGATTTCTACAGAGGCATTAAGACGGTTATGACGATTCACAACCTGAAGTTCCAGGGTAAATGGAGTGTGAAGGAAGTCAAGGAAATTACGGGCCTGCCGGATTATTTCTTCACATCGGATAAACTGGAAGCGTATAAGGACGCCAATCTCTTAAAGGGAGGACTTGTTTACGCAGATGCGATAACAACTGTCAGCGATACGTATGCGGAGGAAATCAAGACAGCGTTTTACGGCGAGGGCTTAAATGGTCTGTTGTGTGCCAGAGCCGGAGATTTAAGAGGTATCGTCAATGGTATCGACTATGAAGAGTTCGATCCGGAGACGGATAAGAACATAGAATTTAATTATAACGCGGTGAACTTCCGTAAGGAGAAGATTAAGAACAAGCGTGCTCTGCAGGCTGAACTAGGCTTAAATCAGGATGACAAGGCGATGATGATCGGTATTGTATCCAGACTGACGGGTCAGAAAGGCTTTGACCTGATTGCCTATGTGATGGATGAACTGTGCCAGGATAACGTACAGCTTGTAGTGCTTGGTACGGGTGAAGAGCAATATGAGAATATGTTCCGGCATTTTGACTGGAAATATCATGGCAAGGTATCCGCGAATATTTATTATTCCGATGCGCTGTCCCATAAGATCTATGCGGCGAGCGACGCGTTCCTGATGCCGTCCCTGTTCGAGCCGTGCGGCTTGAGCCAGTTGATGTCCTTGCGTTATGGTACAGTGCCGATCGTACGTGAGACAGGCGGTCTGAAAGATACGGTACAGCCATATAATGAATATGAAGGCGTAGGTACGGGATTCAGCTTTACCAATTATAATGCGCATGAGATGTTAGGCACAATCCGTTATGCAGAGCATATCTATTACGATAAGAAGCGTGAGTGGAACAAGATTATCGACAGAGCGATGGCGGCGGATTTCTCGTGGCACGTATCGGCGAAGAAATATCAGGAAATGTATGATTGGCTGATTGGTTAAGTAGAAAATGGCGCTGATTCCGGCGGCTGGCAGATGAGATCTGCCGCAGTGTGGATGAATGAAAAATGGAAATAATGAGACGGAAATAATCCGAAAAGGGTTATTTCCGTTTTGTTGGTGTACTGTCAGGCAATTACGAAATTATTTGCATAAGAATGGCGCGCTGCGGCGAATTTCGCGGCGGCTGATGTGTATACAACGGAGAGGAGGCGTGAATCAGGCATGGGCGGCAGTCAGAATGGAAATAAGAAATCAAACAGCTTCGTACTGCAGGCGGGTATTCTGGCGGCAGCGGGAATGATCGTCAAGGTAATCAGCCTGATTTACCGCAGCCCGCTCCTGAGCATTATCGGTTTAGAGGGCAATAATTACTATAGTGCTGCGATCAATATTTATACGATCATCCTGCTGATTTCTTCCTACAGTATACCGTCGGCAATTTCCAAGGTGATTGCGCAGCGTCTTGCGTTCCGGGAGTACAGGAACGCGCAGAAGGTGTTTCACGCGGCGCTTCTCTATGTACTGATTGTGGGAGGAATTGCCGCCGCCGTAACTTTTGCGGCCGCGCCTCTTCTGGTAAGTAAGAATCCCAACGCCGTGACGGCGCTTCGGGTGCTTGCGCCTACGATTTTCTTTTCCGGGTTTCTGGGTGTGTTCCGGGGGTACTTTCAGGCGCATGGCTCCATGGTGCATACTTCGATTTCGCAGGTCTTAGAGCAGATCATGAATGCTGTTGTCAGTATTCTGGCGGCGTATCTGCTGATTCGTCTGGCGGCGGGAGAAGATTCTACGGCGCGGGCGATCTATGGTTCCGCCGGAAGCGCCATCGGTACCGGTGCGGGTGTTCTGACCGGACTTTTGTTTATGTTTGGAATGTATATGCTAAACCGTAAGTTTCTTCACAGAAGGATGAAACGAGATCGTTCCGGGCATGAAGAAAGCTACGGGGAGATATTGAAGGTTATCTTCACCATTGTTACGCCTTTTATCTTAAGCACGTTTATCTATAACTGCTCGACCGTAGTAAATATGTACATTTATTATTATGTGATGGATTATAAGCAGGTGGACACGGTGCTGTACGGCAATCATTACGGCATTTTCTCCACACAGGCGGTGGCCGTGGTGAATATTCCGATCGCGATTGCGTCTGCCATGTCCTCTGCCACGATCCCAAGCGTCTCCACTACTTTTGTGCGGAAGGAATATGCCCGTACAAGAGCGCAGGTTACCAAGGCGATTCAGATGACGATGTTGGTATCTATTCCGGCCATGGTGGGAATGGCTGTGCTGGCCAGGCCGATCATGCAGTTTATCTTTCCGCAGAAGGATTCCCTGGACCTGGCGTCTGAGCTTCTGGCGCTCTTAGCGGTCACGGTTGTACTGTACGGCTTGTCCACCCTGACGAATGCGGTGCTGCAGGGGATCGGCAGGGTCAATACGCCTGTGATTCATTCGGTTATTGCGCTGGTGATACAGGTGGCAGGGCTGATGGCGCTGCTTGTCTGCACGGACCTGGATACTTACGCGCTGGCATGCGCCAATATCATTTATTCCCTGGTTATGTGCCTGCTGAATCAATGGTCAGTGCGCAAATATTTAAAATACAGACTGGATGTCATAAAAATATTTATAAAACCGGGATTCGCGTCGCTTGTCATGGGCGCTGCAGCCTATGGCATATATCATGGGCTTTATATGCTGATTCCGGTCAGCAGGCTGGCGCTCCTTATCGCGATCGGCGTCGCCGCCTGCGTGTACTTCGTGGTACTTTTGTTAATCGGCGGTGTGAGCGAGGAAGAGCTTAAGGCTTTTCCGAAAGGAACCATGCTGGTGCATTACGCAAAGAAATTTCATCTGCTGCATGCATAAATGATTGTTCAACAACAAATACTGTTGTGGACAATCATTTTTGTTTATGCGGGCAGTAAGCCGGGCAGTATGCCTATATGTGCATCCGGCGGCTGCCGGCAGCAACGGACGAAACGAAGGAAAGTGTTTCGTCCGGCTTATCTTATAAGAATCAGGAGGTATTACTATGGCAAACTTATCAGAATTGGACTTACAAAACCTGCGTCATCTCATGGGCGGATATGATGTGTCTCACTGTAAGATGAAGGAGTACGCACAGTGCGCGTCCGACACGAAGGTGAAGCAGTTCTTCGAGAAAGGCGCTCAGTCCGCGATGCAGAATAAGCAGCAGTTGATGGAGTTCTTGCAGTAAAGCTTAAGGCGCGGCGTAAGAACCTGGCTTGCAGCACAGCCGGGGCGGATGAAGCGGAAATAACAGGAAATGACGACAGGAATCGGAAGGAGTATTGAATCATGCAGATGGAAGAAAAGACAATGGTAGCGGATACCTTAAACGGTATCAACGGAGAACTGGTGCGTTTCGGTGAAATGATCGCCCAGACAGAGAACAAGGAGTTAAAGCAGACTTTAAAGCAGTTCCGCAATGCCTGTGAGCAGTCGCAGGAAGAACTGTACCAGATTGCGCGTGAGAAGTCCTATTATGTGCCGGCGGCAAAAGCGACACAGGCGGAAATCGATCATGTGAAATCTTTGTTTACCTCTAATACTTTATAATAAGGGTGAGGATAATTCATGGCGTTCTAACGGTCAAAACGGACTGTTGCCGCCAGACTGCAGGACGGGCGAAGGACTGGAACTTTCGCCCGTTTTATTATGAAATCCATGTTTTGTCAGTGTATTTACATAATAGATTTCAATCGTTCTTCTGTCATGTTATGTCTGATTCCTTTTGAGTTTCCCCATTTTTAAAGCACAAATGCCCCGGTATCCTCTATTTTAAAATGTTCAAAGAGATTCATCTGTTGTGATTTGACTTTTTTCGTAAGAAAGTCATTTATGCCTTTCCGACTCATGGATAAGACGCGCTC
>JAGAIZ010000082.1 GCA_017626325.1 Lachnospiraceae bacterium | reverse complement strand
TCGTAACCATTATCGGAGCAGGCTTTCTCTGCCATTCTGATACCGCCGTAAGGCTGTAAAGAACGCTTGAAAGGCTTATCTGTCTGGAAACCAACGATTGTCTCTTTGCTCTTGTCTAAGTAGCCAGGACCGTGGGATGTGATAGTAGATACAACCTTCGTATCCATATCCAGTACGCCGCCGGCTTCACGTTCCTGCTTCTGTAAGTCAAGAACCATTGCCCATAAGTCTTTTGTGTTCTGTGTAGGTCCTGCTAAGAAGGAATCGTCGCCATCATAAGGATGATAGTTTCTCTGGATGAAGTCACGAACATTGACTTCTTTGTCCCATTTGCCGCCTACAAAATCTTTCCATTCTGGTCTCATTTTGAAATAGCCTCCTGTTTAATATAATTTGGTTGATATGTTTTGACATGTTTCCGGGAGAAAGCATGTCGAAAAGATATGCTTATCCAGTACCAATATTATATGTTATAGGAAGCAGTAGAGTCAAGTCGGGGTTTGTACTTTTTCTCATACAAATAGTAAAAATTGAGTAAAAATTTGTGAAATATGTATGGAAACCGGGAAATACGGACGGAGGGGAATGCGCAGGGCGCTTGGAGCGGCGGCTTGACTGGACAGCCGTTTTATTTTATAATCTTACATGTACTTGCGGCGGGATGTATTTTTCATTTATGAAAAGGCATCCTATATTTTAGAATAAAGACATATGGAGGTAATAATCATGGCGCAGATCAGTAAAGATACAACAATCGGCGAGGCATTAAGAATCAACACCGATATCGCTCCGGTACTGATGGAGATCGGTATGCATTGTCTGGGATGTCCTTCCGCACAGGGAGAGACGCTGGAAGAGGCAGCTATGGTGCACGGCATCGCCATTGAAGATCTGATGGAGAAAATCAACGCCGTAACAGGCGCATAAAAGCATAAAATACGTCCCGGACCTGAGAAGTTCGGGACGTGTTTTGTTAAAAGCGCTTATGCGGCACTGATTCAAAGCCGGGACAGTACTTCTAATGCGTGATCCTTAATCAGCGGTTCGGAGTGTTCTTCCAGATGGGCGCTTGTGGTGCGCGCCGCCTTCTCGGTTCTGCCATACTCTGAAGCGAGATTGCAGATTCTGTTGAAGTCCGCCGGACTCATATCTGCGGAACTTAACAAAAGCAGATAGGCGCCGGAAGCTTCGTCTTTATATAAAGAATTCATTCCGTGATAAGAAACGGCCGCGATATGGGCGAGCCTTGTCACCTCATGTATGGAAGCAAAGGAAAATAACTGATTGGCAACAGGGGCCGCCTGGTTAGCCGGAATGTCTTTGGGCGGTTGCCCGCCGGAAGGTTTCTGCGCTTCTGTGCCTGAAACGGGCGCAGAATCTTCGGAAGATTCCTCGCTGTTCATTCTGCGCAGCAGATTTAAGACTTCGTCAGCGCCGTCGGCAAAGGTCTCCATCATTTCTTCGTGCTCATCCTCATAACTGTTTTCTTCGTGTACGGAAGGGGCGAACTTGGAAAAGCGGGTATCTAACTCGTCAGGATCCTCGACCTTGGTAACAATCAGTACGATGCATTCGGCATTGAGAGGAATTGCCTCGATCATAAGAGGGATATCTTCCGCCTCAAAACCACATTCAAAGGCAGCCTGCTGCATCATGTCACGAAACAGGCTTTTGGCTTTCTCGGTGCCGTAAGCCAGTTCACTGATTTTCAGTTCTCTATTTGCCAGATCCTCCCGCGTAAGAGTGCATCGGATCTGATGCTCATTTACTTTTTCTATTTTCATATGATGATCACATCCTTTTTAGATAAAAGTATCTTATACTTTACGTCAATTTTAGTCAATAGTGCGTGTAAAGTGTTTAAAAAATTTTAATATTTTTAGAAATTTCTTGCTTTTTTGTCATATTATAGATATAATGCTTCTACAAGATGTCTCCTGACAATCTGCATCGAAAGGAGGCAAAGCATGTAAACAATTGCAAATAACATCTGTACTTCCGGCGGCTTTGGAGCCGGGAGAAGTCTTATAGGCGGTGTGCCTGATCATAGACCATATCTTACTTCCTGCTATTTCTATTTCACAATTATAATTCACAAGGAATGAGTTGGTTATACAGTTATTTTTATTTATTTTTGCATGTCAGAGACGTCTTCAGAACTATTTCTGCCCGCATATTATCTTATGCCGTACGTATATCACGATACTCCTTTTGGCGGTGAAAGATTAAAGTAAGACGGGGCTGGTTAAACTGTATGAGAGAAAGCGGCGCTGCATGCACAGAACGATATACATTATAATATAGATTAATTATAAGGAAGTTCCCACTTTGTCGGTGCTGGTACACAGTCTGCTTTTGATCGGACGGTTGTGTGCGCATATTGTGTGTGCATAAATTTATATTTCAGTAAGAAAAATGTCAAAATAATAATGACTGAGAAGAAATAGTTTGCTATAATATAGGACGGTCAGAAAGGAGCTGGACAGATGAAAAAATTGATTCCGGTGCTAATCGCGATCGTCCTTATTATTGTGGTGGCGGCTGCGGGTTTTGGCGCCAAGTTGGTGGAGAAATATTCCTATTCCAAGGAACGGGCGGATTTGACGGAATATTTTGATCTTGCGAATAGTGATGATGTGGCTGTGATCTTACAGGATGAACAGATTGAAGAATATGCCAAGTTATGGGACGGCGTATGCTATTTTGATCTTGCCACCGTGCATAAATATTTTAATGACAGATTTTATGAGGATAAGAAAGAAGGACTCCTGCTGTATACGCTTCCGGACGCTGTGGTCAGTACGCTGATCGGCTCGGATTCGGTGTCTGTGGGAGGAGACGGAAGCGGCAGAGATTATGTGATCGCCAGATATGAGGGCGACACTTTATACATTGCGGCGGATTTTGTCAGGGAATATACGAATTTTTCCTATGAGCTGTATACGGATCCGAACCATATGCAGGTGTATACGGAATGGAACGAACGTCAGACGGCGGTTGTGTCCAAAGATACACAGGTGCGGTATCAGGGCGGCATCAAGAGCGATATTCTGACCGATGTCTCCAAGGGGGACAAGGTTATCGTTCTCGAGCAGATGGAGACGTGGGCGAAGGTGAAGACGCAGGATGCGTTTATAGGATATGTGGAGAATAAGAAGCTTGGCGAGCTTACGGCAGAGACGCCAAGTCCTGTGACGGATTATGAAGAGCCGGTGTATGAATCCAATACCCGCGATCATAAGATTAATCTGGCGTGGCATGCGGTGGCGGGTACGGCGGGCAATGATACGCTGGCGGCTGTCATGGAGAATACGAAGAGTGTCAACGTGATCTCTCCCACATGGTTCGCGCTCAGTGATAACCAGGGGAATTTCACCAGCTTCGCCAGCAGGGAATATGTGAACCAAGCGCACGATATGGGGCTGGAAGTGTGGGCGTTAGTGGATAATTTCACCAATGAAGGCGTAAGCGTTTATGAAGTGCTGGCGGGGACAAGTACCAGGACCTATCTGATCGATGGTCTGATTAACGCGGCTTTGGAGTACGATCTGGACGGTATTAATATTGACTTTGAGAATATCGGTCTGGATGCGGGAGAGCCTTTTATTCAATTTATCAGAGAATTGTCCATTCCCTGCAGGGAACACGGTATTGTGCTGTCAGTGGACAATTATGTGCCGATGGCCCATACGGATTACTACGACAGGGAAGAACAAGGAATCGTAGCGGATTATGTTATTATCATGGGGTATGACGAGCATTATAAGGGCAGTACGCAAGCCGGCTCTGTCGCTTCCATCGATTTCGTGGAGCGGGGCATTGCCGATACGGTGGCGCAGGTTCCGGCAGATAAGGTGATTAACGCGATTCCTTTCTATACAAGAATCTGGGAGACGAAGGGTACTACGGTAGACAGTCAGGCTGTGGGTATGGAACTGGCGCAGCAATATATAGAGGAACATGACATTACAACCAGATGGGATGAGGAAACGTGTCAGAACTATGGCGAATACCAGTCGGGAGACAGCTATTATCAGATATGGCTGGAGGACGCTGATTCGATACGGGTCAAACTCAATATTATGCAGAACTACGGTATTGCAGGCGTGGCAGAGTGGAAGCTGGGATTTGAGACGGCTTCCATATGGGATGTGATCGCGGATTATATGAATCAGTAATCCGGATAATCTTTGCCGGAACGGTATTTTTTCGGGTATTTTCTCATATGCATTAACAGGCAGGAGGGGTGTATATGAGGGGAAATAATCCGGAAGATATGGAGAGACTGATCAGGACGATATTGCTGGCGCTTATGCTTGTGTCTGCTTATTTTATGGTTCGCGGGGGTGCGAAGCTTGCGTCTTCGCAGCAGATAGAAACACAGCCGGTTCGTCCGTGCGTTGTGATCGATGCCGGACACGGAGGCGCAGATCCGGGCAAGGTCGGTGTAGACGGAAGTCTGGAAAAGGACATTAACCTGCAGATTGCCAGAAAACTGCAGACATTTCTGGCGATGGAGGATGTGGACGCCGTTCTGACCAGGGAGTCGGACGCCGGACTGTATGACGAAAATGCCTCCAATAAGAAAGTGCAGGATATGAAGAACCGGGTGGCGATTATCGAGGAAAAGAAGCCTGCCCTTACCGTCAGCATACACCAGAACAGTTATCATGAGGAGTATGTACACGGCGCTCAGGCATTCTATTATGCAGGCAGCGAGAAGAGCAAGGAGCTGGCGGAGAGGATACAGCAGGTTATGGCGCTTGAACTGGATAAGGATAATACGAGACAGGCGAAGGCGAACGACAGTTATTACCTGTTGAAGAAAACCTCGTCGCCGATTGTGATCGTGGAGTGCGGCTTCTTATCTAATTATGAGGAAGCGCAGAAGCTTTCCTCAGATATTTATCAGGAAAAGGTGGCATGGGCGATTCAACTGGCGATCTTACAGTACTTGAACAGTCAGCCATAGCAATCATCTCAACTTCAGATAAGTGCGTGTGTCCGGATCTGCAGTTGAGTAAGAATGAGGGAACAGATGTGAATACAAAAGTGATACGGATGGAGGAAGAACGTCTCGACAGGCGATTGCTGCGGGAAGCCGGAGGCATTATTAAGGCCGGCGGGCTGGTGGCGTTTCCCACAGAGACTGTGTATGGTCTGGGCGGAGATGCCTTAAACCCTGCTTCCTCCAGAAAGATATATGCGGCTAAGGGAAGACCGTCGGATAATCCGCTGATTGTACATATTGCGGATATGGAGGCTCTTGACGCAATTGTGCGGGAGGTTCCGGAGAACGCCCGAAAGCTTGCGGAAGCGTTCTGGCCGGGACCGTTGACGATGATTTTGTACAAATCTGACAGAGTGCCTTACGAGACGACGGGAGGGCTCGATACCGTGGCGGTGCGTATGCCCGTTCATAAGGTTGCGAGAGAATTCATTCGGGAAGCAGGCGGTTATGTGGCGGCTCCGAGCGCCAACCGCTCCGGGCGGCCCAGCCCTACAGTAGCCAAATACGTGGCGGAGGATTTGGACGGCAGGATCGAAATGATTATTGACGGCGGAGATGTAGAGATCGGTCTGGAGTCTACGATCGTTGATCTGACTGTGCCGGAACCAATGATACTACGTCCGGGCTATATTACGAAGGAAATGCTGGAAGAAGTGCTCGGCGGTGTGGAAGAAGACTGTACCCTGATGCGTGCCGACTCAGGACAGGCGCCTAAGGCGCCGGGCATGAAATACAGACATTATGCGCCGAAGGGAGATCTCACGATCATTACCGGAGATGTTGCCGCTGTGATTGAATATATCAATGAACAGTTGGACAAGCGTCGTCTTGCAGGAATCAGAACGGGTGTTATTGGAACGGACGAAACAATAGGATGTTATCATGCGGACGTGTGTAAGAGTGCCGGTAGCAGGGCGGAAGAAAGTACGGTTGCAAAAGAACTTTACCGTATCCTAAGAGAGTTTGATGATGAGGCTGTGGAGGTCATCTATTCGGAAGCCTTCGACGAATCGGGAATCGGACAGGCGGTTATGAACAGACTCCTGAAAGCGGCGGGACATAAGGTGATTGCAGTTAAATAACTAATGTTGTCCAAAAGACTGTTTTGAATGCATGGAATATATGGTAGAATATTTATGTAGAGAGAATAAAAGCTGCAAAATATTAAATAACAATTATAATGTATAATAGGAGGGAACAGGTATGATAGCGATTGGAAGCGACCATGGCGGATTTGATTTGAAGGAGAAGGTGATCGCCCATTTAAAGGAGCAGGGGATTGAATGCAGAGATTGCGGGTGTTATGATAAAAGCTCCTGCGATTATCCGGTGTTCGGACGTGCGGTTGCGGAAGCGGTAGCAAAGGGAGAGTGCGAGAAGGGCATCGTAATCTGTACGACCGGTATCGGTATCTCCATTACGGCGAACAAGGTGAAAGGTATCCGCTGTGCGCTCTGTGCGGACACGGTATCCGCGAAACTGACAAGACTGCACAATGACGCAAATGTGCTTGCCATGGGTGCGGGCATTGTAGGCGAGAATCTTGCCCTTGGCATTGTAGATACTTTCCTGGGAACGGAATTTTCCGGAGAAGAGAGACATCAAAGAAGAGTGAATCTGATTGAACAGGAATAACGCTTCGGTTGCGGTAAACGGAGGAGCTTATGGAGAAAGTGCGGAAGATTGCCGCCTGTCTGGCGCTGATTCTGCTGTGTACCGCTCTGTCTGTTTCTGTGTATGCGACGGAGGAGACGAAACAGCTAATCAACCAGGCTGAGCGGGAGAAGAAGGACACGGAGAATAAACTGAATGAAACAGAAGAGAACCTGAAGGGTCTGAATGAGCAGTTGGATTCTCTGCAGGGTACTTTGACAACATTAAATACGGAACTTTCTCAGGTAAGCAATAATCTGAATGATCTGGAATCAAAGATTACAGATAAGGAAGCGGAGATTGAAGATCTGAATCTGGAGATCGAGCAGATCAACCGGGAGCTGGAGGAGGCGATCCGGCTAAAGGACGAGCAGTATGCTTCCATGAAGGAGCAGATTCAATTCATGTATGAGAGAAGCGATTCCCTCTATATGGAATTGTTTTTCTCGGCGGGAAGCTTCTCGGATTTCCTGAATAAGAACAGTTATATTGAGCAGTTATCCGATTATCAGCAGAAAGTGCTGCAAAGCTATAAGGACGCGCAGGCCGCTATGGAGCAGAAAGCGGCGGAGCTTGAGGCGGCGAAGGTGAAGATGGAAGAGGATAAAGCGCAACTGGATGATTATAAGGTGCAGGTAGTGGCAGAGCAAAGCCGCGTGTCCGGCCTTGTCAGCCAGACGTCCAACTCAATTCATGCTACGGACAGTCAGATTTCCGATGCGGAGGCTGCGGCGCTTGCCTATGAACAGCAGATTAAAGAGCAGGAAGAGAATCTTACCGCTCTGCGGGCGAAGCTGGCGGAGGAAATCCGTATGGCAGAACTGGCGGCGCAGTCGAGCTGGAGAGATATTTCGGAAGTAAGCTTCGGGGACGGCGACCGATACCTTCTGGCCAATCTGATATATTGCGAAGCCGGCGGCGAATCCTATACCGGACAGGTGGCGGTAGGCTCCGTTGTGATAAACCGCGTACTCAGTTCTGTATACCCTGACACGGTAACGGGCGTTATATACCAATCGGGACAGTTCTCCCCGGTTGCCAGCGGAAGACTGGCGCTGGCGCTGGCGGAAGGCAGAGCTACCAGCAGTTGTTATCAGGCGGCAGACGAAGTGATGAGCGGCACCACCAATGTAGGAAACTGTGTTTATTTCAGAACACCGGTGGAAGGGATCACGCCGAAGTATACGATCGGCGGGCATATTTTCTATTAAAATAACTATTGTAATCGATAGGATCACGGTTTTGGAAAAACTAAGCGCAGACCGGAAAGCAAATGCATCGGCCTGCGCTTATTCTGTGTACACCGAGTAAACAATATAAATATCATACGTTATCGCCGGAATATTGTTCGATCGGCGCCAGCAGCCCGGGAAAAGCTCCGGCATAGATGATTTCCAGCAGGTGATTCAGGCGCAGAATCGCCTTCCTAAGCATATCATCTGTCAGAAGACAGGATTCCTGGGCGGTCACCAGTTCGTCCAGATCCACAACCTTTACAAATCCGTCAGGATATACGATGACGTCCGCCAGAAGATCGGTTACGACATAGGTATCGGTGTTTTTGTTATAATCATAATCCACAATATCGCAGTACCAGTACAGCAGGGAATTGTCCGCCCGGCAGAAGCGGCTTACTTTAATGCCCTCCTCCAGATAATAGCAGGAGCTGCCGTGATGCAGATCCTTGCGCGGCTTGAGGGAATTCCAGCCGGTCACGATAATCTTATCGTCGCGATACAGAACCGTATCGTCCTTCAGCAGTATGCATTCTTCGGGGATCAGTCTTTTGCGGTATAGGATGGGAGCAGTCATAGTACCTCCTGTGTGGTTTGAAGATGAAATATTCCGTGTAAAGTAATATTCTTATACGATACGTTACACTGAGAGAATTAAAAAGTCAACGTAATTATTTTAAATAGCCGCGCTAATTATTCTGCTTATGGATTGTTGTTAAGATTCAACAATTTTTCACGATTCTGCTAGACATAACTACCAAAAATGGGTATAATTTTTCTATTAGGTTTCGTTTGTCAGATACAAGATGCCTAACGCTTATAACTGTATAAGATAATAATATATTCTGGAAGAATAAGAAGGGAAGGGCTGTGAAATATAATAGAAATGTTTATCAGGCGCTTACGATGATAACGCAGTTCGGTATTAACATGCTGGTTCCCATTTTTATTTGCACTTTTCTGGGTATATTCATAGACAGGAAGCTTGATTCTTCCGTTTTCACAGTGGCGTTGTTTTTCGTCGGCGCGCTGGCAGGATTTACGAATGTTTTCCGGTTTGCAAGGCGGATTTATGAGCAGCCTGCGGTAACCAGAAAGCGCAGTACGGATCATGGAGAGAAGAAGACCGGACATACGAAGGAATGACATATATTATGGAAGCGGAAGGAAACGGAGGCTGTTCATTGAAGAAGAAAATTGATCCGACTCTATTTGATCTTTGTCTGGGGATCGTGTTATACGGCGTTGTATTTGAGATCATCCTGCTGTGTATCAGCCGGAAGCCGTCGTACAGTATCGGATTGTGGATCGGCGTTATCCTTGCGGTTGCCGGTTCGGTGCATATGTGGTGGTCGTTGAACCGCAGTCTGGACATGGCATCGAAGGATGCGGGCAAGACGGTGGGGACGAATAACCTCGTCCGCTATTTTGTGATCGTGCTCGTGATTCTGGCGTTGATCTATACGGATTTTGCGAATCCGATTTTTGCGTTCTGCGGGTATATGGGCATGAAAGTATCGGCATATTTAAACCCGGTAATCCGCAGGATCAGTGAGAAAGTATTTAAAATTTAATTTTGTTCTTATGGAAAATTAAATCATAAAAAAAGTGTAATAAGGAGGTGAGACTATGGGACAAGGAATCTTGTTGTCGTCTGCGGCGGATATTGACTTTATGATTCACGGAGTGTTTTCTTATGAATTGTTCGGGCAGACTGTATGGATAACGACTACGCATGTATGTGTCCTGATCGTAATGCTTGTGATTGTCGGCTTCTGTATTGCCGCCAACCGTGCCATGAAGCATGCGTCGGACGTACCGGGTACGTTCCAGAATATTGTTGAAATGGTGGTAGAGATGCTCGACAATATGATCGGCGGCGTTATGGGAAGGTTCAGTCCGAAATTCCGTAATTATATCGGAACGATTTTTATCTTTATTTTCCTGAGCAATATCTCGGGGCTGTTCGGCTTAAGACCGCCCACGGCAGATTACGGCGTGACGTTTGCGCTGGGTATTATGACGTTTGTGCTGATTCATTTCAACCAGTTCAAATATCAGAAGGTAAAGGGCGTTATCGCTGGCCTATGCGATCCATGGCCTATCTGGGCGCCTATTAATATTATTGGCGATATTGCCGTTCCGATTTCGTTGTCGCTGCGTCTGTTTGCGAACGTATTATCAGGCACGGTAATGATGGCGCTGATCTACGGACTGCTCAGTAAGATAGCGATTGTCTGGCCGGCAGCGCTTCATGTTTATTTTGATCTGTTCTCCGGAGCAATTCAGACGTATGTATTCTGTATGCTGACAATGACATATATTGCCAATGCCTGTGAGACGGAAGAGTAGGTATGAATATTTTTGAAATTACCATTTTTAAATTTTAAAAGACTAAAAGGAGGAAATAAAAATGGGAGAATTTAACACAAATTTTATTTTAGGATGTTCAGCAATCGGTGCGGGACTTGCGGTTATCGCAGGTATCGGACCTGGTATCGGACAGGGTATCGCGGCAGGACATGCGGCGGCAGCGGTAGGAAGGAATCCCGGCGCGAAGTCTGATATTACATCTACCATGTTATTAGGACAGGCAGTTGCGGAGACGACAGGTTTGTATGGTCTGTTGATCGCAATGCTGCTCTTATTCGTAAAACCTTTAGTACCTTAAGAAGCCTCTGGCAGACTATAAAGAAAGGAGGCTGAGAACTTGAAAACATTAGCTACAGGGTTAGTGCTGGCATCTGCGGAGATGGAACCGAGACTTTTTGATTTGGATCTGCAGTTGATCACGGATTCTGCTTTGATGATTATTGCCGTATTTGCATTGTTCCTGATTGCGTCCCATCTCTTATTTAATCCGGTAAGAAATATGATGCAGAACAGACAGGACCGGATTAAGAATGAGCTGGATACTGCGGCGGCTGATATGGAAAACGCGCGTGCGCTGAAGGAAGAGTATGAAGCCAAATTAAAAGATATTGATAAGGAAGCCGAGACAATTCTGTCGGAAGCAAGAAAGAAAGCGCTTGCTAACGAGAATAAGATTGTAGCGGATGCGAAGGAAGAAGCAGCCAGGATTATTGAGAGAGCGAATGTGGAAGCGGAGCTTGAGAAGAAGAAGGCTGCCGATGAAGTGAAGCGTGAGATGGTGGTATTGGCGTCCATGCTTGCGGGCAAGGTAGTAAACGCGGCAATTGACACGACTGTACAGGACAGTCTGATTGAGGAAACACTGAAAGAAATAGGTGAGGGCACATGGCTAAGCTGATTTCAAAGACATACGGTGATGCGTTATTCGAACTTGCAGTCGAAGAAAATAAGATAGACGTCCTGTTAGAAGAAATCGAACAGCTTCAGGATATCCTGAAACAGAACGAAGACTTCGGCAAGCTGATGAATCATCCCAAGATTATCAAGGAGGAAAAGATTCAGGTTGCTGAGAATGTGTTTCGGGGAAGAATATCCAAAGAATTGTTGGGTTTTCTGACTATCATTATTTCCAAAGACCGTTATAAAGAAATGGATGAAATTCTTGCTTATTTTGTCGCAGAGGTCAAGAAGTACAAGGGAATAGGCATTGCTACGGTGACTACGGCTGTTCCCCTGAAGGAAGAGCAGCGCAGGAAGATTGAGCAGAAGCTGCTCGATACGACAGAATATAAATCAATGGAAATGCATTACAAAGTGGACGCGGCGCTGATCGGCGGTATGGTAATCCGTATTGGCGACAGGGTCGTAGACAGCAGTATCAGTACTAAATTAAATGAACTTCAAAGAGAATTGTTGAAAGTTCAGATCTAAATCATAAAAGTGAAGAAAGGTGCGTATGATCCATGAATTTAAGACCAGAAGAGATTAGTTCAGTCATAAAGGATCAAATTAAGAGATATGCGTCCGAGCTGGAAGTATCCGATGTGGGTACTGTTATCCAGGTGGCCGACGGCATCGCTCGTGTGCACGGACTTGAGAATGCAATGCAGGGTGAGCTGCTTGAGTTCCCCGGTGAAGTATACGGTATGATTCTGAATCTTGAGGAAGATAATGTTGGCGCGGTTTTACTGGGAAGCCAGCATAATATCAACGAGGGTGATATCGTAAAAACTACAGGACGCGTTGTGGAGGTTCCTGTAGGCGACTGCATGCTGGGACGTGTTGTGAATGCCCTTGGACAGCCTATCGACGGCAAGGGTCCGATCCAGACTGACAAACACCGTAAGATTGAAAGAGTTGCTTCCGGTGTTATTACCAGAAAATCTGTAGACACACCGCTGCAGACAGGTATCAAAGCGATTGACTCCATGGTTCCGATCGGAAGAGGACAGCGTGAGTTAATCATTGGCGACAGACAGACCGGTAAGACGGCGATTGCTATTGATACAATTATTAATCAGAAGGGACAGGGCGTAAAATGTATCTATGTTGCGATAGGTCAGAAGGCTTCTACTGTCGCTTCGATTGTGAAAACTTTGACAGAGTACGGCGCGATGAGCTACACCACGGTGGTAGCGGCTACAGCCAGTGAACTTGCGCCGTTACAGTATATTGCTCCTTATTCCGGCTGTGCAATCGGTGAGGAATGGATGGAGAACGGCGAGGATGTATTGGTGGTATATGACGATTTGAGCAAGCATGCGACCGCATACCGTACACTCTCCTTGCTTCTGAAGAGACCGCCGGGACGTGAGGCATATCCGGGCGACGTATTCTATCTGCATTCCAAGCTGCTTGAGCGTGCCGCAAGAATGAGCGATGAATACGGCGGAGGATCACTGACAGCATTGCCGATTATTGAGACGCAGGCGGGCGACGTATCCGCATATATTCCGACGAATGTTATTTCGATTACGGACGGACAGATTTATCTGGAGACAGAGATGTTTAATTCCGGTTTCAGACCGGCTGTAAACGCGGGTCTTTCTGTATCCCGTGTAGGCGGAGCGGCGCAGATCAAGGCGATGAAGAAGATTGCGGCGCCGATTCGTACGGAACTTGCACAGTACAGAGAACTGGCAGCGTTCTCGCAGTTCGGATCAGAGCTGGATGCCGATACGAAGGAGAAGCTTGCACAGGGCGAGAGAATCAAGGAAATTCTCAAACAGCCCCAGTATAAACCTATGCCGGTTCAGTATCAGGTTATTATCATCTATGTAGTAACGAACAAGTATCTTCTGGACGTTCCGGTAGCCGATATTACCAGATTTGAAGAGGAATTGTTTGAGTTCCTGGATACCAAGTATCCTGATATTCCTGATGCAATCGCACAGGAGAAGGTGATTTCCGAGGATACGGAGGCTAAGCTTAAGAAGGCAATCGACGAGTTTAAAGCGCAGTTTAGATAAAGTGAAATCTGTAAATAGTCCGGCAATGTAAGCGGATGGGTAACATCTGAGATGCATGAAGGGACTGGAAAGAAGAGGGTAATGCTATGGCGTCAATGAGAGACATAAAACGTCGTAAAGGCAGTATTCAGAGTACTCAGCAGATTACCAAAGCGATGAAACTCGTTTCTACCGTTAAGCTGCAAAGAGCGAAACAGCGTGCGGAGCAGTCGAAGGCGTACTTTAACTGTATGTATGAGACGGTGAATTCCATGCTGGCGAAAACCGGTAATTTGAACCATCCTTATTTGAAGGCGGGAGATTCCGCGAAGAAGGCGGTCGTTGTGATTACTTCCAACAGAGGTCTTGCGGGCGGGTATAATTCCAATATCGTGAAGCTGATCACAAACGGAGATTTTCAGAAAGAAGACCTGATTATTTATGCGATCGGTAAGAAAGGAAAGGATGCGCTGCACCGTTATGGTTATGAGATTGCCAGGGATTATTCCGATGTGATTGAGGAACCGTCTTATATGGATGCAATGCATATCAGCCAGACCTTACTTGATTCTTTTGCCGCAGGAGAGATCGGAGAAATATACCTCGCCTATACAGGGTTTAAGAATACGGTTGTGCATGAGCCGAAGCTTCTGAAGCTTCTTCCGGTAGAACCGGTGCAGACTGAGGACAACCCGCAGGAGACAGGCAGTAAGGCATTGATGAATTTCGAGCCGGAGGACGATGAGGCGCTTGACCTTATTATTCCGAAATATGTGACAAGCCTGATCTACGGCGGATTGGTAGAGGCGGTTGCCAGTGAGAACGGTGCGAGAATGCAGGCGATGGATTCCGCAACAAGCAATGCTGAGGAAATGATAGATCATTTATCACTGATGTACAACAGGGCACGTCAGGGATCTATTACACAGGAATTAACAGAAATTATTGCAGGTGCAAACGCTATTTCCTAAGTAAATTGCACCAGAGTAAATGCGGCAGGATCAGAAAACGCGCGGCGTTAAGCCTACGGACTGCACGCAGGAATAAATATAAGTGAAAGGAAAAAGAGATGGCAGAAGTAAAGACAAGTGAAAATCTTGGAAAAATCACTCAGATCATCGGGGCCGTACTCGACATCAAATTCTCCGAAGGTAAGCTGCCGGAGATTAACGATGCGATCAAAGTGCCGCTTAAGGACGGCGGAGAGCTGGTCGTTGAAGTATCGCAGCATCTGGGTGACGATACTGTTAGATGTATTGCCATGGGGCCTACTGACGGACTTGTAAGAGGTATGGAGGTCATTGCGACAGGCGCTCCGATTACGGTTCCGGTTGGTGAGAATACATTAGGACGTATGTTTAACGTGTTAGGACAGCCTATTGATAATATTCCGGCGCCTACGGACGTCTCCTATGAACCGATTCACAGGGCGGCGCCGAAGTTTGAAGAGCAGGCTACGGAGACAGAGCTTCTTGAGACAGGTATTAAGGTTGTCGACCTTCTTTGCCCTTACCAGAAGGGTGGTAAGATCGGTCTGTTCGGCGGTGCGGGCGTAGGTAAGACCGTACTGATTCAGGAACTGATTCGTAATATTGCTACCGAGCACGGCGGATATTCCGTGTTCACCGGTGTAGGCGAGCGTACCAGAGAGGGTAACGACCTGTACTATGAAATGAAAGAATCAGGTGTTATTGATAAAACAACCATGGTGTTCGGACAGATGAACGAGCCGCCGGGAGCACGAATGAGAGTGGGACTTACCGGATTGACTATGGCGGAGTACTTCCGTGATAAGGGCGGAAAGGATGTATTACTATTTATTGATAATATTTTCCGTTTCACGCAGGCAGGTTCCGAGGTGTCGGCGCTGCTCGGACGTATGCCTTCCGCGGTTGGTTATCAGCCGACTCTGCAGACAGAGATGGGCGCATTGCAGGAGCGTATCACTTCTACGAAGAATGGTTCCATTACCTCTGTACAGGCAGTTTATGTGCCCGCAGACGACTTGACTGACCCGGCGCCTGCGACTACATTTGCCCATCTGGACGCTACTACGGTATTGTCCAGATCCATTGTTGAGCTGGGTATCTACCCGGCAGTAGATCCGCTCGAGTCCACTTCCAGAATCCTTGACCCGAGAGTGGTAGGGCAGGAGCACTATGACGTTGCCAGAGGTGTGCAGGAAATCCTGCAGAAGTATAAAGAATTGCAGGACATTATCGCGATTCTCGGTATGGATGAGCTTTCCGAGGATGATAAGATGGTGGTCAACCGTGCGAGAAAGATTCAGAAGTTCTTATCTCAGCCCTTCTTCGTTGCGGGACAGTTTACGGGTATGGAAGGTAAATATGTACCGATTGCAGAGACAATACGAAGCTTCAGAGAAATTTTGGAAGGTAAGCATGATGATGTTCCTGAAAGTTATTTCCTGAATGCGGGAAGCATCGACGATGTACTTGCTCGTATGAAATAAGAGACATTTTCAGAAGGGAGCAGGCGGCATATGGCTGATGACAGAAATTTTATTTTAAAAATTATTACACCGGACAGAGTTTTCTATGAAGAGGAAGTGTCCATGGTGGAATTCAATACGATCGAGGGCGAAGTCGGTATCTACAGGAATCATATCCCTATGACAATGATTATTGCTCCGGGTGTTTTGACGATTACCAATGGGGAGGAAGTGTCTGAGGCGGCGCTGCATGCGGGATTTGCGGAGGTATTGCCGGATCAGGTTACGATCCTTGCAGAGATTATTGAATGGCCGGGTGAGATTGATCTGGAACGCGCGGAGGAATCCATGCATCGTGCCGAGGAGAGAATCAAAGAGCATGCGCCGGGAACGGATATGAAGAGAGCGGAGCTGTCTTTGAAGCGTGCTGTTGCCAGAATCGAGGCAGTTAAATAACAGATAACGATTGTAATTGAAATGCATGATATAAGAGGGGGCGGGTATGACTCGTTCCCTCTTATTTTAAGAGAAAAATTAAATCAGGATTCAATAAATAACGAATGACACGGCGAAAAATTGCGCATATAATAAAACAAAATGACAGGAAGCTGGTGCAGTATGAAGCAATCCAGAATATTACCCTTCTATATGGCGTATCCTCTGCCTATGTATTACCAGCAGGAGGATACGGTCACGAGGGATTTGGAATATTTACAGCAGATGTATCCGACAGAGGCGAAGAAGTATCAGAAAATCATAGCAGAGGTATTAGATAAGATAGATTATGAAGGCAGCATGATTTATGACGAATATCCGGATAAATGGCAGATTTATCGGTTGACGCAGATTATTGTGGACAAAATTAAGAGACAGCAGGAAGAGGAACAGGCAAATGCGATGGGAGCCATGGCGGACCGTGGCGCTGCAGAAGCCAATACGGCGGACAATGGCGCGGATGCGGGCTTGAATGCCGGAGCAGAAATGGGAAATTATACGAATATGGGCTATATGTTTAACGGCGGCGTAAGTTCCGGTATGTATAACAATATGAATCAAAATAACGGCGTGAATCAGGGGAACAGCATGGGGCAGAGTCCGGCGCGTATGCCGGAACATGATACCGTTATGGATTGGGATTGGATTACGGAGTTTATACAGGTACTTTTGTCTTATGAGATCTATAAGAAAAGGCATACGAACCGCAATGGAATCTTAAAATTTTAGTTGTGGTTTCGGCGCGATCTTATTACAATAATATACAGAAAAGAAAGGCATATAACAATACGATGAACGAGCAGCTTGGAATACTGTTACAGGATACGGTGGACAGCGGGTTATATCAGATTGTCCTGAGCAATCCCAGGAAGAAGGACGGGGCTTTCAAAATTAAAATAAGGCCTGTTATGTTAAAAGACAGGTTGTTTTTTCAGGAAACGGTGTATCAAGGCACGAAGGTTTTTCATGAAAATTATGAGCGCGGCGATCTGATCGCGCATATTGAGAATATGATGCACGATGAGTTTAAACAGTGCGAGATAGAGCACAGGACCTGCAAAGCGGTGATATTAGTCAGCAAAAAGGGTAAAATGACAGTAAAGAGAAAACAGATCGACGCGGCAGAAACGGAGAAGGAGTCCGCCGGACGATTGCAGATGACTCATAACAGAGTCAAGCGTTATATCCTGGAAGAGGGGATTCCGGTTCCGTTTCTGGTGGATCTGGGCGTGCAGACCAAAGAGGGCAGAATTGTACATGCACGTTATGATAAATTCAAGCAGATTAACAGGTTTCTGGAATTTATCGAAGATATTCTGCCTGCATTTCCCAAGGACAAAACAGTGCGTATCATCGATTTTGGCTGCGGGAAATCCTATCTTACGTTTGCGATGTATTATTATCTGCATGAACTTAAGGGATATGACGTGGAGATTACAGGGCTTGATCTGAAAGAGGACGTGATCGCACAATGCAGTCTTCTGGCACAGCAGTACGGATATGATAAATTACATTTTTTCAAAGGCGATATAGCCCATTATGAAGGGGAAGAGCAGGTAGATATGGTGGTAACGCTGCATGCCTGCGACACGGCGACGGATTATGCGCTGGAGAAAGCGGTCAGATGGAATGCAAAGGTGATTTTGTCAGTGCCCTGCTGCCAGCATGAGGTCAATAAGCAGATTAAGAGCGACGATCTGGCGGTTATTCTGCAATACGGTATCATTAAAGAGCGTATGTCGGCGTTGATTACGGATGCGGTTCGTGCCAAACTGCTGGAATCACAGGGGTATGAGACGAATATTCTGGAATTCATCGATATGGAGCATACGCCGAAGAATCTTCTGATCCGCGCGGTGAAGCGGTCCGGGGATAAGAGCGCAAAGGCGGAGCGCGCCGCGAGGGAGACGGCGTTTCTTACGGAGAAATTGCAGATAGAACCAACATTACAGAAGCTTTTAAGCGATGTGAAATGAAAATAGAGGATTAATGATTTTATGAAGAAAGCAATCATAAAAGGGGCTTCTCTGGGCGTGATCTTTGTACTGGCACTGATGATTATCAGTATCGTAATGAATCAGGGAAATACCGATATGACAACAGAAATGGGGGATCCGACCTATCCGATCGTATCTATGTTTGTGGAAGGACATCAGGTCAATGAGCTTCATGGTTATGCCGAGAGCATGAACAGCGCGTATCTGCGAGATACGCTGCAGCCGGTGGAAAATGACCGAAAGATCGGCGTGCAGATAGATACTTATGGGAGAGAAATATCGGAGATTGCTTTTGAAGTGCGAAGCCTGGAGGGAGAGAGGCTGGTAGAAAGTACAGAAGTGACATCCTATGAAGAAGATACGGATATGATTCATTTCGATATTACCCTGAAAGATCTGGTTGAAAACGATACGGAATATCTGCTGGTGTTTCTGGTTACGCCCGAGGGCAGCACGACTATCCGGTACTATACGAGAATTGTGATGAGCGATTCGCTGCACATGCAGGAGAAACTGGATTATATTGTGGATTTCCATGAGCGGACGTTTGATAAAGAGGCGGCTGCGGAACTGACGAAATATCTGGAATCCAATTCTGAGGGCGACAATACGACTTTTGATAAGGTGACGATACACAGCAGCTTTAATCAGGTTACCTGGGGCGATCTGGCTGTCCGGGAACTGACGGAACCGGATATTGCCATTAAGGAGCTGACGGAACAGACAGGTTCCTTCAGGATGGAATATCTGGTTTCCGTGAAAGATGGCAGAGATACAAATTATTACCGCGTTTCGGAATACTATAGAATACGATATACGCCGGACAGAATGTATCTGTTGGATTATGAGAGGGACATGCGGCAGATTTTTGACGAGAAGGCCGACGTCTATGTGAATGATAAGATTATGCTGGGTATCACAGGGGACGAAGTAGTGCTGCAGGAAAGCGACGGCGGCAATATTTTTACCTTTATAGTAGAAGACAAGCTGTACAGTTATAACGTAACAGATAACAAACTGGCGCGGCTTTTCAGCTTCTATGAGAACACGGAACAACTGCAGGATCCCAGAAGCGCTTACAATAAGCATGATATACAGGTGCTTAATGTGGATGAGACAGGCAACGTATCGTTTCTCGTATATGGATATATGAACAGAGGGCGTCATGAGGGAAGTGTGGGCGTTGCGGTATATGGATATAACAGCATGACCAATACGATAGAGGAAATGGCTTATATCCCGTATGACAAATCCTATGAACTGCTCAAAACCGATATCAACAAGCTGTCTTATCTGAATAAATCCAATATTTATTATTTTATGATGGATGGAAGCGTGTATGCGGTCGATCTGGAGGAGGAGTCCTGTCAGATCGTGGTTACCGGCTTGCATGAGGATGGGTATCATGTATCGGATTCCAATAAGATGCTTGTCTGGCAGGAAGGAGATTTGTATGCCAGCAGCAGTCTGACGCTGATGAATCTGAATACACAGACCAAGACGGCGATCAACGCAGGCGCTGGAGAATATATATCAGTGCTTGGATTTATGGAAGAGGATCTGATCTATGGTCTGGCTAAGAAGCGGGACGTCGTCGAGAATAATATGGGCAGCACCACGTTTCCGATGTACTGCCTGAAAATTCAGAGTGATACAGGAGCCATTCTGAAGACGTATCAGAAACCGGATATTTATGTGACAGACAGCTCTATTCAGAATAATCAGCTTACCCTGTCCAGAGTGATATGGGACGAGGAAAGCGAGAGTTATATACCGACTACGGAAGATCAGATTATGAGTACGGAGGAAGTAAAAGCGGGAAATAACGTATTAAGCTATGTGGTTACTGAGCGTTATGAGACGATCTGTCAAATCGACGTGAAGGATGAGATCGACAGCAAAGGGCTGAAATACTTAACGCCCAAAGAAGTATTGTTCGAGGGTAACCGCTCCGTCAGCAGACCGGAACCGGAACTGCAGGAGCCGCATTACTATGTCTATGGCAAGAATGGAATCGAGGGCATATATGAGAACCCCGGCAAGGCGGTTGAACTGGCCTATCAGATGTCAGCCGTGGTAGTGGATGACGAGGGAGATTATATCTGGAAACGGGAGACGAGAAGTACAAGAAATCAGATCATGGCGATTACGGAGGACGAGGCGTCGGAAACGAGAAGTTCACTGGCTGTCTGCCTGGATACAATCCTGAAATACGAAGGCATCTCCAGAAGTGCGGAAAGTCTGCTCAACCGGGGAGACACGATTCTGGATATTCTGGAGTCTGATTTGCAGGAATGCACCATATTAGACCTCTCGGGATGCAGTCTGGATGCGGCCTTATACTATGTTAATCGGGATATTCCGGTACTGGCGACATTAGACGACGGCAGCGCGGTGCTGGTGGTAGGATTTAACGAGCTGAATATCGTGGTGATGGATCCGGTCACGGGTACTTTATATAAGAAGGGCATGAACGATTCTACAGAGTGGTTCGAGGAGAACGGAAACCGGTTCATTACGTATGTGCGTAAGGAGTAGACAGATGGTCATGCGTACGATAAGAGAAAGGAACGGGTATCAAGATGCGTATCGACAGAAATATGACAGTTGTATTTGACATGGACGGGACGATCTTTGACAGCGAGCGTCTTGTGCTGGATTGCTGGGAGAGAGTCGGAATCCGGCATGGAATTGAAGGCATCCGGGAGGTTTTCACCGCTTGCATCGGAACCAATAAGACACGCACGAAGGAGATTGTATTTGAGGCTTATGGACCGGAGTTTCCATATGACAGATTTAGTCAGGAAAGCTCTGCGCTGTTTCATGAAATTACGGATAGAGAAGGACTGCCTGTAAAAAAGGGTGTCCGGGAGATTCTTCAATTTCTGAAAGAGAACCGGATTCCCATGGCTGTTGCTTCCTCTACCAGACTGGCGGCCGTTACGGAGGAACTCACGCAGGCGGGGCTGTATGATTATTTCCAGGTAGTGGTGGGCGGCGACCAGCTAAGGCACAGCAAACCAGCCCCTGATATCTACCTGATGACCTGTGATAAGATGGGAGTGGAACCTCAAAACGCCTATGCGGTGGAGGATTCCTACAATGGTATCCGCTCCGCGTATCATGCGGGGATGAAGCCTGTCATGGTACCTGATCTGCTCCCTGCCACAGAGGAAATGTACAGGATGAGTGAGGCTGTGTTTGAGGATTTATTGCAGGTAAAAGAGTACTTTGCGAAAGGGTTATCCGGCGAATGAATACATGACAGGAAGAAGCAGAAAAGGAAGTATAAAAGCCTTATGGAATGCATTTATGCAGGCTCCATAAGGCTTTTTGTTTCAGACTTTGCCTGCGTATTGTTCACCGAAAAGCTTTCCACGGTATTTTAGCAGCGTAAACAGCAGAAGCATGCCCAGGACACCACAGGAAATGAGTTCGCCGGCGCCGACGGTCAGACAGTAGTAGCCGAAGCACTGTAACACAGACAGCCCCTCGATCATCAGACCGTAGCCGTAGATCAATACTAACGGTACGATAATCGTGTTGGCAGCAATCGGGCAGATGGGAGCGCACCATTTCCATCTGCGCAGCGCATAAGTGCCAAGCGCGCCGATTAACGTCGCCAGACTGCCGAATATAATATCCGGCAGGGCGCAGCCGGTTAAAATGTTGCTGAGCATACATCCGATGAATAAGCCGGGGATGGCGGCGGGGGTGAAATAAGGCAGAATGGTAAGTGCCTCAGAGAAACGAACCTGCACGGCGTAGTTGGCAAGTCCGAAGGCGTTGGCTATAAAGGTAAGCACAACATAGAGAGCAGCAATCATGGCTGCCTGGGTCAGAAATAATACTTTCTTGTCTTTCATATTCATTTGTCTCCTTTAGTTTTGTTTTAGGTGAGGAAGGTCTCGAACTCACCGGTTATTCTTGGGAAAGCCGGAGGATGCAGGTTTTCCCAAGGGATTATTATACTGGAAACAGAGAGAATGTCAACAGGAAGATGCCGCTGTCATTCTGCGGTTTCCACGATAGAAGTGCTGGAATCGCCTTTGACTGCCTGGGCGATGACCGCTTCCGATAATTTCAGGAAATTGCTGCCGGAGGAGGTGGCGCCGGATACGGTATCCACGGCGTCAGGGGTCTGCCCTTCTATCAACTGGCTGACATAGCTTCTCGTATATTCGTTGGGATAGGTGCCCTGTACGGAAGCCATGTTCTGCATGTAGGCATTGTCCCAGGCTTTGATATAACCGCTGGGATCTTTGGCGTTAAACTCTGCATAGACGATGGTGTCGTCTTTGACCATAATACACAGATATTCCTTCCAGCCGTGGGAGAAATCCGACATCTCCGCTGTATAGAAGCCGTCCTTCATCCTGGAACCGGAGCCGCATCCGGTCAGCAGCAGGGTCAGCGCCAGCAGTCCGTAACAAATATATTTTCTTATCTTCATAACCATACCTCTCTTTTATTCTTTCATGTCGTGTCTGATACGTTTATGGCTGTCTGAGCTTCACCTGTGCCACATAATCCTTGAGACTTTCGGACTGGGCGAGGGAACCGGCGGCCAACTGGTCGGTTTCGTGAGCCAGATCCTGATTGTCTGTAGCAATCTGTGCCAGAGAAGCCAATTGGTCGTTGACGGAGGTAACGGCTGTGGTCTGTGCCTGTACGGTCTCCGACAGACGGTCGGAGATTTCGCGGTACTGTTCGGTTACCTGCCGAATCTGGCGGAAAGCCTCTGCAGTCTGGTTTGCGGTTTCTAAGCCCTGTCGGATAATGTCGGCGGAGCTTTGGATGATGGCCTCGGTCTGCTGCAGCGCGTTCGAGGTCTGTCCGGAAAGTGTGCCGATTTCTGAGGCTACGACAGCAAAGCCCTTGCCGGACTCACCTGCTCTCGCCGCTTCGATGGAAGCGTTCAGGGACAGGAGATTGGTCTGGCTGGAAATATCCTGAATCAGCTTACTGATTTTGGAGATTTCTTCTACGGCGTCATGTATCTGCGTCATGGTGTCCAGCATACTCTGCATGTAGTTATCGCCCAGGGCGGTTTTATCGTGGGCGTTGGCAGAGCAGTGCTCGATTTGCAGCGCGTTGTCCCGGTTCTGCTCGATGGAGGCGGTGATGGAAGCTATGCTCTCCTCTAACTGGGTTAATACCTGCGCCTGGCTGGCAGAGCCTTCCAGAAGCTGTCTGGCGAACTCGGATACTTCGCCGGAGTTCTCCGTTACCTCCAGGGCGGACTGGTTCATGCGCAGCATAGTCTGGTTCAGGGAATCCGTGATATGACAGAGGGAATCCTGTATAGAAGAGAAATCGCCGTGGAAACTGTCGGGTATTTCAATGCTGTAATCTCCGGAAGCCAGGGCCCCGAGACAGCTTCGGATATCTTCTATGTAACGGTTCAGCCGTCTGATGGTCTGGGCCAGCGCCTCCGTTAATATGCTCGTCTCGTCGTTGCTGTCAGAGAGCGTCACTTCGGTGGTAATATCGCCCTCGGCCAACGCCTGCAGCCGTGTGGTCACGGAGGAGAGGGAGGCGGATATTTTCCGCGCAAGCGGAATGATAACGCCTGCCGCCACGATAAGAAGCAGGATGGACAGCAGGATAGATAATAACAGGGACAGCAGCACGGAATTCATAAATTCGCGCTGCGGCGCATACACGATTAGCGACCAGTTGGTGCCCGGAATGGGCGCGTAGCCGGCGTAATGCTTCACATGATTCAGCGTCAGCATGGCGGAATCCGTCTGCGCGGCCAGTACTTTATCGAATACCTTCCGGTTTTGGGCGGAGGGATACAGATCGTAGATGTTCTCCTGATTGATGATGTTGTCAAACACCCTGTCGCCGATGATCTGCCCGTCCGTATTCACGATACAGGCGCTTCCGGTGTCGCCGAGAATCAACATGCTTAATACGTCGTTTAACAAATCGTATTTGTAGCTGCCGATGAGGTAGCCGGTGACTTCTCCGTTGTCTGTCAGCGGATAGCCTACGCTCAACTGCAGCAGATCATTGTCATAACAGGGTTCACCGATTACGATATTCTGTGTCTGGGTCAGATAGGTATAATATTGGGTGGAAGCGATAGAGCCGGGTGCAAGCGCGTCGCCGTAGAGCTTGTTTCCGGCGGTATCATAGGCGGCAAGCCATACGAATTCAATCTGCAGCCTGGCGTTGTCCAGGACTGCCTGTTTCTCTTCCGTACCGGATGCGGCGTCAAGAAGCGCTTCCTCGTGGGCCAGGTTATAGATACGCTCGGTGAGCAGATGCATGTTGGAGCCCAGATTCTGGGAAGCGATCCTGGCGGTAATCTGCATGTTGTCCAGAAGCACGGCATTGGTGGAACGGATGCTGCCGATGGACATAATGGTGGTAATCAGGACGGCCACCAGGACAGAAACAGACATAACGTAAAAAATGATTTTCTGATGAATGTTTCGCAGTTTTTTCATAGTTTCAGCTACTCCTTTTGAAAAATTTAATTATATATGAAACCTTATATTTTGTATTGAATTCAATTTCAGAGTAAATCTCAATCTCAGAGTGAATCAGAGAATAAATCATAGAGATTTTAACACGATAAAAGTCAGATATCAATACAATAACAATAATAGGAAACAGATCTTGTTTAAAAATATTCCACCTTTTTAAAAATACGTTATCTGTTTTGCATAAAAGAACGATGATATACTGCAATTAATCCAAGAGATTGCACAAAACACAGCAGGGAGGAACGAAATGAAGAAAAAATTAGTAGCAGTAATGATGACGGCGGCTATGACCGCAGGAATGCTGGCAGGATGCGGCAGCAAGAATGCAGCAGAGCCTCAAAGCACAAAGACGTCAGACACAGACAGCGCGGCAGAAGATACGACGTCAGAAGGTGCAGGCGGGACGGAACAAAGCGCGGAGACAGCAGGAGAAGCCGTGACGCTTAAGATCTTCTCTAATCTGCCTGACAGAAAGAACGGACAGGGGCTGGTAGAGCAGATGATCATCGACGAGTATATGGCAGAAAATCCGAATGTTACCATTGAGGTCGAGGCGCTGGATGAGGAGGCCTATAAGACCAAATTTAAGGCTTACTCTATGGACGGTATGCCGGATGTGGTGAGTATCTGGGGTCAGCCGTCTTTCCTGGATGAAGTACTGGAAGCGGGCGTTCTTGCGGAATTAAATGAAGACGATTACGCGGACTATGGATTTATCGCCGGTTCTCTGGAAGGCTTCAAGAAGGACGGTAAATTATATGGACTTCCGAGAAATACGGATATTCAGATTATTTATTATAATCAGAAAATGTTTGAGGATAACGGCTGGGAGGTTCCTTCTACTTATGAAGAGTACATAACGCTTTGCCAGACGATCAAGGATGCGGGCATTACGCCGGTTGCAATGGATGGCGGAGACGGCTGGCCGATGGCTTGTTATTTAACGGATATTCTTGTGAAGGTAGCCGGAACAGATTATGCGGATATTGTAAGCAACGCGGTTGCGTCAGGCGATTTTACAGCGCCGGAGATTAAGGAAGCTACGCAGTTATTGGTACAGGCGGCAGAAGCGGGCGTATTCCAGACTGGTTATGATACGCAGGATTATGGAACGGCACAGAATTTGTTTACCAATGGTCAGGCAGCGATGTTTGCAATGGGAAGCTGGGAATGTTCTATGGCGCTGAATGAGGATATTCCGGAAGAAATCAGGACAAACATCCGTGCATTTACTTTACCGCCTATGGCAGACGGCAAGGGCGGCGCTAACGATATCGCTGCATGGAACGGCGGCGGATATGCGGTATCTGCAAATTCCGAAATAAAAGAGGAAGCGATTAAATTCCTGAACTATATGTATCAGCCTGATAAATTATCCAAGTATGGCTGGGAAAACGGCGTAGGTATGTCTGCTCAGGATCAGAGTTCCTTTATGACAGGCAACGAGACAGAATTACAGAAGCAGGTCGTAGATATTCTGAAGAATGCAACAAGCGTATCCGGAACACCGATTAATGACTGCGGACCTTCCGCGTTCAAGACGGCGATCGAGAGCGAAATACAGAGTGTTTCCAATGGCACGGAGTCTATAGACGATTTCCTGGCAGCGATCGGAGCAGCCTGCAAATAGAAACAGAAGGGTAGCAAAGAGCGGAATAATAAGTTAGATATGGCTGTCTAAAGATTGGTTCTTTTAGGCAGCCATTCTTATAAGAAAGAGGGATGAAAATGAAGAAAATGTATAGCAATAAACTGGTAATTTTCAGTTTGGTACTGCCGGGACTGCTTGTGTTCCTGTTTGCTATATTAGCGCCGATTTGTCTTAGCGTATACTATGGATTTACCGACTATTCAGGAATGGGCGAGGCTGTGTGGGTCGGATTGGAGAACTATAAAACGCTTGCTCATGATACGAAATTTTTTATTTCTTTGAAAAACTCGCTGCTGTTGGCGATCGGGTTTATCCTGATCCAGCATCCGATCGCTATTGTGGTGGCGGCTGTTTTGGATAAGCTTCAGGGAAAAGCGGAAGGCTTTTTCCGCTGTGTATACTTTATTCCGAATGTTATTTCTGTTGCGGTTATCGCATATCTGTGGAAATTTATATATAATCCGGATTTCGGACTGTTAAACAATGTACTGAAGGCTTTCGGCTATCAGGGGCAGATTAACTGGCTGAGCGCTGATAATGCGATTTGGGCAGTATTGGTTGTCTTAATCTGGCACGGATTTGGCTGGGGTATGCTGATTTATTATACTGGCATCAAGAATATCGACCCTGTACTCTATGAGGCGGCGGCAATTGACGGCGCGGATTCCAAAACAACCTTTATCAGGATAACGCTGCCTCTGATGGTGCCGGTTATCCAGGTAAATGTAACGATGGCTATTATTTCCGCGTTAAAGCAGATGGAAACGGTATACCTGCTGACCGGAGGCGGCCCGGGCGACAGAACGCAGTTTGCCGCAAACTATTTATATCAGCAGGCCTTTAAGGCATTCAGATACGGTTACGGCAATGCGATTGGCGTAGTCTTTATTATCATTTGTCTGGTTGTTACGGTACTGCTCAATCAGGTAATTTTCCGGCAGAGAGAAGACTAGGAGGTGGCAGGAATGGAATATGCAGGTAAGAAGAAAAATCCTTTGTCCAAAGTGGTATTGTTTATTGTTTTGCTGATGATAGCGGTTGTTCAGATATTCCCGTTGATCTGGCTCGTGGATTTCTCGCTGGCCAGCAGCAATGAAATGTTTACAAGCGGCCTTCTGGTCATCCCTGAGAAGATCCAGTGGGGAAATTATGTGAAAGCCTTTGTGGACGGCAATTTTCTTTTATATTTGAAAAACAGCCTTTTGATTAATTTTCTGGCGGTGTTTTTCGTCATTATCATTTCTATCATGGCTGCGTTTGCATGCAAAAGAATGCAATGGAAATTGAGCGGAGTCGTGCAGACAATCTTACTGATGGGAATGATGATTCCAATTCATGCAACGCTGCTTCCTAATTATAAAATATACAATGCACTTAATCTGACAGATACGATTTGGGCGCTGTTAATTCCTTATGTGGCGTTCTCACTGCCGCAGGGCATGTTCCTGATGGGAAGTTTCTTAGAATCGGTTCCAAAGGAACTGGAGGAAGCGGCAGTTATCGATGGCTGCGGTATCTACAGGATTATATTTATTATCGTTACGCCTCTTTTGAAAGCGTCGATCACTACTGTATCTATCATGACTTTCTTAAATAACTGGAATGAGTTTATGATGGCCAGCACTTATTTGAGCACGCCGAAGTGGAAGACGCTTCCATTCTCTGTCCTGGAGTTTACGGGAGAGTATTCTTCCAACTACGCTGTGCAGTTCGCTGTGATGGCATTGACTGCGGCGCCTGCCGTTATCGTATATATTATTCTGAATAAGCACATTACGAAGGGTGTGGCAATGGGAGCAGTAAAAGGCTGATGTCCTGTAATATGGAATTGTCAATACATTTTCCGTACGATATAATGGGCGTTGGCGGGTGAGAACAGGCAAAGACTGCTCATTGCCGGCGCCTATGATCAATATGGTGCAATATTATATATAAAGCGGAGACGGATGTGTTTATGGAGAAGTTCAGAGGCTGGATGAATCACTTAAAATTGAAGCATAAGATCGTGGTATATGTTTATCTGGTCATCAGCCCGGTATTCGTGATGATCGCTACGGGAATATTCCTGGGGGACAGCAGAGCTGCCTTAAAGCAGCAGGAAGAGGCCGACTTAAATACCATACAGAGTCTGGAGGATAACATTACGTCTCTGCAGTCGGATGTGGTCAATTTCTCGGTATATATGTGCATTAATAATGATATTCTGGCGATTCTGAATTCTGATGAGCCGGAGATATTGAATCTGAATTCCAGAATCTGGAGAACGGATGCGCCTATGGAGATTCTGGAGGATATCATTTCTATTAAAGGCAACATCAAAACGCTGGCGATATATCCGGAAAACGGCGTGAACCCTTATCTGCGCTGTCTGGATGCAAGCTCTTATCTGAATAATCTGGAAGAAATCCGGGAAACGGATATTTACAGAAGCGCGGTTGCTGGCAGAGGGGATATTATATGGAAGAAGGTGCCTAAGGGAAGTTCTGATACCTATCAGGCGAACCGCACAAATAAAATCGTTATGTACAGGGAGATGTACGATCTGTCGAAGAAGAAACCGCTCGGTTATATGGTAATCGGTATTGATGAGGAGTGGTATCAGGAGTTGTGCCGGAATGCGCTTCGAAATGACAGAGAAGGGATCATCGTACTAAGCTGGCAGGGAGAGGAACTGACACGGGTCGGTGAAGTGGATGAGGAAGTACTTGCTTATGTGCAGAGCGAAGAATATATCGGTCAGGATTACCGGAAAAGAGAAAACAGTTTTACATACAACGGTTTCAGGGTATTCTGCAGCCAGAGTGAGAAGAAGGGTGTTCTCGTAATGCGGATGCTGCCGGACAGTTACCGGTCAGTGTACAGAGTGGCGAAGCTGCCGCTGTGCCTGCTGGCAGGTCTGTTGATCGCGATGTATCCGATACTCAGTATAGTGTCTCATGTGATCAGCAAGCCGTTGGTGAAGCTCAGTGCCGCCATGAATCAATTTAAGCAGGGAGACTTTACACAGCAGGTAGAAGTGACCGCGGGGGATGAAGTCGGTGAGGTGACAGAATGCTTTAACCGGATGGTTCTGGATATTAAGGAATTGATTGATAAGAATTATGTGATGTCCTTAAAGGAAAAGGAGAGCGAACTGCTTGCGCTGCAGGCACAGATCAATCCGCATTTCCTGTATAATACGCTGGATTCTTTATATTGGAGAGCGATGGATGGTGATAATGAGGATCTGGCGGAAGATATTTATACCTTGTCTCAACTGTTCCGCATGGTATTGGGGCAGGGACAGAGTATTATTTCTGTGTCTCAGGAGATAGAATTGGTCAGATGTTATCTGCAGATTCAGAAAATGCGTTTTACAGCGCGATTGGAATATGAGATCGATGTGGAAGAGGAAATTCAGAATTGCCGGATTCCTAAGCTGATTCTGCAGCCTTTTGTGGAGAATGCGATTGTTCATGGGCTGGAAAACCAGCAGGATGCAGGAAGTGTGACGGTAACGGGCAGGCGGAGAGAAGGATATCTGGAATTTCGTATTCAGGATACCGGTGTAGGTATGTCCCGGGAACAGATAGACGCTATTTGGGATATGGGGGATACCAGGGAATACGCGAGCCAGAGGATAGGACGTTATGCCATTAAGAATGTCAGGGAGAGATTGGAGTTAAAATATAAGGAGGCGTATCAGATGAAGATAGAAAGTAAGGTCGGCCAGGGAACTGTGGTGATGATACGGCTTCCGATAGAAGAGGGGTAGTTATGTCTGTCAAATTGTTGATTGCGGATGATGAGGAATCTATCCGCAATGGGATACGGAATTATGTGAGGCTTCATACAGACCGTATAGAGCAGATCTATCTGGCACAGAACGGGCAGCAGGCGTTGGATGCGATTATTCAATATCGCCCGCAGATTATGCTGCTGGATATCCAGATGCCGGTAATGAATGGTATCGAGGTCATGAAAGAAGCCGCAAAAGCGGGTATTCTTCCGAGAACGATTATACTGAGCGGCTATGATGATTTTAAATATGCGCAGCAGGCGATCCGGTATGGGGTTGAGGAATATGTGCTGAAGCCCTGCCGCTCGACGGAAGTTATGCAGCTGTTGAATAAACTTCTTGATGAAATACTCGGAGAGGAACAGAAGGAACCGGTAAGAGAAGTCAGCGGAAACATGATCGTAAATCAGGCGGTGGAGTATATGAGGGAGCATTATAATGAAGAGCTTACGCTTGTTGATGTGGCGGAGAAGGTGGGAATCAGCGGCGGCTATCTGTCTACGCTTTTTACGCAGAATCTGGACGCCGGGTTTGTGGAAACACTTAACAAGATCAGGATAGAGCGCGCATGTGTCTATCTGGAGCAGAATCAGATGAAGACCTATGAGGTTGCTTTCAAAGTAGGATTTCGGGATGAGAAATATTTCTCCAGGATCTTTAAAAAAGTGATCGGCAAGACGCCTTCGGAATATAAGAAGCGGGATCGATGATTCGGTCCCGCTTTATATTTAATGCGTATCGGATAAGCAAGAAGCTTATTGGGTTTCCTGAGCGCCTATCAAAGCTCTCCGGCATTATATTTTGCCACAACAGACTGAATACGCTCTACCGGATTAAGGAGATCGCTGATAGAGGTGTCGTGATTTAACGTATCGATCAGGTAAGCGATGTATTTACTCATATCACAGTCGATATACCATTCCCGCTTGAGAAGCTCCGGCGTCTGATAGATGAGGTTAGTGGTCAGAACCTTGTCCAGAATGCCCTCCTCGTAAGCCTTGTCGAAGCGCTCCAGCCCTGCGGTGAACAGACCGAAGGTGGAGAAGACGAAGATCCGGTTGGCCTTACGCTGTTTTAAGGCGGCGGCAACCTCTAAGACGCTTTCGCCGGAGGAAATCATATCGTCGATGATAATCATGTCCTTGCCCTCCACGCTGCTTCCAAGGAATTCATGGGCAACGATGGGGTTTCTGCCGTTTACGACCTGGGTATAGTCTCTTCTCTTATAGAACATACCCATGTCCAGACCCAGTACATTGGCAATATAGATCGCCCTGCTCATACCGCCTTCGTCGGGGCTGATCACCATCATATGGCTGCTGTCAATCTTCAAATCCTTTACATGGTAGAGCAGACCCTTGATGAACTGATAGGTAGGCTGCACTGTCTCGAAGCCATGCAGCGGAATGGCATTCTGTACACGGGGATCGTGGGCGTCGAAGGTAATGATGTTATCCACGCCCATGTTTACCATTTCCTGAAGCGCCAGCGCACAGTCAAGGGACTCTCTGGCGGTTCTCTTATGCTGCCTGCTCTCGTAGAGGAAGGGCATAATCACCGTAATGCGTCTTGCTTTACCGCCTACGGCGGCGATAATACGCTTCAAATCCTGATAATGGTCGTCGGGGGACATGTGGTTCTCATGTCCGCAGAGAGAATAAGTGAGGCTGTAGTTAGCCACATCCACAAGAAGGTACAGGTCTGTACCGCGGACGGATTCGTTAATGACGCCTTTGGCTTCGCCGGAACCGAACCGGGGCACTTTGGCGTCTAAGATATAAGTGTCGCGCTGATAGCCGGAGAAAGCAAGGGAATCCTTGTGTTCGCTTTCGCGCTCCGTTCTCCATTTTACCAGGTAGTAGTCTACCTTTTCTCCTAAAGATTTACAACCTTCCAGCGGAATCATACCGAGAGAGCCAAAGGGTATGGTTTCCAGATTTCTCTTTTCTTCACGTTTGGTCATGAGAAAATCCTCACTTTCTGTTCATCAATCTTTTCTTGTACATACGGATATCCTGTCCGGATAGCTTACAGAGTTCATAATTGCTTGTGATGCGGGAAAAGATACGGTCTGAGTACCGGTTCCGCAATTCTTCCAATGACAGGTTCGTAGAGATGACAGTGGCCTTTCTGCCCATATGCCGTTCGTTTAACAGGGCGAAAAGCTCGGATGCGACAAACTGATTGGTAAGCTCCGTACCCAGGTCGTCGATAATCAGCAAATCGCACTGGGTCAGGTCGGCATAGGCGCTGCGCTGTCCCTCTCTGTTCTTATAATCAAAGGAATTTTTAGAAAGAAAATCAAACAGACCTACCGCGCTGAAATAGATAACGGAATGACCGCTCTCGATCAGCTCCCTGGCGACACAGCCTGAAAGAAATGATTTTCCAGTACCCACTGTACCATAAAAAAACAGATTATGGTAGTCGGAATTGAAATTTTTGACAAAATTCCGGCAGGTCTGCACCGCATTCTTAAAGCGGGACAAATCCTCGCCTTCATAGTATTCGTAGGAAAGGGCTTCAAAATTCTCCGTGCGCAGCATTTCCTGAATATTGGACTGCTGGTAGAGGAGCGTGATCACGGCCTGTTTGAAGCAGTGGCATTTCTGGCTGCCGATATAGCCTGTGTCCTGGCAGTCAGGGCAGGTGCAGACAGGCTTCAGGTAGTCTGCGGGAAGGCCCGCGTCCTCCAGAAGCTGTGCCTTGCGGCCTGATAATTCCGCCAGAATGTCCCGCAAATCTTCCATGGCGTCCTCGTCTCCGGCCAGCATCTTCTTGCCCTGGGCGACGGAGAGCGTGGCGACGGACTCCTCCAGTTCCCGATAACCGGGTACATGATCGTATACATAAGAAAGCCTGCGGTCTGCTTCGGCGCGGTTATGAAATTGTCTCATCTCGTACTGATGCAGAATCTGATCGTACTGGGCGTTGGTAAGGGGCATAGTCTCCTCCCTGGAATCCGGCGTCCAGGCTTCCGATATCGGAAAAGCCTGCCGCTAAGGCGTCTTAATATAAAAGATTAGTTGCTTAACAATTCCTGTTCTAAGGCATCGAAATCGTAGTTGTTTTGTTTGAATTGATTAAATTTGTTATTGGAAACGGCTTTTGTGCTTTTGGCCTTGCGGTAGCTGTCGTCCAGGGACTGAATATCGCTCTTATGATGTACGCCGGCCTTGTGCCAGTTGCTTAAGATGCTGTCCGCATACTCGAAGCGATGCTTGTCCGTGGCAAGTACGGTGCGCTCGCAGGCGGCGAAGATGACGTCCTGGGCGAAGCCGTATTCTTTGATCCAGCGGTTGATATAGGCAGCCTCCGTCTGGGTGGGTGAGCCGTTCCTGCCGAGAGCCTTCATGACCTCGTAGACGGACTTGTCGTACTTACAGGTAAGCTGGGCGGCCTGCCCGGGTGTGGTAATTCCCTGCTGTGCCCAACTGATGGCCACTTTCTCTATGTATCGCAGATCCTTTTTCTCCCGGTCCACACAGTATTGGATCAGATAGTCGATCAGGTCTTCGGAGAAGCCAAGCTTGTCCGAGATAAAAAGAATCGTGCGGATTTCGTTCGGACTTAACGTTTTCTTCAGATACTGCTCTGTAATAAAGAGCAGGCGGGAAGTCGCGTCATTGGATTTGAATGCTTTCAGCTCGTCCAGTGAGTAGTTGGGCTTGCTGTATTTGTCCGTGTCAGCGCTTTCGTCTGCAGGAAAAGCGTTAGTATTTACGTTAGCGTTTAATTTAGAAGAAATCGGTACGACGGCAGCAGGCGCTGATACGGACGGCGCCGGTGTGATTTGCGGCGCAGCAGCCGCAAAGTTCATCAAATGGATGCCTGTAACGTTTCTGTTTTCGTCATAGTCCAGTGTCAGGAGGCGGTTCTTTTCCCAATACTTTAAGGCGCGCATAACGTCCTTCTCCGTATAGTTGAACTTGTCCGCAATATCAGAAATACTGGTAGAAAGACCGGCGCTCATCATACGGACCAGATACAGATAGATTTTAAGCTGCGCATCGTTTGCGGTGCACATAAACTCATCAATGAAACGATTGGATATTACCGTAGCATCCGTATAATTATCCTGATAAATTGTCAAACGACTCATCTCTAACCACCCCATAATACACATATGAAATATACAGCGCGCTTTGGAACGCATTGTGAATTATAGCATAGAGATTTTTAAAAAGAAATAGGCAAACTGCCATAAACACAAAAAGAACAAATGTTTGCAGCGCGCGGAATGAATGTGGATAATGTGGAAAGAACAAAAAAGCACGTATTAATTCGGGGAACTTTTCCACAAAAATATCCACAGAAAAAGATGGAATTATACGGTTCTTTTCTGTGGATATTGTGAATAATTATTTCAATAGAAGATTTTCGCCGATTTTTACGACGTCACCTGCCCCCATAGTTATCAACAAGTCATCCTTTGTGCAATTTTCTAATATGAAATTTTGTATTTCTTCAAAAGAAGGGAAGTAGTAACAGGGATGCCCCAGCTTCTCAATCTCAGCCTGTAAAGTTCGGGAACTGATCCCCAGCGTATCCTTCTCCCTGGCAGCGTAGACGTCTGCCAGAATGACTTCATCAGCCAGAGATAACGCCCTGGCGAAATCCGGCAGGAACGCCTTGGTACGGGTGTAGGTATGAGGCTGGAATACACACCAGACTCTCCTGTGCGGATAGTTCTTTACCGCTGTAAGCGTGGCGGTAATTTCAGTGAGGTGATGGGCGTAGTCATCGATGATGGTAATGCCGTTTACCTTGCCCTTGTATTCAAAACGGCGGTCGGTGCCGTCGAACGCGGACAGCGCTCTTGCAGTAACGTCGGATGCGATGCCCAGCGTATCGGCAAGCGCAATGGCGGCTATGGCGTTGTAGACATTATGTTCTCCCGGTACATGTAAGGCAAAGACTTCTTTTTTGCCATCCTTGCGCATAAGATGAAAAGAAGGGTATCCTGACGCGTCATAAGTAATTTCGGACGGGCTGTAATCAAATGCGGAAGAAGAACCGTAGGTAATCACCCGGCAGGAAAGCCCGTCGGTAATCTCTTCAACACGGTCGATATCGCCATTGATGATAAGCGTACCGTCAGCCGGAAGAAGAAGCGCAAATTTGCGGAAAGAAGCACGGATATCGTCGATATCTTTGAAGAAATCCAAATGGTCTTCTTCTATATTAAGTATAATACTGATCTTAGGGAAAAAACTTAAAAAGCTGTTGGTATATTCACAGGCCTCTGTGACAAAATGCTCAGAGGAGCCGACACGGATATTGCCGCCGATCGGTTTATAGATACCGCCGATGGACAAGGTTGGATCATCCCGGTTCTCCAATAATATCTGGGATATCATGGAAGTGGTGGTAGTCTTGCCGTGGGTTCCGCTGACTGCGATGGGAGTCTTATAATTCTGCATCATCTGTCCAAGGAGCTGCGCTCTGGTCAGGACGGGGACGTTAAGCCTGCCTGCGGCGATCATTTCCGGATTGTCGGGCTTGATGGCGCTTGTGTATACCACCAGATCAATATCGGAGGTGATGTTCTCTTCGCGCTGACCGTAGTAGATGGCGGCGCCGCGCTCCTCGAGGATACGGGTCAGCTCGGAGGGCGCTCTGTCAGAGCCGGATATACGGAAGTTTTCTGTCAGAAGAATCTCGGCGAGGCCGCTCATGCTGATACCGCCGATGCCAATAAAATATATGTGAATCGGATTTTTAAAATTAATTTGATACATGGATATCTCCCTGATTTCGTTTTTATTAGTATTATACTCATTTCACCCTAAAAAACCAATAGAAATTTATTTCGCTTATGTTTTACAGAGGTTTTAGAAAAAATTTACAAAAACAAAAGACGCTTCCGGCCGCTTAAAAATACTTTATGATAAAAATAAACAAAGATATTGAAAAGAACAATAAAATATTGTATATTATTAACATATCGAAGAGAATAAAAAGTGAATATTTTTGTAAAAAACATTCATTTTCCTATCGAATTGTGATATAATTATCAAATAATATAATATTTAAAAATTATATAACATATTTTATGGAAACAAGAGGTGATAAGATGGTTAAGAAAGAAATGATTGCCATGCTGTTGGCAGGTGGTCAGGGAAGCAGATTAGGTGTACTTACGTCAAAGGTAGCTAAACCGGCGGTATCTTTTGGCAGTAAATATAGGATTATCGATTTCCCTCTCAGTAACTGTATCAATTCAGGAGTGGATACCGTCGGCGTGTTGACGCAGTATCAGCCGCTTCGGTTAAACACACACATCGGAATTGGTATTCCGTGGGATCTTGACAGGAATATCGGTGGTGTAACGGTGCTTCCGCCCTATGAGAAGAGTGTAAACAGCGAGTGGTACACAGGTACGGCGAATGCGATTTACCAGAACATCGATTATATGGAAAGCTTTAATCCCGAATATGTTCTGATTCTGTCAGGAGACCATATTTACAAGATGGATTATGAGGTAATGCTGGATTTCCACAAGAAGAATAACGCAGAGGTAACTATCGCGGTTATGCCTGTCCCGATGGAAGAGGCAAAGCGGTTCGGTATCATGATTACGGACAATAACCGTAAAATTACGGATTTTGAGGAGAAACCGGCGAATCCGAGAAGTAATCTTGCTTCTATGGGAATTTACATCTTTAATTGGAAGACATTGAAAGAGGCGCTTCTTGCTAACGCGGAGCAGCCGGGGCTGGATTTTGGCAAGCATGTCATTCCATACTGCCATAAGAATGGCGCACCTCTTTATGCATATGAATTTAACGGCTACTGGAAAGATGTAGGAACGCTGAATTCTTATTGGGAAGCGAACATGGAGCTGATCGATATTGTTCCGGAATTCAATCTGTATGAAGAATACTGGAAGATTTATACGAGAAGCGAGATCCTGCCGCCCCAGTATTTGTCATCCGGCAGCGTGGTAGAGAGAAGTATTATAGGGGAAGGGTCGGAGATATACGGCAAGGTATATAATTCTGTGATCGGCTGCGGTGTAACGATCGGCGCTGACACGGTAGTCAGAGACTCCATTATAATGAATGAGACGCAGATCGGCGCTAACTGTGAATTGCAGAAAGCAATCATTGCGGAGAATGTTGTGATTGAGGATGAAGTGAAGCTTGGTATGGGTGAAGAAGCAGAGAATGAGACAGATCCGCATATTTATAATCACGGCATCGTAACGGTTGGAGAAAAGAGCGTTGTCCCGAAGGGAATTACCGTTGGAAAGAATTCTGTTGTATTTGGCGTGACAAGTGCAGAGGATTATGAGAACGGAAATCTTCCAAGCGGTAAAACTTTGATTAAGGCAGGTGACAAATAGTGAGAGCAATTGGAATCGTTTTAGCTGGTGGTAATAATCATAGGATCAAGGAACTGACGCAGAAACGTGCAGTCTGCGCAATGCCTATTGCGGGCAGCTACCGCAGTATTGATTTTGCACTGAGTAATATGTCCAACTCCCATATTAACAAGGTGGCTGTATTTACGCAGTATAATGCGGGCAGCCTGAATGAACACTTGAGTTCTTCCAAGTGGTGGGATTTCGGCCGTAAGCAGGGAGGCCTGTATGTATTCACCCCCGCAGTTACGGCGGAAAGCAACGCGTGGTATCGCGGTACGGCGGATGCAATCGCACAGAATCTGTCTTTCCTGAAGAATTCTCATGAACCTTATGTGGTAATCTCTTCCGGTGACTGTGTATATAAGATGGATTATAATAAGATTCTGGAATATCACATTGAGAAGAAAGCGGATATTACGGTTGTATGCAAGGATATGGCTCCTGACGTGAATGTGGACAGATTCGGTACGATTAAGATGAATGAAGAATGCCGGATTGAAGAATTCGAGGAGAAGCCTATCGTAGCCAAATCCAATACGATTTCCTGCGGTATCTATGTAGTCAGAAGACGTCAGTTGATTGAGATGATCGAGAAGTGCAGGGAAGAGGACCGTTACGATTTCGTTAAGGATATCCTGATCCGTTACAAGGACCAGAAGAGGATTTTCGGTTATAAGATTAAGGATTACTGGAGCAATATCGCGACAGTGGCTGATTATTTCAAGACAAATATGGACTTCCTTCGGCCGGAAATCAGAAATTATTTCTTCAAGCAGTACCCTGATATTTATTCCAAGGTAGATGATCTGCCGCCTGCTAAGTACAATACGGGAGCAAGCATCAAGAACAGTCTGGTATCCAGCGGATGTATTGTAAATGGTACGGTAGAGGATTCTGTACTCTTTAAGAAGACCTATGTCGGCAATAACTGCTACATAAAGAATTCTATCATTCTGAATGATGTTTATATTGGAGATAACACACATATTGAGAATTGTATCGTAGAGAGCAGGGGTACAATTCGAGCTAATTCGTATTATAAGGGAGACAATGGAATACAAATTGTTGTAGAACATAATGACAGATACGTAATTTAATGATATGATAGAAGGGCAACTGCTAATTAGAGTAGAATATAGTGTGAAGGGCATGAAGGTTTTTAACTAAATGTTTATTACAAGCTACGTGGCTTGATGAGTATGACTTATGTGGAGAAGCTTGTGAAAACCGACGGGAATCTGTTCGGTATCATTATGATAAGGAGGCTGAGCTTCATGAGAATTACTGATGTCCGCGTGCGTAAGATGACTCAAGACAGCAAGATGAAAGCAATCGTCTCAATTACCATTGACGATGAATTCGTAGTTCATGACATTAAAGTAATTGAAGGTGAAAAGGGTCTTTTCATTGCTATGCCAAGCAAGAAGGCAAGCGACGGCGAGTATCGTGATATTGCACATCCGATCAACTCAGAGACAAGAGATCGGATTCAGAAGATTATTCTGGAAAGCTATGAAGAGGCGTTGTTAGAACCGGATAGTGAGTAGTAAAATGCATAGTGTGGAAGGAAAAGGACGCGGAAGCGTCCTTTTCTTATGGGCATAAAGGTTATTCAAATAATCTGTCAAAAGTGGAAATAATACTTGTTCGTGATGAATGTTATTGATAAAATGAGAAAGCATCACCAGAAGCATAATTATCATAGAATAGGAACAGAAATGAGGTTAGATTGAAAAATCACACTGATATGCTGATTTTTCAATCTCAAATTTGTGCCGGAGCGTCACAAATTTGTCTGATGGCAGATGAGAAACCGCCTATGCGGATTTCTCATCGCCCCGTCGCGTAAAACGCTCCGGAATGGAGATTAGTATGTACATTATAGTAGGACTCGGAAATCCGGGACGGGAGTATCAGAATACGCGGCATAATATTGGCTTCGACGTCATCGACGTGCTGGCGGACAGAAATCATATCGCAGTGGGAGAGAAGAAGCATAAGGCGTTAATCGGTAAAGGCTTTGTGGCAGGACAGAAGGCAGTGCTGGTGAAGCCTCAGACCTATATGAATCTGAGTGGTGAAAGCGTGCGGGATGTCATAAACTTCTATAAGATAGATGAGAGATCGGAGCTGATCGTGATATCAGATGATGTCAGCCTGGACGTGGGGCAGATTCGTATCCGTAAGAAGGGAAGCGCGGGCGGACACAACGGGCTGAAAAATATCATTCTGCATTTGGGACATGATGAGTTCCAGCGGGTGAAGATGGGTGTGGGAGAGAAGCCCCGGGGCGCCGATCTGGCGGACTATGAGCTGGGGCATTTCAACAGCACAGAACGGAAAACGATGGACGATAGTGCCGGACGCGCGGCCAGAGCCATAGAGGTGATGATAACGGAAGGCGCGGATAAGGCGATGAATGAATATAACCGTAAATAGGCACAACAGGCATGGAGGTAAGACGTGAGGGCACTACTGGCTCCCCTGGAAGAACTGGGAGAATATGAAGAGATTAAGAAGCTGCTGGAGAAAAAGAGCGCGTCTGTCGCGCTGAGCGGGTGTGTGGACTCCCAGAAGCTTCATATGATTTATGGCTTGGGCGATGGTTTTCGATACAAAATCATCGTTACTTTCAGTGATTTGAAAGCAAAAGAACTGTACGAGGATTACAAATTTTATGACAGAAATGTCGCATTATATCCGGCGAAGGACTTAATCTTTTTCCAGGCGGATATCCATGGCAATCAGTTGGTGACGGAGCGCATCAAGTGTCTGCGGCGGCTGATGGAGGGCAGGCCGGTCACGGTGATTACGACATACGACGCGCTGATGGCGCCGCAGGTTCCTGTGGAGGTGTGGAAAAAGCATGTCATCTATATTGATAAGAAGACGAGCATTGTGGAGAGCGAACTGGCGGCGAAGCTGGTGGAGCTTGGCTATGAGAAAAACTATCAGGTGGAAGCGCCGGGGCAGTTCAGTATCCGGGGCGGTATCATCGATATTTTCGACTTGACGGAGGAAAACCCTTACCGCATCGAGCTGTGGGGCGATGAGGTGGAATCTATCCGAAGCTTCGATATCTTAAGCCAGCGTTCCATTGAGAAATTGGAGTCAATGACAGTCTATCCCGCAACGGAGATGATTCTGTCTTCGGAGGAATTAAAGGCCGGACTTCAGAAAATCGAGACAGAAGGAAAGGAACAGGCGGCGGTTCTGCGCAGTCAGAGGAAGACCGAAGAAGCCCACCGGATTGAGACGCAGGTGCGGGAACTGTCGGAACAGCTTCTGGAATTAGGGCTGTCCCGCAACGCGGTCAGTCTGGAAAGCTATGTCCGGTACTTTTATCCGCGGCTTTCCTCTTTTCTGGAGTGCTTTGATACGGATAAAAGCTGTATTTTCATCGACGAGCCGCTGCGGGTGAAGGAGCATACGTCGGCGGTGGAACTGGAATTTCGGGAGAGCATGATGCACCGTGCCGAGAAAGGCTATATTCTGCCGGGGCAGATGGACATTTTGTTCAGTACGGAGGAAGTGGCGGCGAAGATGGCCGCGCACAGGGTTGTGACACTTTCCATGATGGACGGAAGGAATCCTTTTTTCAAGGTAGATAAGAAGTTTGACATCCAGGCCCGGAGCTTATCCTCCTATAATAACAGCTTTGAGACGCTGGTGAAGGATTTGGCAGGCTATAAACGCAGAGGCTATCGGATTCTGCTGCTTTCCGGTTCCCGTACGAGAGCGCGCAGACTGGCGGAGGATTTGCGGGAGCAGGAAATCAGCGCCTTTTACAGCGAGGATCCCATGCGGGAGGTGCAGCCGGGCGAGGTTATGACGTATTACGGCAGGGCGCTTAAGGGCTTCGAATATCCGCTGCTGAAATTCATCGTTATCTCCGAAAGCGATATCTTCGGCGTAGAGAAGAAGAAAAGGAAGAAGAAGAAAATCTATGAGGGGCAGAAAATCAACGACTTTAACGAACTGAAGGTCGGTGATTATGTGGTCCATGAAAGCCACGGGCTGGGCATCTATCAGGGTATCGAGAAGGTGGAGGTAGACAAGATCGTCAAGGATTATATGAAAATATCCTATCGGGACGGCGGCGTTCTCTATGTGCTGGCGACCGGACTGGACGTGATTCAGAAATACGCCTCCGCCGATGCGGGCACGAAGCCGAAGTTGAATAAGCTGGGTACGCAGGAGTGGCATAAGACGAAGACGAAGGTGCGTACTGCTGTGGACGAGGTGGCCCAGGATCTGGTTGAACTGTATGCAGCAAGGCAGCAGAGCCAGGGCTTCCGGTATGGTAAGGACACGGTATGGCAGAAGGAATTTGAGGAGATGTTCCCTTTTGAGGAGACGGAGGACCAGTTGGAGGCCATTGCGGCTACCAAAGCGGATATGGAGAGCGGTAAGATCATGGACCGTCTGATCTGCGGCGACGTGGGCTACGGCAAGACGGAAATCGCCATTCGGGCGGCGTTCAAGGCGGTGCAGGAAGGAAAGCAGGTGGTGTACCTGGTGCCTACGACCATTCTGGCGCAGCAGCACTATAATACCTTTGTCCACCGGATGAAGGATTTTCCGGTGCGTATCGATCTATTGTCCCGTTTCCGCACGGCATCGGAGCAGAAGAAGACTGTCGCTGATTTAAAAAAAGGCATGGTGGATATTGTCATCGGCACACACAGGGTGCTTTCCGGGGATGTGGAGTATAAGGATCTGGGACTTCTTATCATTGACGAGGAGCAGCGGTTTGGCGTGACGCACAAGGAGAAGATTAAGAAGCTGAAAGAAAACATAGATGTGCTGACGCTGACGGCCACGCCGATTCCGAGAACGCTCCATATGAGCCTGATCGGTATCCGCGATATGAGTGTGCTGGAGGAAGCGCCGGGCGACAGACTGCCGATACAGACCTTTGTCTGCGAATATAACGAGGAACTGGTGCGGGAGGCGATCGTCAGGGAATTGTCCCGGGACGGGCAGGTGTATTATGTCTATAACAGAGTGAATAACATTGCGGATATCGCGGCGATGATTCAGAAGCTTGTGCCGGAGGCCAATGTAGCGTTTGCCCACGGGCAGATGAAGGAAACGGAATTAGAGCGCATCATGTTTGATTTCATCAACGGGGAAATCGATGTGCTGGTCTCTACGACGATTATCGAGACAGGATTGGATATCTCCAATGTGAATACGATGATTATCCATGATTCCGACCAGATGGGGCTCTCTCAGCTCTATCAGCTCAGAGGCCGCGTGGGGCGTTCTAACCGCACCGCCTATGCGTTCCTTATGTATAAACGGAATAAGATGTTAAAAGAGGTGGCGGAGAAGCGGTTGGAAGCCATTAAGGAATTTACGGACTTAGGCAGCGGCTTTAAGATCGCCATGCGTGATCTGGAAATCCGGGGCGCGGGCACGCTGCTTGGGCGAAGCCAGCATGGGCATATGCAGGCAGTGGGGTATGATCTGTACTGCAAGATGCTCAATGAAGCAGTGAAGACTCTGAAGGGGATTCCGACGATAGAGGACTTTAATACCACTGTAGATCTGGAGGCGGACGCTTATATTCCGCCGTCCTATATCGTGAATGAAGTGCAGAAGCTGGATATCTATAAGAGAATCGCGGGA
>JAGAIZ010000081.1 GCA_017626325.1 Lachnospiraceae bacterium | reverse complement strand
TAAGTGTACCCCAAACATCCCATTATCCATGATTTATGGCCAAGGGGAATGGCATAGACACAGAAAACTTCTCTATGTAAAAAAGAAAATGTAAGAAAAAGCGAGTTAACAAGAGAAAAATAAAGATTAATATGGGAGGTAGCTATGACCCATTATCAGAAATTTAGAAACTTAAAAATAGACCACTCTGCCATCGGACTTGAACGGAACGGTACAGAGGAACATTACTTCTGCACACCGAAAGGCGCACGAATTATTGGCAGTGCCGGTGTGGATGGGATTCATTATTGCACGATTCCCGAATTTGGAGAAATGATTTTTGCTGTCAGTCCCATGAACTTCGGAGAGTATGTGCATCCTATCGCACGTAACTTTGAAGATCTGCTTCGGATGCTTCTGTTCTGTGTGGATATGGCAGCTCTTGAACAGTGCTATGCTTGGGACGAGGAGCAATTCAAAGCATTTATGAGTGACTGTCCTGCAACAGAGGAACAGCAGGTTGTCTTGGATACGATTCGGGAAGAATTTTGTCTGGAGCCGATGGAAGATGCCTTTGCCTATGTGAAAGCGCTGCAAGCGGAATTTGACCTTTCAGAAATCCCTTATACAGAGGATTACTACGATATAGATATGAATCCTGCAGCCCCTGTTACACCTGCTGAATGGAAAGTTACCTACGATGGTGGCTTCCGGAGCAATGAGGGGAACGCAGGTTTCGAGATCACTATTGGTAAGACTTTCTTCTGGGGTGGTCAAAAATGGTATGTCCCCGCCGTGTATATCTGCGACAAGGGACTGGTCATCGACTACTTTATGGAGTCTGATCCGGTTCAGGTGAAAGCCTTTATTAATAAGTGGGATCTGTATAACGAAGATTGCAGCCACTACACGAAGGAGCAGATGGAGCAGATTCAGAGGGAGCATCCTCTGAATGTCAGCTTCCATGGGAAAGTTACTTTTAATGGCGAGTTGATGCAAAGTGAACATGGCTGCGGTCTGACATGGCTACCGAATTCCTGCCTGCCCGAAAATTCCTGCCATGATCCGGAAGCTAAATATGCACTGGAACACTATGGCCTGGATTTGAATCGAGCATGGTCAATTAACAGATGGAGCTATCGTTGGGGTAAAGCAAACGGACTAAATGTGCAGTCCATAACCGTTCGTATGGAACGCAATCACGAAAACATCGCCGGGAAACACTTCAATACCCCATCCGTGGGCGAAAGCATTTTGCTTAACCACCCCCTGACAGGCCAGACCTATACGCTGACGGTCCATGAGATAGAACAGAAAGAACTGGACGCAGCTGTTTTCCGAGATCCCTCTATGGAATATCCAAGCTGCTTCACAGCCATGAGCTATTCCCTGGAGCCAGACATTACCGGGCGTGGTTTTATGCTCCAGGACTGTGCCGAGGGAGATAGACCTCGGCAGAAAACGCGTGACCCTAATGCGGCATACGCGGCAGCTGCGATTGGTATCATCGGCGGTGCAGACGGTCCAACCGCTATCATATTGGGGCAGAATACCCCTAAACTTCATGCAGCTTGCTCTGCTCTTCACTTTGAACCCGTGGATGAGGTGGAATGGCGAGCCATCTTCAGTGAGAAACTGGTAGATGATGTGGAGGTGGTTTTGATCTGATTATGGGATCGTGATACGCTAAACACTCCGTAGAGCTGTTTGCCTAAACAGAGCGTCGGCTGCAATGCCTCTCAGATTGCTGTAAACGAAAGGCGAAAAGAAGGAGATGCTCCCTTCTTTTGCTGTTAACTGGTGCGATAAGTTTCGTGACCAGAACGTCAATTATATAGAACGGATTGGCTGTCAATTCATAGCCAGATAGAGGAATAAATTACCGCCCTCCATGGAAAAATAAAAAGTATATTTCTATGGAGGTAAAGAGCTATGTATGGTTCCTTTTATGGATGGTATTTGAAATGCCAGTCCGATACACAGACGTTAGCAGTAATACCCGCCGTTCATAAGGCAGGCCGGAAACGCAGCTGTTCGATTCAGATTATTACGGATAACGATGCTTGGGTAATTCCATTTACGGATGACGTATTTCACCGGAAGGGGAGAAATATTTCCATTGGAGAGAACCGATTCGGTGAAAAGGGCATTCTGCTGAAAGTACACACACCGGAGTTGTGCCTAACGGGAAAAGTGGATTTTGGGCCGCTTTCCCCGTTGAAATATGATATCATGGGGCCGTTTGCCTTAGTACCCTTTATGGAATGCCGCCACAGCGTGTGGAGCATGCGGCATTCGGTTTGGGGAAATATATGTATCAATGGACAGGCATATTCTTTTCAGAATGCCTGTGGGTATTGGGAAGGAGATCGGGGGCGCTCGTTCCCCAAGGAGTATATCTGGACCCAGTGCTGTTTTCCGGAGGGCTCTCTGATGCTTTCGGTAGCGGATATTCCCATGGCGGGCATCCATTTTACTGGTATTATCGGCGTTGTAGTATGGAAGGGAAAAGAGTATAGATTGGCTACTTATCTTGGCGCCAAGGCTGTCCAAATACAAAATAGAATAGTCCGGATTGTCCAGGGAAATCTGGAATTGGAGGCCCGGCTGCTGAAGGCAGCGGAACGCCCTCTTAATGCGCCGGCGAAGGGGAATATGGTGAGGACAATTCATGAAAGTGCTGCCTGTCAGGCATTCTATCATTTTTGTAAAGAGGGGAGCACTCTCTTTGAATTTGAGACAGAAAGGGCCTCTTTTGAATATGAATATCCTTGTTGATTGTGTGGGATAGAATAACAGAAAAAAGCAGCAGGAGGAAGGAGAAGATGAAAGCGGTAATTTTTGATATGTATGAAACATTGATTACATTGTTTGAAAGTCCGATATATTTTGGAACGCAGATGGCTGCCGATATCGGGCTTCCTGTTGATGTGTTTCGATCCGTTTGGGACGCGATGGAAGAGGATCGGACAGTCGGAAAGATAGCAATGGAAGAGGCCCTTGAGATAATCTTGGAGAAGAATCAATGCTATTCGGAAGAAACGCTGAAAAAAGTAGCTGCAAAGCGAGTGGCAGCAAAACGGGAATGCTTTCGTCATCTGCATCCCGAGATTATACCGATGCTTTCCGAACTGAAGAAACGGGGAATTAAGCTTGGCTTAATCAGCAATTGTTTTTCAGAGGAAGCGATGGTTATTCGGGAGAGTATTCTTATGCCGTATTTTGATGCCGTATATTTATCCTATGAGCAGGGGATTCAAAAACCGAACAAAGAAATATTCATGCGATGTATGAATGAACTGGAAGTTACACCGCAAGAATGCGTGTATGTGGGAGATGGCGGCAGCTGTGAGCTGGAAACGGCTGAAACGATCGGTATGAAAGCACTTCAGGCAACGTGGTATTTAAAGGAAGGGACGACGCAGCCCACAGGGCGTAAACCGAATTTTTTGCATCTGAATACACCGCTGGAAGTCATGGAATATATCAAAAGGGATCAGGAAACAGAATAGTAAATTCGGCTTTTTCGATGGAGAGTGTGTGAAACAACATTCATATTTACATACGCTGCTTCACACACTCCCTGCCAATTCAGGCTACTCGATCTCCGGTATTTCGATCGGTACGCCGCCGTTTACTGCGGATTCATGTGCAAAAATTCCGGGAAGGGACATTCGGATTCCGAAATCCACATCAATCGGCGGGTTGGTGTCTTCGATGATGCATTTAATAAAGTCCATCATCATCTTTTTGTCGGCACCGCCATGTCCGCCGTTTTGCTCGCCGGGGAAGCTTAAGGTGACGGGGATGTCTATCTTATCGTCCAAGGTACCGGGAACCTCGGAGAGCCTTGCAAACGAGTGGGCTTCTCCCAGGGGCTTTACCATATCTGTCTCAATGCTTCCTCTTGTTCCGATAAGACGGAAGTTGTGATCAAAGCCTACATAGGCTCCGAAACAGATGAGGATTCTGATAACAGCGCCTTTTGCAGTTCGGAATAGAGCAACCCCGTTTGCCGGGCCTTTTCTGTACGGATTGTATTGGATGTCAGGTTCCATACAGGTTACGCTTACACATTTATCATCCATGATATAAAGCAGCGGTCCCAGGTTATGGGTCAGATATTTGATCGCCGGATTAAAGCTTCTCCAATGACCTTCCGGAAGGGGGACATAGTCTCTGTAATCCTTTGCATGCAAATATTCGCTTTCCGCATATACGGTCTCGCCAAACTTGCCGTCCTCATACATTTGCTTCCATGCCTGGATAAATGCCCAGTAGCAGCAGTTCTCCGCTGTCATATATTTAAGCTCGGGATGCGCTGTTACGGCAGCTTTCAGCATTTTCGCCTCCTCAAGGCTGTTAACAGCAGGAATTTCGCTGATTACGTGCTTGCCGGCGTCCAGTGCCTGAATCACATAAGGTACATGATAAATGGCGTCTGTCGCAATAAAGATTGCATCAATATCGGATTTCAGGATATCCTCGAATTTGTCATAAATCTGCAGATCCGTAACATTCATTTTCCTGAAATGTACAACTGCATTTTCCAGTGTCTTGGGATTATGGTCGCAGATTGCCGTGAGCTTTACTCCCTTTTCTCCGATAATCTCCGATACCACGTTTCTGCCTCTGCAAAGACCGACTACGCCAAGCTTTACAACTTTGTCCTTCATATTTCCCGCCTTTCTTCGTGTGAAACACGCAGTTAATTTATATATTTAAGAAGACCAACGCCAGGGTGCCGAGAATGATTCCGGCGACCTGCCTTTTTAAGAAGGATTCCTTAAATATCAGTTTGGATAAAAGAAACGATAGTATGATTTTTACACCTGCGCTTGTTGGAGAAGCGATGGATAGGGGAATCATGGTATTTACAACCAGCGCAAGCAGATTGGCAGCACCGTTCGAAAGGCCTGCAAGGCTTGCATATAGGCTGCCATTTTTCACGATGTATTTCAGCTCTCTGCCATCCTTTGCAAGACCGATGATCAACAGAATAACGGCAGACAGCCCGAGGGAAATGATCATGAATTCATGAGTACAGCTGTTATCGAATCGGATTTGCTGCATTCTCTGCACGACACCGAACATACCGCTTCCAAAGACCGATAACAGGATACACACGAGCCACTTAATTGAAAATTTCTTATCTGAGCTTTCTTTGTCCCCCCTTACAAGATACAGCGAAAGCATCATAATGCCAAGCCCGATATAGGTAAAAATAGAAGCGGGCTCCTTTAAGACGATCAGCCCATACCCAATGGAAAATACGATGGAATAGGACAAGATAAGCATAGACATCGCAAAGGATCCGCAGGATAAGGCTACATAGGTCAAAAACGATGCAGAGCAGTACAGAATGCCTGAAATAAGGCCATATGGAAGGATTCCGTCGGGAAGATGGAAGCCGTCTGCATCGGTTATGACAAAGAACAGCATCGAAAACAGGGATACAAGTGCTGTAAAAATAAAACCGCCTTTTATATGGTGTGCATTGTATTTTTTTATCAATATCCCTTCGGCAAGGTTAAGACTTTTGCCGAGTAGGATCAAAAGAAAAGCCATGATGTTCTCCTCCCTGAATATGTCATGTATCGTTTTTTGTAGATTACCATTTTAACGGCTGCTTTGAAATGGAAAAAACCCGCTTCCATATGGAAAGAATCTTGATGATATTGATTTTTTGAGATGTTTATTGCATAATATGCGTACAGGGTGACGCCGCCCGCTGAGTCAACACAACACATTCAGAATCAGAAAACTCATTGAAACGCCGAGGTATGGCAGAATGGGAGGAAACGTGAGTCACAGTATCTGCAAGTTTATGCCGGCGAAAAATTATAGCGGCGGTATAAAGATTATTAATTATGTTTATGAAACGGAATTCAACAAGCTAAGACAGCCATTTTTGCGCCCGGTATATTATGTTCATCTGGTTACGAGAGGTGCTGCGGTCTTAAAAATAAATGGTACGGAATATGAACTGAAGAGAGGCTCTCTTTTCTTTGCTTTTCCGGGGTGTCCATATGAGATAGCGGGCAGCGAGGATTTTGGGTATCTGTATATAAGCTTTATGGGCAGCAGTGTCGCGACTGTTCTTGAGGACCTGGATGTTAATCTGTACAACCCGGTTTACTATGGGTTGGAAGACCTGATAGAGTTCTGGCAGTCTTCGATTAAGCGCATTAATCAATTGAATGCCAATCTTTTATCGGAAAGTGTGCTGCTGTATACGCTTTCCTTCATAAATAATAAAGAGGAGGATATGGAATTAAAAAAGAACAATGAAAATCTGTTTGATATGATCGTTGATTATGTAGATAACCACTACAAAGAGACGGACATGTCTTTAAAAAAGATTGCGGATATGTTCTCTTATACGGAAAAATATTTGTCCTCTCTCTTTAAAAAAAATATGAACGTGGGGTTTAACCAGTATTTGAACCGGCTTAGAATCCAATATGCGATTGAGCTGATTGCCAATAATGTAAAGTCGGTATCTCGGATAGCGGAGCTTAGTGGGTATAGTGATTCCCTTTATTTTTCAAAGGTGTTCAAAAAGCTGGTCGGTGTGACACCCGGACAGCATATAAAGGATGTTTCAGAAACAAAGAAGAATAACGTGTATGATTATACAAAAGATTACAAAAGCGATTGAATAATGCATAAATTACCGCCTTTCGCACAAACTATAAAAAATATTTATTTGGGACAAATGTCCGAAGGGCGGTAATCTATGAATTCGATATGGACAGAAAGCACCACACTTCCGCAGTTTCAGGCCTTAGAAGGCAGCATCAAGACAGATGTGCTGATTATCGGCGGAGGAATTGCAGGAATTCTCTGTGCGCATTTTTTACAGGAAAAAGGGGTAGACTATACTCTGGCAGAGGGCAGAACCATCTGCTCCGGCATTACAAAAAACACCACAGCCAAGATCACCTCACAGCACGGTCTCATCTATCACAAACTATTAAAAAGCGCAGGCCGCGAGAAGGCCTCGCTCTATCTGAAAGCCAACCAGGATTCGGTTAAAAAATATGCGGAACTTTGCAGGAATATCGATTGTGATTTTGAATATAAGACGGCTTATGTCTATTCTCTTAACAATCAAAAAAAGCTGAAAGAAGAAGCGGAGGCCCTTTCAAAGCTTGGGGTTTCTGCTCCGCTGCTTGAGACAACCAGGCTCCCTTTCCCTGTGGCCGGCGCGCTTGCCCTGGAAGGACAGGCGCAGTTTCATCCGTTAAAATTCCTGACTGAGATCGCCAGAAATCTGAATATTTATGAGCATACCTTTGTAAAAGAACTGAAAGGGAATACTGCCGTTACCGGGCAGGGCAGTATTACCTTTCGAAAGGCTGTCTTTGCAACGCATTTTCCAATCGACAATAAGCATGGCATGTACTTTCTGAAGCTATATCAGCATCGATCCTACGCCATTGCTCTTAAAAATGCCGACGAGATAGACGGAATGTATGTGGATGAAGCTCAATGCGGAATGTCCTTTCGAAATCACAAGGATCTCCTGATCATCGGCGGAGGCGATCACAGAACCGGAAAGAAGGGAGGCAACTGGAAAGAACTGAGAGAATTTGCAGCAAGGCAGTATCCTTCCGCAAAAGAAGTCGGTTTTTGGGCCACGCAGGACTGTATGAGTCTGGATGGGGTTCCCTATATCGGCCAATACTCGAAAGGACTTCCGAACTGCTTTGTCGCGACGGGTTTTAACAAATGGGGAATTACCTCGGCGATGACGGCGGCGATGCTGCTGACCGATCTGGTGTTGGAAAAGGATAATCCTTACCGGGAAGTATTTAACCCATCGAGAAATATGATAAAACCGCAGCTTCTATTCAACGGCTGCGAGGCAGTGGGGAATCTGCTCACCTTCTCAAAGAAGCGCTGTCCGCATCTTGGCTGCGCGTTACAATGGAACAGCCTGGAACATTCCTGGGACTGCCCCTGTCATGGCTCCCGATTTGATGGAATGGGAGGGCTTATCAACAATCCGGCGAACGGAGATCTGAAAAAGTAAAGCGTTTTGTGCTCTTCTTTCTCTGGTATGAGTTGATACAATTCGTGCCGCAAGTTAGTGTATAATTATCATTGGCAAAACTAAAAAGGGAAGAAGGTAAATCCCTCTTCCCAATCATACAGTTTTTCTTTATGATGTTAGTTGTCGAGAAAAACATGTAAAGGAGACTGTATGATGAGTATTATTGTAAAGG
>JAGAIZ010000080.1 GCA_017626325.1 Lachnospiraceae bacterium | reverse complement strand
TTAGAATGTTTTCAGTGGTCAGATGATAAGTATGATTTGCAACATGTAAAAGAAGAATTGGCAGATGTGCTTGTATATAGTCAGAATCTTTTAGACAAATTGGGGCTTGATGCAGATGAGATTATCAATATGAAAATGTCTCAAAATGAAGCTAAGTATCCGGTAGAAAAAGCTAAGGGAAGTGCAGCGAAGTACGATCAGTTATAAATCAGTGAGAGAGGAGTACAATGTGGAGACCGAAAGTTATGCTTATAAAAAAGAAGTTGATTGGTCAGTACTAATGGAAGGTTTTACTTTGTGAATAGTTTGAATAATGATGCAAGCTCCACTGATGAAGCAGATCAGGTATCTGGATAAGCTTGTGGATGAGCTGACCAGAGGGAAAGCAGTAGAAAAGATAAAGCGGGGATAGTGATGAAAGAATATAAATTCTATGGTTGGCAGACTGCAGATGTTCCTGCAGTTAATGAAGAATATAAAGAGATAAAAAATCCAAGACATCTGTATGATTGGTTATCGGAAATATGGTGTGCTGATACTTGTGCACCAAGAATGAGAGGTGGCTGGTCAAAAGAAAATATGACGTTGGGACAGTGCTCGATTACTGCTTTTCTTGCACAGGATATTTTTGGTGGAGATGTATATGGAATCCTAAGAAGTGGTGGAAATTATCACTGCTATAATGTGATTGGTGATTGCGTATTTGATCTTACGAGTGAGCAGTTCGGTGATGAGGTTTTATCTTATGAGGATAATCCTGTTCAGAGTCGTGAGGTTCATTTCGCAAAGGAAGAGAAAAGATTGAGATATGAATATCTGAAAGAAGAGTTGAAGAAGTCAATATGTGGAAGATAATTCAAATAACACTAGAGGAGCGCCTAAGATGGTAAGACCGATTATGAGAGATCCTTTATTCCTTGCAGGAAAATCTGAACCGGCAACGGAAGCAGACAAGCAGGTAGTGCAGGATCTGTTAGATACATTAAAAGCCAATCAGGATAGGTGTGTTGGTATGGCAGCAGGCCCGTTTATGTTTGCGATGATTAATGCAAAAATTGAGCTGGATCATGTGGATGGGATTGTGATTTAGGATTAGGAGATAGAAGAACTATGGGAAATGAAAGCGGTACATGGATTATGTATGGCGTTACGTCTGATGACCCGGAATGTATCCATACAGTTGATGAAGCAATTGAATATATAAATGAGATTGGATTTTTGCCGTTTTTTAAGAATGAAATCCCTGGTTTTTCGTTAGAAGAGCGTACAGTAGCGGAACACTGGTGGTCAGAGAATCCTGATATTGATCCATGGGAATGGAGAGCGATTATTGCCAGAAAAGGCGAAGTGGCATATGGAAAATTTTTTGATGGAAAAGCAGGTTTTATTTCCAGAGAATGGATGCCATACTTTGTGAATTACCGCAGAGATGGCTATGATTTTGATGCTCTCTGGGATGATGGAAAAGCATCTGGACGTCAGAAAAAGATAATGGATTTATTTGCGGAAGAAAATGAAGATGCGGAGCTTTATTCCAATGAGATTAAGCGGAATGCTGGATTTGGTAAGGAGGGGGAAAAGGGCTTTGAAGGCACAATCACAAACTTGCAGCATATGATGTATTTGTGTGTTAGAGACTTCAAACAAAAAAAGAACAAAAAGGGGCAGGAATATGGCTGGGCGATAGCTGTATATGCAACTCCTGAGCATATCTTTGGGTATAAACATGTTACGGCTGCTTATAGCGAGAATCCACTTGATTCTGGGAAAAAGATTGCAATGCACATCATGGATGCGTATCCAATTGCATCAGCATCTCAGATTAAGAAACTGATTGGTGTACCAGTTGGTGCCGTTCCTGAAAAGAAGAAAGCTCAGAAGAAAGTAAATTATCCTCAAAATTTGCTTGCTGCATTAAAGGCAGATATAAAAATCCATCAGAAGATCAGATTCTTGGATTGGAATTTGCAATAGGACAACTCAAGGAAGCGGAACAGGAAGTGCTGAGCCTTCATTATGAGAAGGGACTTACATATAATGAGGTGGGAATACAGATTGGAAGATCAGGTTCGAGATGTGGATCTATAGCACGACGAGCCATTTTACGTTTGCAAAGACCTAAAAGACTTGCATGGATTTTAGAAGGTTATAAGGGTCGGCTTACCAGGATAAATGAGCAGGCAGAAGAGGCGAGAAAGCAGTTTATGGCTGAAGGTAAAACCGAACAGGCCAATCTTATGATTCAAAGTCCAGATTCATTGAATGGAATAACGGCCAGCCATGCATCGCTGCTGATGAATGTTGGAATTGGAAACATAGGTGTTCTTCGAGAAGCAATGAAGGAGGATTTCTGGACTAGACAGATTCCTGGTGTGGGAGAAGAAACTGGCAAGAAACTGGTATACGCAATGTATCGAGCTGGAATAATCGATGATACATTTGAAGCTTATAAGGAAATCGATAGAGAATACTATCTTGCAAAATGTGTAAGATTACGAGAAGAGAATGAGGACTAGAGTGATACAAATGATGGAAGAGATGAAATTAAACTAAGGAGTGAGGCTATGTTGTCGTAAAAGGGAGTCATCCGGCTGTTGTTGTGCAGAACGAAAAGGGAAATCAACATAGCCCGACATTAATTGTGGCTATTTAACGTCTCAGCTTAAGAGATTAGAGATGAAGACGCATGTGCTGTTGCAGCATGCCGCATGTTTACTGCAAAGGATTGCTCGCTTTCTTCGGAACCGCAAAGTCAGGGTGCTCTCCCTGCCAGGTCTGCTGCGGCATACAACTTAACATCCACATATCTTCCCGGCTGAGTTCAAAGTCAAATACATTGATATTGTCCAGCATATGTTCCCTTGTACTGGCTTTCGGTATCGGCATGATACCTTTTTGCAGCAGAAAGCGGATCGCAATCTGGGAGAAGGTCTTCTGGTATTTGGCTGCCATGGCGTTGAGCACCGGATCGCCGTTCATGCGGCCGCGGCCTAAAGGTCCCCATGCCTGTACAAGGATATTCTGTTTCTGGCAGTATTCTCTGGCCAGTTCCTGCGAATAGCCTACATGCAGCTCCAACTGGTCAATCTCCGGCTGACAGTCGGTTGTTCCGGCCAGATTTTCCAGATGATGTGGCAGAAAATTGCAGACGCCAATATGGCGGATTTTTCCTGCTTTTTTCAGCTCCGTCAGGGCTTTCCAGGCACTTTTATCTTTTTCTTTCCAGTCCGGATCGTCCTCGGATGCCTTTGGCCAGTGCAGCAGATAAAAATCCAGATAGTCGGTTTCCAGACGTTCCAGCGTCCGGTTAAAAGCAGTTTTTGTTTCTTCATAGCCCATCTCATCATACCACGCTTTGGAAGCAATCTGAACCTCTTTACGGTCGATGCCGCTTTCCTTCAGCGCTTTCGCCAGATCCCTTTCGGTTTCATAGAGAGACGCCGTGTCAAAATACCGGTATCCGGCGTCGATCGCTGTCTTCAGGATTGTTACGTAGTCCTGGTTTTGCGGATTGAAACAGCCAAAGCCGATCTTTGGCACTTTGGTACCGTCGCTCAGTTCGTAGTATTCTCTGATTAGTTCCTGCATTTTATGACCTCCCTGTTTTCGGAAGCAAAATCAAAATTAAATTTGTTTTCCTTGATAAAGCTTTTCGGCAGTCCTCGTTTGAAGTAAAATTTGACGAGGTACTCCGGTGATGAATCTCAATTTGTCGATTATGAATATAGCATATTTTCCCGCCGCAGGCAATCGGCACTTTATATCTATTATTGCACATGTGGTAACAGAGCAGTTAGTCAAAGCGTTTCAAGATATATAAAGGAGCCGGATGAATACCGGCAGCGAGTTGAAGTTTATACTTTTTTCATAAAATTTAACCTGCTCTTCCTTGACGAATTGACTCCGCGGTGTTATAACACAAATAGAACAGATGAAATCGAAAGCTTGCTGCTCCCTTATGACGCGGTGAGCTTTTACCATATGCGCGGGAGGTGACGGAATATGACAAAAAGAGACTATTACGATGTGCTTGGCATTCCTAAGAAAGCAAATAATCAGGAAATCAAAAGCGCTTATAGAAAGCTTGCCAAGAAGTACCACCCCGATACCAATCCGGGCGATGCGAAAGCAGAGCAGTTATTTAAGGAAGTGACGGAAGCCTATAATGTCCTTTCCGACGAGGAGAAGCGAAAGCTGTACGACCAGTTCGGGCACGCCGCTTTCGACGGAAGCATGGGTGACGATCCCGGCAAATATGCGGAGAATGCCCGTTACTGGAGGAGCAATAGCGGAAGGGGGCCTCGGACAGAATACCATTACAGTGGGGACGGACCCCACACGGAATATTATTACAGCGGCGATATGGGCGATTTGTTTGGGGATATGTTCGGCGGTTTCTTCCATAAGGGAAAAGGCGGAAAATTTGGCTTTGAAGAGGACTTTGCCTATGAGAATTCGGGCGGAGCAGATCTGACCAGCGAGATAGCTGTGTCCTTCCGGGAGGCTGCCCTGGGGTGTGAGAAGATTATCAGTCTGCAGGGTGAGCGTTCCGATACACTGGCAGTGAAGATTCCCGCCGGTATTGGAGAGGGGCAGTCCGTGCGCCTTAAAGGCAAAGGCAGAATGGGACGAAACGGTAAGGCGGGCGATTTGCTGATCAAAGTGCATATTCTGGAGGATAAGCGTTATACCAGAGTGGGCAAAGACGTGTATATCACGCAGTCCGTACCCTATACAACGGCGATTCTGGGCGGCGAGGCGAATTTCGATACCCTTTATGGACCGGTTCAGTGCAGGATTCCTGCGGGGAGTCAGTCAGGAAGTAAACTGAGACTGAAAAACAAAGGCATCGTTTCCATGCAGAACCCAAATTCCTACGGAGATGAGTATGTAACTTTGCAAGTCGGCGTTCCGAAGAATATATCCGACAGAGAAAAGGCGCTTTTGCGGGAACTGCAGGACATCGAGAATAAAAGGAACGCCAGTCAGAGAAGCGCGTAGACTATGAGCGCGCGAAAGGAAAAGACACAGTGTCTGATAAGAAAACAACACAAGGAGGTATTCCCATGGCAAATGAAATACAGGTTAAAGGTGCGCCGAAACAGATGAAACTGGCGCCCTACGAGCATCACACGAAGTATCACGAGACGGATCAGCAGGGCGTTATCCACCACTCCAATTATTTCAAATGGATGGAGGACGCCAGAATGGATCTGATGGAGCAGATCGGTTTGGGTTATAAGCAGATGGAGGCGCTGCAGATCATGTCGCCGGTACAGTCGTTATCTATAGAATACAGAAGCGCGGTGAAGTTCGACGATACGGTCGTCGTGGAGATGCAGCTTACAGCCTATGACGGCTATCAGATGGAAATTGCCTACCGGATATATGATAAGGCTACCGGCGAAGACCGGGCGGTCGCCAGAAGCAGACACTGTTTCGTCAACCGGTCGGGTCTTCCGATTTCACTTAGAAGAATCTACCCTGAGCTTGATACGAAGTTTTTTGAGTTTAAATAAACAGTCAGGGTTGAAGAAAGGAAAAATAAAACCATTACTTGCGGAAATGTAAGTAATGGTTTTCTTTGTTTGCAGATTTCGCAGAGTGTTTTATTCTGCGAAAAAATTTTAACTTCATATTTCAATAGAATCTTTTATCAGTATACATATTATTTCTTTATTCGTCAAGAGATCGTGAACAGAAGACGAATAGAAAATAACAGTATAGAGACTAAAAATATAATTTATCTTTTCATTTATTTTCATTCGCCGTCAAAATGTTAGTCAAGGAGGTGTTTGTATGTCCAGAAGAGGTGAAAACATTTATAAAAGAAAAGACGGCAGATGGGAAGGAAGATATGTGAAAGGCCATATTAATGGAAAAAGTAAATATGGTTATGTGTATGCTAAAACGTATAAAGAGGTGAAGGAAAAGCTGAGTGCTGTTTCGGGAACTGTCGGTGAAATGGAAAGGGCGGCAGTCACAGTATCTAAAACGTTACCTGAAATTAAGTTTCAGTCGGCGGCCGAAGAATGGCTGGAATCATTGAAGCCCCAATTAAAAGAATCCAGTATTGTAAAATATAGAAATATACTGACCAAATATCTCTTGCCCCGTTTTGACGATGCTTTAATAGACACGATTACACGCGAAGATATTGAAAACTATATAAAGGAATTGCTGTATACAGGCGGTTATGGCGGAGCTGGACTGGCGCCTAAAACGGTTTTAAGTATTGTGTCTGTAATGAAAAACGTGCTGGAGCATGCCAGTCAATATGGCAAGTACGATGTTGTGAATATCAGGAAAATTTCTATCAAACAAGCGCCTAAGCCCATGCGGATCTTAAGTATATCAGAGCAACAGAGACTCAGCAGATATTTATGTGAGAATCTGACGTTGACGAATCTTGGAATATTAGTCTGTCTGTATACCGGTATCCGTGTCGGAGAGATTTGTGCCTTGAAATGGGAGGATATTTCTTTTGATGAGCAATGTCTGTATATCCATAGAACAATGCAGAGAATCCAAAATGATAAAGAGGCGGAGAGTAAGACATCTATCATAATATCCGCACCAAAGAGCGATTGCTCTATTCGCAAAATTCCATTGCCGGATGAATTATTTAAGTTCCTGATTGCAGCAAGGCATCCTGAAAATACGTACTTTCTGACAGGTCTTGAAGATTCTTTTATAGAACCAAGAACACTGCAAAACCGTTTTAAGGCAGCCATTCAGATTTGTGCTATTCAGGATGTAAATTTTCATGCATTGCGCCATACGTTTGCCACGCGTTGTGTGGAATTGGGATTTGATATCAAAAGTCTGAGCGAAATTCTCGGACATGCCAGTGTGAATATCACGTTAAACCGTTATGTTCATCCATCCATGGATTTGAAACAAAAGAATATGAATATGTTTTCTGATTTCATAACCGTCAGATGAAGCGTCGTGGAATATGGCAGTTTGTGAGAATCAGCAGACAATGGCGTTTTTTTCGCAGAATAAAACACTCTGCGAAATCTGCGGGGTATAAAAGGGAAAATGCCTTTTTATATGATAACCATTTTCAACAAAATAATACGGCTGTAAAAGTTCATGGAGGAAGAAAATGCTGGGTTTGTCGAAAAGTGAATTTTTGTTTTATGGGGGAATCTCATTTATGGCAATAGCGGCAGCGGCGGGAGTATGGTGCGGCTTCATTTTCAGAATGACAGGAAGAAAAATCAATCGTGAACTGCAGCAGGAATATGGAGAATGGGGAAGCTCAGGAGCAAAATAGAGGAATGTTGAAATGTCTCAGGTGATAGCAGGTTTATATGAGATACGGGAACAAATTGGCGCAGGCGGGGGCGGTATTGTTTATCTGGGGCGGCATATACGTCTTGAAAAGGACGTGGTGCTGAAGGCCGATAAACGCAGGCTGAGCACTGGTAAGGAATCTCTGCGCCGGGAAGTGGATATGCTGAAAAACCTGAGTCATACCTATATACCACAGGTGTATGACTTTGTGGAAGAAAATGGCGTCGTATATACGGTCATGGATTATATAGAAGGAGAGAGCTTCGATAAGATTCTGGCAAGGCAGGGAAAATTGCCGCAGGCTCAGGTCATTAAGTGGGCGTGTCAGATGCTGGAGGCGCTTTGCTACCTCCATGGACAGCCTCCTTATGGAATTCTTCATGGCGATATCAAGCCTGCTAATATTATGCTGCGGCCGGACGGTAATATATGTCTGATAGATTATAATATCGCCCTTGCTCTGGGAGAAGACGGGGCGGTTAAAGTTGGATTCAGCAGGGGGTATGCGTCACCTGAACATTATGGCGCTGATTATGTTGTAAATAGCAGAGCGTCGTCAGGCAGAAAAACAACAGGCTTCAGGACAAAGGAAACAGAGGATCCGGACAGGACGCTGGTGCTTGGGAAGACGGAAGTTCAGAAGACAGTTATGCTGGATATCCGTTCGGATATCTATAGTTTGGGTGCGACCTTGTATCATATGCTTAGCGGGAAACGTCCCGCGCAGGATGCCAGAGAGGTAGAGCCGCTGGGAGAGGAGGATTGCAGCCCGGCGGTGGCAGACATTGTCCGGAAAGCCATTGCACCGCTTCCGGATATGCGATATCAGACGGCGGAAGAAATGCTGTATGCGTTTCAACGATTATATGAAAACGATCCGCGCACAGTGCGTCACAGAAGAAGAGAGCGCATGGCTGCGCTGGTGTTAGCCGGTTTATTTCTGTCGGGCGGCGTGAGTACTTTTATCGGGTTAAATCAGTTGAAGCAGCGTCAGAATGCGCTTGCTCTATCAGAATATTCCGCTAATGCCCTGGCGCAGGGAGATGTAATGGGAGCCATTGAGCTTGCACTGCAGGCAATCCCGGAAGAAAAGAGCATACTGGATGCTCCGGTAACCGCACAGGCACAGAAGGCGTTGACGGATGCGCTTGGCGTATATGACTTGTCAGACGGCTATAAGGCGCTGGATATTCTGGAGCTTCCGGCGGCGCCCTTTGATGTCGTGCTGTCGCCGCAGGGAACCCGGCTGGCAGCAATTTATGCATATGAAGCGGCGGTATATGATACGGATACGGGTCAGAGAATGGCTGTATTGCCAATGCAGCCTTCCGCTTTGGCGGATGTAGTGTTTGCGGATGAAAATACTATCATATATGCCGGAGAGCAGGGAGTGGCGTCCTATGATCTGGCAGAGCAGGAAATTAACTGGACGGGAGGAGCAGGAACAATACTTTCGCTCTCGGCAGACGGCAGCAGATTGGCCGCAATGGATCGGAAAGAAGACTATGCAACCATATACAGGGTCTTAGACGGCGTGAAAATAGCGGAATGTGTTTTTGACGGACGGTATTTGCAGATACCTGCAAATGACATTTTTGCAGATGCCAGAGACAGGGTATTTACGTTGAACAGGGATGGAAGCATTCTGGCAGTCAGCTTTGAGCATGGCGGGCTAATGCTCTGCGATGTGGAGAATATGACAGACAGTATCAGCATTTATGACACGTCTGATTTTGAACGATTTGCAGGAGGCTTCTGCGGACAATATTTTGCTTTCACAGCGGACAGAAGCGGACAGTCGGTTTTTGGACTGCTTGATGTGGATAAAAAGGAATATTTGGGAGGATATGAGTCGCAGGATGCATACCTGCTGCAGACTGACGAGCAGGGCATTTATCTTGCCAATATGAATCTGCTGGCTGACTTTGATCCTGTGACTAAGACAGACAGAGAATTGGCGTATACAAACAGCGCAAATATTACAGGGTTTGCGGTTGGGAGAAATCATGTCCTGGTATCTACAGACGATCAATGCGCATCCTTTTATGACAGAAACGCCGATCTGATATCAGCGCTGCAGTGCCAGGAGAATTGTGATTTTGTTGCATTAGCCGGAGATTATGCGGCGCTGGCTGACCGCAATGAACCGACTGTGCGGCTCTTAAAGACTGAGAGACAGAAGGATACTTTGCTTATGACATATGATCCCGGATTGGAACATGATGAAGCCCGAATTAGTATAGATAGTCAGACTGCTATGCTATTCAATTATAAACAGTTTGCGGTTTATGACCGGACGGGACGACAGATCGTACAGGTCGATCTGCCGGACGCAGATCAAATCTATGACCAGCAGTTTATCAGAACGGCAGAGGACTCCTGGCTGGAGGTGACTTGGTATGACGGTACGGTAAGGTGCTATGATGCGGTAACCGGCCTCGTAACGGCGGAGCGGAAGAGTGACGAACCCGACAGAGAGCTGTATGAAGAATTTTACACAGAGCAGTACAGGATTGTCTCTCCGCTTCACTCGGCGGCGGAAGTGTATGATGCTAAGACCGGAGAACTGGTTACGGTATTGGGTCAAGATTCCTATCTTACCTATGTAACGCAGCTTCAGGATTATCTGTTGACGGAATATGTCAGCGCTGCAGGAGAGAGATATGGGCTTCTGCTGAATCAGGATTTCGAAACGCTGGCTTATTTGCCGGGGCTGTGCGATGTAACGGAGGAAAAACTGATATTTGACTATGGTTCGGGAGAACTTCGACAGTGTCCGTTGTATTCCCTGCGGGAATTGGTTGACATGGGAGAGATATATTTGTCGGAGCAATAATAAGAGAAAGGACAGGGAGGAGTAAGAGAGTTATGAAAAACGTAAAGCAAAAACTGGCAATTGCGCTTGCGGCAGTGTTGATGACATCAAGTGTGCCGGCATGGACGGTTAATGCAGTGTCAGCGAAAGGAATGGATGCGGCAGTTAAGGCGTCTGCAGTGGAAACGGCGGAGACGACTCAAACAGCCGGAGCGGAAAGCGAAGAAGCCGACGTTAAGGAGCCGTCAGAGGATGGAGCGTCTGCGGAGCAGAATCAGGGAGACGAGTTCACAGACGGCGATGCGGCGGAAAAGGAAGACTCTGCAGAGGAGAAGCCGTCAGAGGATGAAGGATCAGACGAAGAGACAACGCCGGAAGGCGAAGAGACTGACGGAGAAGAACCGCTGGAAAGTGAAGAAGAAGAGGGAGAAGCCCCGGCGGAAGGAGAACAGACGGAGGAGGAAAACGCGCCAGAGGATGAAGACCTTGCAGAAGAGGTTACAGGGGAAGAAATAACCGGAAAAGAAAACTCGGTGTCGGAAAACGATCTGGCGGATGTCTATTCATTGCTGCCCTTGGAAGAGAAAGAGCTTTCTCCTGACTTAGAAGCATATACGCCGGTGGAACTGACGATGGTTCCGTTCTCGGTTATCTTCGCGGAAGCAGAGATAAGCGGTGCTGATACGGTTGCTTATGCGTATCTGGATGATGAGGATGATTATACTGTAAGCGGGTATTCAGAAACTGCGGATATCAGCCGCAACACTTATTACGACCATTACGGCAGATCCTGGCAGATGATTCCGGGAGGAGATCAGTTGGATGCCGATGCGATGAGATATATTGTAAGGCCTAAGATTACAAAGTCTGAAAAATGGCTTATACCGACGGTTTACACGCAGAATAAAACAGGCAGCCGAAGCGCTGCTGCGGTCTCTGAATATCAATACTATGATTGGAGCAAAGATGATCGTGAGTTAAGAGTGGGAGTGTCTTCTGAGGATACATCGTATGGTCAGGGTTATTATCTAGGACTGCAGGTGGATGCCTCTCTTTATGGCGGCAGCGTTGCGGATATGAAGGTGTTTGAAGGACGTTACCATTCTGCGGACGAGGCGCAGGCGGGAACAGAAATTACGGATCGGATTTTTGCTTCGGACATGAGCGCGCAGGATGCGGGCTATATGGTTGAGGAATATGAGACGCAGTGGATTACAGTCGTTTCCTACGATTCGGACGGCAACGTCACGGGATGTCTTCCGTTCTATCTGTATTTGCATCCTCAGGGAACATCTGTAAGAAATCATGTTAGTGTGGGGAGCTTGTTCAGAAAATACGAGGACGCACGAGAATATGTATCACATACACCTCAAACTGAAAATGGACATGAAACAATAACCTGTGAATTGTATGCCGGTTATGCCGCAGACGATATTTACTGTATTGATATGGATTATTATCAGAATGGCGAAAGGAATAATAATGCCGTTACGGCAGCTTATGCGGATACGGTGCTGTATGCGTCGATTGCGGAAGCGGAGAGTGCGCAGGCGGCGGAGGTAAAGGAGTCGCTGTTTAACGATGATTATAATACGGCAGGTTATGAGGCGGATTACAGTCAGGGCGTTTATTTCTCTATCTTTGTAGGAGAAGACTCTACAGAAGAACAGGAAGTCTATCATTACTGTATCAGAACAAGAGAAGGTATTGTAGCGAAGAACAGCGGCGCGGACGTAACCTTTCAGGGTCTGTGTAACGCGGAGGGTTACGTTGTTGACGCATATATTATAGAGTCTAAGGACGATTCCTATGGAGGAGGAAGCTATCCGACGATTCTGGTGAATAATGATGTGGATCTGAGCAGCCTGGCGCCGATATTTAGCACATCGACAGGTGTAAGGCTGTATGCGGGCAGCAGCCCTGATGCGAATGCCGTGCAGACCAGCGGGGAAAGCATACAGGATTTCTCGCAGGGACCGGTGCAGTATACCACGGCCTCTGAGAATGGAGAGAACCAGAAGAACTGCTGGCTGACGGTGATTAAGACGGATAACGTGGCGGCAATGGAAGGGCTGACTTATAAACTATATACAAACAGCCTGGCGGACGAAGAGTCTGAGACCTATATAGATGATAATGGCGTTATTCGTTCCAGGCGGGAAGTCATATTATATGAAGGCAGTGAAGATGGACATGATATTTTCCTGGTAAATATGGGAACAAATGTGATTCCGAAGCTGTCGGCGGAATTAGAATCCGATACGCTGCGGATAGACGAATACTGGACATTAAACGGCAATCATGACCTTGCGGCATTTGCGGGGACTGAGAAAACGAAATATTATGGCGAACTGCCTAATCTTGCCAAGCTTCGGCTGAAAGCAAAAGACAGTGCGGCGGCGGGAACAAAGCTGTCGGGTACATTGACAATCAAGTCTGACGGCAGGGAAATCATGGTGCTGGAATTGACCGGTGTAGCCGGTATGCCCCGGATTCTTACGGAGAGTATACCGCAGGCTGTTAAATATGTGCCTTACGGAACGATGATCCAGAACAGCAATAAATATACGGAAAACAAGATTACATATGCTCTTTGCAGCGGTACATTGCCGGATGGCGTGGAAGTCATGTCAAATGGAGAGATCTATGGTGTGCCGAAGGAAACCGGTACATTCAGATTCACAGTGGAAATGGTGTGCAGCATGATGCCGGGACATTCGGTGGAGCAGAGCTTTACCTTAGAGGTAACAGAGAATACGGATGCTAATGTTGACGGTTCCACGGACGAAGGATATACCGTCACAAAGCGGATCCCGAAGAACATAGCGATGAATTCCACAGCAAGTCATACGTTTGTATCAGAAGGTGTTCTGGGTGAATTCAAGAAGGTATTTCTGGATGGCGAAGAGCTTGGCGCTGATGAGTATGAAGCGGAGTCGGGCAGTACCAGGCTGACCATCAGCAGTCAGACGCTGGCCAAATCCAACACCAAGGGAAGACATACGCTGGGTGTTGAGTTTAGAACCTCGGAAGATACGCTGATGAGAGCGGCACAGAACTATTATCTGACGGATGGAAACGGCGGCAGCGGCAATAACGGCGGCAGCAATGGCGGAAATAATGGAACTGGAGACGATGCCGGAAACAACGGTGCAGATACAGGAAATATATCCGGCACAGGCAGCGCGGCACAAGATGCTGGCAATACGGCGGCTTCCGGTAACGGCAGCCTGAATACCATAGGAACCGGCAGCACGGGTGCTGGCGGAAGCGCAGGAGGCGCAGCATCCGCGGGAATCAGTGCGGCAGGAGGTGCGGCCGGCGCTTCGGGAGATGCGGTTACCTATGTCGTCAAGGCTGGCGATACCTTATGGAAAATTGCGGCAGAGCATTATGGGGATGGTTCTTTGTGGACAAAAATCTACGAGGATAACCGGGATATCATCCGCGATGCCAATATGATTCGGGTAGGATTGGAAATCAGGATTTATCCGATACAGACAGCTGCAGTTACCGCATCGTCTGACGCGACGGGAACAGCTGTGACAACTTATGTTGTAGAATCGGGCGACACCTTATGGAAGATTGCTAAGAAGCTGTATGGAAGAGGTTGGCAGTGGAGAAAAATCTATGATGCCAATGCGGACAACATCCAGGACCCTGGTGTGCTTTATGTTGGTCAGGTAATCGTGATTCCTTAAAAGGCAGGAGAGCAATGATCAAAAACAGATATAAATATGAGGCGGCAGGATGAAGATAAGGATTGCGATCTGCACAGAAAATATTGCATATGCTGAAAGGCTGATTGGTTATTTCAATAGTCATTATTATGATAAGTTCGCATGGGATAAGTATACGGGACTGGATTATCTGTCCAGTTCCTTCCATGCGGAAGCAACAGATAGCGGAAGAAAATAAGGAATAGCGATAAAACTTTGTTAAGCCGGAGGATGTAAATTATCATATGCTCTATTCAGTTATACAGATAACGAAATATACGAGATTATTGCTTTTTATGACAGCAGTATTGTTGTTTTGGAGTCTGTTTCTTTTGCTTAAAAAATACGTGAGATATCGAAAAAGGAAAAAAGAAATTGAATTTGTGACTTCAGAGCATATGCGGGATGAAAATTTAAACAATATTATCATGAATGCCCATGCAAAAGAAAAGCATAATAGGGAGGGATGCAAGCCTTATGATGTGGATTATGGAGGAAGGGAAAAGGAGAACGTTTCCAATATATTTATGAAAGTACATCATGGACAGATGATACAGCTTGTTGAAAAAAATGAGCTCTCAGTGAGAAAATTCGTCTTTAGTTTGGATTCTCCAATACAAATTGGAAGTGATTTGCAGAATAATGATATTTCTTTGCCGGTAAAAGAACTTGCTCCTCATCAGTGTAAGATATTTATTGACAATGGGAAAATATACGTCGTAAATCTTGATGCAAAAAATCGTACGACCTTATGCAGAGGAAAAGCGAAGATTACAGTTGGAAACAGAGGAATCAGAATGCTGTCAGGTGACAGAATTCTGATTGAAAATATCTCCTATGACGTTACCTTTATGACATGATGAAAATTTATGTTGGAATACAGATAAACAAAAGAATCATCAAAAATAAGATATGTCATGTAGTTGTTACCATGAGCGCTGAAGCGTATCTTGGCAAAGCAGAGGCATGGCACGGCAGAAGCAGTGGAAAGCTTAGAAGCCCGGAGCAACAAAATATCTGAAAATACAGAGTTTATTATATATGAGCTATTACGAATAGCATGAGAATAATAAGTGGTACGACGTGGGTGAGACTGCGATGACGGCAGCAGGTATTGCTGGATATGGTTGTTGTTATTAATCAGAACCCGATTGAGTAGGAGGAGCGGAAATGAGTTTTGTTCTATTGATACACAGTCCAAAGGCATTTCAGGAATTTTTATTGCCCGCAGTCAATAACGCGGAGTATACCGTTATTTTAAATAAAGAAGTTTTTGCATTGGATAAAGATGTAGAACTACAGATGGAAATTATTGAGAATAAGTGGAGTTTTTTGAGAACGGATAAATATAAGGTGGAGAGTGCCGCCGACGGTATGGAATATTTTGACTGTAATATTAAGGACAAGGATCTGCTTACGATAGTTCTTTCAAAGGGCGATAGAATTTCCCTCATTGTCAATGAGACAGAAAGCTCTTTTCGCGTCTTTGAGAAATATGATGTGAGCAATGTGACACATATTACCATCGGCAGTGATGAAAAAAATGATATTCAATATGATACGAAGCGTTTGAATTTGAACTTGATATCAAAGGAGCATGCGGTTATTGCGAGACGACAGGAAAGATATGCGATAGAAGATAGAAGCACAAATGGGATTTTTGTTAATTCTGTACGTGTTGTGGGAAATAGGCAATTGGATTTTGGCGATTGTATTCATATCTTCGGCCTGTGTATAGTATTTTTGGGAAATGTGCTGGCGGTAAATCATACGGCAGACAGTGTGCGCATTAATGAGAAGAAGCTTGTATCTTATCAAGAACCTGTTCATAGCATGTTTACAGAGAGAAGAGCATATAAGGAAAAAGTTTTCTACCACAGAAGTCCGCGTCAGCTTTACAAAGTCGACAAAGATACCATAGAGATTGAAGCGCCGCCGTCCCGGCAAATGCTTAATAAAAAACCTGTTGGTATGTTAATAGGTCCTTCATTGACGATGGCGCTTCCTATGCTGCTGGGCTGTGGTCTTGCCATGTATGGAAATAGGACGTCAGGGAGCGCTTTTATGTATACAGGACTTGTTACGGCGATATCATCGGCTTTAATTGGCACTATGTGGGCGCTGTTGAATCTGACTTTTGACAGGAAGAAAAATCGAGAAGAAGAACTGCGTCGATTTGAGGCATATGGAGAATATCTAATTAAATGCTCTAATAAAATCAAGGAAAAGTATGAGAAAAACACATGGGCACTTCGCACAATGTATTTGCCGGCGGCGGAATGCTGTAGATATAATGCGGATAATGCCCTTTTGTGGAATCGTAATATAAACCATGGGGATTTCCTGAGTCATCGGTTAGGGATAGGCAGCATACCTTTCCAGGTAACGATCAATATACCAAGGGAAAGATTTACGCTGATTAATGATTCCTTGGCGGAAAAGCCTGCTATAATGCAACGAAGCTACAAAGAACTGCATGAGGTGCCGATTTGTGTGGATTTACTGCAGCATCGGCGGCTTGGTGTAGTAGGCGGTACGAAGAAGCGGGGAGCCATAGAGATTATGCGTAACCTGGTGGCGCAGATTGCAGTATCTAATTGTTATACCGATGTGAAAATGGCATTTCTGTACGATGAGAACAGCAGTGAATATGCAGATATGGAGTATTTGAAATGGTTCCCGCATGTATGGTCAGAGGACAGGAAGACTCGTTTTATTGCAAGAAATAAAGCAGAAGCGGGAGAAGTAACCTATGAGATAACGAAAACTCTTAGAACAAGGGCGGAGAATCGGGCGGCTAATATAAGTTCCATAGCCGACAAAATAAGTTCTCCTCAGTATGTTTTATTTGTCATGGAGCCGGAATTGCTGGAAGGAGAACTTATTGCAAAATACATAGCGGATGAGAATAATAGAGATCTTGTAACCATTTTTCTTACAGATACTTATGAAAACTTACCTAATGACTGCGATTACATTATTCAGAATGATGAACATTTCAAAGGAATGTATGGAGTGAATGAAGAAGCGGATGAACGTGTGGAGATTGCTTTCGACTGTACTGCAGACAGTCAATTGGAATCGTTGGCACGGGTGCTGGCCAATATAGAGGTACAGGAGACGGGAAACGGCGGCGATGTTCCCAATGCACTGACCTTTTTTGAAATGTATGGTATCCGTAGGCCGGAGGAATTTCCGGTGCTGGATAAATGGCGTAAGAATCGTACTTATGACAATATGAAAGTATTGATTGGGCAAAAGACAGGGGGTGCGCCGTGGTATTTGGACGTTCATGAAAAATATCATGGTCCGCATGGACTGGTGGCGGGAACGACAGGTTCTGGTAAAAGTGAGACACTTCAAACTTATATTTTGTCATTGGCAATGAATTTCAGCCCGGATGATGTGGGATTCTTTCTGATTGATTATAAAGGCGGCGGTATGGCACATTTGTTTGACGGTTTGCCACACATGATAGGACAGATTTCCAATTTATCCGGAAATCAGGTGCGTCGGGCTATGGTATCCATTAAGAGCGAGAATAAAAGACGACAGAAAATCTTCAATGAACATGGTGTAAATAATATTAATCTCTATACGAGAATGTATAAAAATAACGAAGCGACGCTTCCGGTGCCGCACATGTTTATTATTATTGACGAGTTTGCGGAATTAAAACGGGAAGAGCCGGAATTTATGCGTGAATTGATCAGTGTGGCACAGGTGGGAAGAAGTCTTGGGGTGCATCTGATTTTGGCGACACAAAAACCTGGTGGCACAGTGGATGATAATATTTGGAGCAATTCAAAATTCAGACTGTGCCTGCGTGTACAGGACAGACAGGATAGTAATGATATGTTGCACAGACCGGATGCTGCCTATATCACTCAGGCAGGACGTTGTTACATGCAGGTAGGTAATGATGAACTGTTTGAATTATTTCAGTCAGGATACAGCGGTGCTGTATATGATGAGGAACTTGGTGATTCTAAGTTGGAAGTTGCCCGTATGGTATCTGTTACGGGAAAGGCGGCTCTTATTGGCAGTCGCTTAAAACTGAAGCAGTCGGAAGAAATAAAGAAAAGATGGATTTCGGGATTGATTGCGGCCATAGAAAGCGCAGTATTGCCTATGGGGAGAAATTGTGAAACAGTGTTGGAGGATGACGCGCTTTTAGCAGAATATTTAAAAAACATTTTTGACGTGTTGGAAACACAAGGAATTGAATATCCGTATAACGAGTATAATGCCGGAAGAATGAGCGATTTATTAAAGGCATATGTAGAAATTTTGCCAAAGGCAGATACTGGCTGGAACGATGAAAAGGTGCGGGAGATTATAGAGTATGCAGAGATTAACCAGTTAAAGCTGCCGGAGAAGAAAACAAAAACACAGCTTGAAGCGGTGATTGAACATCTTGCTAAAGTGGCAAGGGAAAACGGATATGTACATAATTTGCAACTGTGGCTTCCGGTGTTGCCGGTACGCTTGTTTCTCAAGCAAGTTGCGGGGCAGGAAAGAAAAGATTATTTTGACGGGAAAGTATGGAGACGCAGGGAGAAAAAATGGAATCTTTCTGTACCAATTGGTATGTATGACGCTCCGGTTCATCAGGCGCAGGGCACATTGCATATAAATTTGGCCAGAAATGGACACCATGCTATAGTTGGTACGGTGGTTAGTGGTAAGAGTACCTTTTTACAGACGCTGTTATATGCATTGTGCAGTAAATATACTCCGGATGAGGTAAATATCTATGCCATAGATTATAGTTCAGGCATGTTGGCGGCTTATACAGATATGCCTCATGTAGGAGGGGTGGTTTCTGATAATGAGGATGACAGACTGGCAAAATTCTTTGATATGCTTGGCGATATTATGCAGGAGAGAAGGCAGCGTTTTAAGGGAGGCAATTATGAGCAGTATGTGCGGATTCATGGCGTTGTGCTCCCGTCTATTGTAGTGGTGCTTGATAACTATGCCAATTTCCGGAATAAAACAAACAATATATATGAGGATATGATTTTGCAGATATCCAAAGAAGGCGTTGGATATGGAATCTTTTTGGTGATGACGGCGGGAGGCTTTAGTACGTTGGAAATACCGGGGAGAATCGGTGAAAATTTAAGAACCGTCATCTGTTTAGAGATGAGCGATAAATTCCAGTATACAGATGCCATGCATACGCTGCATATAGAGACGTTTCCTGAGGTAAATATTAAGGGACGTGGTTTGGCTAAAGTGGGTGAGGAAATTCTGGAGTTTCAGACAGCGCTTGCTTTTGATGCGCAAGACGATTTTCAGAGAATGGAAAGAATTGAGAAACTTAGCAATGTTATGCGTATAGCGTGGAAAGGTAAAGCGGCAAGAACCATCCCGGAGATTCCCCCGAATCCTGTCTGGTCAGAATTTGAAAATCTGCATGAGACGATTGCCATGGCAGGAGATGATTGTCATCTTCCTATTGGCTATAATACCAAGAATGCCAAGGTATACGGCATTGATTTAAGTAGAATTTATTGCTATTTGATTACTGGCAAATCCAGAAGCGGAAAGACAAATTTGCTGAAAGCCATTCTAAATTCAGCCATGCTGCGAAAAGGTCATGTCACGGTTATAGATTTTGGAAACGAAGTCATTGTTCCAGAAACATCTAGTAGGATACAGAGCATTGATACGGATGAAAAGCTGTATGATTTTATGACTCAGTTAAAACCGGATTTTGTTGCAAGAAATCAACGTAAGAAGGCAAATGTGCAAAAGGGCATGTCAGATAGGGAAATTTATGACGATATGCAGATATTTGATGCCCGATTTATACTGATTGCAAATTTGACTGATTTTATTACCCATGTAATGCATCCGGAGGGAACAAAAGAAATGAGGTCTTTTGTGGAAAATTTGCTGGATAAGGGAAGCCTGCATAATGTATATTGGATAGCCTGCTACAATCAGGATGATGTCGGCAAGGTGGCAGGTATGAAGCTTTATGAATACTTCCTGCGGTATAAAACAGGTATTCATTTTGGCGGTAATGTGGCAGGACAACGAATCTTTAATTTTGATTATCTGCCTTATTCAGAACAAAGTAAGGAATTAAAACCGGGAATTGGTATGCTGTCCGGAAATGATGAAGAGGATGCCAGACGAGTTGTTATACCGTTGGTAAAGGGGCAGGCAAGATGATAACAATGGCAGCATATGATGAAAACGAAGCGGAGTTAGAAACGATCAAGGCTGCGACAAAGGAATTGGCTGCAAGGCTTACTGAGGATGTATGGAAACTGGAGTCGATTTCTGAATTAAAACAATTTCGTTCTTTTATGGCAACAACGCCGTTGTTAGATCTGATGCTGTATGATGTGACAGGGCAAGAGGCATTGGAATTGCTACAGCGATTCAGGAAAGATTATCGTGCGGCTGGTTTATTGATTCTGGCAGACAGCGGACTTTCACCTATGACTTACTTAAAACCGGATATTCATGCTGATTCGCTTTTATTGAGACCTTGGACAAGAGAGCAGCTTTGGGAGGTGTTGGAGGAGTTTATCAGAGGGTATCTGGAAATGATGCAGAATGAGTCGAAAGAAGGACAAAAGCTTTATATTATCGAAACCAAGGAAGGAAAGATTGGCATTCCCTTCGTAAACATCTGTTATTTTGAGGCAAAGGAAAAGAAAATTAGAGTTTGTGTCGGCAGGGAAGAGTTTGCCTTTTATTATACTATAGACAGGCTGGCAGAGGAATTGCCAAAGAATTTTATACGTTGTCACAGAGGTTTTATTGTAAATTCCTTAAAAATACGAAAGGTTATGCTGTCACAGAATGTTATTTGCCTTACAGATGGTTTAGAGATACCGTTGTCAAGAAGCTACAAGGCAGATTTGAAGGAATGGGGTAAATAATGGGAAGAGCATATCGTTTAAAAGAAGAGGAACTGGCAATATTGTTGGCAGTGGAAAGAATAAAAAAGCTTTATGGTTTTCACCTTTACGATAAAGCAGGCATGGACAGAGAAAATTTGCTCAGACTCCTTTTTGATGCGGATAAAGCTGGTCTCATATTTATGGAAGGTGGAAAACTGAAAGTAAACCCGAAGATATCAGATATTTTGCGAAATATGGCAGAGGCCGAACAGATATTGTTGTTATCAGGGAAGGAAAACTGTCCTGAAATCTGTGCTTATCCTGGTGATAAGATTGTGTTTATGCAGACGCTTAGACAAAATAAAGGTGTGTATCGTATAGAAACTGTTGATTTGGAAGAGGCGGTCGAATATATACAACAGGAATGTAAATGGGGCGTTGCAAATACTATCCAGGAAACCAGAGAATGGTTTACGGATGAGGCTGTGCGCAGGCGGCTGCAAGATAGGGCAAGAATTTTATATAGAATGGATAACGTCGATATTTTGAGGCAACAGGATGTTGGGTGTTGCGTGATTCAATATTCAGTCAGGCAACGGAGGAAGATAGGACAGCTTTTAATTTTAAATGGAATCCTGGAGGATTACATCCTTGAAAGTGACGATATGCAGGACAATATATACTTGTATTCGGATGAGAAAGCAAAAGAATTAATAGGTCAGATAATTGGGAGCAGGTTATGATTTTGGTAGATATTTATGTCCCATCCATGGGAAACAGTTACGATTTTCAATTAGACGAGGAGATTCCGGTACATAGTTTGATAGAAGAAATAAGTGAAATGCTTGGACAGAAGGAACATTGTCAAATTGAGGGCGACGTAAGAAAATTGGTGTTGTGCAGCAGAAAAGATACAAAACTTCTGTACGAAGATTATACGTTGGCTGAGTGTAATGTATCCAATGGGGATAGTCTGATACTTGTTTAACTTGTTGAACAGGCTATAAGTATGTTGTTCATACCGAAATATGTGTCGTCTGTCAGAAAGTAAACAAAGAAAAATATGATGTGTTACCATAATGCTGAATTAAGGGAGTTGGTACATGTTTCGTATTATAACAAATCAAGTAATAGAACAATGTGAACAGCTTGCGCAATGCGGGATTTTGTTGACTGCAGAATGTATTGAGACAGAGGAGATTCGCAGACAACTGGGAACACTCTCGGGAATGGAAGATATACTGGATCGATTGAAGACATCACAGTATAGGTTACAGGAGGAAACGCAAATGCTCAGGCAACTGACACAGGGACTGGATAAAACGCTCCAGAAATATCGAAACTGTGAAAATCAAATTTGTGAAAATGTGGAACAGGGCGTTGTATGTTATGAGAGAAGAGAGATTGACATGAATGATTTTTCAAAGTTGTCAAAGCTTTTGGAAGAAAATTGCTTAGTATAAAAATGCAAAAGCGCAGATAGCGCGGAAAGGGTAAAAAGTGGCATATCAGGAAATTGCAGTTAATACAGGTACGCTTGCTTCTGACATAGCAGCACTTAATCAGGCATTGGCAGGAGTGCGAGAAAGATTGGACAGGATATTTACGCAAATTCAGGAGCTGGATACTATGTGGGATGGTCCGGCAAATGATAAATTTAAAGAGCAGTTTGCGATGGATTATATTAATGCAAAAGAAATGTGTGCAACAGTGCAGTCCTTGAGTGAATGTATGCAGTATGCGAAAGAACAGTATGATAACTGTGAAAATCAGGTAAATGGTATCGTGGCAGCTATTAGAATATAAGAAGAAACAGAAGAAGTTACCGGTTTTGGAATGGAGGGAATTATGGCGGCTAGTGGAATAACAGTCGGAAGAGATATTTCTTTTAAGGTACAACCTGAGGTCCTGACCCAAAAATCGCAGGAGGTATCGGCGGACATTCGTAAGTTGTGTTCTTGCTTTGATGATTTGGAGAGGATCATTAACCGGACAAATTATTATTGGATTGGGGAAGCAGGAGATGTTCATAGAAAGATGTATCGGGAACAAAAGGATCTTGTGGATGAAATATTGAGGCGTTTGAAAGAGTATCCGGCAGACCTTTTGGCAATATCACAGAATTATACACAGGCTGAGCAGTCGGTAGAGACTATTGCAAATGAATTGTCTGGAGATGTGATTGAATAAGAGGGAGAAACATATGGCGGGTAGAGCAAGTATTGAATTTAATTTCAGAAAAGCGATGGAGCAGGCAGAACAGCTGGAGGGTACAGCGGAACGATTGAGTAGATTGTCAAACTATCAGTTTGAAAATACTATGCAGCAGCTGGCGGCAAACTGGAAAGGTGAGAATGCTTCGGAATATATGAATAAAGGAGATAGGCTGCAGCAGCAGATGAATGGAACTGCCAAAGAATTATATAATATTGCGGCGGATATCAGAAGAGTAGCAAAAAGGCTTTATCAGGCAGAGATGGAGGCGCTTCGTATAGCGCAGAAACGAGATTACTGATAAAAATATTTATTAAATATTTTTATAAATACCGGAAACGGAATTAAGAGAGTAGGAGGAAAGAACGATGGGACTTATTCAGGTATCAGCATCACAGCTTAGGGCGAAAGCGTCAGAATTGAGAAATTTAAATGCTCAATTCAAGGCGCAGGTAGGAAATTTGGAAGGTCAGGAGCAGAATTTGATTGGCATGTGGGAAGGTGAAGCAAGAGATACGTTTCATACAGCTTTTAACAACGACAAAATCCAGATGGATAACTTCAATACGCTGATAGAGCAGTTTTGTGTGGCGTTAGAAAATATTGCTACGAGATATGAGGCAGCTGAGTCGGCAAACGTTTCTACAGCAGCAACAAGAAATTATTAATTTTAGAAAAATTATTTGATACAGAGATAACGGCATAGACAAGGAGAGAAAAGTATATGGAAGGCATCTTAAGAGTAACGCCGGAGAAACTGATAAGTACGGCAGATGAGTTTCAGACGACAGGCGGGCAAGTACGCAATATGACGCAGGAAATGTTAGGGATAGTGGATAGTTTAAAAAGCAGCTGGGAAGGCGACGCTGCAATTGCATATAATACGAAATTTCATCAGCTTGAGGATGACATGGAGAGAATGCACAGAATGATTGATGAACATGTGAAGGACTTAAAGGAGATGGCCACGCAGTACCGTACCGCAGAGAATGATAATACAGAAATGGGCAACGACCTTCGGGGCGATGTGATTTCGTAAGAAAAATTAAGGGTGTATCTTTCGGCAGATACACCCTGCCTTGAAGAGAAAGGTATAAATGATATGGCACAATTTTCTGTAAAAATACAGCATGCCGGAATACAGGCAACAGAGGAAGAAAATTTGGTCAACGAACTTGACAGAATTGCAGACGAAGTCAATAATATCGGTCATAATTTAGCATTCAAAGTGTCATCCAAATCAAATATTCGTGTCAGAATAAAAATTGCAAAAAGCAGTATTGATGTACATAAAAACGCTATGGTCAGCATGAAGTCAGCATTGAGTGATGTTTTGGATGTTTATGAAAGAAATGAACAGCAGTTGGTAGGACATGCGCCGCAGATCAGGAATCCAACTGCGGAAACTACGGCTTCGGTAATAGTTGAGGAAAAAGATTTTCTGGAGGTATTTACGGATGAAATAGCGCTGAATTATGGTTGGGATGAAATCCTTGCCGGTGCTGGATATATAGGTACGATTCGAGATCTGATTAACGATATAAAAAATGGGAAGACTTGGGAAGATTTTGCTGAATCAGGTATGAAGGTTTATGATTTTATATCTGAAGCGGTACAAACACTTAAGAGGTATAAAAAAATTGGAAACGCAGTGGGTAAGAAAACTGCAATGGCATGGTGGGCAAAGAGTATTACTGGCCTAAAACCGTTAGGCAGGGCCTCTACAGCTAAAAATCCGGTCACACGATTCGTTAATAATCTAACAAACAAAACGTCTCCATTTAATGCGCAGTTTAAGAATATTATCAAGGATTTTAAAGGTGGAAATGGTGTAGGAAAGGCAGTTGCGTCCTGGGCATCAGTTGCAGTTACCGGTGTGACAAACTGGTTCAGCAATAAAGAAGAACAGAATGCATCAGGTGGAACTATGTCAGACGGTAGAGTGATTGCTGAAACCATTACCGAAACAGTAATAGATACCGCGCTAACCTATGGTACCAATATAGTTGTCGGTGCAGCTGTTACTACTGCATTGGGAACGGTGGCGGCACCGGGAGTGCTTGTGGTTGCCGCAAGTGGACTTATTGTAGCGGGAGTAAATGCAGGGGTTAAAGCGCTGACAGGAAAAAATGTGACAGAATGGGCTTCTGATGCGATTTTGGATGCTGGTGAAGTAATTGGGAATGCTGTTGGCAATGCGGCCAAAAAGGTTTCCGGGGCAATTGGGAGCTGGTTTAAAAAATTATCATTTGCATAATGGAGGAAGAAATTTATGAAAATTAAAGATTTATTACCCATTGGTTCAGTAGTTCTTTTAAAGGATGGGGAAAAAAGGCTCATGATAAGCGGTATTATGCAGAGTGAAGCGGGTGGAGATGGTCAAGAATACGATTATTTGGGCGTTTTATATCCGGAAGGGCATATCGGGGATAAGTTACAGTATTTGTTTAATCATGAAGATATCAACGAGATAAACTTCCGTGGTTATGAAGATGCTGAAAGAGTGGATTTCATTGAGAAACTGGCGAAGCTGTATGAAGGATGAGATGAGAATTATTATGTATTATGTGAGAAAAGTAATAACGATAGTCATATTGTTTGTGTGCATATATGATGGCATAGTAGTGCGGGCATCAGAAGCAGCTGGTATTGTAGAAGTATTTACGGGGGAAGAAAGTCTGACCGTATATGTAAAGGGCGTGCCGGAAGAATTTTCGGATATTTCTGTACAAATAGGAACTGCCGATGGAACGGTAACCGCTGTGCAGCCTGTTACGGAACAGGATGTATCTATGAAGACTTTCGTTATGCTTGATAATTCTGTTTCTATTCAGCAGTCTGACAGAGAAAAAGTTGCAGAACTTTTACAGAATTTGATCTCCGACAGGGATAATAATGAAGAGATGGCAATCTGCGTATTTGGTGAGGATATTACCTGGCTGACGGAATATACTGCAGATTATAGTGTGCTGAAGCAGGCGGTGGAGCAGATAGTATATCAGGATCAGAACACGTATTTGACGGATGTGCTTTATGATTTGTTGGTCAATGAACTCCTGGCAGACAGAGAAGATATTTATTATAGAATTATTATTGTATCTGATGGAGTGGATAATAAAACGTTGGGATATACTAAGGAAGAATTGTATAATCTCTTAAAGGAAAATCCTTATCCTATTTATACCATTGGTTGTACCAACGATGAAAATGAAGAATTGGAAAATATGTTTGCGCTGTCACGAATAACACAGGCAGAGTCATTTCTGTTAAGTGATGTGGAAAATACTTTGGATATTACGAACTACTTAAAGAAAGATCGAAATATTGTACGAGTAGAGATCGCTCCGAGTCCGGAGGTAATGGATGGCAGCAGGAAAGTCGTTAAATTATCTTTTGGCGGAGAAGGTACGGTTGCTTCATTATCTGCTGATGTTGTTATGCCGCAGCAAATGCAAGTGGCAGAAGAGGAACAGAAGCAGGAAGAAATGATAAAAGAGCCGGTGAAGCCAGAGATAATGGTTCAGGAAAGTACAGAGGACAGAAAGCCGCTTGTAATAATTGCCGCGGTCTGTATTGCGGTTGCAGGCGCAATCGGCAGTATTGTTTTACTGGTTATAAAACGAAGAAAGAAAAAGATACAATTTGAATCCATTGACAATGACACTTTGAATGAGTTGCATGACGATTTGAATTCCATGGAGAAAACTGAATTTATGGATGTCAATACTGCAGCAGGAGACGGTAATACATATTGTATCTGGAAGCAGCAGGGTACATATGACATTGTTTTGACGGATATACATTTTTCGGAAAAAGTTTTTGTGACGACATTGGCGAGGAATGTTATTGTAGGAAGAAAGAAGGGAGTGTGCGATATTGTATTGGATTATGACAAATCGGTATCAAACAGGCATTGTGAGATTAGCGTAAGGTGCGGTAAATTTTATATAAATGATCTTCGATCTTCAAATGGAACTTTCATAAATGGAAGCAGAATTACATCCGAAGTGGAAATTTTTACTGGCAATATTGTCAAGTTAGGTAGATTGGAAATGAAATTTGAGGTGCGGTAACGGCTCTTGTGCTAAATGCATAGTATCAATTTGAAGTATTAGCATGGCTGTTCATATTTGCAGGGTCTATCTCTGTCCAACCACGGAGATAGACCCTGTTTGTCAGGAATATCTATTTCCTGACAGTGAAACGATTAAACGAATTAAACAATTTAGAATTAAACGATAAACGATGCCCCCGCAAAAAAACTCCCATCTGCCCTAAAGTCTTTGCAAATTTATCCGATACAAATAATAACAGTTCACAAAGAAAGACCATGAACGATGATAAAAGACAGCAAATGGAAAGGAGGAGTCCCATATGCGTATTGAAGCTTATAAGCAGGTTCAGCAGGTATACAGCAGCAAGAAGACGGCCAAGGCGCAGAATACGTCTAAGAAAGCGGCGGCTGACCAGATTCAGATTTCAAGCTTTGGCAAGGATATTCAGACTGCGAAGAACGCTGTGGCGGAAGCGGACGATATCAGGTCAGAACTGACAGCTCCTCTCAAAGCAAGTATTGCGAATGGTACTTATCAGGTAAGCGGAGAGAGCTTTGCAGACAAATTAATGAAGAAGTATGAAGAAATCCAAAGTTTATAGACACAATGAAGGTGAGGTTACGGCGTGGCAAGTTTAATGGAGACCTTGATCGAGGTTTTAGATAAGGAAAATCTGGAGTATGAGAATCTTTTGAAATTGTCCATGAAGAAAACGACAGTCATTGTGTCTGAAGACTTGGAAGAATTAGCCAAAATCACGGATGAGGAGCAGATCATAGTAAGCAGAATCAATCATCTGGATCATCAGAGAAATGAAGCTATTAATGATATTGCTAATGTGCTTAACAAGGATGTTGCGAAACTGAGAGTTGTGGATTTGATTAAGATGCTGGCGGCAAGACCGGAAGAGCAGGCCAGGCTCGCGGCTGTTTTTGACAAGTTGCAGGCGAGCGTGCGCGGTGTGAAGCGGGTGAATGAACAGAACAGGGAACTGATCCAGAGCGCACTGGAAATGGTGCAGTTCAATATGAATGTTCTGCAATCCCTGAATAAAGCGCCGGAAACGGCGAATTATAACAAGGGCGCTTACAACACCGGAGATGTGATCGGTATGAGCAACAAAGCGTTTGACGCCAGGCAATAGATTGTTGAGGACGGTAGATTATGTCATTATTCGGCAGCCTTTATGTAGGCGTATCAGGATTACAAACAGCAAATAACGCGCTGAATACGACAGCGCATAACATGTCAAATTTAGACACCGAAGGATATACAAGGCAGCAGGTGGCGCAGGGAACCAGAACGTATGTGACGATTTCCAAGGACACGGTCACCAACTGGAAGCAGTTAGGTCTGGGTGTCAATTATTCCCAAACTAGACAGGTAAGAGATTATTTCTATGACTTAAATTACCGGCGCGAGTCGGGACGGAGTGCTTTCTATGACGTCACGGTCAACGCGTTGGAAGAGATAGAGAATATTATGGGTGAGTCCGGCGACGGACACGAATTTTCAGAGGCTTTGTCCAATCTGTGGACGGCTGTCCAGGAGCTGAGCAAGGATCCTACCAGCGTCGTCAATCAGAATTTATTCGTGACGAGGTCTCAGGAATTTATCACCAAAGCATCCGCAGTGTACACGAGTCTGTGCGAGTATCAGGACAATATGAACAGGACGGTCCAGACAGAGGTTAATAATATCAATACATACGCACAGCAGATTCAGGCGTTAAACGAACAGATTGTAAAGATAGAGGCGGGCGGCGTGGAGCATGCCAATGATCTCCGGGACCAGCGCAATTATCTGCTGGATAAGCTTGCCGAGCTTGGCAATATATCCTATAACGAGGATACGTTTGGCTATGTCAGCGTAAAATTCGAGAATGTGGATCTGGTAAAGGGCGGCATTGTTAATGAGATGGCTCTTTATGAAGATACGGAGACAGGCTTCTATACGCCGTACTGGAAGCTCCTGGCGGAATATACGATAGATGACAAGGGCAGGAAGGTAGTCAGCGAAGAGAGCATTAAGAATGCCAAAGTGTTCGACCTGACCAAAGAGATTTCCAGTGAATGGAACACGGATGTCGGCTCTCTGAAGTCTACGCTTCTGGCAAGAGGCGATCACAGGGCGACCTACAATGAACTGAACGATATCAACAAAGACGGAGAATATGAAGAGGGCTGGTACAATACTAATATTGCCCAGTCGGTTGTCATGAACGTGCAGGCTGAGTTTGATCAGCTTATCAATGCGGTCGTGACGAAAATAAACGGGATTCTGGCAGACGCCGCCGACAGGGAAAGCGCTTTGAATCCGGGCTCTGATTATATGAGAGATGAGAACGGCGATCCTTATCAGCTATTCCGGATGCAGAATGACGAACTGGGCTGGACGGTCAGAAATCTTCTGATCAATTCGGATTTGCGGCAGAATCCGGCGCTTTTGTCTTTTAGGCTGGCAGATCATTCCGAGGATAATGTGACGACGGAGGCGCTCAAAGCAGCGTTTGAGGAAGAGATTTATCATCTTAATCCGAATGTGCAGACGCCGGTAAACTTCGTGAACTATTATAAGAATCTGGTAGCGCAGGTGGCGAATAACGGCTCGGTGGCAAGGCAGATTCAGGACAGCCAGACTGTGACAACAGACGCGCTGAGCTATGCGAGAGAACAGGTTACGGGAGTGTCTTCTGACGAGGAGCTTACCAATATGATCATGTATCAGAATGCATACAATGCTTCCAGCCGTTATATCAATGTCGTGAACGAGATGCTGGAGCATATTCTTTCAACGCTGGGAAGATAATCGGGACTGCGTATTAGTTTTGAGATAAGAGGTGGATATATGGCATCTACATTTTTCGGTTTATACATAGCTTCGTCGGGGCTCAGAGCGGCTAACGCGTCGCTTAATACTACGGCGAATAACATCAGTAATGTTAATACGGACGGCTACAGCAGGCAGGAGGTCAAGCAGGAGGCCAACGAAGCGCTTCGCGTGTTCGCGACCTACGGCTGTGCAGGCGCGGGCGTTGAGACGCTTGCCATTGAGCGTATCCGCGACAGCTTCTATGATACGAGGTTCCGTGACAATGAGACGAAGTTGGGTGAGTTCGACACGAAAGCATACTATATGCGTCTGATTGAGGACTATCTTACGGATGACGGCACGACGGGATTTAAATCTGTATTTGACCAGTTGGGAGTGAATCTTGAGGAAATCACGAAGAACGCCAGCAGCGTAAGTACGAAGGCCCAGTTTGTGTCTTCGGTGAAGAGTCTTACGGATTACTTTAATAATATGTACGGAGATCTGCAGGATCTGCAGTCGGATGTGAACGATGAAGTAAAGATGCGCGTAGACAAGATTAATTCAATCGCGCAGGAATTGGCGACTGTCAATAATCAGATAAACGTCATTGAGATCAAAGGGACTGTGGCGAATGAGCTTCGCGACAAGAGGGATGTTCTGATCGATCAGTTATCCGCAGTGGTGGATGTGGAGGTCATTGAGACGCCCATTTACGATAAGGATGGCAATGAGACGAACGCTACCAGATGCATGGTTAAGATTGCGGGCGGACAGACGTTAGTAGATCAGAATGATTACCGGCAGTTGGAATGCGTGGCGCGCACGCATCAGGAGAAGGCTTACCAGACGGATATTGATGGAATTTACGATATTTACTGGGACAACGGGACATTATTCGGACTTACGAATTCAGCCATGGGCGGAGAACTTTCCGGACTGCTGCAGATGAGAGACGGTAATAACGGAGAATATTTTAACGGAACCGCCACACAGATTAATTATACCGGAGCAACCAGTACGGTCACGATTAAGACGACGGCGTCGTACCTTGATGATATGACGAAATGTAATCTCTCTGATTCGGGCGGCGTTATCAATATCGGAGATCAGCTTTTCTACTATACGGACTGGACTTATGAAGGGGACGGTGTTTATACCTTCACGATAGACAATGTGGCAAGTGATATGCCGATTACCGCCGGCAAAACCGGAAGCGAGGCATCGATAGGCTCCGCTGTTAATTATCAGGGCATCCCTTATTATATGGAACAGATGAATGAGTGGATCCGTGGCTTCGCGCAGATCATCAATGGAATCTTCACGGAGGGCGTGACGGATGCGAATGAGGATGCGGGAATCCTGCTTACCGGTAATTATACGATGGAGGATGGGCAGTATACGGAGGACGAACTGAACGATTCCAAAGGAGACGGCAAGGGATATTATTATATCACGGCGGGAAATATGGCTGTGGTAAAGGAATTGATCAAGGACGCTTCCCTGTTGGGCACAAGGAGCGATCCGACTGCGGGCGTGGAGGAATGCGAGCAGGTTAAGAAGGTAATTTCCATGCTCTCAGATGTGAATCAATACAGCTTCCGTGGCAGAGACGCGGGCGGATTCCTGGAATGTGTTCTTTCCGACGCGGCTTTAAATGCCAGCAATGCCAACACGCTGTATGCTACGTATTTAAGCCTGGAAACCAGTATTGACAACCAGAGAATATCCATTTCAGGCGTTGACGAAGACGAAGAGGCGATTAATCTTGTTAAGTATCAGAATTCGTATACGCTGGCTTCTAAGATGATTTCCGTAATGACGGAAGTATATGACAGACTGATCTTAGAGACAGGGGTATAGGTTGAAAAATCACACTGATGTGCTGATTTTTCAACCGACAATTTGAGTCAGAGCCTCAAATTGCCTTGATCGCAGTCGGAAATCTGACATTTCCGACGCGTGTCATCGCAATAAATTGCTCTGACATAGAGATTAGGCTGTGAATAGTCTCAGGAAGACTTCCTGTAAGAGAGGATGATGAATTATGAGAATAACGAACAAAATAATGCGGAACAATTCTTTATATAATATTAATCAGAATAAGATTGCGGAAGATCATCTGAGCAACCAGATGACAAACCAGAGTAAAATCGTGAGACCCTCCGACGATCCGGTGGTAGCGATCCGTGCGCTGAGACTGAGAAGCAATGTGACGAATATTTCGCAGTATTATGATAAGAACGCGCCGGACGCGGATCAGTGGCTTTCGTTGACGGCGGACGCGCTGGTTACGGTGGATGAAATACTGACGGACCTGTATAACCAGGCGGAGACGGCATCCAACAAGTATCTTGGCTCAGAAGATCTGAAGATTATTATCGAACAGATGAAGTCCTTGTCTGACGAGTTCTATGCGAGCGGCAATGTGGATTATGCCGGCAGATATGTCTTCTCCGGTTACAGAACGGACACGCCGGTGACGTTCACGGCGGAGAATGTTGCCGAGATGGAAAAACACCCGGTTACTTATACCATCAATGAAGAAAAAGGGTATGCCGATATAGATACGATCAGTTATACGGATTATTCCTGCCTGGGAGATCTGACGGTTGCGTCGGAAGAACAGGATATTACCAACCAGACCCTGTACAGACTGCGCCTGTCTTATAATGCGTTGGATGAACTGCCTGACAGCGACGGCGACGGAACAGCGGATGACTTCACCTTCACAGCCGGCGGCACAACCTACAGCGCGGTGCAGTATACCGACGCAGAGACGGCATATCAGGCTGTGGCGGCGGATCCGGCGGCGATTGCCTACATTCCTTCTACGGGAGAAGTGGTGTTCGGCGCGGATGTCTACAGTCAGTTTAAAGAGACGGACACCTTTGCGCTGACCTATGATAAATCTGACTGGGTCGAGGGCGATATTAATCCGGTGCATTATTTCAAGTGTACGGAGACGACGGATCCCGGCACGGACAACGAGAAGGTTGTTACTTATAACGCGCAGTTAGAGGATCAGGATATTTATTATGATGTGGGGTATAATCAGAAAATACAGGTCAATACGCTGACGGATGAAGTCTTCACACATGACGTCGGAAGAGATATGGATGATTTCCAGCATTATCTGACACAGCTTGAAGAGGTAGAGGATAAGATCGCTGAGATTGAAGATAAGATGGAACTGGTAGAAGAAGGCTCTGCTGAATATGAGAAGCTGGAGAAACAACTGGAAGCGGCGAACAAAGCGTATACATATGTGCGTGACAACGTTCAGACTAAGTTCGAGAACCAGATCACGAAATATCAGAAGTATATGGACGACGCCAATGTGGCAATTACCAATAACGCCACAAGAAGCAGCAGGCTGGATCTGATTTCTACCCGTCTGATGAATCAGAAGACTACCTTCAAAGAACTGCAGACCAACAACGAAGACATCGACGTGACAGAGATTGCCGTGGAACTTACGAGTGCGGATCTGACTTATCAGGCAGCGCTTATGGCGACCAGCAAAATCATGCAGACGAATCTGATGAATTATATCTAAGAACTATCAATATGGGGAACGCCGCGCGCGGCAAGAGAGGGATGGTACAGTATGGAAATTAATACGAAAGCATTTGGTCAGATCACCATTGACGATGAGAAAATCATACATTTTCCCAAGGGAATCGTGGGATTTCCGGAACTCACACAGTTCGCTCTGATTCATGACAAAGAGAAAGGGACGGATACGATTCACTGGCTGCAGTCTGTTCAGGAGCCGGGCTTTGCGATGCCGGTTATGGATCCGCTGCTGGTATGTCCGGGGTATAACCCGGAGGTGAACGATGAACTCCTAAGCCATCTGGGGGAGATTGAGGAGGAGGAGCTGTTGGTGCTGGTTACGGTGACGGTTCCGAAGGACATAACCAGGATGAGCGTCAATCTTAAGGGGCCTATCGTAATCAATGCGGCGGAGAGGAAAGCGACACAGGTGATCGTGGAGGGAGAACAGTATCAGGTCAAATTCCCGGTCTATGATATTCTGAACGCCAATAAGAAGAAAGCAGGTGAGTAAATGTTAGCTTTATCCAGGAAAAAGAATGAAGCCCTTGTAATCAACAATAATGTTGAGATTACGGTGCTTGAGATCAAAGGGGAACAGGTGAAGCTTGGCATTAGCGCACCAAGAGAAGTACCCGTTTACCGCAAGGAAGTCTACGTACAGATTCAGGATTCCAACAAAGAAGCTGTCAATACGGATGGTATGGATGCGTTGAAGGAGTTGCTGGGATAGATACAGGGTATGTATTTGGATAGCAAGAATTGAGATCGGTCAGGAGCGGATAACTTTTGGCCGATTTTTGTAAATGAACTGGGAGGCAAGGATGCTGTCGATTCACAATAATATGCTTGCATGGAACGCAGGCAGGCAATTCAAGACAAACGCAAAAAAGAATTCTGGAATGTCAGAGAAATTATCCTCTGGCTATCGGATTAATCGTGCCGCGGATGACGCGGCGGGATTGTCGGTCTCTGAGAAAATGCGCAGACAGATCAGAGGTTTGGGACAGAGTGCGGATAATATTCAGGAAGGAGTCGGTTACGTACAGACTGCGGAAGGGGCGCTGAGCGAGGTGCAGGATATGCTGCACCGAATGAATGAGCTTGCGGTGAAAGCGGCCAATGGGACGAATACGGAGACAGACCGGCAGTATATAGACCAGGAGGTGCAGGCGCTTAAAGCGGAAATGGACCGTATCTTCGAGAATACGACCTTTAACGAGAGAAGGATATGGGAGCCGAATGAATTGAAGGTGCTTGCAATTACTAAGAAGCAGGCTGTGGAGTTTGATTCGACTTCGTCGACAATAGATGTTACTAATGATAACTGCGGTATTGTGGCATATGGCTCGTATCATGTGAATGCAGACGATCAGGGCGTACATATTTCGTGGACAGGGTATGATGGGAACGCCTATGAAACAGAGAAGGTGGACTGGGATACGCTGAAGAAGAATCATTACAGCTTTGAGATGAGCGATTATTTCGGCACGGCGGGAGCAGGAAATCTTCTTTATGACGCGAACGGCAAACCGGTGTTCAAGCATCGCGTATCCTTTACGCCGCAGGTGACGGCAACGGTAGACGATATGATTGCCTGTATTGACGGAACTTCGTTCTATTCATCGCCATATGCGGATATGGAATGCAGGTTTGAAAATAACAGCGGCGCTTCGATCACGAAAGATAAGGTAAGCGTGGTCAGCGCCAGTCTTGGATATGCGGCGGCATATGCGTCGCATCATAACGTGTCCGGTACTACGAATGGTTATTCGCATAATTTTGACGCGGCAGACGATAAATTCCTAGAGCCGGTTAATTCTGCCGGCACATTTGTACAGACCTTGGGAAGCGGCGGTAACCTGACGCATGTGGCAAGCGGCACGAACAGCGTCAGCGCGGCACAGAACAGTACCGATACATGGTCGTTCTCTTATTATATGGACGGTATCGGCAAAGTGACTGCCACTTCGTCGTATGTCAGCTATTATGCGCCCAATGATACGGCGGATGATGATGAGACTTACTGGTGGGACTGGAGTATGCGGTATCAGAACGGAAAGCTGGTACCATACAAAGCATATAATACCATTTCATCCAACGAAAAGGGAGCGGGAACGCTTGGCTCTGTCATGGCGGCGCTGACAGGCAAGAAAGGAGAGAATACGCCGGGATTGCTCAGCAAAGCGAATGGCGGCGACTGCGATAATGGCGGTTATATTAATTTGCAGTTTTCACTGACGGCTGATCAGGCGTTTACCTATGGCAGTAATGTGTCTACGACAAGCGTGGGTTCTTTTACGCTGAGTATCCGGGTGGATGCCTCCGATACAGAGAACAGCGTGCTCCAGAGAATCAATAACGCGTTGAATGCCAATACGATCGCGGATTTATATACGCCTTCCGGAAGCAGCTCGTATGGAGGGGCATCTTTCGGTACGCCGACGGCGAAAAGAAATCAGATAGACGTTCCCACCTACGGCGGTTACTGTGATTTCTATGTGCAGGCAGGCACGGAATCGGGGCAGCATATCGAGGTCCGGTATGATGCGCTCAGCGTGCTTGCAATGGGAATGGAGAAAACGAACGTGCTGACGGTGGAGGAATCCGGCAAGGCGATCGATACGATCAAAGAGGGACTTCGGATTGTAAGCGGGCAGCGGGCGGATTTCGGCGCATACCAGAACCGTCTGGAGCATGCCGTCAAGGTAAATGAGAATACGGAAGAGAATACGCAGGCGTCCGAATCGATTATCCGTGATACGGATATTGCCGCGCAGATGATGGAGTATTCAGTCAATAACATTCTCCTGCAGGCGGGAACGAGTATGCTGACGCAGGCAAACCAGCAGGCGGATTATATGCTGCAGCTTTTGCAGTAGAAACAGAAGGGGCAGGAAATGGTCAGGAAATTATGAACATTTGGCATTCATACTCTAAAAATTTCTCTGATTTTACCGATATATATAGCAAAGATTACGTTTGCTTTGCCTAAAGCAATGTATTCGGCGACGATTTTACATAAGCAACTACTAACCTATATCACATGGAGGTGATTTGAGATGGCAATTGAACCATTAAGCAGTGTAATGACATTTCAGGCACAGTCGGCGGCCAAGACGCAGACACAGCCTGTGACACCGGCGAACACGGAAGTTCCGGCGGACGGAGAGACAGTAAACGTAGACGCTGTGACAGCGTCTGTAACCAAGACGCAGACAGAAGATAGTGAGAGCGGCAATGAGGGAAACGGCGATCTGCAGCAGGCGCAGAAACAGCAGATTATGAATTCCCAGTCTACGAACGAACAATTAAAAAAAGCGATTGCTGAGATGAACAGAAAAATTAATAACAGCAATGAGGAAGCGGTTTTCGGCGTTCATGAGGAGACGAACAGAATTACCATTAAGATCGTGGATAAGGACACCAAAGAAATTATCAAGGAATTCCCACCGGAGAAAACTTTGGATATGATCGCTAAGGTATGGGAGATGGCAGGTCTTCTTGTGGATGAGAAGAGATAGGAGGAAGGAAAATGCCGATTAGAATTACAGGTATGTATTCCGGGCTCGATACGGAGAGCATTATCAATGAGCTTGCGTCAGCGCAGAGCGCGAAGAAGAATTCGCTTGTAAAGGCGCAGACGAAGCTGAGCTGGAAACAGGATGCATGGAAAGCCCTGAATACCAAGATATACAGTTTATATACGAAACTGGATGATCTGAGATTCCAAAGCGCTTATATGAAGAAAGCGACGAAAGTATCTAATTCCAATGCGGTCAGCGTTGTTACCAGTTCCGATTCTGTTAATGGCGTGCAGACTATGAATATCAGTAAGATGGCGAAAGCCGGATATCTGACAGGCGGCGAGATCTCCGCGGCCGATGGCTCGGCGGTGAAGAAGAGCAGTACGCTCAGCGACCTTGGCTTTACGGGCGAAGGAAGCTTCAGCGTGGCAATCAACGGCAAATCTACAGAGATAAAGATAACGGGTGATACGAAGATCTCTGAAGTGGTAAGCCAATTGCAGTCTGCGGGAGTAAACGCTAATTTTGATGAGAAGAACCAGAGATTCTTCATCAGTTCGAAGACGACAGGCGCTAAGCAGAATTTCAATCTGGTAGGTAATAATGCGGAAGGCATGGAGGTGCTTTCTAAGCTGGGTCTGCTGACAACCGAGGATCTTAAGAGCGATGAGTATACTAAGTGGGCGAATTATAAGAATGCAGACGGCAGTTATACGGCAGATTATGATACCGCGCTTGCGGCAGAGATAGAGAAGCGCGCCAAAGCGTATAAGACAGCCAATGAGAATCTGGAGAAGACTAATACAACGCTGCAGGAGAAGATCGATAAGCTCAAAGAGGATCCGGGATATATTGCGGATAAGACGGCAGATGAATTATATGAGGAATTGTATGGGCCGGAAGTGCAGAAGACGGATGAAAAGGGAGATCTTGTATATGATGACGACGGGAAGCCCGTTATGGAACGTCAGGGCGGACTGCAAGCTGTATTAGATCAGGAAAAGGAAGCCTTAGCCGCAGCCCAGGAGGAATTGGAGGCGGCGAAGAAGTCCGGCGTCGAAGCGGATATTACGGCGGCCCAGGCGAAGGTTGACGCCGCTAATCAGGCGGTAACAGAGAAGACAGCAGAGTTTAACGAAGTAAACGGTCAGTATTCTATGGTAAAAGCCGTAGAGGATACACAGGCGCAGATCGATGCAAACAACCAGACAATCAGCGACAACGCGGCTTATTTCACTGTGGACGCGGATGGAAATGCTGTGCCGACGACGGCACTGACAGATCAGGTGACGGCAGAATTCGAGGCGAAGATACAGAATGCTCAGAATGTAGTAAACAACAGTCCATATCAGGCTTCCCCGGGCGCTACCAAAGTGACAGGACAGGATGCGGAGATCTCTCTGAACGGTGCATATTTCACCTCATCCACCAATACGTTTGAAATCAATGGGTTGACCATCACGGTGCAGGAAGAGACCAGTGAGACGATTACGCTGACAACCAGTGAAGACACCGATAGTATCTACGATATGATCAAGAGCTTCTTTAAGGATTACAATGCGTTGATCAATGAAATGGATGCGTTGTATAATGCGGAGTCTTCCAAGGGTTATGAACCGCTGCTTTCCGAGGAGAAGGACGCGATGTCCGATACGGAGATAGAAGAGTGGGAGAAGAAGATCAAGGATTCGCTGCTTCGCAGAGACGCTACTTTATCGGATGTTTCCGGTGCGATGAAGACGGTAATGCTGCAGGGTGCGACTGTCAATGGCAAGAAGATGTATCTCTCCGACTTCGGCATCAATACATTGGGCTATTTCAAGGCGGCTGACAATGAGAAGAACGCATATCATATCGACGGTGATCAGGATGATGAGAACTCTGCTGTAAAGACGGCGGATGACGTATTGAAATCTATGATTGCATCCGATCCGGATACGGTAATGAGCTTCTTCACACAGCTTGCTAATAACCTGCATGACGAGCTGGATAAGAAGATGTCGAGAACCAGCATGAGCAGTGCGTTTACCGTTTATAATGACAAGGAAATGAAAGAGGAATACGATGCCTATACCGAGAAGATTTCTAAACAGGAAACCAAACTGAATGATCTGATTGATAAATGGTATTCCAAGTTCTCAGCAATGGAGACCGCACTTTCCAAGCTTGAATCCAAGAACAGCGCGATTTCGAGTTTGTTTGGCGGTTGATCAACGTTAAGAATGCCCCGTAAAGGGGCATTCTTGTTATAAAATGCGTCTTGGGCGCACGTAAAACAAGGCAAGATGAAAATCAGGGAGGAGAAGTAACGATGCCAATACAGAATCCATATGCGCAGTATAATCAGAGTAAAATATTAACAGCCTCACCAGCGGAGGTGACGCTGATGTTATATGAAGGCGCAATTAAGTTCTGTAACATAGCCATTATGGGAATTGAACAGCATGATATTGAGAAAGCCCATAAAAATATCATGAAAACACAGAGGATTATCGAAGAGTTCCGCAACACGCTGGATCATAAATATCCGGTGTGGGAGGATTTCGACAGAGTGTATGTGTATTTGCTGCGAAGATTATTCGAAGCAAATGTAAAGAAAGACAAAGAAATCTTAGAAGAAGTCAATACCCATCTGCGCAGTATGCGTGATACATGGAAGGAAGTTATGAAACGTGCTCATCAGGGGCAGTAGGAAGCGCAGTCAGACTGCGCGGAAATGGAGAATGCATGGAGCAGAATTGCGCACAGATTTTGGCACAGAGTCTTGAGAAAAAGAACAGGATTCTGGATCAGATCATTGAACAGAATAACTTGCAGGAGGAGCTTTTGAAACAGGAGAGCTTCGATATGGACGCGTTTAGCCGGACGGTAGATGCTCAGTCTAAGCTGGTGGAGGAACTCAATAAGCTGGATGAGGGATTTGAAACGCTGTACGAGCGGGTTCGGGAAGAAATCATCGGCCGAAAAGAGAAATACCGCCGGGAAATTACAAGAATGCAGGAACTGATCCAGCAGATTACGGACAAAATCGTGACGGTCAACGCCGGCAATATGCGGAATCAGCGTATGGCAGAGAATCAGTTCAGAAAAGAGAAAGCCTCCATTCAGCAGAGCGTTTCGAAATCAAAGGTTGCAAGAGGCTATTATAACAGTATGAATAATCTTAACTGCGTACAGCCGCAGTTCTATGACAGCAAAAAATAGTCTTGGCAGACAGAGGAAGCTTATTTTTGAAGTATTACAGGAGCGATTATGGGACAAAGAATATTGTTGTCGTGCGGCAAATGCGGCTATCGGAATGAAATGTCTGTCGGCATCGGGCTGATGACCGGTAATCAGGATGTGATAGCGTCCTGTCTGAATGAGGAAGAGCGGAAGCTTTGGACGGGCTTATGCAATATGCGGAAGATCAGCGATTACCGCGCGCAGCAGAAGGTGTTTTATTGTGAATCATGCCGGGAACTGTCATGTCTGCTTGCCGTGGATATAGAGACTGCGGACGGGGAGAAAATAACATTAGGCGCCCGCTGCGGTAAATGCGGCAGCCCGGTGCGGGAGATAAATCTGCAGGAACCGATCGCATGTCCGAATTGCGGTAATGCGAATCTGGATAAACGGCAGACAGGGTTCTGGGATTGACGGTATTTGCCGGATGCTCGTACAGGCACAGCGTCTGGATACTGCCAACGGAAATAAACAGTGTATTCATGGAAGAATACGAATCGTTTCACGGAGGAAGATCATATGGTGATTCAGCATAATTTATCGGCGGCGAATGCGGAGAGAAATCTGACGGCGGTAACAGGGAAGAAAAGCAAACATACTGAGAAGCTTTCCTCCGGCTATAAGATTAATCGTGCTGCGGACGATGCGGCAGGATTGTCTCTGTCAGAGAAAATGCGAAGGCAGATCAGAGGGCTTTCGCAGGCGTCCTTAAACGCACAGGACGGCATTTCTTTCGTACAGAGCGCGGAGGGCGCCTTGAACGAGGTTCAGGACATGCTCCAGAGGGCGAATGAACTGGCAGTTAAGGCGGCGAATGATACGAATACAGCGGAAGAAAGAAACGCGATTTATGCAGAGTTAAAACAACTGAACAATGAAATAGACAGAATCGCAAAAGACAGCGAGTTTAATAATACAAGTATTTTTGATTCTTCCAATGCTTCATCCGGCAGAGCGATTCGTATGCCGTGGGGGCTTTCGGACATAATCTATTTGTCAGAAGATTATATATCTTATGATATGCAGGATTTCACATCGGCCATTAATTCCGCGAAAGCGGCGGGCAAGACTTTCACACAGGCAGGGCTTGCGGCTTTTGCCAATGATATTAAAGATACTTATATGCCGAAGCTGCTGGGCGATATCGTGTCTGCGCTTCCGCAATCGGCGGTGCCTACAGTATCCGGTCTGCAGATCAGTCTGAATATGGTGTATGAGAACAATTCCACGCTGGCCTATGTATCTTCCAACGGTACGGCTTTTCAACTGGGGGTCAATATGAAATATCTGACTGAAACCGGCGGTAAGATAACGATGTCAGACGATCTTGCGACGACGATAGCCCATGAGATGACGCACGCGGTTATGTTTGATGCGGTAACGAACGGAATGCTGGGCACTGGCGGCGCGGATTCTTTCCCGATGTGGTTCGTCGAGGGAACGGCGCAGGCGGTCGGAGGAGCGATCAACTACTGTCAGGAACTGACGCACACGGGAATGCTCAATAATGATAAACAGATAGCTTCCTGGCTGTCGGAGCTGACAGATACTTCGGATTCCTACAATGCATATGCGCAGGGGTATATCGCCAGTATGTATCTGGGATATGTCGCGGGCGGCAGCGGCGCGGTAACTGCTGCGGGTATCGCCAAAGGGCTGGATAATATCCTGAAAGACATCGAGGATGGTTATTCGCTTGGTCAGGCGATTTCCAGGCAGACCAAGGGGAAGTATTCCGATCTGTTGGATTTCGAGCAGAGCTTTGCCAAAGACGCCGTGAAATTTACCAAAGATCTTGTGGCGGCGATAGGCAGCGGTACCGGCTCCATCGCGTCCCCGAACGGATTGTCTGGTTCGAAGGCATCCCTTCTGCAGGGCGGAAGTACCAGCACCTATTTCGTGTTAAATGTTGATCAGAGCAGCCATTACCAGAATAATCTGGGTGGTAAGAACACCTATACGGGCGGCGGGGCCACTACCACAGGCGGCTTGGACCGGAACGGCAATGCCAATCCGGACGCTGCGGCGAAATGGGGCGGCTCCACAAGCGGCAATCAGGGAACCGTGCAGAGGTCAGGCAGTATGTTCGTGCAGGTAGGCGCGGAGTCGGGGCAGCATATCGCGTTCAGTACATTCAGGCTTTCTGCAAATGATCTGGGTGTCGGGGACGTGAAGGTAGACTCTATGGAGAATGCGGGGAAGGCAATCGATAAGTATAAGAACGCAATCCAGTGCGTATCGGCTATGCGTTCGGAGTACGGCGCGGTACAGAACCGTATGGAACATACGATAGCGAATCTGGACAATATCGTGGAGAACACCCAGGCGGCGGAATCACAGATCAGGGACACGGACATCGCGGAAATGATGGTAGCTTATTCCAACATCAATATTCTGGAGCAGGCTGGGGCGTCCGTGCTGTCTCAGGCGAACCAGAACGGGCAGATGGTGCTGTCGCTGCTGGGGTAGGATGTGAGAAGGATTACCGGTTGGCGTTTATAGAAAATACACAAAAAAATCACACATAATTCGTTGATTTTGACAAATTTTGGTTGTATAGTTTCTCTATAAACATGTTACAATATATTTGCAGCATTCTATGAGACTATTTTGTTTTCTTTCAGAGTAAATGATTTGTAACAGCCTTGTCAGAGTTAAAAAGGATTTAACTATAAACGAAATTTAATATTGACGAATAGTAGATAATGTGATAATATCTTAATGTTATTGCGGATGTGATGAAGATTGCAGTTTCTTTTTGAGCCGTACCGCATATGATGTTAGGAGGAAAGAGAAAAGAGGGCACTTGGATGGGGAAACAGATTTATAATATTTCATACAGCGGTTTGGATGCGGAGTACAGGATAGATTGCCTGGCGCAGATCAGGAGAATGCAGAATCCGCCGGGCAGCACCTGTGTGGATGTAGACGGACTTAGTAAGAGCAGCAGGAGTACGAGTGAAGATGCCAAGGCAAATAAAACTCCCTGGAATCCGGGAGAATTTGTTAGAATAGGAAAAATAGAGTATTAAAGAATAAGCCCATGGACAAGTTGCGTGGGCTTATTTTATGATACAACGGATGAATTGGAGATAAGAGAGGGGCATTAGTGGGGATGATTTGCAGACCTGTTTTATTACATAATGAATATGTGCCGGCAATCGTCGGCAGGCGTGACTATGAGTATTTAGTGCTGGGACACCATGACGGTATGACGGTTGAAGAAGCATTTTCGATCGGCACGGATGAATCTTTCGAGAAAACTTTCTTTCTGAAAGCCCAATATGAAGGGCAAAAATCCGATTATTCGACACAGTTCTTTTTTGGCTTCCACCAGGATCAGAAGATGGATAAAGCGTTCTGGGAAAGTGATTTCCCTTTCACGCTCGTTTCCTTCATACAGTTTGAAAGCAGGGAGTTATCTCAATACCAGCGGTATCTGGAGAGCAGACAGTATATAGAAGATGAATTGAAGGCGCTGGGGCTGCAGGACAGACCGGAGAATATTCGAACGATCGCATATTATGCGCTGGATAACAGCGACCTGATTCTGGCAATTAAATGCAGATATTGTGATACCGGAACACACTTTATTAATAATCTGCATCAGGATATTCAAGACAATCATCCATTCTGCATCTGCAACAGTTACAGCATCCTTGCGATTAACCGGCGATATATAGAAGATGAGAACCGTCGGAAACTCGTGGAGGGCAGTATCAAGCAGATGGAACTAAGAATCGTTGAGAAAAAAAGCGGTTCTGTGAAAGGTATATATGAAGGCATTGATCAAGTGCTGAAGGCGCAGAAATCCGACGCTGACAAGGAAAGATGCGGACTGCTGGGAACAGAGGATGAAGCGGTTGTAGTTAAGAATGTTCTTTGGAGAGATTTCCTTTCTCTGTATAAGGAAGGAACGGGAGTGTTGTTCAATTCCAATGAGTGTTCGCAGAAATATGGTGCCGCCATTACCTCGAAGATGCTGTATTCTATTCAGACCAGAAGTTCGGATGAAGACAGTATACCCGAGGGAGCAAACAAAACGCCGGGGCAGCATTGTAAGACGTCTGAGGCAAATTGCGCAAGGAAATCGATTTGCGATTTCTTATACGAAAAGGTACAGGCGATATATGAAGGGCAGAATACGGCGAGCGCGGCTGCGGAACGTGAAAATCTCGTGATGCTGATTAACGCTTTGAGGAAGACGGAATATTCTCATTATGCCGAGAAGCCTTTTAATGATTACTGTTTCTATACGATTATGATGCCGACAGTGATGTTTGTCAGGCTGAGAGAGCGTGTAAAGGGCAATGCCGTAGAATTTTATGAGTTTATCAAATATGTGAAGCTGTGTATGCAGAATTTTACCAAGCCTGACAGGGTGTATCAGCAGATAACGGATTTTAACATTCGGTATTTTGACATTCCATCCAAGCTGCTGGCATTATATAATGCCTATCTGTATTATGCGAAGCAGATTCTGAATATTGGCGATGTGGGAGAATATGAATTCCTGTTATGCCCGGGTATGAATGAGAAAACAGAGGTAAAAGAACTTTATCAGGGCACAGACGGTGATTATAATGCAGAGAAGACGCTGCAGACAAAAGAAAGCCATCATCTGTTTCGTGTGGAAATACCGGAATCCCAGGCATATAATCCTAAGATTATGTTCTTTACCTTAGGACATGAGGTGTCACATTTTGTCGGCAGGGTAATACGCAGGAGAGAAGACAGATACGAGAGTATTATAAGAATAAGCAGCAGAATGGTGATGCTTGGAATCAGAGAGCATGTCGGATATGTTCAGGAATTTGCGCCGGAGTGTTTGAAAGGCGAATTCTGGAATGAAATGGAGGAGAAAATAGCCGGCTGGCTGCAATTCTATATTATCAACCATTTGGAAGAGGATTATCTGGTGAAAGTAGAGTATGCTCCTTCGACGCCGGCAGATATCATAAAAAGGCAGAGAGATTACTATGAAGTTTTTTATCAGCACACTTCCACGCTGAAATTGCTGCTGAGGGATGCGATCAATAAGATTTTACTTCTTAAGAGGGAAGACCTGTTTGAAGTGCTGCTCTGGAAAGATGTGAGCGTAGCAATCGATGCCGGCAGAATCAGCTATGAAAGGCGGCAGCAATATTATGAGAAACAGAGGAGGCAGTTGGATCAATGCATAGATGCATTCCTGGGGGTGAAGGTATTTCGTACTCATGCGCTGACTGCGTCAAATGGAATAGAAGACATGATGTTCCTGCTGGAAGAATGCTATGCGGATCTGAGTTGTATCTTACTGCTTCGGCTGTCGCTGGAAGATTATCTTGGTAATCTGATAGAAATATTAAGAACGACAGGGCATACAGAGGAAGAAGTTGAGGAAACAAAGCTGGTGACCAGGGTGGCCGTTATTATGTCGGTTATGAGTGCGGAACTGGAACCGGAGGATCAACAGGAAGACTGTTTTCGGTGGAACGACAATGAAATATTATCTGAAAGTGACATTGAGGAGGACGTGCTCAGGCTGCAGATGAAAGCGCTTGAATTTACAAGAGCGTATATTGCTATGGAGGCAAATATAGAGCCGGGTTCAATGGCAGGCGATGTGCAGAGAATCAGCAGGGATCAGACTATATTGCGGGAAGTGATAAGTTATCTGTTAAAATGCAGAAGAGAATATTACCGCAGCGTGGATCATGAACAGGAACAGAAGGTCCGGGAGTTCTATGGACTTGCCCACATATCGGACGCTTCGGTGCTTTTTGAAAAAATAGCTGTCATACTGAAACGGTATGAGACAGATATCTATGATGAAATACAAAGGCTGATAGAAAGAGAACAATAAAATCATGGAAACAGGTATAAAGAAGAGAAAAGATGTCGGCGCGACCATAAAAGGGACAATGATCAAGGGGCTAAGCGATTGTGGGATTACAATAGAAAGCAATCAGATAGAGATGGGGGTAATAAAAATATCCTGTGATCTGGCGGCCAGACCGGATAATCCCCAGCAGCTTAGCGGTGAGATGGATACATCGGAAGACTTTGATGAGAGAATGATTGACATCGTTTATAAGACCCTGGAGGAGAAGATTACAGAAATCAATGCTGAAGAAAGGCAGGAAGAAAAGACCGCCAGAATGGAAAAGAGAGAAGCCGATCGCTGCAAATTTGTCGAAGAACGTGAAGCCGCAATTGACGAATTCGAGGACGGATTGAGAAAAGATTGGGATGGAACGCCGGCCCAATCCCTTATATTTGAAAAGAAAGAATTTCACACTGGAGATCTGGTTATAGCGTATCTGGCAGTACAATTCAAGGAAGAGACGGTAATGGCTTATGCGGGGATGTTCAGGTATCTGTTTCGTGAACTCCTTAACGATACAGAGAAAAGCAGCGGTCTTTTTACAGCTTCTTCTTATGATAATCTTTTCAGAAGACTGCCCAACCGCCGGGTATTGTTTGGCAACTATGTGGACTATTACTTAACTGCCAATAAACTTCCGGCGGCAGAGGTGCTTATAGAACTCTCTGCGGAGAAATATGAGGGAAGTGAAAGCGAAGCGCGCATCTATTTCTGTGACGAAGAAGGGACGGGCAGAGGGGACGGGTGCGGCAGTACAGATAGTAACATTGTCTGTACGCTGGATGATAAAGGGAAAGAATATAGAATTATCAGGTCCGAAAACCGCAGGATGATCAGAAAGATGATGGAAATATCCAAAACAGGAACGATACATCTTCTGGCGCATAAGGTGAAGGAGATCGATCCGGAGACGAGGGAAACGAAGGATGAGTACTGTCAGATCATGAAGCTTATGAAAGGCAGAGACGACAGAGGACTGTACGTGAAGTTCTCCGGTTTCCTGTGCTGGAGTATCGTCTCCGATGGAAAAGAAGAAATTATATACAACCATGGTCAGTATATATTGAATCAGTCGGATAAGAAAAATGAGTATATGGCTAAGATAGAAGGCTTGAAGAATGAAATAGAAGAGTGCGTAAAAGAGAGTACGCTGCCGGGGAACAATGATGGCATAGAGATACATACGGAAATTACAAAACTTCTGGAAGAGTGGTTTGCGGGCGGTAAACTGGAACGATTGATAGAAGCGCTGCTTAAGCAGAAGCATGGAACGTCGGTGATTCTTACATGTTGTCGGAAGGAAGCGGAGCGGTTATGCGATATGAATCGAGGAACTCTGCTGCAGGATAACAGTACCATGTGCTGGAGCAATGAAGAGTGGGACAAGGACAAGCTGCTAGGCGTAACAAACATAGACGGCGCGTTGTTTATGGATCTGGATAAGACATGCATCGCTATGGGAGTTATTGTGGATGGTGATGCGAAGAAGAAGGGAGACGTTGGCAAAGGAGCGAGGTATAATTCCGTCTCTAACTATGTCGAACAGCAGGAAACAGGTGTTTTCTTAGGTATCATCGTATCGGAGGACGGTATGGTCGAGTTGACATGTAATATTAAACGACATGTTACGGAGTGAAGAAGGGTGGATAAAGGGATGAAAAAAATTGCTCAATTGCAAAAAAAATCTCAAATCCCTCTAAAGTAAACCCGAAAGCGTCCGATATATATTACAAGTAAAGGAAATACTTACTTAAATTAAAGGTAGTGGGACTGGAAGTAGCGTACGAACTTTCAGAACCATTACAAGCAAAAAAGCGGCAAGGAAGCCGCATAAAATTCAAGGAGGAATATATTATGGTAGTACAGCACAATTTACAGGCAATGAACTCTAACAGAATGCTCAACATCACAACGAGCGCTCAGGCGAAATCCACTGAGAAATTATCTTCCGGTTACAAGATTAACCGTGCAGCAGATGATGCAGCAGGCTTATCTATTTCCGAGAAAATGAGACGTCAGATCAGAGGTCTTACACAGGCTTCCGCTAACGCTCAGGATGGTATCTCCTGCGTACAGACAGCAGAAGGCGCGCTGAACGAAGTTCAGGATATGTTACAGAGAATGAACGAGCTGGCTGTTAAAGGTGAGAACGGCACATTAACATCTACAGATCGTAGTTATATCCAGGCAGAAGTTCAGCAGTTAATGTCTGAAATCGACCGTGTACAGAGTACAACAACATTCAACGAGCAGAAGTTGCTGGATGGTTCTTTCTCTAACAAAGGACTTCAGGTTGGTGCAGAATCCGGACAGCATATCGGTATCACTATCAAGAACATGAATACCAATGAATTGGTTGCTAGTGCAATTTATAAGCAGACAACATTTGGTACAGCTAACATTGACGCAGGATCTACAGATACAAATGCAGATCTTGATTATGAAGAAGGTCAAAATAATACTCTTACTGCAGAAATGTTGGCAAAATTCTATACATTTGATGAGACCAAGGTTGTTGATACTACAATCAAAGATGCTGTAACTGGTCCTGCTGGTGTTGTTGGTAAAACTGATGCTCCTACAGCAGCAGACTTCGCAGCATTGAACGCATTTGCCAAGAGTGCAATTCAGGATGTATCTAAACAGCGTTCTGACCTTGGTGCTGTCCAGAACAGACTTGAGCACACAATTAATAACTTGGATAACATTGTAGAGAATACAACATCTGCTGAATCTGAGATCCGTGATACAGATATCGCTACAGAGATGGTTAGATACTCTAACAATAACATCTTACAGCAGGCTGGTACATCTATGTTATCTCAGGCTAATCAGGCTAACCAGTTGGCACTGTCCTTACTTGGCTAATACTGATCAGGTTGAAAGTATTGTAAAACTATCAGGGGGATTGGCGAAAGCCAGTCCCCCCTTTTATAATGCAAATATTTAAACGGCAGCTTGTTCTTTTCTGCCATTTGAATAATGTATAGAAGGGAAAAGTATGATATGGAAACTATGGTAAGTATTATTATTCCTACCTATAATAGAGAGAATGTGATAGAACGGGCGATTAACAGTATTTTAAAACAGACATATACTTCCTATGAGATAATTGTAGTGGATGATGGCTCTGCAGATAATACTAAGGATGTGATTGAAAAGATACAGGATAGCAGGATCAGATATATTGCACTGCAGGAAAATCAAGGTGTGGCACATGCCAGGAATATTGGGATACAGGGGGCTAAGTACGAGTATATTGCTTTCTTGGACAGTGATGATGAATGGCTGCCGAACAAGCTGGAATTGCAAATGATGAAAATGCTGAATGCTTCTGAAAAATACGGACTGGTTTATTGTAGAATGAGTGGTCTGCTTAGGGATGGAAAGAATAGATTTGTGTGTCCGCATCAGGATTATGTGAAAGAAATTTTGGAAGGGGATTTATTTAAACCATTATTGATGCAAAACGTAATCGGTACTCCTGCTATGTTGGTTCGCAAAGAATGTCTGGAGCAGGTTGGCGGTTTTAAGGAAGCTTTGAAATGTTTGGAGGATTGGGAACTGATTCTTCGAATAGCCAAGAAGTGGAAGATTGGATTTGTAGATAAAATTTTGGTAGAAGTTCATAAATCAGCGGGGAGTGTATCTACAAATACAGCCTGGTATTTAGTGGCAAGGTGTTATATGGTATCTCTCTATCGACAGGAGATTACGGAGATTGGTGCGATGGATAAGATGAAGGCTGAAATTTTATCGGTGGCAAAAGACGCTAATTTGTACGAAGAGATCAAAGAATTGTTAACCAGAGACATAGAATTATGATGATAAATGCCGGATACTTTATAGTTCAGTACCCAGCATTTCCTGTAATCGATTTGTCCATGTGTGATGTTGCGCAGCCTGTTGATATGCTTTTTTTCTGATGGATTCAGATAACGGTGCATCAGATAATAAGGAATCTACGATGTGTGGCAGTTCTTCCAAGTGCTCCAATGAAAAGAATTTAATATTTAAGGCGTCCGTAAAATGTTCCCTCAAATATTCACTGTCGTCCGTCAGGGAGACTGCGCCTTGCAGCATGGCTTCAAAGATTCTTTCGCTGGCGCCTGCCTTGAACCATGCCATATGATTCAGGACGATTTTACTGTCCTCCATTAACCTGATACCATCTTCCGGGGTGATCAACCCTTTGTACATAAAGTTAGGATGGTGGAACAGATCTAAATTTTCCCAACCGTTTCCATATACAGTGACAGAGATTCCGGCATGGATAAGAGTTTCGATTATTTTGCGCCGGAACAAAGCCGTAGTGTTTACGTCTACAAATCTGTGCTTTTGAATCAACAGCTTGAGTTCATGATCCGAAAGCTTATGTTCGCTGTCATGCAGACAGTCAGCAACAGCCTGTTCAAAGGTTTTGGAAGGATGGGAAAGTAGTTCCGTCTCTAATTGTCTGTCAAGTGTATCATAGATGACATCTTCGTGATATTTATAACTTCCGATGAAAAGTACATCGATGGAACGCTCGGAGAATGGTTTTAATGCGTCATAAGATTTGATACATTCACCGGCAGTCGGAAGAAATATAGTCTTGCGGACAGTGGGATAGAAACGTTTGATATAGTCGGTGTGATATTTGTCAGCACACGCAACGACACCGTAAACGGGAGATTGGTCTAATGTATCGAAATAATACATAGGATGATCCACCAAAATATTGTAACAGGGTACTTTCCATACATCCCAAAGACTTTCTCCGGATTGCAGTCTCATTTGGAAACATGCGTTGTTAAAAATGATGGCGGCATCCAGTCCTGACTTCTGATAAGAAAATAATTGTTCCATGCTTGCTTCGAAGTTCTGTTTGTCAAACAAGAGAACAGTATGCTCCAGTGTTTTGAGCGCTTGACAGTACTGTCTGGCAATGTAATCCAAAATAGGAATCCTGGAGCCTGTAAAAATGACAAATCTCTTGCGAGACGGAATCTCACATAAAATCTGCTGATATTCAGCCGCCATTTCAGGTTGTCCTATGCGTTGTAATACAGTTACTATATTTGATAGAGTTATCCGGTTAGTTTCCTGAATGGAAAGCGCTTCTTCTAAAAATGACAATGATGTCAGAAATAAACCTGTCTCAGCGTAAATAACAGCAAGCTGATTTAGCATTTCCAAAGGTGCATCGGAAATCTGCCTGAAGTTTTGAATCATATAAATAAGCGCCTTGTAGGAAACTTTGCAGTCAGTTAAGTAACGTAATTCTTCTTCTGTGGCAGTGTTATTGTGGATATGTTCCAGTATTGCCAGTAGAAGGCGGAAATGTTTAAGTAATATAGTAAGATCGCTGGAAAAATCCAATAAAGTCGGAATTTCGGCTTCCTGTTCTATACGGCAGATATTGATCACATGCTCGATTATCTTCAAATCTTGTTGAAAGTCGGACATTTCCAGTGATAAATCCGGTCTTTTATCCAAAACGGCATTAAGATGCTGATAGGCACCAGAGATATCTTTGTTCTGTATATATTTTCCCAAAGTTTCTTTTAATTCGATGGTTTCTGCTTTTTCCTGACTGAGACCATAGGGCGCTTCGAAGTAGGAAAGCTGATTGTGCTTGATCCAGACAAACAGAAGCTGTTCTGAAAGAAAGCCGAAGACCCGCTTATGATAATCATCATAGCCTGTCATATCAATTCTGGTTTCCAGGACGGAAAATATGGTAAAGAGCCATTCACAGTAGGAACAGAAAAGTGCTTTGGGCGCTACGAAAAGATTGCCCACATAACAGTGTTTATCGGACAGAACATCTTGGAAAGCGGCATAGTAGTCGGGATATAATTCCTGAATGACGATACCGGTCTGCTCTAAATTTCTGATATCGTGTGACCGTACATAAATAGTCTGATAGTCATAGCTGCCAAGCTGGGGCTGTGATATGATCACATCATATTTAGAGAGAATATCCAGATATTCCAATTCGTTCATCAGATTACCGGAAGCATTGAGAAAATAGCGGCGGTAATGGCATAAACCAAGATAATCCGCATTAGCATTGTTTTTCCAAATCCAGTACAATCCGGTCAATTCACTGTAATATGGATTTTTCTCAGATATGTGGTCGCCCGTGTTATCGCCAAGATACCCATAGTCCGGATGGATTGCTCGTCCTACCTGCAACGGGATGTAAATCGGATTCTCCGGGGGTGTAAAAGGTACGTGGGTGATTATAAAAATTGAAACGGACATAGAGGTTCCCTCGCTTATTTGATTGGATGAGATGCGTTATTGTAAGGATAACTGCATCAGGGCAGTAAAAATACAAAACGGGATATTTTGTGTTTTACATTTACCGACTCTCTTATTATACTATAAATAGTGGAAAAAGACGATATTGATATGATAATAACAGTAGTAGTTCATGCTGAATGAACGGAATTCAAATGATAACTGATATCGGATGCGGGCTGTAACACTATGTGGAGAAGAGACAGATGAAAATATTATATGTATATGGAATGGCTAAGACGAAGGATATCCCGGTTACATTGCGGAAGATGGGATATGAGGTGGAAGAGTATCCGACAGTGCAGGATAATTCTATTCTCAATGATGATGAAATAGACGAGATCGTATCGTATGTGAGAGATCATGGGATCACGCATCTGATGTCGATTCATTTGATTTATAATCTTGCAATGGCAGCGTATAAAGCCGGTATTAAGTATGTATCTGTTATTTGGGATGCGCCTTATATTAAAATGTATACGCCCTTCGGAAAATTAAATAATTGTTGGTTTTCCGTATTTGATAAGCTTGATGGAGAGAGATTCCGAAATGCAGGTATTCCCCATATTTTATATCAGCCGTTAGCAGTTAATAGAGAAGACGTGATAAAGTGGAGCAGAGGTGCACAGAAGAAATTAGCGGGAAGATATATGAATGATATCTGTTTTGTTGGCAGTTTATATGAGGATAATCTGTATGATGAGAGAGTGAAAAATATTCCTGTTAACATTCAGAATTATTTTACCAGTATTTTCGAGGAGGCTGCCTTTATATGGGATGGAACGAACCGTATCTACGGCAAGACAAGTAAAGATATATTGAAATATATGGAGCTGGTCAGTCCGGATTTTTACATTGACAATAGGCTTGATATTGAGGATGTGCAGTTGTTTGAAATTATATATTTGGTAAGGAAGGTTGCAAATATTGAAAGAATTGCAATATTGAATACTTTATCAGAAGTATATAATGTTGTGCTGCATACTACAAGTAAGGTGGAGCAAGAAAAACTGGGAAATGTGGAGGTCAGACCGCCGGTATCGCCGGGAGAGGCGGCTGCGATTGTCTATGCAGGCAGTAAAATTAATCTGAATATTTCCTTGAAAGGTATTGAAGGGGGCACTCCGCAGAGGATTATGGACATTATGGGTGCGGGTGGGTTTGTATTGACTAATTATTGTGCAGAAACCGCAGAATTATTTGAAGAAGATGAAGAAATAGTCATGTTTAAAACACCGGAAGAATTATTTGATAAAGTTGAATATTATTTAAAACATGATCAGGAACGAAAAAAGATTGCAAGAGCAGGTCACGATAAAGTGGTAAATTGCTATACCTATGAGAAGAAACTAGAGCGGTTGTTAGATTGGGTAGAAGAGGAAGCAGAATAGATAAAAAATTTATCAAAGATATTTAAGGAATCATTAATTTTGGGGGAAAGAAAATGAAAAAGGTTAGCGTAATTGTTCCTTGTTATAATGCGGCTGAGTATTTGGATAAATGTATAACACACCTTTTGAATCAGACGATTGGAATGGAAAATATCGAAATTATTCTGGTAAATGATGCTTCCACAGACGGCGGAGACACATGGGGACTGATTACAGAATATGAACAGAAGTTTCCGGACACGATACTGGCAATTTCATTGGAACAGAATTTACGACAGGGCGGTGCAAGGAACGTAGGGGTTTCTTATGCGACTGGAGAATATTTTATTTTCTGTGATGCAGATGACTGGTTGTTAGAGGAAACATTGGAACATTGTTATTGTGCAGCGGAGGAATATAATGCAGATGTAGTTGAATTTTTGGGGCAAAATGTAAGGGATCGTGACATTCCGGTATCGCTTGAGAAAGGCGGAAATAGCCGGTTAATAGAGTTGGATACGGAAGAAAAAAGAAAGAAATTTCTTTTGTTGGTAAATGAGGAATTTTCATATGGTTCGCAGACGAAGCTTTATAGATTATCTTTGATTCGGGAAAATAATATTGTTTTTGCAGAACATTTGATTTTTGAAGAGCCGTCCTTTGTGGTACCGGTGAGATTATATGAAAAAAGACATTATTTTCTTGATGAGCGGCTTTATGTCTGGTATTTGTCGCAGAATAGCACGGTGCGGAGTGATTGGGGAGAACATAAATGGGACAACCCGAAGGTGTGGATGTTTTTGATAAGTAGTTTGCAGGAAAGAGGCTTTATGCAGATATATAATGAAGAATTGGAGTTTCTGTTTTTGGTTTGGGGGATGGGATTAAGCATCCGTATGATTGTCCAGAAAGGTTATGTTTTGATGAAGGAAGAACTGCAGTTTCTTGTGAACATGATTTTGCAGATATTTCCTAATATCAGAGAAAATAAATATATTCTAAATAATAATGGCCAAAAGGGTTGGTATCAGTTGTTGGTTACATTATTGAATATTGAAATTACTGATGAGAGTATAAAGGTTGTCAATCAGGTATTGAGGGATTTTGTATGAACAAGCAGCAACTAAAGCAACAGATAAATGATTTATTAAAAATGGGAAATTATGATGCGATTAAGCCATTGCTGCTTTCCAATAAAGACACCACTGAACACGATAATGATCTAGCAATGCTCTGCTATTTATGTACGATTTATGATCAGGAGAAAGCGGCGGGACAGACGACGATTTTTTCTAAAGTTTCCAATATGAAAGAACTTTTGAAACGTTATACTGCATTAAAATTCTATTTAAGGAGAATTGATTTTGATGTGGCAGACGATATGGGAACATTTTATCATTTCCTTGCGCAGAATCAGGTTTCCTCTTTTGAATTGCTGCGGGTGATGGATTTTAGCGTAGTGCAGAAGGATAAGGTGTTACAGAGGATTAACGACGGTTCCAGGTGTGATGAATCACTTAATGGTGATAACATGGAGACTGTAAAGTTACACGAAATACATGGAGAGGGTATCGAAGAGACGGAAATCTGCTTTATTATCTGTACGAATAATCCGGTTTATGCCGAGGAGTGTATTTATTATATCAGGCATCTGACTGTGCCGGAAGGGGTGCGGATAAATATATTGACCGTTGAGGATGCCAAATCCTTAACGTCGGGTTATAATGAAGCATTGAAGTATTCTCAGGCAAAATACAAAGTATACCTTCATCATGATACATTTATTATCAATTCTGATTTTATTCAAGATTGTTTGGAGATTTTTGAAAGCGATCCAAGGATTGGCATGATTGGCAATGTAGGCGTGAAGACAATGCCTGCTTCAGGTGTGATGTGGGATGCCGATCGTTACGGTATGTTGTATGAGCAGCATATTTATGAAACACAGCTGCTCGCCAATGCAATCAGTCCGGAACTGGCATATTTGGAAGTGGATGCGATAGACGGTTTTCTTATGGTAACGCAGTATGATGTTCCGTGGCGTGAGGATTTATTTGATAAATGGGATTTTTATGACTGTTCACAGAGTATGGAGTTTATCAAAAAAGGGTATAAGGTGGTAGTTCCGAACATGAAAAACCCATGGTGTGTTCATGACTGTGGATTCATTAATTTGGAACAATATGATATTGAGAGGGAGAAATTTATTGCAGAGTATCTGACTGACAAAAAAGGATAGGAAGGTAATCGGATTGTGAGTGCTATGGGAAAAGAGCCATTAGTTAGTGTTATTATACCCACATATAACAGAAAACATACTTTAAAGCGCTGTATAGATAGTGTGCTGAACCAGACATATAGAAACTTTGAAATTATCATTGTTGACGACTGCTCCACAGATAGTACGATGGAATATGTGGAAGCTGAATATGGGGCTATTACGGAAATATATATTGTATATGTGAGAAATGACAACAACCTGGGGGCGGGCATTTCGAGAAATGTAGGCGTATCTTATGCAAACGGAGAATATATTGCATTCCATGATAGTGATGATGAATGGTCTCATGATAAATTGGAAAAGCAGATGAAGTGTTTTGCAGAGAGTGATCAGAATATAGGTGCAGTGTACAGTCTGTTTTACACGAATGGAGTCGATTCCAATACATACCCGCCGGAGAGCGTGGATATATCGATTAAGTCGGGTTATGTATTTTATACACTGTTGCTCAATTCTCTGGTAGGAATGATTACTTTGGTAATGCGAAAGAGTGTATTTATAGAAATAGGCGGATTTAACGGTCAATTAAATTCACTGGAGGATTATGAATTAACCCTTCGTATTGCACAGAAATATGCGATCATATTAGTGGACGAGGCGCTGGCAGTCGCATATGAATCCGAAAATAGTGTCGGTAAGCGCAACAGAGATAAGATTATCACACAATGCTATATTATGAATTTATATAGTAAAGAATTGGCAGTGTCCGGTTTAAAAAGAAAAAAATTTGAAATGGTTTATCAAGAGTCCTGTGGTTATCAGTGCGAAGATTTTTTCTGCAAATGTATTATGCAGCTTTCTAAAGATGAAGACTATCTGACATATGTTCAGGAGAAATGGGAGAAAATATATCCTTCCAGTCATCCAGAAGAGGTTGAAACTGTTGATATTTCAGGCGTTTCGGCATGTACAGGGTGTATGGCTTGTTATAATATATGCCCTGTGGAAGCTATTTCACAAGACTATGATGGGGAAGGTTTTCTTGTTCCGGTTATAGACGATGAGAAATGTATTGGGTGTGGTAGTTGTAAAGAAATATGTCCGGTTTGCAATGAAACATCGGGAACGGCATTACAGGATAATTGCTATGCAGTTATGGGTAACAATGAGATACGGAAGAACAGTTCCTCCGGCGGTGTGTTCAGAGTACTTGCGAACAAGATATTAGAACAAGGGGGGTATGTATCCGGAGCAGTCTGGAATGACGCATGGCAGGTAGTACATATTGTATCTGATAAGGCGGAAGATGTGGATAGGATGATGTCTTCTAAATACGTGCAGAGCAATGTGGGAGATACTTATCGCCGGATTAAAGTTCTGTTAGAGCAGGGGAAAAAAGTTCTTTTTACAGGCTGTAGCTGCCAAGCTGTAGGACTTAAGTGCTATTTGGAGAAAGAGTATGAGAATCTGCTTCTGGTAGATGTTGTATGTCACGGTGTATCATCGCAGAAGGTATTTGATGCCTGTCTGGAAAATAAAGAGGAAATTTCGGAGATCTCGTTTCGTAAGAAGGATATATTCGGATGGAGCAGCGGTCTATATCTGAGATATCAGGACGGAACCGAATATGTAGGGAATAAGGAAGATCCATATATGTCTGGGTTTCTGAATAACTGGACATTACGAAAGACCTGTTATAATTGTAAATTTAAAAACAAAAAATACAGTGATTTAAGTTTAGGCGATTTCTGGGGAATCAATAGAATTTATAAATTTGATGACGGACTGGGCACTTCTTTTGTAACATTGAATACTAAAAAAGGAGCATACTTTTTCAAGAGTGTACTATCAAAATTTGAAAAAATTGTCAGTCTTCAGACGGAAGCGGCGGAAAACGCTAATCCATGTATCAGTAAGTCTGTGAAAGAACCAAAATGCAGGGAGATGTTCTTTCAGGAATGGAAATGCAGTGCAAAGAAAACATTAGCGGATATGATACAGTCCGTTAAAGAACATGTTCATTTTGATATTGCGCTTGTCTGTATGTGGGGAATCAACTATGGAAATGCATTGACAAATTATGCTCTGTATACGTTCTTACAGACACAAGGAAAAAATATAGTTGTACTTGATAATTATTGTACCTTAATACCTGTAAAACAATTTAAAAAATTTGCAGAAGAGCATTATATATTGAGTTCGGAATATTTCCCGAATTATGATCATGAAATGCTGAACAAATGTTGCGATACTTTTATAGTGGGCTCTGATCAAAATTGGAATTATAAATATGCGGAATATTATGGGTATAATAATTACTTTCTGCTGGATTTCGTATCAGATGATAAGAAGAAGATGTCTTATGCGACCTCCTTCGGAAATCCCGATGCAGCAGTTCCAACTGAAATAGGAGAAAAACTGTATTGCAGATTTCAAGCCATTTCTGTCAGGGAGAAATTTGGGGTTGATCTTTGCCGGAATCAATATGGTGTTGATGCAAAGTGGGTTCTGGACCCGGTATTTTTATTAGGTAAAAGAGATTACGATAGGTTGCTTGATGAGACTCCGGTATTGGAGGAAGAACCGTACATAGCAGTGTATCTTTTAAATCCTACTGTAGAAAAAAGGGCTTTATGTTTACAAATACAGCAGCAGCTTGGCGGTATCAAATTGATCAATATGATGGATGCTAACTTAAGGGCAATGGATTATTATTTGAGAATATTGGAATACGATAATATCAAGACAGAGTTAACGGTTGAAGCATGGCTTTCCTACCTGCGTAATGCCAGCTTTGTTATTACGGATTCCTATCACGGCACATGTTTCGCTATGATATTTGAGAAGAATTTTGTCACTGTGAAAAACAGAGAATCAGCCAGATTCGAGACCTTTGAACTATTTCCTGAAATAGAAAACAGAATTCTTGAAAACGATGCACAGTATGACGCGGCAGAATTGATAGAAGATGTTGATTATGGAGCGGTGAATGAGAAACTGGCAGTGGAAATTGATAAGTCTAAAGCATTTATTTTCAATAACATTCTCTGAACACTGCCATAGATGGAATGGTCACAAAACAGTAAACGTGTGAGGAACAAGACGTGAAACTAATACTATATTCCTGGAATGCCAATAACGAGCAGGTTTTGGCAGATAATTTAGTAAAAATGGGATTTGAGGTTGCATGGTTTCGGAAAGAATGCAGGCATTATACAAGAGATATGGAGCTTGCAATGGAGATGATACCTTGTATCCATGCAGAAGAAGCAGAGGCGGTCATATCCTTTAATTATTTTCCGATCATATCCATGATCTGCAATACCTGTCAGATCCCTTATTATGCATGGGTGTATGATTGTCCTCATTTTACCTTATATGCCAAACAGATCACTTTGCCGTGTAATCATATTGGCATCTTTGACAGAGAAATGGCGGAACATATGAAAGCCTATGGAGTAGAGACTGTTTATCACGTGCCGCTGGCGGTTGATACGGAGTATTTCGGTGAACGGACAAGGCAGGCTTCTAAGGAGCAGCGGCAGAAATATGCCTGTGATGTCTCCTTTGTGGGATCACTCTATACAGATCAATATGATTACTTTGATGCTTTCTTTTCTGAAGAACAGAGTGGTGAGAAGTTCGATACAGAACGGATGCTATTTAATTGTGATGATGTTCTTTTACGGGAATTTATGAAAAACAGTAAATTAAATTTGAATTTAATTAGAGAGAAGATGCGGGAGAATGGTCTTTTCCTTGGAGAGGATTATTTTGCAAAGGAAGAAGATATTTTTCTTCCTGCTGTTTTAGAGAAAAAGATAACAGTTGAAGAAAGACGCATTTTATTAAGCAAAATTGCTGAAATGATAAATGTTAAATTTAGATTATACACCGACTCCGACACATCAGAACTACCAAAACTGCATGCATGTAACTGTGGCAGGGTGGATTATCACAAAGAAATGCCGCTTGTATTTACCGAAAGTAAGATCAACCTCAACATCACGCTGCATTCCATTCATTCGGGAATTCCGCTCAGAGTATTGGATATTATGGCTTGCGGCGGTTTTGTATTGACTAATTGGCAGCCGGAGATTGCAGAGTGTTTTGCGGAGGATGAGGAAATAGTTACCTTCCGTAGTATGGAAGAATGCCTGAACAAAACAACTTACTATCTGTCCCATGATGAGGAACGCATACAGATCGCGGCGGCGGGACAGAAGAAAGTGCGGGAAATCTTTTCCTATCAGGCAGGTCTGGCCAGATTATTTCAGGTTTGAAGTATTTACCGATTCTTCTGCGTGTCTTCGTATTTTAATTGATTCATTTATTCTTTTGTGCTAATTCATTTATCTTCGCCTGTGCCATAGGAAAATCGCCGCAGTTACGGTAGTGAGTGAGGGCGGTTGAAATATCGCCCATCATCTCATTAATCAATCCGATATTATAGGTCGGGATAAAAGAATTGGTACCAGTCTGATGGGCAACGGGACAGTGAATTGCTTTGACAAATTCCATCATAGCTTTCATATATTGTCTGTTTGCAAGATAAATCTGTCCCATAATACAGAAAAAGTCTGCAGAAGATGCGAAGGCATCATATACGCCTTCTAGCTGTAGCGCTTCTTTTTCCCGTCCGGTATGCAGCAAGGCATTGGCGTAAGCGATTATCATCATCTGCACCCATTCGGCGTCTGGATTAACATCGTACTCAAGCGCCTTTTGATAATATTTATAAGAATTTTCATAATCGTAAATCATATTATAAGACTGCCCGATTTGGAAATAGAGATAAGGGTTGTCTTTATCCTTTTTAAGTTCCTGAAAAAGGAGAGAATTGTTTCGTTCCACTTTCCCGCGCAGATCCTCAACACTGCCAAAATAACCTATGTGATCAGCCTGGATCGGCACATCATAGCTTTCGTACTGCAGTCCGGTTTGGTTATGGGTTATCTGTTCATGAATAGCAGATTCGAAATGAAAGAATTTACGGGAAAAGAAACGTCCCAGTCTATCCTGATAAACGGCGTCTGTTTGGTTAGAGATATAGTGATTATCAAGTAGGATGCGGCCGACCTCCGCAGGATGTTCCTGTATCAGGGCAGTTAATTGCTTCATATCCAGTTCTTTGATGATTTCGTCACAGTCCAGAATCAGCACGTACTCATTAGAAGCCTGTGCCAGGGAATAATTCCTAGCGGCGCTGAAATCATTGATCCATGTGAAATCATAAATTTTATTCGTATAGCGTGCGGCAATTTCTTTTGTTTTGTCTGCAGAGCCTGTATCAACGACCACAATTTCAAACCCATACGGCTTGAGTGCGGCAAGGCATTTCTCAATGTTTTTTTCTTCATTTTTAGCAATCATACAAACGGAAATGGGTGTACAATGATTCATGATAGCTTCTGTATCAGAGCAGCATACTGTGCGCTGAGTCCTTTCATAGTATAGTGATATATGGGTAATTGCGAAATTTCTTCAACATTATACAATTTGTACAATTTTATAACACTAAGTGAGTTTCGCAAACAGCTATATTGCTGCAAGCATCTCTCTTATCCGATGCCTGTATGTATGCGCTGCGGCAACTTTATCATGTCCGTTTCGGGCGATCGCTGCCCGCTCGTCTTCGTGCGCCAGATAATAGTTGATTTTAAATAGCAGATCCTCTTTGCTTTCGTAATAGTCGAAATCTTCTCCCGGTATAAAATCATCCAGAAAATCAGCCTGATAATTGGAAAGCAGGAAACCGCCGCTGCCCATAATATCGAAAGCGCGCAGCGGAATACCGCTTTTGATGCTGCGCAGAGAGATATTCAGATTGATTCTGCTCTGACTGAAGACCAAAGGCATCTGTGTATAGTAGTCCACGATACCGTGGTTGTGTACATTCGCCGGAGCGAAATTGGCATCGTGAGTGAAGAGGTCGAGTGTATGGCCTGCGGCGATGGCCGTCAGCAGGTCTGAGCGCTCTAATCCTGTGATTTTGCGGTTTATGACATATTGGGCATATAAGTATTCCCGGCTCTCTACGCCGTCGGGATTGGGATCCATCGGCAGCGCTTTGTATAAATCATCTAAAACGGGGGAGAGAGATTCCTGGATAAAATTGTAGCCCTGCACTTTCATCTGAGCCGCCATCAGGGCGTCCAGATATCCTTTTGTATAATCTGACAGTGTCGTCATGCGGTCGAAGAAGTTGTGCTGCTCCGTGTAGAGAGAGCCGACGAAAGAGATATCGTATCGGTACGTGCCGGCAGAACAGGCGCATAAGCGTTCCAGTCTGTCGGTATTGGCCGCCATAGGCATGTAGTGAACAGTCGTAATCCCCGCATTGTGGAATTCCGTGTAGAGTTCCTTGTCAAACACATAGATGGTGTTGCAGGGATTGATTACGGTATAGGAATACAGCATGACGTACGGGCTGTCGTATGTCCAGGAAATATACCGGACAGCTTCCTTCTTACAGACCTGCGAGATAACCGGAAAATAATTGAAAGAGAATACAATGTCCGGAGTTTCGCGGCGCAGCATGGCTGCCAGTTCGGTCTCGATTTGTATATCCTGCCTGCAATCTCTGTTGGAGAAAGGAAAGCAGACGAGGCTGTGTCCCTCTGCGGCAAATGCGTCCTTGATATCGTCGTTGCCGAAACTTGCCCATTCGATAAATAGTATTTTCACTGTGTGTAACCTCGATGATAGGATGACTGACGGCGCGCCGACAGGATGGGGAATATTCATCCGGCGGTCGCCGTGCACGTGTAACTGATTAATGACAGTATAGCATAAAAGGGAAATAAAGTGAAGCAGACAAAAGAAAATGAACAAAAAATGAACAATGTTGTTGATAAAAGATTTTGCTGATGCTATAATACAGTTACATATAAAAACAGGAAATTCTATGTTACGAGTACGCATAAGTTATGTGCGTAGGAGGGAAAGGAGGAAATATGGCAGCATACAGGCAACAATACACATTTAATTTTTTTAAGGTTTCTCACAAAACTATGCGTGAGAAAATTCAAGGTCTGGTACGAAGACTTATCAAACTCCTGATTACGGCCGACTGTCAGGAACTGAACTGCCTGTTTCAGGAGTGCAGGCCGCTGAGATACTCAGCACAGGGATTTCTGGAAGCATCGCAGTTTCCTGAGGAGGAGAAGGAAGCTCTGGTTCAAGTGGGTTATGTGAATGCGGTGATGGATGTTATGCAGATGTATCTTAAGGAAGTCAATGTACAGAATGAAATACAGCAGATCAATACAAAGTACCGGGACAGACTGTTGACTATATTGGTCAGAAGAGGAACTATGCTGCATGGTGACCTGGCGGGAGAACTGGGATTGTCACCGAGTGGTTTAAATGCTGTTATCAAGAAGATAAACGGGACTTCTGTACAGATGGTTCATGTAGAAGAAGTGAGCAAATATAAATTGTATTCTGTCACTCCAACGGCATATAACTATGTCATTAATAACAATCCGGATTTGAAGATAGAGTGTGAACGTGTATCGGGACAGGAATCTAAAAGTTTAGAGAGACTTTACCGATATATGATTGAAATCAATAAAATGGCGGAGCAAAGGAAAGAAAAGGAGAGTCTGTGCAAAGCATTAGATCAAAATACCAAAATAGACTTTGCAAGTAAAAATAACAGAAAATATTTAAAACCTGCCGCAGAATACAAGTATAAATATCAATGTATGAGAAAACTGGCTTAAAATAGGAATGGAGAAAAGGTATATGAAGGGCAATGTTGACGTGAGCATTAAATACTTAGAGCGTTTGGAAGAAATATATGGCGAAGATTGGAAACAAAGGCTGGACAATTATCTGAAAGACGAAGAAACGGGCATGGATGAGGATGGCAAAGAATGCATTGCTGGTTTTCTCATGACCTACAAAGAAGAAATAATGGATAATGCCACAGTGAATCTTCAGAAGGTAGAGAAAAAGATTAATAATGATCTGCTTTTTAAAAATCTGCGTAGCTTTATTGATGATATGCTGGAGCCGTTTTATGTGTCCGCACCTGTGCGGGCATTTTGTATCAGAAAATCTGATGATATGCTGGGCTTATTGGAAGAAATGTTCAGTCGAACTATTCTGCGGATACATGCGGATATTTTGCAGGAATATATTAAATTTGGGTTTGAAAACGAAGACGCATTTATTGGATTTCTGAATGCATTGGATACTTTATGTACGTATGCTATTAAGAAGAACTTATATCGCGATGCGATAGAAGATCTTATTTATTCCCAGACACGTTTGCCCAGGGAGATATGCAAAAAGCTGGCGGAATTGATCGATTCTAATTTTGATGTGCTGAGAATGAAATATATTATTGAAAAACTGGACAGCCTGGAGGAAAAAGGTGTTTTGTGATAGAATGTTTATAACCAATGTGAACTAGAATCCGCAGGATATGATGGACATGTCGTTTTTCGTTAAGCTGGCCTGATTTCGACGCAGTCGTTGCGGCGCTGAATATGGCGGACGTTGCTGTACGAGTTATTTGAGACATAGGTGTTATACAGTTGGAAAAGTATTTAGAGCAGGGAGACTTATGCGTAAATTTCAGAAACAGCAGATATTGGATATTATAGAAAGCTTACATATGCTTCATCGGGAAAGCAAAGAACGCTTGGAGAAAAGGGAGTACCAAACGGTGCGGACGGCGCTTTCGGACTGTCAGGAAGCGGCGATCCAGATGGGAGAGGCGATTGAACAGCTGGAAGGAACCGGAACGGAAGCGGTCACTTGCCTGGAACAATATTGTGAGAGACTTTACCATGCCAGCGTGCAGCTGGAGCAGATTGCGGGGCAGAAATTCTACAAGAATCTGGAAGAGGTGCTGATCAAAGCTGAGAATGCGGTTCGTCATCTGCCGGTGAAGAAGGAAGTGGTATTTCTGCCTTATAAGGCAAGCATGTGGGATTCCCTCGAAAGCGTTTATTTGGCTGCGGAGGAGGACGAGAACTGCGACGCTTATGTGGTTCCGATTCCTTATTATGATAAGAAACCGGACGGCAGTCTGGGAGAGATGCATTATGAGGGCGGCGAATATCCGGCAGATATTAAGATAACAGACTATAGAACCTATAATTTGGAAGAAAGACGCCCGGATGCAATCTACATTCATAACCCGTATGACAGTTGGAATATTGTGACCAGCGTGCCGGAGCGCTATTTCAGCAGTAATCTGAGGAAATATACGGGCATGCTTGTGTATATTCCGTACTTTGTTCTGAATGAAATAGAGCCGGACGATCAGACCGGGATTGACGGTATGAAGCATTTCTGTTTCCTGCCGGGGATTATCTACGCGGACAAGGTGATCGTTCAGTCTGAGAAGATGCGGCAGATCTATATCAATGAATACAGGAAAGCGGCGAGGGAAAACGGACTGTCGGGGGAGCATACAGACAGAAAGAAGCTGGAAGAAAAGATACTGGGCCTTGGATCGCCGAAATTTGACAGAGTGCACAAAACAAGGAGGGAAGATCTGGATATTCCGGAAGAATGGCGCAGAATCATTGAGAAGCCGGACGGAACATGGAAGAAGATTATTTTCTATAATACAAGTGTAGGCGCTCTGATTAACAATGATGGGAAGATGCTTGCGAAGATGAAGTCTGTGTTCGAGATTTTCAAGGAGCAGCGGGATGAGGTGGCGCTTCTATGGAGACCCCACCCGCTTTTTAAGACGACCATAGAATCCATGCGCCCCAACTTGCGGGAAGAGTATCAGGAAATGGAAGCGCGCTATCGCGATGAAGGCTGGGGGATTTATGATGACAGTGCGGATGTGGACAGAGCTGTCGCGTTGAGCGACGCATATTATGGAGACCGAAGCAGTGTAGTGCGGCTGTATCAGGAGACGGGGAAGCCGGTGATGATACAGAATGTGGAGGTAATAAATGGGTGATGGAAGGGTTGTGTGCTGCTTGGTATATATTACGTGAGTTACTGTGCGGATAGTTTTAGCAGGGAAGAGCAAAGAAAGCTGCATGGAGGCAGATGAGAAGATGAATATAGCATTAATTCTGGCGGGCGGTACAGATCCGAGATTTCAGATGAATGTACCGAAGCAATTTATAAATGTTTATAATCGACCGGTTATTGTATATACCTTGGAGGCGTTCCAGAGACATACAGAGATAGACGCTATTATGGTGGCGTGTCTGGATGGCTGGCAGGAAATGGTCAAAGCCTATGCCAAACAATTTAATATTACCAAGCTGCAGTGGGTAATTCCTGGCGGTAATGACGGACAGGCATCTGCCAGAAACGGTATTATGGCATTAAAAGATCGGTGCCGGGAGGACGATATGATTATTCTGCATGACTCGATCAGACCTTTTGTGTCAGAGGATATCATTACGGATAGTATCAGAGTATGCAGACTGCACGGCATGGGTGTTGCCGCGGTAAGGACTATGGACACTATTATGCGGACGCAGGATGGCAAAGTCGGTACGGAAAGCATATCGCGTTATTCGATCGTGCGAATCCAGACACCGCAGGCGTATCGGATGGATTGCTTGCTGGATATTCACAGAAAAGCGGTGGAAACAGGGATTGTCGGGGAAGTGGATACTAACAGCGTGGCTTCCCGTCTGGGTGAAAAAATATATTTTTCCAAAGGCTCTGATCTGAATCTGAAGATCAATACGGTGGAGGATGTAGAGATGTTCAAGGCATTATACAGGATGAGGAAGGAAACTTCCAAAGACGAAATGTAGGCTGGAGAAGTGCTTTATGTAGTGGAAAGTGAAGGGACAACGGATGAATACAGCATTGCTTTTGGCAGGCGGAAGCGGCACCAGAACGGAGCAGGATGTTCCGAAACAGTTTTTTAATGTATATGAGAAGCCCATTATAATTTATACACTGGAAGCATTTCAGCGACATCCGGATATCGATGGAATCATAGTATCTTGTCTGGATGGTTGGCATGAAATATTGCGTGCGTATGCCAAAGAAGCCGGTATCACTAAGCTCAGGTGGATCGTTAGCGGCGGCGAGAACGGGCAGGCATCGGCGAGAAACGCATTAAGGGAGCTGAAAAACGTATGTAAGGAGGACGATATCATTATTATTCACGATGCAATTCGGCCCATGGTGTCGGCGGATATTATATCTGACTGTATTGTGAAATGCAGACAATACGGCTCCGGACTTGCGGCCATGCGCTGTCAGGAGACGATTATAGAGACACAGGACGGCATAAGGGGCAACAAAGGAATCAGCCGCAATGATATTATGCGCGTGCAGACACCGCAGGCATACCGGTACGGCAGCGTGATGCGTGCTCATGAACAGGCGCTGCAGCAGGGGATTACCAACGCGGTTTATACCAATACGCTGATGCTGGAACTTGGAGAAACGCTTTACTTTTCGAAAGGCTCTGAGAAGAATATTAAGATTACAACGATGGAGGATGTGGAGATCTTTAAAGCCTTATATAAGATGGAAAAAGAAGATTGGGTGAAATAGTAATATTATGAATGAAGTCGTACCAATGCTGATTGGATGACTTCATTTTTGATTGTTGCGGATATTTAAACGAGTGGGTATAATAATTTTAGACAAATAAATGTAGTTTGACAATAAAAAGAAGGTGTTTATATTATAATGATGATGGAGAGGGAATGCAAAAAGATATGGATAATTTTACAAAAGCAGAATTAAACAGTGTTTTGTTTTATCAAGGTGCAGTGGAGTACATCGAATTGAATATTACAGAAGCTGACTTGGTGGAATTCTATCGGGTGACAAATGCTTATGAGGTAATAAATATGCTTTTGTTTCCCGGTGTTACGAATGAAGAAAGCAGAATCGGAGTTGAACAGAGGAGTATTCCGTTTGTTTTGTTGGACAATGTACCGGAACTCCTGAGCGTGTATTGTAATTTATACTCTGCCATGTGTAAGTATGCATATTGCCATACATGGGAAGAAAACGCGATAACCTATCGATATGATAGAATGAATACGCTGGATTTTCTGAGAAATGGAAAAACATGTTCTTTTTTATCTACATCTTTAGAACAAAAGGGAGCTACCGATGAAGAATTTAAGAAGAAAAATGGAATTCTTATATTGGAGGTTGAAGCGTCTAAGGGTGTTGTGTATCTTAATGTGAATGAGATATCCGGTGAAAAGAGTAAGTATCCAGAGGAAAAAGAAATACTGTTTCCTCCGTTTCTGCAGATAGATATGGAAGAAGTAGAACTAACGAATGAGGAAAAACAATACCGTGATATAAATGATGAATCTCCCAAAGCAAAGTACAAAATCGTAATCAAAAATAATTGTATGGAAAAGGATGAAGATATTGACAAGAGAGTCGATCAGCAGAAACTGTATGGAGAAATATTGGAGGAAGAGTCTGTTGAAGCGGCTAAAGAAGTATGGGAAAAATTACGTAATCACGAAATGCTGCAGGAAGATGTAGTAAAGAAATATCAGGAATGGAAGGAAAAAATACAGTTATATCTTGACATAAGATTTCGGCAGATTCATCGGCAGACAGGCAGAATGTGGCATGAGCAGGAAAGAAGGATGAAACTGCAGCAGGAAGTAAGAAAGTTTTATAGTGAAACGGATCAGAAGAGAATTGAATATAAAAATCAGATTAAGTGGTTTAATATAGCGTTATCTACTCTATACCCGTTATCTTCCTTTGCAATTGCAATGAGCTTTGTAGAATTGTTAGAAACCGCAGCTAAAATCTCCGGACTGCTTTTTAGCACTGTTGCGGCTATATTGGGTGGTATTGGTACAAGTCTGGCGATAGATATGAAATGGGAGCAGAGAACTGTTACTTATTTAAGATTGGATGAACTTCAGCGTGACATGGAGTATGAAACAAACTGGAATAAAGAGAAAACGGATGAGTATATAGAACGTTTCAAAGATATCGTAAAGGCGGACGATGCCAGATGTGAAAGTAATACACAGCATTCCGCATATTTGTTTCAGTCGAATTCGAAAGGAAAGGGAAACAGCGATAAATAAACGATTGGAGAACCGTAATGGGAAAGAAAAAGAAACACGAAAGACTCACAATAGAAAAGAGGCTGGAAAAATATCATCTGGATGATAAAAAGGCGGAGAGAAACGAAATATTGTGGCATGCGTGGTGTCAGAATAAGAGATGGCTGTCACAGTTATTGGAAACAACGATGAGTTCCTTTCCTACTTACAGTAAGCATGATGAATCTCATGCGAAGACAGTGTTACATAACATTGAGATGATTTTAGGAGAAAAGAGAATTCGGGACTTGTCAGCTACGGATTGTTTTATGCTGCTGCATACGGTATATATTCATGATATTGGTATGGTTATTACTTATGAAGACAGAGAAAATATTGTACAAAATGAAGAATTTTTAGAAATGGTGAAACTGCTGGAGGATGAAAACGATCCGGTTTTTCAACGTGCGATTAAAGCACTGGAGAGAAAAGAATACATTTATGACGATGATGACAGTAAGGAAGAGCAGACCAGACAGTTGTATTATGATAAATTAGCAGTATATTACGCTATACTGCATTTGATCGCCACGTTTCGACGCACAGAGCATGGGATACTGTCTAATGAGCGGTTGACGGAATGGACGCTGAAATCAGAGAAATTAGGAAGCGGTTTCTCCATGGCGGGAATACCACAGCGGATTTTTCTGTGGATTGCCAAATGTGCGGGTCTTCATACGGATTATGAATTCCGACATATTATGGATCTGCCTCAGGAGGATGACGGATACGCATCCGATTATCTGCATCCACGATTCATAGCGGTATTGCTTCAGCTTGGAGATATTCTGGATATGGATAATGACAGGTTTCATCCGCTTACGAGGGAATGTATTGGTGCAATGCCGGAGATGTCGGAACGTCATTATGAGAAGCATCAGGCAATCAGGCGCTTATATATCAGACCGGATATTATATGCATAGAAGCGGACTGTAAATCGCAGGAGGCTCTGCGGCTGGTACGCAAAGAATGTGACATGCTCAAGGAAATTTTGAAGGAAGCCGGCTATAATTGGGCGAGGATATGTCCGGAGGACTTTAATGGGGCACTGCCGACAATTGATTCTGTGAAATTGTATCTGCAGGGGGCGCAGATACCGGAGGAATTGGTGGCAACCCAGTTTCGGATTTCACAGAAAAAGGCGTTTTCTATTCTGGAAGGCTCCAATGTTTATGAAGGACAGTTTGTATTTCTAAGAGAATTTCTACAGAATGCGATTGACGCCAGTAAGATTCAATATTGGAATGAGTGTGTCAGAACCCGGGGATATTATCAAACGAAAGATGCTATGAAGAAAATGTCGCCGGATAGCCTGGAGGAAATACTGTCTACAGATATTTTCCCGATAGAAATAGAAATGCAGATTGTAAAGAGAGATGAAGATAAGCAAACTTATCCGATTGAAGAAGATGATGTAGAGCAATTGAGGAAAAGCAAAAAGAAGGTTCCGGTTACGAAAGAAGAAGCTGAAGAAGAACGGAAAAGGAAAAGAGAAAACTGGCAATATGGTGTGGAAGTTCGTATTAAAGATTTTGGTACCGGCATTGATAAAGAGAGCATCCAAAATATTGCCAATGTGGGAAACAGCAGGAAGAAAGAACAGCCAATTATTCGTGAGATGCCGGAATGGCTGAAGCCGACAGCGGAATTTGGCATCGGGCTGCAGAGCGCGTTTTTGCTGACAAATATGTTTAAGTGTCATACCTATACCAGAAGCAATGAGAAATATGAAATTACTTTTTCGACGGTAAAATCAAATTATTATGAGGGATATATTAATGTCCAGCCTATAGACAAATTTAACACAAAGGATGATGCTTACGGCACGTGCTTTGAAGTTTTTGTACCGTTTCAGAAGAAGTTAAAGCATGAAAGATATCCGCTTGCCTGGGATGGCAAAGATTATTTCGATGAAGATTATGAAGCGCTTCGTCCGCTGAGGCATTCAGCGGAATTGTTGGCGCAGATGGCACTTTACTTGGATGGACTGGTAGGCGAGCAGATGTTTCCAATTCATCTCAATGTGATTCATAATGATTATGTGACGATTCCATTAAATTCGTCGGACAAAAACAGGATACGTAATTTAAAATTCCAATTAACAGGGGGAGCAGAAGAAAAGAGTGATATAGAAGAGTCCAGATTTGAAGACTGGGAACAAAAAGATTTGGATAAAGTTAAATGCATATTTCAAAAACGTGACTGGCAAAAAAATGGAAAGTCATGGATATATTATTATGATAAGAAAGAGAAACATCATAAGGAAGATTATAAAGGAATCATTATACAGAAAACGGAGAAGTCAGTAGCACTTTTAGATAGTAAGGATGGACATCTGTACTACTGGGATAATGAACTTTGTACTTTCTGTTTGATTAATATGGAGAATTTCCTGCTTCTGGAAAGACAGCAGACGGAAAAAGGAGATAAAAATTGTGAAAATGCATTGCACAAAGTGCGTCTGTATTATAAAGGTATTGAACTAGAAGAGAGGAAACTTCCGGGTATAGGAAATGAATTATTTCAGTATATTGATATTAAGGGAAAACTGGAAAGAGAATGTATTAATCTGAGCAGAAAAGGTTTTACGGAAAAAGGGGAAGAGTATTTCCTAAATCAGATCTATTATCCATTGTTGGAAGCGATTCGGAAAATGCTGGGAATCATTAACAAGAAGCATTATGACGAGGTGGTGGCAGGAATTAAGCATTCGCTATCAGATAAGAGGAAAGCGTTAACTATTCTTGTTAATAAGATAGATAAATTAGATAAGAAAGAAAATCAAAAATATATATCGGAAGATCAAGAATATAAAAGACGAGAGATGTTGCAATATTTAGAGAAAAAGAAAAAAACTCTTATTATGATGTATAAGGAACTTCTGATTTCTGTTTCGATGTTATCTTTTTTTGCTCAAAATGACTGTCTTGATTTAGTAACGCAGATTGGAAATGGAGAACAGCATAAAGAAGAAAATTGTTGGAAAGAGATTGTTAAGAGAGCAAGATACTATTATAAAATAGATAAGGATGAGGTTGAGAAAAATTTACTGCCGGAGCAGACAATCCAAAAACTTGTCACAGAAAATTCCGTATTATTCAGTATAGAGCATCGGCCGATGGCGGATCTTATGATAGCGTCGGAAAAGAAAGGTTACAGAGATGAGAAAAAAGTCATAAATTTTCCGGATATTTTTTCGGATGAAAATCAGTTTATAATAGTATCCAGCAGAGAGAATTCGTCGGCACCGTGGAAACTGTTTCTAATGCCGGTCTGGAAGAAGACATTTGGTGAAGAGGACAGTATCATATATCATTTGAAGCGGTATTTTACTATGGGCAATAGTTCCAAAGAAAAGGAAGAAGTAAGCAATGTTATTGTTCGAATGGGTCAAAATGCACTGGAAATTGCGCGATATTATGGGCTGGATCCTATTGGTGAAGAGGGACAGATGAGTACTGGAGAATATCGCCAGCAATATTTATTAAAATGGCTTCTGACGTATATTCCTACAATTGCATTATTTATGAGTGCAGACGGAAATATCCGTATTAATGTTATTTATAGCAAAATGTTTCCGTTTGTGTTTATGAATGACGCTGCAAAGAAATTGACGCTTAAAAGAATCATGCAGGAGACGGAAAATTATGGCATACAACGTTTTTCCATTCCGGCGTGGCAGGGGTTGGAATATCTGAGCTGTGAGTCGCTGCCGTATTCCCATTATTTCGTCAAAAGAGGGTATCTTTCTGAAGAATCTTATTCTAAGGTGATTTTTCCTTTTGACAGAAATGAATTGCTTGATGTATCTGAAAAAATCGTCTCGGCTGAAACAATGGAAAAAGTAGAATATTATAAAGAACTTTTTGAAATGCTGAATGTAAGAAAATATTTAATACAGAGACTGCCCGAGATAGGTGATAAGGTAGATAAACTGATTGAGACAATACAGTCAGAGGAGAAACAGTCAAAGGTAAGAGCGGCATATTTGTCTTTTTATGAAAATTTTTGCAACGATGAACGAAAGGCAGAACGTGTATGGGACCGCGTCAGAGTTTTGTATCGGAGCAGTGTCGCTAATGCAATTAATTATATTCGTGATGATGATGCAGTGATGGGAAGCGATATAGTAGTAGATATTGATAAATGGGAGCAAGTATGTCTGTATCTGTTGGTAGTCTCGGTAGCGCATCAGCATGAAATAGAATTGGCGAAATCAGAAATTACCCTTCCGAAAGCGGCGTTGGAGCATATAGGGAGTTACTTTTCACACCCACGCCAGCTTTAGGCATAATGCTGAATTTGAAAAAATTTTTATACACCACCAACAGGCAGAAAGCGCAGAATTGTGGATAGGTTACTTCCCAGCACCCGTTCTGCCTGTTTTTCTTTTCTGCGC
>JAGAIZ010000079.1 GCA_017626325.1 Lachnospiraceae bacterium | reverse complement strand
CAACAAGGAAGCCTTTCGTCCGGGCAATATCATGGATAAGCTGATTAAGAAAAACAAGGATCCGGATGTTTTGATGGCGCCTTTGTATCCCTTAAGCAAAGGACTGCGGGGAGAAGAATTGAAAGCGATGAATCATGCGGTCAACGGGGCGTTGTATGCGGTGTTTGCCAGGGCGCTTCGGAGTTTTGAACCTATGATCCGCAACTATTATACGGCGAATACGTCGGTATTTGTGGCACTGTTGGATGACATTCGTTTCCTGACGGCAGGCGTGGGCTTTATCCGTTCCATGAAGGAGCAGGGATTTGCCATGTGCTGCCCCACGATCGCGGAGGTGGCGGAGAAAAAATGCGATCTGGAACAGGTATACAATCCGATTCTGGCACGCAAAAGCATCGAGCATACGATTGTATCCAACAGCTTTTCCTTTGATGACAAAGGGCGCTTTTATCTGGTGACGGGACCAAATCACGGCGGTAAGTCGATCTTTGCTTATTCGGTGGGAATGGCACAGGCGTTATTCCAACTGGGGCTTTATGTTCCGGCGATAAGCGCTCATATGAGCCCCGTAACGGGAATTTTCACCCATTTTCCGTCCTCTGATGAAAACAATTACGGCAAGGGACGGCTGGAAAGCGAATGCGCAAGGCTTGGAGAAATCATGACACAATTGTCAGAAACAGACCTGCTCCTGATGGATGAGTCCTTTTCCAGCACCAGCGGACTGGAGGCGGGATACATTGCTTCCGAAGTTCTGATGGGAATCGGCATCATAGGGTGCGGCGGCATTTTCGTAACGCATATTCATGACCTGCCCCAGCAGGTAGAGAAATATAACGCGCACCCGGACAATAAGGGAAAGATTGATAATCTGGTGGCATTGATGGAGGATAAAGAAAACGGAGTGCGAAGCTACCGGATCGCCAGGACGAAACCGGACGGCTTAAGCTATGCCAGAGATATCGCGGCGAGATACGGGCTGAATCTGGAGTCTATTCTGTCTCAGCGAACCAGACAGTAGATTACGGGTATTCATACTTTTGGCTATTCATACTTTCGTACAAAAGAGACTTTCTTTCTTCGCGCATTAATGGTAGGATATAGAATAGCTGCACAGCCTGTGCGGAAAGTATGAAAAACAGTAGAAAGAGGTAACGGAATGGACAACAAAGAAATTTTGAAACATGTAGATCATACCCTGCTGACACAGACCGCGACATGGGCAGAGATCAGGCAGATCTGCGATGACGCAATAAGTTACGGTACAGCATCAGTATGTATCCCGGCATCCTATGTCAAACAGGCCAAAGACTATGTACAGGATAAGATGGCTGTATGCACTGTGATTGGATTTCCGAATGGCTATGCAACTACCGCGTGCAAGGAGTTTGAGACGAAGGACGCACTGGCAAACGGTGCGGATGAAATCGATATGGTAATCAATATCGGCTGGGTAAAAGACGGTAAATTCGATGCAGTGGAAGAGGAAATCCGTGCCCTGAAAAAAATATGCGGAGATAAAATTCTGAAAGTTATTATCGAAACCTGCCTTTTGACAGAGGAAGAGAAAGTGAAAATGTGCCATATCGTGACCAGCGCAGGCGCAGATTATATTAAGACATCTACCGGATTCTCTACCATGGGGGCAATCTTTGAGGACGTAGAACTTTTCGCCCGAAATGTAGGTGCAAGTGTTAAGATCAAGGCGGCAGGCGGAATTGCGTCCATGGAGGATGCGGAGAAATTTCTTTCTCTGGGAGCGGACAGACTGGGAACCAGCCGCATCATTAAGATCGTAAAGCAGGAAGCCTCTGCGGGATATTAAATAGCTGAAGGGCAAGGAAGAGAAGCATGAATAAAGCGCGGAATGGGTTTCTAAGCGGCGCGGCGCTGAAAATCATAGCCTGTGTGTCTATGGTGATTGATCATTTTGCTGCGATTGTGCTGTGGAATTACCTGCGGCAATCGGCGGCAGCGGGCAATCAGAATCCATGGTTGGAAGATATCTATCACGTGGGAAGGGCAATCGGAAGGATTGCCTTTGTTTTGTTCGCCTATCTGCTTGCGGAGGGGTTCCTGTATACGGGCAGCAGAAAGAAGTTCCTGCTTCGTCTTGGCGTGTTTGCGCTGATTTCGGAAATTCCCTTTGATCTCGCCTTTTCGGGCACTTGTTTTGACTGGAGCAGCCAGAATGTTTTCTTTACGCTGTTTCTCGGAGTGCTGGCGTTGTGCATGTGGGAATGGGCGGATGGCTGTGCGGGAGCCTTCATTTCCGCTATATGCAGATATGGGGCGGTAGCTTTGTGCGGGCTGGCGGCGTATTGGATTAAGTCGGACTATTGTTATACGGGTGTGTTCCTAATTTTTATATTCTATTTGATGCATGATACCGGCCTGGTCTGTAAAGCGTCGGCGGCATCTGCCGTTTTGCTTCTGGGCATCTGGAGTGCGAATTGTCTACGGTATGGGGAGAGTTTTTCGCTGAAGTATTTGTTTTTCTTCTCTCTTCGGGAGATGTATGGACTGGCTGCCTTTGTTCCGATTGCGCTATATGACGGAACCAGAGGAAGGCAATTGCCGAAGTGGTTCTGGTATGGTTTTTACCCGGCGCACATATTACTGTTGTATGGACTGTCCGGACTGATCGGGGCGTCGTGAGCGGTACGATTGCAGTTGAGACGCTCTTCGTGCCACGGCAGACTGAAGCGTTATAGTGTAGACGAGGATGAGAGGGCATTGTCAAGACGATATATGAAAGCTGTTGCAGGACGGCTTTGGGCAGATATAAAAGAATATGGAATGGCGGGCGTAGTATTTCTTGTATATATGGCGGCAGTAAACCGGATATTTCACGCGTTCTGCCCGTCGGTGGTGATCACAGGTTTTCCCTGTCCCGGATGTGGGCTTACCCGTGCCGCGGGGTATTTGCTCATTGGCAGAGTCAGGCAGGCATGGGAGATGAATCCGGTTATTTTCCCGATTGCGGCGGCAGCGGTTTATTTTGGGGTCAGCAGGTATTTGCTTGGCAGAAGAGTTAGAGGAATCAAGGGGCTGCTCATAATCGTGCTGATTCTTCTTTGCGTGGTATTTTGTATTCGCATGTATCTGTATTTTCCGAATAAAGCGCCTTGTGTCTATCAGGAAAACAATCTATTGGAAAGAACCTTTCCGTTTTATAAAAAGATGCTGCATGAATGGGGGATAATTTGATACAATGAGACAGAAATTCCCGGATACAGCCATGGAGTGAGAACGAGCAGCAGGAAGATTATGAAAAAGTGTGAACGAAAGAGGAAAGTATACTTCTTGGGAAAACACCTTGGAATGGAGGAAAAATGGACGGAAATAATTACCAGCCCTGCCAGCAGATGAATCCGTATTACGATTCTCAATTGGAACTGGAAGAGCCGGTGAAGATCAGCGAATGGGTATTGGCGCTTGTGTTTTGCTATTATGTTTGCGGTGATGCTTCTGTTTTGGATTGCTGTTGTTTTCTTCGCGATGCTTGCAGCCTAGTGCGCCCGTCAGCGCACGATATGAGTCTCAGCGTGTCCAGCGGCCGGAGGCGCCGCAAGGCAGTATCAGGCCGTTCGAACTGACGGGAAGACCGATTTCGGAAGCTTCTACATGACCGCCGAACTGCGGCGTCAGCACGGTATGGATCATATAGGTCAGTACGGCAGGCTGTAAGCCTGTAGTATAGGAATTGACAAGGAAAAACAGAGCGTCTTTTGCCAGAACTTTGGATGTTAGTTCGATAAAGGGAAAGATGCTCTCTTCTATTTTCCAGATTTCACCCTTGGGTCCTCTGCCATAGGACGGGGGATCCATAATAATGCCGTCATAGGTATTGCCCCGGCGGATCTCGCGTTCCACGAATTTGACGCAGTCATCTACCAGCCAGCGGATCGGCGCGTCGGATAAGCCCGAGGCTGCGGCGTTTTCTTTGGCCCAGTTTACCATGCCCTTTGAGGCGTCTACGTGGGTAACGCTTGCGCCGGCTTTGGCAGCGGCAAGCGTAGCGCCGCCGGTATAGGCGAACAGGTTGAGTACTTTAACTGGTCTGTTGGATTCCTTTACGGCGCTCTTTATTATAGAAGAAAACCAATCCCAGTTCGTCGCCTGTTCAGGGAAAAGGCCCGTGTGCTTGAAGCTGAACGGCTTCAGGTTGAAGGTGAGTTCCTGATAATGAATCTGCCATTCCTGAGGCAGATTGAAAAATTCCCATTCGCCGCCGCCTTTGGAGCTTCTGTGATAATGACCGTTTTTGTGTTTCCATCCGGGGACCTCTCTGGGAGTGTTCCATATGACCTGAGGATCAGGGCGTACCAGAATATAATCGCCCCAGCGTTCCAGCTTTTCACCGTTTGATGTGTCTATGACTTCGTAATCTTTCCAGTTATCTGCAATCCACATAGCGTGTCTCCTTAGTTGCCAGGCTGATCTCTCTTTCTGATTGTTTTCTGGCGTTTCCTGACTTGCGGCAGCTACCGCGAAATATTGGTTTTCGATAAGCATATCATATTTTGGAAACAGGTACAATAAGACAATTTGGTTTGAGTTTCCCCATTTTTAAAGCACAAATGCCCCGGTATCCTCTATTTTAAAATGTTCAAAGAGATTCATCTGTTGTGATTTGACTTTTTTCGTAAGAAAGTCATTTATGCCTTTCCGACTCATGGATAAGACGCGCTCT
>JAGAIZ010000078.1 GCA_017626325.1 Lachnospiraceae bacterium | reverse complement strand
CCTCCAGAATCTGCGCCTCCACGAAATGTCCGATACGGCACTTCGCCATAACCGGGATGGATACCGCCTCCTGAATGCCTTTGATCATCTTCGGGTCGCTCATTCTGGACACGCCGCCCGCCGCGCGGATATCCGCCGGAATCCGCTCAAGCGCCATAACCGCGCACGCGCCTGCCTCCTCGGCAATTCTCGCCTGTTCCGGCGTGGTAACGTCCATGATAACGCCGCCCTTTAACATCTGCGCCAACTGTTTATTCAGTGCATATCTTTCTTCGCTCATAATTCCTCCGTTCCGGGACTTACGCCCCTTACTGCTTTTAGGATGTTGTAGGAATTATAGCTTTATTATGGCATCCAGGAAATATCCAGTTTTTATATTTTTGGCAATGCCAGTTTAGGGATTATTATTTCTTTTCCCACCATTTCATATTTTGGGAAAGAATTTTAAATGTAAATTCTTTGGTTCCGCCGTAAGCCCCTTTCCCCTTTATGGTCACTTTAGCGGTTCCTTTCTTCGTATTATTGCTGTAACCGATAATTTCGTAATCATCATTCTTCAGGGCAGTCTTTCCTATTGTTACCACAAGATTACTCTTGGACAAGGTAACGGCATCTCCGGTATAGTAATAGCTGCCGTTTACTTTTACCTTTGCTTTGGATATGTTCATGCCCTTTTTGATGATACGGAAGGATGCCGTCGCTTCTCCGGAATAATTTCCCTTCCCTTTTACGGTAACAGTCAGTATGGAGCCCGCCTCAGGCCTGTCAGTTTTGCTCAATATGATTCCGTTTTCATCTCTGTAAACATACTGCTTCTCATAATCCGTTCCTGCCCGGAGTTTCTTGCCGTTCGCATCCGTAAGAACGGGCGTACTCATGTATTTTCCCGCCCTGGCATTTTCTTCCAGATCCGCCGCTGTAACAGCGACGTCGGAAAGAGCTTTTGCCTGAATGGAAAACGTCATGCTTCTTGTGCCCTTAAAATTCTTTTTGCCGGTAATAACCACCGTCGGCTCTCCTCTTTTGGCTTTAAGCGAAGTATTATTGGTATACCTCAGAGTATAATCTGTCCCTTCCACAAGAAGCTGTCCCTTGAAAGTCACATTTACTTTTGGCTGTGCACCGCCCATCTGGTAGATCTGATTTCTGCTTCCATTTACAAATTCCGCCTGTACGCTTTTGTTTTCTTTGTCAAGAGAAGCCTGCACAATCTTAAAGGTTTTCGTTACAGTTCCTGTATATCTGCCTTTGCCCGTTAATATCATTTTAGCAGTACCCACATTACGGTTATTGCTGTACTGCAGTGTATAATCGACGCCTTCCTTCAGTTCATTGCCGGCTTTATCTGTGATAAGCAAGCCTTTCTTCGCCGAACCGATCGTCTGCTTGAGCTCTTCTCCCGTATATACAAGAGACGGCAGTTTGGATACTTTGATATTTTTAGCGGGTTCGCCGACAATTTTGAAGCTTACGCGCCTTGCGCCCTTATATCTGCCTTTGCCGGTAATTATTACATCATAAGTACCTATATCGATGCATTCTCCGTATTCCAACGTATAATCCTGACCCAATATAAGCGTCTCTTTGCCCATTGTCACCTTCGGCATATCCTGTGAAAATACTACCGCCTGTCCGGCCTTATAATTCTGGTTAGGAATATTGGATATTTTAACCTTGCTGAACAATATTTCTCCATTTGCCGGATCCGAAATGGTAAACTTCACTTTCCGTGTTCCTGTGTAATTTCCGCATCCCTTTACAAGAATAACATATTCCCCCGGCTCTCTGTATGCGCCGGAATCCGCCGCATCGGGATATTCTACCGTGAAGTCTTTCTTATTGGCAAGTTTCTTCCCGTTCCATTTCACCACCGGAACAGGCTTTATGACTTTTCCTTTGTTATATACGGCCGCCAGTGCATCTATCTGAATTTCCTGCGCCTCAATACTCTGCTGAGTAATCTTAAATGTCTTCGTGAGCGTTCCCGCATAATTACCCTTTCCTTTGATCACAACGGTCGGCGCTTTCTTCCGTTCAGCGTCTGTACGAAGCAGGTTCGCAGCCTTATTATTCTGATAGCTTACCGTATAATCAGTCCCCGCAATCAGCGGCGTGTCGCCGTAATACACTTCAATCTCAGGTTTTATGATACTGCCTGTATATGTCTGCGCCGGAATTTCATTATCTGTTTCGGAATCCGCCGCTTTCAGCCACAAGCCTCTCTCATCCCTCCATTTGGCATATAATACGATATCACCGTGCGTTCCCTGCGTGATCTGCGCGACCTGTCTGCCCTGACATTCCTCATCCTCATACCATCCCGCAAACAGATATCCATCCTTACCGGAAGCCGGCAGGAGCGAGATGGAATCTTCAATTGTATATGTACCCGGATTTCCTGCCGCGTTCACACCGCCCTTCAGATGATATGTAATCTGATACTTGATCGCCTTATATTTCGCCCTTATCACACAATCCTTCTGAATATTGGTATTCTGACCTTCCCATCCGGTAAACTCATATCCAACAGGCGCAGTCACATCCGGCAGCTTCGCGGTTCCGCCCTTTGCAACCGACACCGTCTGTATTACCTTGTCACCAAAACCAATAAAGGTTACCTGATAAACCGGCAGTTCTACCGTAACTTCACACGCGGCGGTTACAATTCTCCCCTGATGATCGGGAACGCTCGCCGTAATGCTGGCTTTTCCGCCTTTTAACGCTGTTACCACCCCTTTTTGATTAACAGATGCCACGCCCGCATCAGAAGATTTCCAGGTTACATCCGCTTCCGTTCTGGTGGTAGGCAGTTCTTTAATAACGATTTCCGCCTTGTCCCCTTCTTTGATGGTAACCGACTGCGGATCAATCAGAAGATTGTTGGTACATACCTTAAATGATGCCTCCGCAACATCGCTGATAATATTCGGATCGGAAGCATCAACCGCAATTGCTTTGATTGTCGTATCCTGATTCAGAACAACAGGAGCGGTATATTTCTTCGTTGTTTTACCTGAAACTGCCGGAGTCTGTCCATCCACTGTATAATAAACGGCCTCGCCATGTTCAGAAGCAATCGTGACGGTACCGCCTTTATCAATCGTACCCGTTGGTGTGAAAACAGGTTTCTCCGGTCTTACCGTCACTTTACATACCGCGTTCTTCCCATCCACAGACGCCACGATCGAACAACTGCCGCTGCCGACGGCAGTAACCTTCCCAGCGCTCACAACCGCCACTGCCGGATTGTCAGAACTCCATGTTATTTCCCTGTTTCGGGCGCTTTCCGGATAAATCACGGCTGAAAGCTTAATACTTTCCCCTTTGCCGAGAACCGCTTTCTCACAATCCATAACGATTCTGCTTACCGGTATCTCTGTTTCCTGCGAAAGTTCCGCTGTCAGAATGGTTCCCGCGTCATTCGGCGCCCCTTTCAACACATATTTTACTTCTCCCTGACAGTATGCGCTGCCGTAAACATAGCTGTCAGAAGCAGACAGGACGTTTGTCTCCATCCTGATATCTTTATTTTCCGGGGACACACTGCAGATCCGTTCCGCCGTATTATAATATAACCGGCCGCCCAGCATAAAAAGTCCCGAGTATTTGCCCGTATAATAATATCCCGGCTGACCGACAGGCCGCCACACACCGATGTTCGATGAACTGACAATGACTTCCTCACTGCCGCCTGTCAGCGTTCCCTTAACAAGACCGTCTGACTCCTGTATGTAATAGCATGCGTCATCCGCTATCACCAACGGAGACCTTACATCAATCCAGAACGCATCATCATACCTGGTATCGTCAGCCGTCAGATTGACCACGCTGCTTCCTCTGGTAATCTCCCAATCCTTATGCTCACACCTTGTCTCGAATTCGTCATCACTGACAAACATATTGCTATGACTCACCAATCCGAAACGATCATAAACCGGATCGTCCCACGTAACATCGACCTGATAATACTCTCCGTCCAGTACAATAAGATTCCATGCATGGTTCATTGTGTCGCTTGTAACCATATAACACTCGATGCCGGATTGATTTAAGAGAAGCTTATACGCCAGCGCATATCCCTGGCATACTGCCGTTTGGTCCGCCAGAACGCCATAAGCGGAATAAGATCTCCTTGGAATACTGCCATTTAAATAGTTATCATAATCATATTCACAATTCAGCACTATATAATCATGCAGCGCAACCGCCTTCTCCAGATCTGTCATCCCCGGCTCCACAACTGCCAGAGCGTCCGCTAATCCTGCCTGGAACGCGGCGTCGTCCATGCCGTCTATATACTGTGGAAGGATTCTGGTGACTGTGGTTCCCTGGCTATAGTAACTAAAACTGTTCCCTACAAAATACAGATCCGGATGGTCATTTACTACTCCAAATACGAAATTGCGGATCTCAGATGTGCTTATGCCATACTTTGACAGATCAATGCTTGCGCTCTTTGCTTTTAACTGCTTATACAGATACGCTTCCGCCTCTTTTCTGTCCGCGTCGGACATGGATGAAATCGTTTTGCCGGAGCCGTCCGGCTCTCCGCTTTCTCCTAATACGGTAAAAGAACCTTCCTGGTATACGCCTTCCCCGCCGCTGACAGAATGCAGGACTGATTCCGTTGACAGCAGCGCATCTGATTTCTGTTTCAGCGCGTTCTCTGCCTGCTCATCAAGCGGCTCATCCGTTTCCTCTTCCCCGGAATCTTCTTCCAGTCCGTCCTCAGGCTCTTCTTCCTCTGTATTTTCATCCAATTCATTATCTGCTTCTTCTTCCGGGTTCTCTTCTGATTCGCTATCCGGATTCTTTTCTTCTGAATCTTCCTCTGAATCGCCGTCTGGCTTCTTTTCATCCGAATCCTCTTGTGAATCGCCATCCGGCTTCTTTTCTTCTGAGCCTTCCTCCGAATTGCCGTCTGGCTTCTTTTCTTCTGAGTCTTCTCCTGACCCGCCGTCTGTTTTTTCCGGATTCTCTCCCGCTTCATCGGCCGGCTCTGTCACTCCCGGTTTGCCGACTGTTCTTCCTTCCGCCGGATTTCCTCCCGACTCTCTGTCCGGCTCTTCCTCAAGTCCTTTATCCTGTATCCTTGCCGATAGGTCTTCCAACGATTGTGCCGCATATTCCGCACTCACCGGAACTGCCTCTTTCGCCTGAACCGGCAAAGCCAAAGACTGCAGAATCATTCCTGCCGTTAATACCGCAATTAATAACCTCTTTTTCATCTTTGATCCCCCTCTGGTTATTTATCACTTACCTGATCAAATCCTTCACCACTTCCCCCGCCAGCATCAGCCCTGCCGCCGGCGGCACAAAGGCAATACTGCCGGGAGTGGCGCGCCTGTTTGGCGCGCCCGGATTGACAGCTTCCTCCGATTTGATTTCCTCGCGCGGTCGCACCAGTTCCATTGGCCTTGCTGTCTCGCCCGGCCGCGTCGGCTCTTCCTCCGAATAGACCACCTTAAGCCTGTCCACACCGCGTTTCTTTAATTCTCTCCGCATCACCTTCGCCAACGGGCATACCTTCGTCTCGTAGATGTCAGCGACGCGAAAGCCGCCTGCGTCCAGCTTATTGCCGGTTCCCATGCTGCTGATGATCGGTACGCCGTATTCCCGCGCTTTCATCACCAGTTCCAGCTTCGCCGTCACGGTATCTACCGCATCCACGATATAATCATATTCCGCAAAGGGAAACTGTTCCGCGTTTTCCGGCAGGAAGAAGCACTGACAGGTACGTACCTGCGCTTCAGGATTGATGTCAAGAATCCGCTCCCGCATCACTTCTGTCTTATACCGCCCGACAGTCTTATGGGTGGCAATAATCTGGCGGTTCAGATTGGACAGACATATCCGGTCATTGTCTATTAAATCCATAGCGCCCACGCCGCATCTTGCCAGTGCCTCACAGACATAGCCGCCTACGCCCCCAATGCCGAATACCGCCACACGACAGCCGCGCAGCTTCTCCAAAGCGGCGGCTCCTAAGAGCATTTCCGTCCTGGAGAACTGCTCCCGCATTGTTTCTTTCTGCTCAGACATTTCCTGCATGATTTCCTCCCTATCTTTCTGCTGATCCTTTCCTGTATGAATATTTCACCGGCTTTCCGGCTGCCTTTATCCTGCCGCCGTCTTCTCCTTCGCTTCCTGCTCCAAACGGCACATGGCATTACTCTGCAGATGCCGTATACCGTCCGCACACAGGCACGGCCAGTTGTCACTCCACGCCAAGCGTCCGCAGTTCATCCGCCGCCTGCGCCTGATTTCTGAAATGAATCGTGTGAATGCCGAACTTCTCCGCGCCCTCCAGGTTCTGCGGCGTATCGTCCATAAATACGCATTTCTCCGGCTTCAAAGCATACCGGTCTATCAGAAGCTGATAGATTTCCGGCATAGGCTTAATCACCTGATCCCGATAGGACAGGATACCTCCGTCCATATAAGGGATGAAATCCAGCGCATGAGCGCATTCGGTTTCCGCCTTATGAGAGAAATTGGAAAGATACAGACAGCGGTAGCCCTTCGCTTTCAGCTCCTGAATCCACGGAATCGCATAATCGTTCCGCTTAATGATAGTTTTCACATCGGCAAGGACTCTGCGGATATCCGCCTCGATGGCAGGGTCGTTTACTACAAAGCTCTCTATAATTTCCTCATCTGATATGACGCCTCTGTCATATTCATTCCACTCCTTACTCAAAACGGTGGCCGCCGCAAGCCGTTCCACCATCGCCGCATCGTATCCAAAGCTTTCAAAGTGCTCCTTCCAGGTGAAATCAGCCAGCACATTGCCGATATCGAATATAATCGTTGTAATCATAGTCTGTCTCCTTTCTCAGTAGACATCCGCATACACCAGCTCCAGCAGATTCTTCGCCGCCGCAGACACCGGACTTTTGCCCGCCGTCACCACGCAGAAATGCCGTTTCGGAATAATCTGGTTGAACCGCAGTTCAAAGAGCTGTCCCGAATCCAGATATTCGCTGGCGAAATTACGCACCACACAGCCCACGCCCAGATTCCGCAGGGTAAACTGAACAATCATATCACTGGTGGCCAGCTCGAACTCCGGCTTGATTTGCACATGGTTCTGCTTCAAAAAACCGTCCATGTAGCTTCTGCTGCTGGTCTCTCCTTCCAGACAGATAATCGGCAGACGCTCCAGTTCCTGTAAGTCCAGCATCCTGTTCTTATAAGGAATAAATTTTCTGCCCGCCACAAAGACATCTTCTATTTCCTGCACGATAATCGCCTGCACGTCTTCTCCTGCGTCAAAGGGCGTGCTGACGACGCCGAAATCGATGATTCCGTCCCGCAGGTTGCGCAGCGTCTCAGGCGTGGGCGCATTGGTCACCACCACCTTGATGCCGGGATATTTCTCGTGAAACCGTTCCAGATACGGCAGCAGATAATATTGCAGCGTCATATCGCTGGCGCCGATGTGGATTTCTCCCAAATCGAGATTCAGCATCTGCCGCACCTTCTGCTGTCCTAACAGAATCTGCTCATAGCCCTTGGACACATAGCTGTAGAGCATCTCTCCCTCTTTCGTCAGCCGCACGCCCTTCGACACCCTGGTAAAAAGCTTCACGCCCAGCGCCGTCTCAAGCTGCCGCAACGACTGGCTTACCGCAGGCTGGGAAATCGCAAGCTCCCCTGCCGCCGCCGTAAGGCTCTTATGCTTCGCCACGTAATAAAAAACCTTATAGTATTCCAGATTATGAATCATGCGTCTCCACGGCTCCCGTTCCTGCCGGTCTGCTGGTTTTCCATATGTCTCCTGCACAAAAGCGCTCTTTCACAAGCGCTTTTGTTCCATTCCTATTATACACATCATATTTAGAAGATGGCAAGTAATTGTCCTGAAAGCCATAATAAAGAAAAGACCAGCCTGCGCTGATCTTTTCTGATACACAACAATTCCATCCAGGCGTCTGTTCTGTAAAACCAATCAGACCTGTTCCTTATTTACTAAACGGACTCTTGCGATAAATAATATCGCTTCTGCCCGGACCGTTTGAAACCATCGTAATCGGGTATCCAATCTGCCCCTCGATAAATTCCACATACTTCCGGCAGTTCTCCGGCAGTTCCTCGTAGGTCTTGATGCCGCGAATATCACATTTCCAGCCCGGCAGCGTCTTTAACACCGGTTTTGCTTTCTCAAGCCTATGGGTAACCGGGAAGTCTGTCGTCACCTCTCCGTCTATCTCATAGCCCACGCAGACCGGAATCTCGTCCAGATAGCCCAGCACGTCTAACACGGTAAAAGCTACATCAGTCGTACCCTGCAGTCTGCATCCATACTTGGAAGCCACGCAGTCGAACCATCCCATACGGCGCGGACGTCCGGTGGTAGCGCCGAACTCACCGCCGTCGCCGCCGCGTCTTCTCAGTTCATCCGCCTCGTCCCCGAAGATTTCGGATACGAAAGCGCCTGCGCCCACCGCAGAGGAATATGCCTTGCACACCGTCACGATCTGCTTGATTTCATAGGGCGGAATCCCTGCGCCGATCGCGCCGTAAGCCGCTAATGTAGAGGAAGACGTCACCATCGGATAGATGCCGTGGTCAGGATCCTTTAACGTTCCAAGCTGTCCCTCTAAGAGAATAGTCTTGCCGTCTTTAATCGCCTGATCGAGATAGGCGGAAACGTCACAGACATAAGGCGCGATCATCTCCTTATATTCATGCAGGGTGGCTAACAGTTCATCCGGCACCAGCAGCGGCTTGTGATACAGATGCTCCAGCATGACATTCTTCGTCTCACAGATACGTACCACTTTTTCTTTTAACAGGTCTTCGTCGAATAACTCGCTGACCTGGAAACCGATTTTCGCATATTTATCGGAATAGAAAGGCGCGATACCCGATTTGGTCGAGCCAAAGGACTTGCCGCCCAGCCGCTCTTCTTCATACTGGTCGAACAGAATATGATAAGGCATCACCATCTGGCAGCGCTCTGACACGAGAATCTTCGGCATCGGTACATTCCTGTCCGTAATAGATTTGATTTCATTAAAAAGTATCGGAATATTGAGTGCAACGCCGTTTCCGATAATACTTGTCGTATGATTATAAAAAACGCCGGACGGCAGGGTGTGAAGTGCAAACTTGCCATAATTGTTCACAATCGTGTGACCCGCGTTTGCTCCTCCCTGAAAACGCACGATAATGTCGGCCTTCTCCGCCAGCATATCCGTGATCTTGCCTTTTCCTTCGTCGCCCCAGTTAGCGCCTACTACTGCTTTGACCATTATTTACCTCATTTCTGCGCCGCTTCTATACCCTCGCCAAATCCGCGCAAGCAGCGCACCACCGCAGATTTGCCGGATGAAATTCCATTTTTCACCCTGACCCATTCATTCTTATGCATACCGCAGCCTATTGCAGTCATACGCCGTCCGATACACACAACAAAGGCAGGTTGTAAAAAACCTGCCTTCTGTTTCTTACTTAATGATTATAAAGCAAATCTTATCATAAGTAAAATCAATATTTATTATATGTATCATAACTTCTTCCTATATCATTTTCTTTCACGTTATTCACGGTGTTCCTCTTTCCATGTCATCACTTCCTCGAGCCGCTCTTTTACCTTCTTCTCCTCACCCTGCTCCGCAGGAAAATAATACCGGGTTCCCTTCATGGATTCCGGGAAACACTCCATATTCGTCAGCTTTTCTTCCGTATTATGCGCATATTGATACCCTTTGCCGTATTCCAGCTCTTCCATAAGCCTGGTCGGGGCGTTGCGTAACTGCAGCGGTACAGGCTCTGCACTCCCGTTCTTCACATCCTGCTTGCACCGTTCACACGCCGCATAAAGCGCATTTGACTTGGGCGCCATGGCAAGATAGGTTACCGCGTGGGTCAGATGCACATCACACTCCGGCATTCCCAGAAAATGGCATGCCTGATAAGCCGCCACTGCCACCTGCAGCGCATGGGAATCCGCCATGCCAATGTCTTCGCTGGCAAACCGCACCAGCCTTCTGGCAATATAAAGAGGATCCTCCCCGCCCTCCAGCATCCGGCACATCCAGTAAATCGCCGCATCGGGATCGCTGTTGCGCATGGACTTGTGCAGCGCGGAAATCAGATTGTAGTGCTCTTCTCCCGCCTTATCATAGAGCAGGGATTTCCGGCTGATACACTGCGCCATATCCTCCTCCGTCACTATGATACGTCCCTCCGGCGTCATCTCTCCGTTCAGAACAGCCATTTCCAGCGTATTCAAAGCGCTTCTGGCGTCCCCGTTGGCAAAAGCCGCAATTGCCTGAAGCTGCGGCTCTGTTATTTCAACGTCCATATTGCCAAAGCCTGACGGACTGTGAATCGCATTTTGCAGAAGCTTTACCAGATCAGCCTCCTCTAACGCCTTTAACACAAACACCCTGCACCTGGACAGCAGCGCGCTGTTGATTTCAAAAGAAGGATTCTCCGTCGTCGCGCCGATCAGTATAATACTGCCCTTCTCCACAAAAGGCAGAAATGCGTCCTGCTGCGCCTTATTGAAGCGATGAATCTCGTCCACAAACACTATCGTCTTCGTGCCGTACTGCCGGTTTATCTCCGCCTGCTCCATTACCTGGCGTATTTCCTTGATACCGCTTGTGACTGCGGAGAAATCAATAAAAGACGCTTTCGTCCGGTTGGCGATAATCCGCGCAAGCGTGGTCTTGCCCACACCCGGCGGCCCCCAGAAAATCATGGACGAAATCTGATCGCTCTCAATCAGGCGGTACAGTACTCTGCCCGGCCCAAGCAAATGGCTTTGCCCCACATATTCCTCCAGCGTCTGCGGTCTTAGCTTCGCCGCCAGGGGCTGTGGAAGTTCTCTGTCAAATAAGGATATCTGATTCATGGCTGGTTTCCCTCACGTTGATGGTTTCCTGTATCTCATATTCCCGATACAGATCACCAGGTTCCTTTCCTCTCTATGCCAGCGGACAGGATATCTGGAACATCTCCTCGCAGGCGTGATGCACAAGCTGTGCCTGGGCGGTATCCGCCAGCTTATAGTAGACCTCCTTGCCCTCGCGTCTGCTCACAATCAGCCCGCTTGCACGAAGAAGCTTTAAGTGATGGGACACCGCCGGGTCGCTCATCTCCATCGCCGCCGCGATATTGCTGACGCATTCCTCACAGTGGCATAACAGCCACAGAATCCGCAGTCTGGAGCCGTCGCTGATTAATTTGAAAATTTCCGCCACCTGTACGCACAGCTCCTGCGGCGGCAGCTTCTCCAATATCCTCTCTATTTCCTGCCCATGATCATGGGGCATTGCAATCTGTGCCATAAGATAATCTTACTCCTTATCCCTTTTCCTTATCCCCGTCCCGGAAGCCGAACACCGGGAAACACCGGATGCCGTCCTGTCAGAAGCAAAGCCAACACGCCTCAATCTTTATATTGAAGCGCTCTTGTCGCATTCAGCACCGCAAGTATCATAACGCCTACATCGGCAAAAATCGCCCACCACATATTGACAAAGCCTACCGCGCCAAGCGCCAGACAGGCGAATTTCACTGCCAGTGCAAAGACGATGTTCTGGTGTACGATGCGCAGCGTCTTGCGGGAAATATTCATCGCCACCGCAATCTTCGCCGGGTCGTCGTCCATCAGCACGATGTCCGCCGCCTCGATGGCAGCATCGGAACCCAGCGCACCCATGGCTATTCCCAAATCCGCTCTGGAAAGCACCGGGGCGTCGTTAATGCCGTCGCCCACAAAGGCGAGCATTTCCTTCTTGTCCTTTCCCGCTAGCAGCTTCTCCACTTCCGTTACCTTATCGCCCGGAAGCAGCTCGCTCTTCACCACGTCTACGCCCAGTTCTTCCGCCACCGCGTCCGCCACGCGTCTGGAATCTCCGGTCAGCATAACCACCTGTTTCACGCCCGCCGCCTTCAGTCCGGCCACCGCCTTCGCCGCGCCAGGCTTTACCACGTCGGAAATAAGAATATATCCGGCATAGCGGCCATCCACCGCCACATGCACCTCTGTACCCGTCCGCTCCGGCGCCGCACAGGCAATCCCCAGTTGTTCCATCAGCTTCCTGTTTCCTGCCGCCACTACTCTTCCGTCTACATAAGCCTGCACGCCGTGACCGCTGATTTCTTCCACGTCGCTGACTCTCGCCATGTCGATTTCCCCGCCGTAGGCTTCCTTCAGGCTCTTGCTGATGGGATGATTCGAGTAGCTCTCCGCGTAAGCCGCCATTTCCAGAAGCTTTTCTCCCGAAAAGCCTTCCGCCGCTTCCACCTGCGTTACTTCGAAGACTCCCCTGGTCAGTGTTCCTGTCTTATCACAGACCACGTATTTCGTCTGCGCCAGTTCTTCCAGATACACGGAACCTTTTACCAGAATTCCCCTGGCGGATGCGCCGCCGATACCGCCGAAAAAGCTAAGCGGTATGGAAATCACCAGCGCACAGGGGCAGCTAATGACCAGTGTAGTCAACGCTCTGGTTACCCACTGTGCGAAATTAGCGGGATTTCCCATAATCAAATTGATCACAGGCGGCACAAGCGCCAGCGCCAGCGCGCCGTAACAGACGATCGGCGTGTAATATCTGGCGAATCTTGTGATAAAATTCTCCGACCTGGACTTTTTCATGCTGGAATTCTCCACCAGCTCCAGTATCTTAGATACGGTGGATTCTCCAAACGCCTTGGTGGTTCTGATGCGGAGCACGCCGGACATATTCACACAGCCGCTGATTACTTCGTCGCCCTCTCTGACCTCTCTGGGCAGGCTCTCTCCCGTCAGCGCACTGGTATTTAAGGAAGCCGTGCCGTCTGTCACCACGCCGTCAATCGGCACCTTTTCCCCGGGCTGCACCACGATGACCGTTCCCACAGCCACCTCGTCAGGGTCTGTCTGCTCCAGTCTGCCTTCCACTTCTATATTAGCATAATCCGGACGGATGTCCATAAGCTGGGATATATTCCTGCGGCTCTTCCCCACCGCATAGCTCTGAAACAGCTCTCCGATCTGGTAGAAAAGCATAACGGCCACGCCCTCTGCATACTCGCCGAGAATCATAGCGCCCACGGTGGCCACCGCCATCAGGAAATTTTCGTCAAATACTTCTCCGTGTATGATGCCGAGCACCGCTTTTTTCAGAATATCATATCCGATAATCAGGTACGGTACAAGATACAGTCCCAGCCGGAGGTACTGATTCCCTGCCGGGATAAAATGCAGGGCGATCACGAGCACCGCCGCTATGAGAATACGTATCAGCACCTTTTTTTGTTTCTTCGTCATATTCATCCTCCTGTCTGAGTTTTACAATATCATAAATCTGTTTATTGTTTCCTTGTATGAACATTTAAACATTTATTTAATTGTTTGTCAAGAGTATTTTATATTTTATCTGCTTTTTATCTGCTTTGGTCAGACTTTGCTGCAATCATTTCGAATCAGACTCCTTATTTCTCCGCCGGATTCACATGCACCATAATATGCTTCACTTTCGGAAAAGACTTCTCGATGGAATCATGCACGCGCTCTGCGATACCGTGGGACTCCAGCAGCGTCATACCGCCGTCCAGACTGATTTCGATATCCACATATATTTTATTGCCAAAGACCCGGGTATGTAAAAGATCCACTCCCAGGACGCCCGCCTGCTCCATGGCGCAGCTTCGAAGCGCCTTCTCCGTCTCTTCGTCACATGCCTTATCCACCATCTTGTCTATGGCATCCATAAATATATCATAAGCGGCTTTCTCAATAAAGAAACAGATTACCAGGCTGGCAACCGGATCAAGAAGCGGGAATCCCATCCGCGCGCCCGCAATACCAATCAAAGCGCCCACGGAAGAAAGCGCGTCAGACCTGTGATGCCATGCGTCCGCCATCAAAGCGCTGGAATCGATTCTTCTGGCATAGAACTTCGTATACTGGTACATGCCCTCTTTGACCAGAATCGAGAGCGCCGCCGCGATAAGCGCCAGCATTCCCGGCACAGCCAGACTGTCATATTCTCCTCCTGCAATCTTTGTCACAGCGGAGTACCCGATAGCCAGACCGGTAGCCGCAAGAATCGTCGCAAGCACGATCGCCGCCACGCACTCCAGCCGCTCATGCCCGTAGGGATGATTCTTATCCGACTCCTTCCTGGATATCTTAATGCCAATAATAACCACAATGGTGCTGAACACATCGGAAGCGGAGTGAATCGCATCTGAAATCATCGCCCCGGAATGGGCAATAACGCCCGCAAACAGTTTAAACGCGGTCAGTACGGCGTTTGCCACGATACTGACTGTCGATACCTTCATTGCGTCTTTTTCAAAATCCTGCTCTTTTCCCATATAAACTCCCCTGTTCCAACTCAGCCAGGTTCCCCTTGATAACCTGTCATGCCGTGTTTGATCATAATTGATTGAAACCTATTCTATCATACTCATCATTCTGCCGCAAGTTCTTTTTATTGATATAACATTTATTACAAATCGGCAGTTCGTCTAAACTAACTGGACGTCTTTGTCCAAACTAACCGGATCGTTTTGTCCGAACCAACAGAATCGTTTTGCCTGACGTGCAATTTATGCAAAAAACTTCCCGGCATAACGCCTTATGGACGTACGCCGGGAAGTTCTCTTTGTTTCTATGAATCGTGCCTTTCGCTTACAGGCACACCTATTTGTTTCGCCGCGGTCTAATATGCCGCCTTTTTGCTGTTCACCTTTTCTTCTATACGGTAATCTCCGCTTTCACGCCCAGCAGCTCCTTATTCTCCTCCAGAATCGGATTCACGATTTCCTCTAAGAATTTCTCTACCTGCAGCGGCGCACGTCCCACGTATTTGGAAGGATCCATTGTTTTCTGCAGATCTTCCAGGCTCATATTGAAAGCCGGATCCTCCGCAATCAGTTCTAACAAATTGTTGTCCTTGCCCTCACGCTTCACGTTGGCTCCGGCAATCATGGACAACTCTCTGATTTTCTCATGCAGCTCCTGACGGTTGCCGCCCATCTTCACCGCATCCATCATAATATTCTCCGTCGCCATAAAAGGCAGTTCGCTCATCAGACGCTTCGTAATTACCTTATCATATACCACCAGACCGTCTACCACATTCAGGCACAGATCCAGAATGCCGTCCACCGCCAGAAACGCCTCCGGAATGGAAAGCCGCTTGTTGGCAGAGTCGTCAAGCGTCCTCTCAAACCACTGGGTCGCGGAGGTGATCGCGGGATTCAACGCATCCACCATGACGAATCTGGACAAAGAGGCAATTCGCTCGCTGCGCATCGGATTTCTCTTATAGGCCATCGCGGAGGAACCAATCTGGCTCTTCTCAAAAGGCTCTTCCACTTCCTTCAAATGCTGCAGCAGTCTGATATCATTGGACATCTTGTGCGCGGAAGCGGCGATTCCCGCCAGAATATTGCAGACTCTCGTGTCCACCTTCCGGGAATAGGTCTGTCCCGATACCGGATAGCATTTCTCGAAGCCCATCTTCTTGGCAATCATCGGATCAATCTTATCGATCGTTTCCTGGTCGCCGTCGAACAGCTCCAGGAAAGACGCCTGCGTGCCCGTCGTTCCCTTGGACCCTAAGAGCTTCATCGTGGACAATACATAATCCAGGTCTTCTAAGTCCAGGCAAAACTCCTGCGCCCATAATGTCGCTCGCTTGCCTACCGTAGTGGGCTGCGCGGGCTGAAAATGGGTAAACGCCAGCGTTGGCAGATTCTTATAGGTATCAGCGAACTTCGCAAGCTCTGCGATCACGTTCACCAGCTTCTTCTTCACGAGCTTAAGAGCCTCCGTCATCACGATAATATCCGTATTGTCGCCCACATAGCAGGATGTTGCGCCCAGATGGATGATGCCCGCCGCCTTGGGGCACTGCTGCCCGTACGCGTACACATGGCTCATAACATCATGACGCACCTCTTTCTCCCGCGCCTTCGCCACATCATAGTTGATATCCTCGGCGTGCGCTTTCAACTCATCGATCTGCTCCTTCGTAATAACCGGCCTGCCGTTCTGGCTTAAGCCCAGTTCCATCTCTGTCTCCGCAAGGGCAATCCACAGTTTCCGCCACGTACGGAACTTCATGTCCGGTGAAAAAATATACTGCATCTCTTTGCTGGCATAACGCTCCGATAAGGGGCTTACATATCTGTCTGTACTCATACTTGTTCTCCTGTTTTCTCTTATTTTATACTAATCAACTTTATAGGAATCAACTGACGCCTTACGGCTGTTAACAGGTTACCGCTCATACTCTCCGCGAATATCCTGTGTCGGCGGCTCCATGGGATACTTCCCGGTAAAACATCCTCTGCAGATATCCAGTCCGTTCACCAGTTCAGACAGACGTTCCATCCGCAGATACCCCAACGAATCCGCACCGATCATCCGGCAAATCTCTTCTACGGAACGGTTGTAGGCGATAAGCTGCTCGCGGGCCGGTACGTCCGTTCCGAAATAGCAGGGATAGAGAAACGGCGGCGAGCTGACTCTCATATGCACTTCTTTGGCGCCTGCCTCGCGGAGCATCTTCACGATGCGGTCCGAGGTAGTACCCCGCACGATGGAATCATCTATCATGATGATTCGCTTGCCGTTGACCGCTTCCTTGATGGCGTTTAATTTCACCCGCACACTGCTCTCACGGCTCTTCTGCTTGGGCTTGATGAAGGTCCGCCCCACATATGCGTTCTTGACGAAAGCCTGCCCGTAGGGAATCCCCGACTGCATGGAATAGCCCAGTGCCGCGCAGTTGCCTGACTCCGGCACACCCACCACCAGATCAGCGTCCACAGGCGAATCTATGGCTAAGAACCGTCCTGCCTTGATTCTGGACTCGTAGACACTTACGCCGTCGATATGGCTGTCCGGTCTCGCGAAATAAATATACTCGAAGATACATCTGCCGTGCTGTTCTCTGGGCAGGCACATGCTTTTATCTGATTCGATTCCCTTCTCCGGGGAAATGGTCACAATCTCGCCTGGCTCCACGTCTCTTACATAGGCCGCGCCTATGGTATCCAGCGCGCAGGTCTCCGACGCCAGAATATAGGCGTTGTCCCGTCTGCCGATGCAGAGGGGCTTGAAGCCGTAAGGATCTCTTGCGCCGATCAGCTTGCGGGGCGACATGACGATCAGGGAATAAGCGCCCTTGATTTTCTTCATGGCGCGCCCCACCGCCTCTTCGACGGTCTTGCTGTTTAACCGCTCCCTGGCGATATGGTAAGCAATCACTTCCGAATCTATGGTAGTCTGGAAAATAGCGCCGGAATATTCCAGTTCATGCCGCAGTTCCGGCGCGTTGATCAGATTGCCATTATGCGCCAGTCCCAGCGTTCCCTTCACATAATTGAGAACCAATGGCTGGGCGTTCTCCCTCGTGCTGCTTCCGGCAGTGGAATAGCGCACATGTCCCACGCCGATATCGCCTTTGAGCTTCTCCAGAATATCCGGGGTGAAATTCTCATTGAGCAAGCCCATCTCTTTGGCGCTTAACACCTTGCCCTTAGGACCGCTTGTATCGCTGACCGCGATACCGCAGCTTTCCTGTCCCCTGTGCTGGAGAGCGAAAAGTCCATAATAAATCGTAGACGCCACGTCGTTTCCGTCGAAGTCATAGATGCCGAATACGCCGCACTCTTCTCCAAGCTTGTCCATTTCCTGTTCCAGTTTACTTTCCTGTTCCGTGTTCATTTTCAACTTTTCTCCATTCCGAAACGCTCTCCTAAAGCAAAGAGGCTTCTGATTTTCTGTTTCTCCCCTGCGCCCATTTCCTACTCCTGAAACTTCTTCTCATACTCGTCCACCGTCGCCATGACCTCTTTCGCATACTGCGGATATTTCTCCACCAGTTCTTTGATTTCCTTCTGGGAAGAGGCAGCCACGACGTCTTTGTTATAATCCATCCGGCGTCTTAAAGACTGCCGTCTGATAATCAGATTATGCCGGATCTCCACCATCTCTTTATGATCCAGAATCGCCTCGGTCTGATGCAGCCAGATCGCAGGATCCTTAATCTGATAGCGCTTCAAGATCTGCAGCAGTTCCTGCTGGCTGTAATCCAGATCCAGCTCTGCCCTGCGGTATTTCTCCCTCTCATCCTTCTCCAGCAGATACTTCTGCCACATATCATCCAGTTCCTGAACGCTGGACACCCCATATTTCAGATAGAGATAATCCAGCAGGTTCGTATTATTCACATATCGTATTTTCACCTTATTCTGCAGCAGGATAATCTTATTGATGCCAGTCTCCACGCGCCGCAGCTCCCGCTTCGCATCCATATGCCTGACATAGATCACGGTGATGGCGAATGCCGCCGCTGCCGCTGTCAGAAGATACCCAAGCTTCGTGTCCATCTCCAGGAAAAACTGTAATAACAGAAGCAGCAGAATACACAAGCCCAGCGCAGTCACGCAGATAAGCGCCATTCCTTTCGTATCCGCAATAATTCCCATCACTTCATTCTTCCGGTACTGATATGCGTGCCGCTCACCATCCAGCCGGTTCAGATCCTGCTTAATCAGCTTCTGGTAATTCTCCGCCTCAGTCAGTTTATCATGTCCCTCCTGGACCTGATCGGCGATACGCTCCATCCGGTTATACTGCTCATCAGTCATTCTCCGCGGTCTGCCCATGAAATCCGCCTTGCTGTCCTGCAGAAGCGCTACTCTCTTGGCACATTCCTTAAGCTGTTCACTCTCTTCCGGGGGCAGCGCCTCGATTTCTTCCATATCCTTCAGATAAGAAGTCACCATGTCGTATTCGAAGTTCAGATTCTCCAGCTCTTTGGTGGCATCTGCCATCCGCTCCAGACAATTCCTGACATAGTCGTTCCTCTGCTCCTTATCATGATAGTCTATCTGCCTGACTTCCTCTTCCTCATCCCATGACTCCTCATCATACGCCTCTTCATCCTTCCGTCTAAATTTTTCCAGTAAGTTTCTGATAAAACCCATACTTGTCTCCATTCAGGCTGTCGTAACAGCTATGATACATAATCTCTGTATTGCTCCTTAAGATCTGCCGTCAGCTTCTCTATCTCATTATAATAATGCACGGTACTTCCCAGATTACTGTTGCCCTCTTCTTTAAATACCTGCAGGGTAAAAAGCATCCGGTTCTCATCCGTCCCTTCGAACTGCCCGGACGCCTGCTCTATCTGCCGCTCTACCTTAAGCGACGCGTCATGGTATTCGGGATGCTCGGAAATAAAAGCGATATAGTCTTTATCCTGACAGCTCATGCGCAGCGCGGCAAGATACGACAGCAGGCTTTCCTTATTCTGGTCTGTCTCATGAGACTGCAGGAAAAAATCCGACGCCTGCCTGAACATGAACATGCCCGCGTACGCCGAGCCTATGTTATGCAGGATCTTCGCCCGCAGCAATCTGTCTGTTTCCGGTATCTGAGCAAGCAGTATATGGTACTGTTCTATCGCCGCGTGATACTTCCGGTTCTGCAGCAGATAATCCGCCTTCGCCTTCTTCCGTTCGCAGGGATTTAATCCTTCGTTGCTTCTTATTATCTCCCCGGTCCTTGCAATCACATCTTCCGGGTACAGATTCACATACTCCAATATCGTGCCTGCAAAAGCGGCTGCGGAAGCCTTTTGGTTCAGCAGCGTATACAAGGTATGCGCCAGTTGGTTCAACCCGCACTGTTCATCCAGCCATTTTACCAGCTCCGGCAGCATCACATCCTGATCCAGCAGTTCTGCCTTATCCACAATAAGATAGCACAATTCCTCCACCGAATACAAGTTTACATAAAATTTATCCATGTAAAAGGGTTTCTCGGCATATCTGCCTGTCCCCAAGATAATCCGACTCATACCGGCACGCTCCTTTCCCCTTTCTTATACTGTAAAAGACTCCTCCCACACCTGTCCGCTTGCGGGAAATAACTCTCCGAAACCCAGATCTGTCACTTTGACCCGAACAGTATCCGCCGCACACATAGACGCCTCCAGACGGTATCTTGTAAAAGGCGCACCTCCCGAATCTGCATTCCGGAGTGATATCACCCTGCTTTCCTTATCTTTCCCGTCAAGCGGCGTGACCACGAAAGCAAGCTCTTTCTCATCCCCTAACAGGAATTCGCATTCCTTTCGGATCTCATACCAGTTCTCTCCGGCATCTAACAGTGCAAAATAAGATTCTCTGCCCTGCCGCAGCACATTCATGCCGATATTGGATTTCAGCTTGTCCTTACCCAGAAAAACATGCTTCTGTCCTATCTCGCTGGGGTCTAACTTTTCCAGGAGTCCATAACATGCTCCTCTGCTAAAAAGGTTATTTCCTTTGAAAACTCTCCTGTTGCGGCAGAGAAATTGCAAGGATTGTTCATCCCATCCGGCACGGAAACCATCTCCCAACAAATACGCCGACGAGACGATTCTTCCTTCGCACATCTTCTGCAGAATCCCTAAGAAACGCTCATCCGCCATCCGGTAGGCGTCCTGCTTTATTCGTTCTTCCTGCTCTGCCTGCGTGTTCTCACCGGAAGAATCTTCGGCCCTTTCTTCCGGAAGCACCAGCGTCTCATAGGTCTGTTCCTCGATCAGCGCCACGATGGGCGTCGTATGTTTATTACACTCCATCCGGTAGGTCTTAAGCCGCATACCGTTATGCTCACAGGCAATCACCTGATAATTCCATAATTCCGGCGGCTGATGCAGCACGAAGAAATACAGGCTCTCCGTATGACTCTGGAAATATATGCGTGACGTCTTCAGATTCAGGTTCACCGCCGCCTGTGCCAGCACCTCCACCATCCGGTCATCCAGCTCATCCACGGTAAACATGATCCCGTCTATATTTTCAATCGCGGCAATCAGATTCATCAATGTCATGCTGCGCCTTATGAAAAGCGTCAGGAGCGCAACCGGATCATAGGTCTCTCCATCCAGTTCCACATCCTCGCCCTTTTTCGCCAGAGACAAAAGTCCTTCCACCGGAAACATATCCTCTTCTTCTCTGTGCTTCACAGCGTCCTTGCCGTAATACCATTGATTGACGCCTTTTCGTTTACATAACATAGTCGGGATGTTATACTGTCTGGTGCCGATCACAGTCGCTACCATCTCCACATCGCCTTCTCCATAGACGCAGTAGCTGATCTGGGAATACTGCTCCCCCAGGTCATACCCCACCAGCACGCTTCCGTTATGTAATTTGTTCTCCTCTCTTTTCTCAAGAAACATAGATTCTACACACCAATCTTCATTCCGGCTCACCAGAGCAATTTCTCAACCTAATCTCTGTTCCGGCTCATCAGAGCGATTCCTCAATCTAATCTCCGCTCCGGTCCATCAGAGTGAGCTTTACTCTGTCCTTATGTCAGAGTCTTATACGGAATATCTTATCCACCATAAAATCCTGCCTGTAATATTCCCGCAGCAAATGATCTACCGTATCATAATCCTGCAGATTCATGCCTATCATAATGTCGTTGAGCATGCTGAATCTGCTCTCGAAGCTTTCCTGTCCGCTGTCGCCTCTGCTGATGGTACCGCTCTTCGTCAGTTGTTCCCTGCCGTCTTCTTCCTCCGTTATATAGAACTGCAGGCGTTCCCCGAAGAAAAGGACGAATTCCTTTACACAGATTCCGGCAAACATATCCTTCATCTCTTCTTTGCGGTATTCATTCTCTCCGCCGCCCTCATTCTGTATCACATAATGGATCACGGCCCTGCCGCCGGGTCTGGCACGATATTCCACCATGGTTTTATCCTGGTATCCATCCATCCGGGGAAGATATCCCTGGTACTCTTTATAGACAGGCAGCACAATATTCTCCGCCAGCAGGTCTTCCAGGAAGCGGACGCATACCTGTCTGCATTTCTCTGTCTGTTCCCCCTTATTCTCCGCATAATACTGGAGAAAAGCGATCTTGCAGACCAGATGAAGCGGCACCTGCCTGCGGCACAATTCCTGAACGCTCTCGAAAATATACGGCTCCGTGATCTGCTCGCCCACCGCATAATCATAACAGCCCTTCGACAGAAACGCCGCCATAAGCTCTTCATTGCCGCCATTCTTACTATAGTAGCGGAATATCTCTCCCTTTTCTCCCACATGGGAGCCTGTATAAAGCATCTGCACAAGCATACGCTCGCACAGGCTGTAAGTCTCTGTCCCGAAGGAATAAGCCGTCTTCCAGACATCCCGCATATCCTTGATGCTGCCGGAATAATATCTGACCAGATATGCCAATACATTCTCATCGTACTTGCCTTTGCGCAGGATATGGAACAGCACTCCCGTCATAACCGGATCTTCTTCTCTCTCTTCCCGGTCCAGAAGCCTGCTGCAAAGCTTCAGCAGCACCTTGGCATCCACATGATACGGTCCCACACGCTTTACCCAGTCATAGGCTTCTTCATACATTCCCCTGATCGTCATATAGCGGATGATCTTCTTATGATCACGCTTGCGCATATTCTCCGGCTTTAACGCCAGGAGATATTCGTCCAGTTCCCGCATCCTGTCCTTCTCATAATAGAAATCCACCAGCATCATACGGATTTCCTGCTTCATGCTTTCTTCTATCTGATCAGACTCCGTCAGACGGACAAACAGATCCGCATTGTCCTCATGTACTGCCGGACTGTTCTGACATTCGTAACATGCATAGACTGCATATCCCAGATGTTCCCGCACGAAAGGAGAAATCATAAGCGCCAGCTTCGCAGGGGAAATAACAGCCTGCACCTGATATTTCACGCTGGCGGTATATCGGTTCCCTTTGCCGTCGCCCAAAAGAATCTTGCAGTCGGAATCATACACAGGCGCCATCGCCCTGCCTGCCGAAACCGGATACACCGCCTGCCCGATGCCATAAGGATATACAAGAATCACTTCCGTAATCCGGTCGGAATCCACCCGGATCTCCCGCATGAACAGAAGCGACGCAAGCTGTCCCGCGCTTTCTTCATCGATCATCGGCAGACTGATCAGATTGCTGTACAGATATGCCAGATCCTTATTAATCCTGCCATGCCGTATCTGCTCTAACACGAAACGCTCCATAGCGGCACAATAGTTTACATAAATATCAGGAATTTCCTCTCTGTGCTTATAGACATAAGCATACAGATACGCGGTAATATCATAACGCAAATCGCTCTGATACGCGAAGTACATCAGAATCATCTTCGGCAGCGGCCCGTCATAGGACAAAGATATGGACATCATATAATATTCATACAGCCGGGTAATACGAAGATTTTCTTCCACGCCGGCCTGATACCACGGGAAGAATTTCTCTCCCTGACAGTTCCCTTTGATTAACAGTGTACAGATTGCATGCAGAATATCATTCTGCGGCTTTCTCTCATAACACCCCTTCAGAATACGAAACAACTGCTCCGAATAAGTTTTCTGCTTCTGTGCCAGATATACGATCTGCATGACGATTTCGTCTTTCATCAGATCATTTCTTACCGCATACCACAGAACCTGCAGTTCGAAATTACCCAGCTTCATGAGCATAGCGGGATTCATGCACAGAATATGCCACGCTTCAATATAGATAACCGGCGAGCTGCAGTGATACTGCACCAATTCCTCCAGCAGAGCCCATCTGCGGGAAGGACTTTTGACATATTCCTCAGACAGATACATCAATAGCCAGGCAATACGCCAGTTGCCCCTGTTGCGCAGATAGATGTCCTTCACAAGTTCTGCGGCATCGTCTACATACTGATCATCCTTACTGTACAAGGTGGTCAGATACAAATAATAGCACCATACCTCCGGGCGTTCCTCCCGCATGGCAAGAACCCGCTCTTCCTGCTTCTCAATCAGCCATCTGGCTTCATTGTCCCGCTCTTCCGTCAAAAGCACCTGTCCCTGAAAAAGCTTCATGGAGACGTCCCTGCCATCCACTTCCTCTATACGGTTTAACAGCTTGTTCGTCTCCGTCATCCAGGTTCTGGCACTGATCTTTTTTAAGCGAAATGCCTGATAATACTCCATCAAAGAAACAGTCAGCCTCTTTTTCTCCCGGTGCAGCCCCAATGTCTTTCTGGAAGTGACATGCTGTATTACCGTAACCGGTATTCGTATCGTTTCATGCTCCCGCTCTAACACAATAGCGCCGTAATTATTCCCGGCATGAAGCTTCTCATGATCCACATAATAATATAACCGGTAAAGATTACCTAAAAAAGCAGAGTCTGTGACCGTATCTTCCTCGACACACAGAAACTCTCCTTCCGTCTTAATCCGCAAATGCGTATAGCCCCAGCCATTCCGGTTAATTCCCAGCGTATACCGCGTCTTCTCAAGCGGATCCTCTATCTTAATCCTGGTTTCCTCTGGAATAAATTCCACTGTTTTTTTCTTATGAATCTCCAACAGGAATTCCTCTACATTATGCTCATTGCCGTAAACTGCCGACAATCCCTTATAGGCGGCATAATATTTATTGTCGTTGCCGTTAAATATTTCCCCAAACTCCTGAGAGTAGAAAAGCTTAACCGCCTCATCCCAATTCGTTTTGGCCAGATTCGTAAAATGGAACAGATTCTTGATATTGCCCAGACTCGAAGTAATAACCCTCGGTACAATGACCACAGAAAAAGGAAGATAATATTCTCCCTGATTGGATATCATATGGAAAGCGCCCTTGACCTCTTCCCCTTCTTCCGTTCCACGGGCATCAAACCGGTAGAATATCTCGTCCTGACTCCCACTGAAGTTCCTCGTCATGCATTCCATGCGCAGATCAGACGACACCACATATCCTTCCGTCGCCCGTCCCCTGGGTCCATAGACAAAGAAAGAGCCTTCCTCCACCGTATCTGCATGCAGAGATAACTCTATACGTGGACAGGAAAAATCTAAGGAACCATTGTCAAAATTAAAATTACCATTACGTATTTCTTCTATAACCTGTCTCACAACTCCACTCCATGCTTCTCGATGCTTTCGTTGTTGTCTAAAAACTTCCGCCCGCGCAGACTTGGAAGAATCCCGAGAGGATTCTTCCGGCTAAATCTTTGATTTAGTGGCTAAATCTTTGATTTAGCCTATTATATCATTTATAAGGTAGCATGTGCAACCTCAAATGCATACCCTAAAACTAAGACAGAATTTGCAGGCTAAACCCAAATGGAGGATATATCTTATGGAAAAGCCCATTTTAAAAAGTATGCAGACCGATACCATAGATACCGGCAGACTGCAGATCAATGTTACCGCTGACGTTGGACAGATTCCCATTCAGAATGCTGCCATATCCATCTCCTTCACCGGAGAGCCGGACAGCACATTAGAGACTTTAAACACTGATTCCTCCGGTCAGACGGATACCGTAGACTTGAGGACTCCGCCCCTGGAATACAGCTTAACCCCCAACTCACCCATGCCCTATTCCGAATATACCGTAACAGTAACCGCCCCCGGCTACGAGCCGGTAACCGTATCCGGCGTAGAAGTGCTGCCGGATGTAACCGCCGTCCAGAATATTGAATTAACTCCTACCGAAGTATCCCGGGAGCCGGAAGAGACCATTACCATTCCGGACCACACCCTCTACGGCGATTATCCGCCCAAAATCCCCGAGGATGAAATCAAACCAATGGACGAGACCGGAGAGATCGTCTTAAGCCGCGTGGTTATTCCCGAATACATCATCGTACACGACGGCGTGCCCTCCGACTCCACCGCCGGCAACTACTATGTCCGTTACAGAGATTATATCAAGAACGTGGTTTCCTCGGAAATCTACGCCACATGGCCGGAAAGCGCCATCTATGCCAACACGCTGGCGATTATGTCTGTGACGCTGAATCGCGTCTACACCGAGTGGTACCGGAATCAAGGCTATAATTTCACCATTACGTCTTCCACCGCCTACGACCAGAAATGGATCCGCGGACGCAACATCTACACCAACATCGACAGACTGGTAGATACTATCTTCGCCAATTTCCTCTCCCGCCCCGGTGTGCGCCAGCCCATCTTTACTTCTTACTGCGACGGCAAGAACGTGACCTGCAGCGGCTTAAGCCAGTGGGGCTCCAAGTATCTGGGAGACGAAGGCTATTCCCCTATCGAAATCATCCGCTACTATTACGGCAGCGACATGTATATCAATTCTGCCGTGGCTGTATCCGGCGTCCCCTCCTCCTGGCCCGGCTATAACTTAAATATCGGCGCCTCCGGCGACAAAGTGCTCCAGATCCAGCAGCAGCTTAACCGCATCGCCCAGAACTACCCCGCTATCCCCCGCATCACGGCAGACGGCGTCTACGGCTCCGGTACTGCCAACGCGGTACGCACCTTCCAGCGCATCTTCAATCTGCCCCAGTCCGGCATCGTGGACTATCCTACCTGGTACAAAATCTCGGAGATCTACGTGGGCGTCAGCAGGATTGCGGAACCCGGATGACAACAGCCGCCGCGCACTGTCAGGCCCTGTATAAAAATTCAGCGGCAGAGCCTGTGTTACAGGTACTCTGCCGCCAAATCAGTGTATGAAGAAGTATATGTATTCAGCTAATTCATTCTTTCTGTCACACTGTACAGGAATCTCTCCGCCCTCTCTTATCTGGTCGCATACCATTCCTCGTACTGTCTCTTGAATTCATCCATCACTTCCTGGAAGCCTGCGTTGTAGCACTCCTCGATCATCTTATCAAGGGTTGCGTCCACATCGTCCACCAGTCCCAGCTCGATCATCGGCACATAATCGTTCAATACCGCATTGACCGCCGCTTTGTAGGATTCTACCGAGCTGTCATCGAAGACGAAGGTAATCGTCGGATTACTCTTAACGCGGTCTTCCCAGTCATCTGTGATAGCAGTCTGTCTCGGATCTGAGCCCGTTTCACCCAATTCTCCGTTCTTGATTGCCCAGGAAGCGGAGATGGCATATGCCGCATAATCCGCTGCAGCGTCCAACTCCTGATACTTGTTATCTTCATCGATGGAATAATGCTTACCCTCCACACCGAGAATCAGCAGATGATTCAGATACGTATCCATCTTAATCAGGTCAAGCACCATAGCCGCTCTCTCAGGATTCTTAGAGCTTGCCGTGATCGCCATATCATTGTTGGAATAAGCCTCACAGCCTACGAAATGATCCTTGGTCAGGTCATAAGCAGCGCCCACAACACCCTCTGTCTGCTCCGCCTGCTTGATATAGGTGAATACAGAGGTGTTCCATGCAATAGAAGCGCCCTGTAATGCACCGAAGGCATCGTCGTCTGTTACCGTGTTGGTCAGTGCGGAACGGCTCCACGCACCGGCGTCTGCCAGTTCCTTCATATCGTATGCGTACTTGCGGAACTCTTCTGTCTCATAGACAAGGGAGATGTCATCTGCCGCAGGAAGTCCGCCGTTGTCAATGTACATCAGATCCAGGTAATCGCTGTCCAGTGCAAGGAAGGTATCGTACTGCTGACGGTATACATCCCACAATTCGTTGTTGTCAACAGAAGCGGCCAGCGCGTAAACGCCCGTATCCGGCGTCTCCTTCTCCGCAATGGTGAGACAGAAATTCTTATAGTCCTCCCAGCTATCCAGAGACTTGATATCGTATTTGTCGGCGATATCCTGACGGATTGCCACAATCTTACCTGCCGCCTGCGCCGTGTTGGTGGGTACGGCGATTGTTTTGCCCGCGATAGTTGTTTCGTCCCAGCTTTCCGCCGCCTGATACTTATTGGTAAGCGGCATATACGCCGCCCTGAAATCCTCTGTCAGTTCATAGAAGGAACCCTTCGCCGCCTCTGTGTACATATAGCACCAGGGAGCCGTAAAGATAATATCCACATCCTCGCCGCCTGCAAGCACCAGAGAATACATCGTCTGGTAATCACTCCAACTCATGAAGGTTACTGCCAGCTTGGTGTTAAAAGGCGCCAGATACTCATTGACAAGTCCGAGTACCTCGTCCCAGTCGTTGGGCGTATCGCCAATCAGATACATGTTGACCGTTTCCTCTTTGCTCAAATCCGTGTTGGCATACATCTCAGGCGTAGCGGCAACCGTTCCTTCTCCTATGACTTCCGGAAGGCCTGCCAGCGCGTCGCTTACCGCCGCTGTATCTGCCGCAGCCGCCTCTGTTCCTTCACTCTCCGCAGCTTCCGTGCCGCCGTCTTGGGCCGCCGTACCGGAAGCAGAGCCGCCGCACCCGGATAATACCGAAGCGGTCATTGCTGCCACTAACAGCATAGAAAGTACTTTCTTCATTTTCATATCAAATCTCTCCTTTTCTTTTTATGACAGGACAGCGATTGGCTTCTCTTCCGTCCTGCTGCCTGTCAGTCTTATTGGTTTCTTAATTTAGCCTTTCACCGCGCCGATCGTCAGCCCCTTCACGAAGTAGCGCTGTACGAAGGGGTAGAGCAGTACGATCGGTCCCGTAGCAATAATCGTCATGGCCATCTTCATACTCTCCAGCGGTATAGACGGAAGCGCCATACCCGACTTCTCCGCCACAATCCTCATTGCCTCCGCGCTGCCTAAGACTCTCTGCAGATAATATTGCAGGGTAAACATATTCTCCTCTGTCTGGAATAACATGCAGTTGTACCAGTCATTCCAGTATGCCAGCGCCGCGAACAGACCTAACGTCGCGATAAGCGGCTTGCTGAGCGGCAGAATCAGCCGGACGAAAATCACCATGTCATTTGCGCCGTCCATCTTGGCGGATTCGGAAATCTCCGCCGGGATACCGCTCATGAAGGACTTGGCAATAATCATATTCCACACGGAAAACATCAGCGGCAGAATCAGTCCTAAATAGGTATTCTTAAAGTGCATGTATCTGATACAGATTAAGTACCAGGGAACCAGTCCGCCGTTAAACAGCGTCGTGAAGAAAAAGAAGAAGGAAATCTGATTTCTCCACGGAAAATCCTTACGGGACAGCACATACCCTGTCATAGTCGCCATCAGCACCGCCAGAAATGTTCCGACAATCGTCACGCCTATGGTGGTTCCGTATGCGTGCAGAATCGCCGTCGGATTCTTCAGACATAATTGATATGCCTGCACGCTGAAATCTTTGATCTGCGGCCAGAGCGGATAGCCATTTCGGATCAGGGCCGTCTCATCCGTAAAGGATGCAATCACAATCAGATAAAAGGGAGCCAGACAAATCAGGGCAAACAGACCGATTACCACATAACCGATAACGCTGATGGCCACCGCGTCCTTCCCTCTTTTAACCTTTGGGCTTTGATAAGCTTCTGCTTTCATAATTCTCTCCATTCCTTCCATTAATAGAGTGCATAATCAGGATTTACCTTCTTAACCAGCTTGTTACAGATCGTAATTGTGATAAAGCACAGAACGGACTGATACAAGCCTGCCGCAGCGGATACGCCGATATCTCCGGTATCGATCAGCAAGCGGAACACATAAGTGTCAATAACGTCCGTCATCGGCTGCAATAGCGCGCTGCTCTTTACCGTCTGGTAGAAGAGTCCGAAATCGCCTCTGAAGATATTGCCGATTGCCAGAAGCACCAGAACCATCATCGTCGGAATCAGCGAAGGGATCGTCAGATACTTGATCTTCTGCCATGCGCTTGCCCCGTCTATGGAAGCCGCCTCGAACATCTCCTGATCCATACCCGTAATCGCCGCCAGATACACTACAGAGCCATATCCCGTTCCTTTCCATAATTTCAGGAACACCAGCACGAAAGGCCATGCACCCGGCGTGTTATACAAGTCAAAGGACGTCGCGCCGAAGAAATTTAAGATATGGTTGAACACGCCTTTTTCATAATTGAAGATATTGTACATAATGGCGCCCGCCACAACCCAGCTTATGAAGTAGGGCAGAAACATCAGCGTCTGCGCGCCCTTCTTGAAATATTTGCTGGTCAGTTCGTTGATTAAGATCGCACTTCCCATCTCGCAGATAACGCCTAAGAAGATAAACGCCACGTTATACAGCAACGTATTCCTTGTTACCTGCCCCAGCTTGCCGGATATCAGGAGGGCCTTGAAATTGCTAAGCCCGTTCCACGGCGAACCGTAGATTCCGCCCGCATACTGATATTTCTTAAACGCAAGCACGATGCCCGTCATAGGCGCATAACTGAAAATCAATACGTAGATAACTGCCGGAGCCAGCATCAGAAGCAGCATCCAATGTTTCTGAATCACCTTAAGCGGCGACGGGGACAGCCCCTTTTGTCTTTTCTTCTTCATCACTTCTCTCACACTTTCCTTTCTTCTATCTATACTTTCTGTATACCGCAAGCGCCTCCGTCAGTTGCAGCGTCTTATCCGCAACCAGCCTTGCCGCTCCCAGCGGATACCCGTCGGGCACCATATCCGCGCTGACCTCCGGTTCCCAGAAGAATACGCCAAGTCCCTGATGATCAGGCACCTGCAGAACGGCCTCTATGGTATTGGCTATTACCTCCGCAGACCGTTCCTCCTGGGTTGCCTCTTCTCCCACCTCACAGATCATCACGGGCTTGCCGAATTTCTGAGCATATGTAATCAGCGGATTGTAGAAACGCGCCGGCTCGTCGCTGTCCATCTTTTTATCCCAGAACGGATAATAGGAAAAGCCCAGAATATCCGTCTTGCCGCCCAACGCAAAGAACGCGTCCAGAAATGGGTCGCACCCCCGCTTCGAGGTCACGCCGGCCAGATGGGTGATGACCTGACAGTCCGGCAGACACTCCTTCACCGCGTCATATCCCCGGTTCAGCACTTTTACCATAAGCTGCGGATTCTCCCTGACGTCTCCTCTCGGAAGCAGAAGTCCCGGATTGATCTCATTGCCTACCTGTACCCACTCCGGACATATGCCCTCCTCCTTAAAAAGCGTCAGCACCTCCTTCGTATGCGCATAGACGTGTTCCGCAAGTTCCTCGTCGCTGTCGGAAAGCCACGCCTCAGGGATATCCTGAATCTGCGCATCCGCAAAATGGTCGCTGTAATGAAAATCAAGCATCAGCTTAAGCTTCTTCTCCCGCACTCTTTTCGCCGCCTGCAGCACGCTCTGCGCATCGCAGTAGCCCAGCATACACAGCACATCCTCAGCCTTCTGCCAGTAGGCGTCCTTCGGCGGATCAACAAATACCCGCAGTCTGACCGCATCCGCTCCTTTGGCAATGACGTCGTCGAGCAGGTCTGTTTCCTGCCCCTTCTCATCTACCCAGCGCATCCCCATATCCTCTAACTGCGTCATCCATCCCAAATCTACTCCAAGAACCAATTTTTGTATCATTTCTGTTTCTCCATCCGGTTTCATTTTATAAGCTCTTTATAAATCTTAAATTTCTATTGATTTATAATTAAATTTTAGCTATTTTAGTAGTATGACACAATGTCATATGTAGCCTTGATAAATTTGTTTTGTATCAAATATGGGAATGATAAAGAATTAAGAGTTGAAACAGACATTGGATACAAGCGTAACATCAGGAGAACCGATATGCCACAAGAGAAACATCCCTACGACAACAATTCCATCGATATCAGCAACGTAGACAGCAAGGTCAGTCTTTTCTTCCGGCTGCCCACGCCGTTTCAGATTACCTACGAGGTCTGCAGCGGGATTCAGGACGACGATTATCTGAATATTGTGACGCTCTCGGAGAACGAGCCTTTCTATCTGCAGGAATCCATGAAAACCCACAACAGCTTTTTCAACGGGCGGGCGGCGCACTTCCATGACCATTACGAGTTCCTGCTGGTGTTAGAGGGCACGGTAATCCACCAGATCGAGGGCAAAAACTACCTCTATCCCGCAGGGACCTGCTGCCTGATCAACCGGAACATTCTGCACAAAGAGACCTTCAAGAAGGAAAGCAAGATATGCTTCTTCGGCTTCAGCGCCCGCTTCATCGCGGGGCTGCTGCACTCAGCGGACGATGCCTGGTTCCCGGAGGAACGGGCGATCAAGAACAGTGAACTGTATAAATTTATTATAGAAGATATGAAAAATCCGGGCAAAAAAGTCTACCTCGACTTTCTGCCCGCCAATGATAATGTGATTAAAACCTTACAGGAATGCCGCAATATCCGGCTTCTTATGGACGCCATCCTTTTTCCCAGGTTCGGCGCGACCCACCAGATTAACGGCGCGCTGTGCGATATCGTCTCCTTCCTGGCGGATAAGAGAAACTTCCACTGTACCGCCGTGGAGGTGAGCAACGACAGCGACCACCTGCTGTTCCAGCGAATCAGCCACTTGTTAGAGGATGAAAACGGGCGTCTGTCCAGACAGGAGCTGAGCAAACGCCTCAATTACAGCGGCGACTACATTAATCGTATCGTCCACAAATACACCGGCATGTGCCTGCACGATTACAGCATGGATTTCGCCGTTCAGAAGGCCGCCGACGACCTGCTCTCCACGCACGATTCCATCGCGGAAATCGGCGCGCGCCTGCAGTTCTCCAACCGCACCTACTTCTACCAGGTCTTCAGAAATAAGTACGGCATGACCCCGAAGGAATACCGGAAGCTGCATGGCGCCAAGGAGGATACGGCTGCCGGAGAACAGCAATGACACAGACTGCCTGCCTGCACAGCTCATGCCGCTTAATTCTTCTCAATCCGAATCACCGTCAGGGAGTACGCCGGAGCCGTATACCGGAAGCTTTCGCCGATTTCCATCGTACTTTCCTGCGGTACGACCTGCATCTCTTCCATGCTGTTGGTCGCCTTTTCGTTATCCCCGCTCAGCACAGTCACATCCGCCTGCGCCGCATATCCGCCGAAGTCCGTACCGCCGCAGTCCAGCGCCACATCCACGGGCATCTCCTCTCCGGTCACATTGACAAGCTTTAAGATAACGTCGCCGTTCTCGTCGCAGACCGCAGATTCATACAGCGTCTGCTCCGCCGCTCCCGTAAGCTCCGCATTCAGGCTCATCACACCCGCATTGTTACCGTAAAGCTGCTGCACATAATAATTCGCGGTGGCAAAAATACTGTCGTTAGAATAGAAAATCATATCCGGCTGCCACTGGTTCAATTTCACATTGGCAAAAAGAGGCGCATAACATGCCATCGCCACCACGTCGCCGTTTTTCTCAAGGCCCGTCATATAGGCGGCTTCCGCCAGCGCGGCGTCCAGGGTATTGGCCTTTGCCGCATATTCTCCTAAGAATACCTTCGCCTGGCTGTTTCTGTCATAGCTGTCGTAACGCTCCGTATTGGCTAAGAACCATTCCGGCGTCTGATAATAATGCTCGTCAACCAGCGTCGTAATCGAATCGGGATTAAGAATCAGGTAATTCCAGCCGTCCTCACTCTCAGAAACCGTACCGTTTGCCACAATCAATTCAATATCTCCGTATAATGCGGGATTTTCTTCTGCCGCTTCCTCGAAGGCTTTGACGAACTGCTTATAATGCTGATGGTATTCCGTCTGCCACTGCTCGTTGCCGATGGCGATATATTTCAGGTCGAAAGGCTCAGGATGTCCCATAGCAACACGCACCGCACCCCATGTGGTACTCTCGTCTCCCCTGCAGAACTCTACCAGATCCAGCGCGTCCTGCACATACTGCTTAAACTCGTCGCTGGCGATGCTGTACACCTCGTAGAAGGGACTCTGTATCTCGCAGGTCATACCCGCGTTGAGTACCGGCACAGGCATACAGTCAAGGGCTTCGCACAGTTCGAAATATTCATAGAAGCCCAGACCATAGGTCATATAATAGGGGTTCGCCTTAGAGCCCTGCCAGATATCCTTGCCCTGGGGACGGGTCGCCACATCACCCACGGTCTCTTCGCCATTAATACGAAAGGCAAGCCCGTTGCCTACGGAGTCCTTCCAGCTATAGATACTTTCCTCGTCTCTGCCTTCCACCACACAGCCGCCGGGGAACCGCAGAAACTTAGGATTCAGGGCTTCTAAATATTCTCCGAAATCCCTGCGCACCGGCAGTCCCTTATAGGTCTCCCGGGGCATCATGGAGATCATGTCGAAGCATACCGTACCGGCAGGAATCTCGATGGCAAGCTGTACCTTCTTATTGGCTGTCTCGCCGGCAGTCAGCGTAGTCTCATATTTCATCCATTCTCCGGTAATGCCTTCTATCACCTGCTCATCGTAGACTGTACCGTCCTCATTGCACAGCGTTACATGCACCTGATCCGCTGCGCTCTCCTGCGTCCTGCAATAGAAGGAGACGTCATAAGAAGCGCCTGCCGTAATCGCCATTCCCTCGATATAACCGCCGTTGCTGATGCCAACATAGGGCTTCTGAGAGGATGTGCCCGGATTTGAAACGATCGCATAATGGGGATTCTGTTCATTTAACGCCGTGCCGTTCTCGCTGCCGTCTGCCACCCCGAAGATTACGCTCTCATCCGTCTTGTCCCAGCCGTGCAGTTCAGCATCCCTGGCTTCCATACCGTACTCGAAAGAACGGTTCTTGACCATCTCCACATACATGCCGCCATCTACGGCATAGTTGATGTCCTCCAAGAACAGACCAAACAGCGTATCGGATATCCGGTGGCTTTCATCCAGGCCAGCGGTATCCATATGTACCGTATACGTAATCGTACCGTCGCCTGCCGCGCCCGATGCGCCGTTCTCTCCGCCGGAGGCTTCGCCGTCTCCTGCGCTCTTCTGTCCGTCTGCTTCTGCCTCAGCCGCGCCGTCTGCCGTGCTGCCATCTCCCCCTGCCGCAGTCTCCCCGGCCGTTTGGCTGCCGCCGCAGCCCGCCGCACTAAGCGCTATCGCCGCGCACAAGGTGCAGGCAATCCCCTTTTGTACTGTTTTTGCTAATTTTCGTCTCATTTTTCCCCATTTCCGCGTTTCTCGCACTTAAACACTTTTTAGTCTGCTTTCTACTGGACCACGCCGTCTCCGCCTCTGGTCCACATAATATCCTTACTGATCATTTCATCGATATCCATACCGATAATCTCCGAAGCCCTGGCTTTCGCCGAAGCCTCGTTGGCCGTGCCAAGACTCTGATAGATATAATAAGCAGGTTTCTTATTGCCGTTCAGATCATACAGGCCAAGCGCCAGGTTACTCTCCATCTCGTGAGCGTCGTCTGTCTGTCTGAACAGGATAAAGGCATCCACATCCGGCAGGGAAGCCGCTTTCAGATATCCGTAAGCAACCGACGCTTCCTGTTCCTTGGTACCGAAGCTTGACGTATAACCGATCTCTGCCAGCGAAATACTTCTCACCTGTCCCGCCGGATTTAAGAACTCCGACCTGTGCATATAATCAATCAGAATATCGAGATTCTGCATCGTAATATAAGGCGTGGTAATACTGTTCTTCACCCAGACCGCCGGACCGTTCCATGCATAAGGATCATACAGCGGCGAATTATAGGGATGGAAGGACAGGCTCCAGTCGATATTGCCCTCCCTGTTCATGTAATAATTAAACTGATCTAAATATTCCTTCGCCAGGAAGCTGCCCGGATTGGATTTGCGGTTCCACTCCTGGTCGATAGAATTGTAAACACGCACATTAGCGTTCTGGCTCTTTAATTCATTATAGACAATACGGAACGCTTTCACATAAATATTGACATTAAAATCAAGAGACGTGGAACTTGTGTACCACCAGGAGGTTCTGGCATTAACCTCATTGCCGAGAATCCAGTTATCCACCTGTCCCTTGCCCGCAGTACCGGAATAACGCTGCCCGAGGAAAGCCGCGATCGCCTTCAGATGATTCGTACCCGATGCGTCCGCCACATTCAGGGCATAACCGGGACAGTCCGCCCCCTGTGCCGTAGGATGGATCAGATCCTGGGAATATGCGCCGTGTCCCCCGTTTAACAGCACCATCGTCACCTGCATGCCATAGGCATTGAAGCTTCTGATCATAGAATCATATTTTCCGACCATGGCGCTGTCGAAATAATAAGTCTGACCATTATAGTCAAAAGGAATCGCACCCGCCACCGAAGCGTCAGAGCAGATATCGTCCACATATAAATTATAGACCACCTGGCTTACCCCGAGCGCCTGCAGTTCTCCGTTGGAACACTTGGTCAGATCCGGCAGGATACCCTTGATTCCCGCGCTCTTTCTGGGCGACGTATGCGCGGCGATTGCCTCCGGGTTCGTAATGTAATGCTCATCGCTGACCTGTACCATCTGCCCGCCGCTTTTCACCGCAACCAGAAATTTGCGGCTTAAGTTGGAGTCCGCCGTATTATATTGCAGCGGAAAAGACGCAGTCACAGAAGTACCGGCATCCACCGTCGCAACGACCTTGCCTGCAGTACCGTCCTGATACACCTCGTCCGCATAGATATAGAACTTGCCGTCGTCGCTTGCCGGAACGCTTGCTGTCTTAATCCGGCACTCCACGCTGCTTCCGGATATCTGACAGGACTCAATCGCCACCGGGCGGCCCGCTGCCATAACGGTTCCGGGCAGTTCTCCCCATGCCCCGCCATAACCAGACATAAAGCCAAACGCTGCCGCCGCTATTATCATTGCCAATATCATCTTCCGTAATCGTCTCATCATTCCCTCATTTCCGCGCATTTCCATCCTGGAGCCGCACACCGTTTTTGCTTCTTCATACGCTTTATTTTATCATATTGCACCTGAAAAGTCATTATGCGCAAAATACTTTTCTTGATGAAAAAGACGGCACAGCCCTTATAACAGATCTGTACCGCCTGGTCAAAAAGAATATTTTCTTGTAACTAAAAATCGTTTCCATCACAATTATTTAGTCAGCAGCATCATAATATCATTGCTCCGCGCCACGAATTTCGTCATAGCCTCCGGCTCGAGCGGCGCCTGCTGCAGCAATGCCAGATCATAGAGCTGCTCACAAATCATCTTCACATTCTCGCCGTCCTGATGCTCCAGAACATACTGTACCAACGGATGGTTTGCGTTTAAGATAAGCGTTTCGCCCTCTTTGCCAAACATGCCCATATCCATGCCGCCCATGCCCTGCATTGCGTACATCTTCATCATATCCTGCATTCTGCGGGACTCTTCGGAGAGTGTAATCATAGAAGCAATTTTCTTGTTTTTCAGCTTCTCGACCTTAATCTTAATAGCGTCCTTCTTAAGAACCTTCTTCATCAGCTTAGAGACTGCCTCTGCCTGCTCTTCCATCTCCTTCTCAGCCTTCTTCGATGTCTTGGCCTTGAAGACGTCGGTCAAATCCGCATCGATTCTCTGGAACTTGATACCCTCGTTCTTCGCCTCCAACTGAGATACAAAAGGCTGGTCGATGTTGTGGGTCAGAATAACCGCATCCATCTTCGCCGCCTTGAACATGTTAATGTACTGGCTCTGCTGTTTTTCGTCAGTTACATAATAGATGACTTTCTCTTTCTTCTCTTCTTCCGAAGCGTCGCCGTCTTCTCCGGATACTGCTTCGCCGTTCTCGTCTACTACCTCGGCTTCTACTTTTTCACCGTTCTCATCCACAGCGTTCTCGCCTGCTTCATCCGGGTCCGTCTTATTGACCTCCAGACACTCCGGCAGCGTCATATATACGCCGTCCAGATTCTTAAAGAGGATATAATCCGTCATCTTCTCACAGAACTTATCATCCTTCAGACAGCCGAACTTGATAAACGGGCTGATATCATCCCAGTATTTCTCATACTCTTCCTTCTCTGTCTTGCACATGCCGGAAAGCTTGTCAGCCACCTTCTTCGTAATATATTCGCTGATTTTCTTCACAAAGCCGTCATTCTGCAGCGCGCTTCTGGATACGTTAAGGGGCAGATCAGGACAATCGATTACGCCCTTTAACAGAAGCAGGAACTCAGGAATAACTTCTTTGATATTATCCGCGATAAATACCTGATTGTTATACAGCTTGATCGTTCCCTCGATAGACTCATACTCCATGTTAATCTTAGGGAAATACAGAATCCCCTTCATATTGAAAGGATAATCCATATTCAGATGAATCCAGAACAGGGGTTCCTTATAATCATGGAATACCTTGCGGTAAAATTCCAGATATTCTTCCCTCGTACACTCATTAGGATGCTTCGCCCAGAGCGGATGGGTATCGTTCATCAACTCGGGACGCTTCTTAATCTTAAGCTTCTGCTCGTCCTCTTCCTTCTCCTTGGCGATTTCCTCGATTACCTCGTCTGTGTCTAATTTCTCCTCCGCCTTGATGATCTGCGTCTCCTTGGTGTCAGCCTTGGACAGATAAATCTCTGTAGGCATGAAAGAGCAGTACTTCTGGATAACCTCTCTGGCTTTATATTCGTTACAGAACTCCAGGCAGTCCTCATTGATGAAAAGGGTGATCTCCGTACCGACTTCCGTCCTCGTCCCCTCTTCCATATCAAATTCCGTACCGCCGTCGCACTCCCAGTGAACCGCCTGCGCGCCATCCTTGTAGGATAACGTGTCGATATGCACCTCGTCCGCTACCATAAACGCCGAATAGAAGCCCAGTCCGAAATGACCGATAATCTGATCGTCATTGGCCTTATCTTTATATTTCTCAATGAAATCCGTCGCACCGGAAAAAGCGATCTGATTGATGTACTCCTCTACCTCTTCCGCCGTCATACCGATACCGTTATCAATAACCTTCAGCGTCTTCTTCTCAGGATTGACAATCACCTGCACCTTGGCCTTGTAATCACCAGGAAGCGTATACTCGCCCATCATATCCAGTTTCTTAAGCTTGGTGATTGCGTCGCATCCATTGGAAATCAGTTCCCTGAAAAAGATATCGTGATCGGAATACAACCACTTCTTGATAATCGGGAAAATATTGTCGCTGTTAATTGATAAATTACCGTGTTTCGCTGCCATTGCTATCACATTCCTTTCTGCCGTTCTACATACCATGCCGGGCTTTCTGATTACTACGCCCGCGTTCTATATTCTGAAAAATAGTTTAATCCTACTAAATTTAGAAGTCAAGACAAAATTAGCACTCATTTCATATGAGTGCTAACAATTTCCGTTTTATTCAGATTTTACGCGGGTTTAGGCAATTCTAAACTTTTTATAAAATGGCTGTTTAATGCTCTTTTCAGACATCCTTTTCATGTAGTCTGGTATAAACCGCCGCTTCATCATACGCCGGAATACAATCCCCTGCCGCATCACAGATACGTCTGATCACAGCTGTTTTCTCTTCCAGTTCCCCCGCTATCTGTCCAATGCTCTTTCCCGACTTCAGTTTCCTGCATACCATAGAAATCAATGCCATCTCTCTGCCTCTTGCTTCTCCCATGATAATGCCTTCTCTGCGCCCCTCTTCACATCCTTCATCACGTGCCTCTGCAAGTTCTTCCCATCTCTGCATATATTTGACACCTGCCTTTTCCGATTGTCTTACCTGTTCTACTCTGCGGTGAATTCGCCAGATATTCTCGCTTGCGCTCTTGTTTACTGTTGCCCGGGTAGAAGAAGACAGATACTCCATCAAATCAAGAAATTCCTGACTGAATGCTTCTCTGTTATTCCCCTTGGTATTAATAAAAACTCTGGTAGCCCCATCCTCTAACCGAAGTTCAGGGCACTCTCTGCATGTTCCCTCGAAAGTATACCGATACAATCCTTTACCAAAAAGGTCAAAAGGCGCAATCAGTATCATACAACTGTCATTCAGCAGATTAAAGTTCTTCGTTCCCGGTTCTAACAGGGAAACATCCATCTGCGCCTGATAATACCTGCTCCTTTTCTTCAAATTGCCCGTATTCTTCTTCTGCATCTCTGTGTAGTAAAGTTTCTTCTTATCGTCCATGCTTACCACATCCAGTCGGATTGCTCTAAGCTGCGAGGATACACGAAGCTCCTTTTCTGCCTCCGGCTTCCCGATCAGCCGGACCTCATTCTCCAGCAAAATGCTGATCATCGTCTCATAAGTTCCGGAATCCTCCATGACCTCATCAAACAGAAACTTATCCAGCAGATTCAACTCAGCCAATTGTAATATACGTGACTGTCTTTCTTCCATATTTCCTCCTTACCGCAGGAAATATGGAATGCCTTTATACAGTGCCGCTTATCTCGCCCATCTTTCCTGCTTCTTTGTTTGTCTTGGATTTAAAAGCAGGATTTCAAGTTTGAAACATATAAGCAGAAGATAGCAAAGAAATAAAGGGCATAGCAAACAAGCCATCTTTTGGTGGCTGAAAAATTGAATATAAACGCAACACCTAATCAGGAAATTGGTAAAGGTTCATCTTTGATGAGATAACCT
>JAGAIZ010000077.1 GCA_017626325.1 Lachnospiraceae bacterium | reverse complement strand
TTTCAAATGAAATCACCTCATAACTATTGTATCATAAACATACAACACATGCAACATGAAATTGGGCAAAATTTGACAAAAAAACGCCGCATTTCTGCGGTTTGTTGGCATTCATTAATTATTTAACTGTCGAAGACCCGAAAAATATTTTTTCTTCTAAAATCCGGTTGACTTAAGCGGGGGCGTATGATATATTAATTGAGCGAAATGAGATTTAGGTCTTTTTTTTATGCTTAAAATTCGGACTTTATTTAACATGAAAATGCACGTGGAGGTAGCAAGATGCGTACAAAAATTACATTAGCATGCACAGAATGCAAACAGCGTAACTACAATACAACCAAAGAGAAGAAGAACCATCCTGACAGAATGGAAACCAAGAAATACTGCAGATTCTGCAAGACACATACTGTGCACAAAGAAACAAAATAATCGTTGTTGTTTTTTGAATGGAGGATTAGCATGGGAGATTCCGCTAAATCAGGCGCAGCATCCAAACCCGCTAAGTTCTGGGAAGGTGTGAAGGCTGAATTTAAGAAAATCACTTGGCCCGCTAAAGATGCCCTTTTGAAACAGTCCATTGCGGTTGTTATTATTTCTGTTGTTGTAGGAGCAATTATTACGATACTGGACTTCGGGTTACAGTACGGCGTGGATTTTATCACCACATTTAAATTTTAAAAGCGCTCAGACAGGTTCTTAAGAAAGGCATGGTATTAGTATGGCAGAAGCGAATTGGTATGTTGTTCATACTTATTCCGGGTATGAGAACAAAGTAAAAGCCAACATTGAGAAAACAATCGAGAACAGACATCTGGAGGAGGAAATCTTAGAAGTAAGAGTTCCGATGCAGGACGTTATGGAGATGAAGAACGGCGCCCGCAAGACTGTTCAGAAGAAGATGTTTCCTGGTTATGTTCTGATTAATATGGTTATGAATGACGACACATGGTATGTTGTAAGAAATACCAGAGGCGTGACAGGATTCGTGGGACCGGGAAGCAAGCCGGTGCCGCTTACCGAAGCGGAGATGAAGCCGCTTGGCATTAAAGTGGAGAATGTCAGTGTCGACTTTGCGGAAGGTGATACCATTGCAGTGGTTGCCGGCGTCTGGAAGGATACTGTCGGCGTGGTTCAGAGGATGGACTACGGCAAGCAGACTGCAACCATCAATGTAGAACTGTTCGGCAGAGAGACTCCTGTGGAAATCAGTTTCGCAGAAGTCAGAAGCATGTAGCAGATATTTATGCCGCTGCGGCGGTTTAAATATAGCTGTTCGTATGGTATGCAGCCGCATACGGTATGGATGGCGTGTGGGAGTGATTTGCCCGTCTGCCCGGCAGGCATCGATGTATGCAGGGCAAAGTACGAAGCAGGTTACGCCCGTACCACATTATATTAGGAGGTGCCATTATGGCAAAGAAAGTAGAAGGATATATTAAGTTACAGATCCCTGCTGGTAAAGCTACACCAGCACCGCCGGTTGGTCCTGCACTTGGACAGCACGGCGTAAACATCGTTGAATTTACGAAACAGTTCAACGCAAGAACAGCCGATAAAGGTGACGTAATCATCCCGGTTGTTATTACAGTATATGCAGACAGAAGCTTTAGTTTCATTACGAAGACTCCACCTGCAGCAGTTCTGTTAAAGAAAGCATGCAACATCAAATCCGGTTCCGCAACCCCTAACAAGAGTAAGGTTGCTACGATTTCCAAAGCGAAGTTACAGGAGATCGCTGAACTTAAAATGCCTGATTTAAATGCGGCAAGCGTAGAAGCTGCAATGAGTATGATCGCCGGTACTGCCAGAAGTATGGGCATCACAGTAGAAGAGTAATGGAGGATTTGACATGAAACATGGTAAGAAGTATGCAGAGGCGGCTAAGCTTGTAGATCGTGCTACTCTGTACGATACAGCTGATGCGATTGCTCTGGTTAAGAAGACAGCAACAGCTAAATTCGATGAGACTGTTGAGGTTCATATCAGAACCGGTTGTGACGGACGTCATGCTGAACAGCAGATTCGTGGCGCCGTTGTATTACCGAATGGTACAGGTAAGAAGGTTAAAGTATTGGTATTTGCCAAGGGCGATAAGGTAAATGAGGCAGAGGCAGCAGGCGCTGATTATGTAGGCGGCGAGGAGCTGATTCCGAAGATCCAGAATGAAGGCTGGTTAGACTTCGATGTAGTAGTTGCGACACCTGATATGATGGGTGTTGTCGGCCGTCTTGGTAAAGTACTTGGACCGAAAGGTTTAATGCCTAACCCGAAAGCCGGCACTGTAACAATGGATGTTACGAAGGCTGTGAACGATATCAAAGCCGGTAAGATCGAATACAGACTGGATAAGGCTAACATTATTCATGTTCCTGTTGGAAAGGCTTCTTTTGACGAGGCTAAGTTACAGGAGAACTTCGATGCGTTGATGGAAGCTATCGTAAAAGCAAAACCGTCGGCATTGAAGGGTCAGTATTTAAGAAGCATTACGCTGAGCACCACAATGGGACCTGGCGTAAAGGTGAACGTAGCGAAATACTAAGCTTCGCAATAACGCGATCAATGGAAAGGCAATGTGCAGTATGACACATTGCCTTTTTGTGGTATAATGACAGCAGCGTCTAAAGAGCGGATATCTGGTGAGCGTAGCAGGATCATGGTAAAGCGAAATGAGATTGCGATGCCGCCGGAAGCGTTTTTAGATAATAATAGAAGTAAACGGAATGCGGGCAGATTCGGTATGAGCAGGAAGAAACGAAGAAAACGCAGAATACAAAAAGTGCATATGCGTAAGAGAAGAAAGCGGATCAGCATACGCTATCATTTCCTGCGCCCTTTTATCATTACATTCAGTATTTCGGTGGCGGCCGGCGTATGGCTGCTGGTGGCGTATACATGGATTCTTGCGCCCACCGCTCTGCGGGATTACAGCCATTTCCAGCTTACGAAGGAGACTGTTGCGTACGGCGATGCAGAGACGCAGGTGAATGAAATCATAGACGCCAACTCGAAATATCAGGATATTCTCAATGACCCGGAATATATGGAGCAGAACAATATTTACGCCAAGGAGGCGAAAGAGAAGGATCTGGTAACGATTACCTTCGCGGGCGACATTCTCTTCGATTCCAATTATGCAGTGATGAGCACGATGCTGCAGAATGGCGGCGACATTTCCAATGCCATCGCGCCCGAGCTCATACAGGAGATGCGGGATGCGGATATTATGATGATCAATAATGAATTTCCCTATTCTGACAGAGGGACGCCTACGGACGGCAAGCAGTTTACATTCCGTGCGAAACCTTCTTATGTATCATATCTGGACGAGCTGGGTGTTGATCTGGCGGCGCTTGCCAATAACCATGCGTACGATTACGGGGAAGATGCGTTCTTAGATACGATTACTACGCTGGAAGAGGCAGGAATCACTTATGTGGGCGCCGGACGGAATCTGGCGGAGGCGCGCAGACCCGTCTACTATATTATAGATAATATGAAGATCGCGTTTGTAGCGGCCACACAGATCGAGAAATCCGACTATCCTGATACCAGGGGAGCGACAGATTCCTCCGCGGGCGTATTTCGCTGCTGGAATGGGGATGATCTGCTGGAAACCGTCACAGAGGCCAAAGAAAACAGTGACTTCGTGATCGTATATCTGCACTGGGGTACGGAGAACGCGGAGGATATTGACTGGGCGCAGGAGAAGCAGGCGCCGGAAGTGGCGGCAGCGGGCGCGGATCTGATTATCGGCGATCATCCCCATTGCCTGCAGAAGATTGACGTTGTGCAGGGTGTTCCTGTTATTTACAGCCTGGGCAATTTCTGGTTTAATTCAAAGACTGTGGATACGGGCATGGTGAAGGTTGCCCTAAACAGTGACGGACTGCAGAGCTATCAGTTTATCCCCTGTCTCCAAAGCGGCTGCAGGACGACGCTTCTGGACGGTGAAGAGAAAGAAAGAGTGCTTGCTTATATGAGAAGCATTTCGGGTAATGTGCAGATTGACGCGGACGGTTATGTGACATGGTAGACGAAATTTAGGGACGAAATGCCTTTTTTGTTCAGATGTGAAACTTTTGAATCGGCTGATTCGTATTATTTACAAAATGAAATTGAGTACGAAGTTTTGTCATGCTTTGGTGCAGAGTCGGGATAAAGAGGAGGGTCAAACATGGACGTATACAGAAGGGATCAGTATACATTGCCTTTTGGCGGCAGCCGGGCTGCCGGATATGATAAAGGTTATAAGATAAGTGCCGGCGGTCATGGCGACAACGCAGACGCCGGTTTTGCGTCAGCCTGCCGGGATTACCTGAAAGAGCGGAGTCAAACGAAGCCGGAAGGTACGGATGCGGCATCCGGCACGCCGAAGGCTGCAGAAGAGGAGAGCGCGAGCAAGATGTCCCTGTTGGAACAGATGCAGGAGCATATGGCACTGATGCGTGAAAAGATCAAAAACGGTACGATTCAGCTGACCTTTCAGACCGGCAGCCAGTCTTTTACTAAGGAAGAGTGGGAAAAACTGCTGGAAAAGTTTGACGAGGCGGAGGAAATGCTGCGGGCTGAGATTGAGGCTGAAATAGAAGCGGCGAAGGAGACAGGGGCGACGGCTGCTGTCGATGGAATGGAATTTATTACGGAAGAGACGACCCGGTGCACCTATCCCTCCGTGAATCCCGATGAAAAGAGATGTTATATTACCTGCTATACCAGGGAAGGCATTTCCTGTAGGGAGAGTATTTATGATGGGACATCCTGGACGGCGAGTGATTTTTGGAGCATATCCTTTACGGAAGAAGGACAGTATGAAAAGGTAATGGAATTCCTGCAGCGTTTTCCCTCAGACGGCAATCTGCGTTTTGCGGCGCATGAGAATTTCTGGCAGGATTTTCTGGCGGGCGATCTGGATGAGGACACATTTGTGGCTTTTTTTGAAACAACGAAAGACGGTGTGCCGGATTACTCAATTACCGAGGGCGATTCTACTTATATCGATAAAGACAAAGCGAAGTGGGCGAAATATATGAATCCTTTCGGCGCGCGGTTTTACACGGAAGAAGAGATTATGGAAATTACGAACGGATATTATGCTTATACATCGAATCATTATAATACAGCGGCGGTTGTTGAAGAGGAGCGACGGACTTGTACGGATTTCGGACAGATGACACTGAAAGAGGGACAATCGGAAAGTGGGATCCTGGGGATCGGTCTGCTGCGTGTGCCGGGAACGGATATACATTACGGGATGAGCGCCTGTTATGCCGAAGATTCTACAGAAGCAGACCCGGTTATCCGGGTGAAGGTACAGACGGCTTCCGGATCACAGGATTACGACATCCATGTAAAAGACGTAAATCCGGCAGACGCTACAGAGATTGAGATGTTTGCACTCTGCAATTATGCGGATGATAAAGGGAAAGGTACGGGCAATACCTTCGGCAGCTGGCAGACTTTGAATTTTTACCGGAACAATGCCATTCAAAACGGAGCGTTTGAGGAATCTAATACTACAGAAGCTTTTCGTACGCTGCGGCTTGACTGGACTAAGATGGTTCAGACAATGGTGAAAAGCTATCGGGAAGCCGGACTTTATGTTCAGGCATTGCAGGGGCAGAGCCTGCTTTCGGCTTTTCGAACTTTTACAGATTAGAAAGGGAAAATCAGAAAAATCAGAAAAAACTGCAAGGAATCGCTTGACAGTCCATAATGCCTTATGCTATAGTATCAACGGTTGTAAAACCATGCCGAAGACAGTAGGTGCCGTAACGCCGGCGTAAGAGTCCGCCTACCGAGGAGAGAGAGTTACTATGCAGATACGATCCTTCCTGTCTTCAGGGAGGATTTTTTTATAGAAGACTCCTTTCGGCGTAAAATCTATAAGGAGGTAAATGTAATGGCAAAGGTTGAACTGAAAAAACCTATCGTAGAAGAGATTTCTGCTTCTATTAAGGATGCGCAGTCTGTTGTACTTGTTGATTACCGTGGACTTACAGTAGAACAGGATACAGAACTTCGTAAGCAGCTTCGTGAAGCGGGCATCACCTACAAGGTTTACAAGAACACAATGATGAATTTTGCATTCAAGGGTACGGACTGTGAAGTGCTTACACAGTATCTGGAAGGCCCCAGTGCGGTTGCTATTTCCACAGAGGATGCTACGGCGCCCGCAAGAGTATTGTGCAAATTCGCTAAGACAGCAGAGGCTCTTGAGGTTAAGGGCGGTATTGTGGAAGGTATAGCTTATGATGCTAAAGGAATTGAGAACATTTCCAAGATTCCTTCCAGAGAGGAGCTGCTTTCCAAATTACTTGGAAGTATCCAGTCTCCGATTACCAATTTCGCACGCGTCATGAACCAGCTGGCAGAAAAAGGCGGCGCATCCGCATGCGAAGCGCCTGCAGCCGAGGAAGCGCCTGCGGCTGAAGCGGCTCCTGCTGAGGAAGCCGCACCGGCAGAAGCATAGGACTAAAAACAAATTTTGAAATTACAAATTATATGGAGGTAAATGAAAATGGCAAAGTTATCTACTCAGGAATTAATCGACGCTATCAAAGAGCTGACAGTATTAGAGTTAAATGATTTAGTGAAAGCCTGCGAGGAGGAGTTCGGTGTATCCGCAGCAGCAGGCGTGGTTGTTGCAGCGGCAGCAGGCGACGGCGCAGCAGCGGCAGAAGAGAAGACAGAGTTCGACGTTGAGCTGACAGAGGTTGGCCCGAACAAGGTTAAGGTTATCAAGGTTGTTCGTGAAGCAACTGGTCTTGGCCTGAAGGAAGCTAAGGACTTAGTTGATTCCGCACCTAAGATGGTTAAAGAAGCTGCTTCCAAGGAAGAGGCTGACGATATCAAGGCTAAATTAGAGGCTGAAGGCGCTAAGGTTACACTCAAATAGGGTAAAAAGATTTTTGTTTGTCTGAGGTTTTGACAAAAGACAGCTTAACACCGCTTGCGGGAGAACCCGCAGGCGGTTCTTGTCTTTTATGCGTTTATGATCATTTCTTTCATTTTTCCTGCTTTTTTTCCTGAAGTTCCGCAAAGGAACCCGGAAAAATTCCTGTTTCAGAAAAATAATAATTGACTCCCAAATTAACTTGTAGTACAATCCCGTTTTCAACACTTTAGTCAATTATAAGAGCCGGAAACCCTTTAAATATAAGGATTTCCGGCTCAAATCGATAGACATAGATGTTGTATGTGAATACTACTTTAAAAATTTTTTTATCATACTATTCAATTCT
>JAGAIZ010000076.1 GCA_017626325.1 Lachnospiraceae bacterium | reverse complement strand
TTATAATTAATCATGCAAAAACACTCCTTTGTTTGGTTATTTTGTGGTGATTTAATTATAACAAGGGTTCCGTGTTTTTGCATTTTTAATTATCTGAAAAAATGGGGAAACTCAAAATTTCAATATTGACTTTTAAAGACTCGTTTGAGATAATATAGGCGATGTACAGGCGAATGCCTTACATAGCAGGGATGTAACGGAGAGTCACTGATTTTCCGTGAAACAATACAATTTTAAGGAGGAAAACATAATATGGCAACAAAAGCGTATTATCCAATTTCCGAAATTGGTGCTGGTAAAGTTGGTTTTTCCAAAACCCGTTCTATCATTGAAGCAGCTTTTTACGGAAACAACGTAGTAAAAGTAAACACATTAAGAGAAGCTTATGAATTGGCTAAGAATTCTCCGGGTACTGTTGTAACAGATATGCCGATTAAGGATGGCGAGACATTTGGTCTTCCTGCTGACGCTAAGGTTCTGTTATTCAACGATGGCGCGGTAACAGGCCGTTATGCCGCAGCACGCCGCATCAAAGGCGAGCCGGGTGTTGACGCTGTTAAACTTGATAAAGTTGTTATGGACGCAATCTATGAGACTCGCTGGAAAACAATGTACCATGCAGAGTGCTTCGTAGGTCTTGATCCTGAGTTCATGGTTAAGGCACACCTTCTGATTCCGGAAGGAGAAGAGAACTTATTATACAACTGGATGATCAACTTCCAGTATATGTCTGACGAGTATGTTAAGATGTACAAGAATTCCAAGCCGGTTGGAGACGGCAAAGAGCCTGATATCTACATCTTCTCCGATCCTCAGTGGGCTCCTCACGAGGCTCCTGATGTGGACTATAGCTGCTTAAGCGATCCTCTGACACTGTGCTATTTCGATACCAATGAGAACTGTGCGGCTATCCTTGGCATGAAGTACTTCGGTGAGCATAAGAAAGGTACTCTGACAATGGCATGGGCGCTGGCTAACAGAAACGGTTATGCTTCCTGCCATGGCGGACAGAAAGAGTATACGTTAGCTGACGGCTCCAAGTTCGTTGCATCCGTATATGGTCTGTCAGGTTCCGGTAAGTCTACACTGACACATGCTAAGCATGGCAATAAATATCCTGCAATCAAGGTTCTTCATGACGATGCGTTCATCATCAATACAGATACCTGTGCATCTATCGCATTAGAGCCTACTTATTTCGATAAGACAGCAGATTACCCGACAGGATGTCCTGACAACGAGTATCTGTTATCTGCTCAGAACTGCTCTTGTACAATGGATTCTGAGGGTAAGATCCAGTTAGTAACAGAAGATATCAGAAATGGTAACGGACGTGCTATTAAGTCTAAATTATGGTCTCCTAACCGTGTAGACAAGATCGACGCTCCTGTAAACGCTATCTTCTGGATTATGAAGGATCCTACCATTCCTCCGGTTGTTAAGCTGAAGGGTTCCGCTCTGGCATCTGTTATGGGCGCTACACTGGCAACTAAGACATCCACAGCAGAGCGTGTTGCTGCAGGTACAGACTTAAATGCAATCCGTATCGTTCCTTATGCTAATCCTTTCAGAACCTATCCTCTGGTTAACGACTATGAGAAGTTCAAGAAATTAGTAGAAGAGAAGAACGTAGCATGCTACATTGTTAATACAGGCGACTTCATGGGTCACAAGTGCCAGAAGGAAGATACGCTTGGTATCTTAGAGACAATCGTAGAGGGCAAAGCTAAATTCGAGCAGTGGGGACCTTTCGAGGATATCGAGATCATGAATGACTGGTCCGGCAAGACAGGCGACTTCACTCCGAACTTAGACGATCCTGATTACAGAGCGCAGTTAAAGAGCGCTATGCAGACTCGTGTAGATGCGGTTAAGGGCTTTGCGGAGAAGAAGGAAGGCTATGACAAGCTTCCTGACGAAGCATTGGCAGCATTAGAGAAGCTGGTAAACGTACTCTAATATGATGGCGTAATTATTTATAGCGGTGACACAGACAGGGCATATGGAAGCATATGCCCTGTTTTCAGGTTGACACATTTGGTGCGGCACAACAGGAAATTTTTTCTATATTTTGGAAAGGCAAAACAGTAAAAAGCGGGTTGTAATATACGCGTATCTCGGTTATAATAGACGTAACCTGAAATGTGCGACAACGTCTTGTTATTTTGAACCTACAGATACTTTAAACGGGATTCTTATATTGCCATATGGATGTCAGGCCTCCAGCCGTAAGGCATTGTGCAGTGGAAGGCAGAAGTATGGTTGCGGTTACCCACCTAGCTTTGCTAGGAGTCAAAATACAAGATCCGGCATTTTGGGGATATTACTGAAGAAAAGCAGTCGCTATCAGGGCGGCTGCTTTTTACATGAAATATAATAATTTCTGTCCATCGTGCATAGGTATTAAGAGACTTATCTTGCTGCGGCAGATCTGCATGCGGGTAAGGCGGAGAGAGCTTAGAGACTGCGTGAGGAAAGGCAGCGTTTTCTATGAAATATGATTCGAAGCTATTGATTAAATTATCGCTGATTTTCTTTGGAATCCTGTTCCTGGTATGCGTATGGCTTGGCAGGAAGCATGCGGACAGGGAAGCGCCCAGGGGAGAGAAAATAACGTTGGAAGATGTGCGGATATTAATGGATGCATTGGGGGCAGACTGCAATATCGGGACAAAACAGGACGAAGAATATTCGGATGACGGGCAGGAAACCAGCAGTTTGGACGGCAGGGCGAATTTAACGTATGCTCAGTACATAACGCTCTATGAGCAGATTGACGGTTCGGCGTTTGATATTCCTGACTTTGCGGGTTCCTATGAAAGAGAGGATGAAATGCTGAAAACCGACTGGTATACGGCTTTCCGTGTGATGGCGGCGCATCTGGATCAGGAGCATTCTCTCTGGGAGACGACGGTATTCGTGCTGAAAGTCGATGCGGATAAGAAGGAAGCCTATACGGAGAATGGAGCTATGCAGGGAGCGTATTCTTATTGCTCCGCCGCCTTTGAAGAGAATGTGTTTCAGGAGATGAAGGTGTATGTGCAGGGCAATAAGCTTCTGACGATTGTAGAGGTGCTTCCCGAAGAGCATTATCTTGGTAATGTGTGGGTGATGGAATCGACAGGCAATGCGCTGGAATGCTTCTACAGGCAGGTTCCTTTTACCGCAGTAATTGCCGATGCGGGCCATAAACTGCCGGAGCGGGAGACGATCGCCGATCTGACCTTCGAAGACGGTAAGATTACGGGGATGCGCGAGAAGAGCGATAAGGTGCATGGAAAGCTGCTGCGCGTCGGAGACGGCGAAATGGAAATCGAAGGCTGCGGCGTTTATAAGATTGCGGATGGAATGGAAATCTACAAGCTGTATGGCAGTCTGGAAACCCTGCAGAGAAACGATTTGAAAATAGGATATGCGGATTCGGATTTCGTGATTGATAAGGATAAGGTCTGTGCCTGTCTGGTCTCCCGGGACGAGACAGCGGATACCATCCGTGTTCTTCTGAAGAATACGGCTCAAAACAGTAATTATCACGAAGAAATAAAACTGGTGATAGATGGGGAAGCCGTCTGTGTGAAAGCGAAGGATCTGGAAATCGGAGAACGGAAAATCTATCAGAGCGCCAATCTGACAGATCAGGTGCAGGTGGAGCTTGCAGGAGGGGAGAAGGAAAATAATGCTTACCGGGGCAGTATCGAATGCTACCGGACCGGGGCCGGCATGGTGATCATCAATGAACTGCCGCTGGAGGAATATCTTTATGCCGTGGTACCCAGCGAGATGCCGGCTTCCTATCCGGCGGAAGCGCTGAAGGCGCAGGCGGTTTGTGCCAGAACATACGGCTATCGCTATATTCTGCATGCGGGTGTGCCGGAGCTGGGAGCGCATGTGGATGATACGACAGCCTATCAGGTATATCATAATCTGCCGGAGAATTCTGCCACAACGCAGGCGGTCAGGGAAACAGACGGCATGATGCTCTCCTGGCAGGAAGAGCCGGCGGAGAATTATTATTATTCTACCTCCTGCGGCGCGGGAACGGACGCGCATGTGTGGAGTACAGGAGATAAGGAAGCGGCTCCTTATATGCAGGCGGTGAGACTGACATACAGCGAGGCAGGGGCTGCGGAGACGGACGGAAGCGGCATTTCAGTGGAGGATTTGCGGCAGGAAGAGCTTTTCCGGCAGTTTATCACTACTGTATGGGAAGAAGATCTGGAAAAAGACGAACCATGGTACCGGTGGACTTATGAAGTGGAGGAAATCGACCCGGATACAATGCTTTCCAGATTGCAGACGCGGTATCAGACGGCTCCGGAATTTATTCTGACAAAGGCAGAGGGAGAATATTATGTGTCAGAGCCTGTTGAACGGCTGGGAGAGATAGAAGAAATCTCCGTAGCGGCAAGAGGCGCGGGCGGTGTGGCGCAAGAGCTTATTATTCGCACGGATCAGCAGACGTACAAAATCACAGGAGAATATAATATCCGCTATATTCTGTGCGACGGCAGGAGTGAAGCCGTCAGACAGGACGGTACCGGCATCGTGCCGGGCACGCTTCTTCCCAGCGGCTTTTTTATCATGGAAACTGGAAAAAGGAATGAGAATGTGTTAGGATATACGTTAGTCGGAGGCGGTTATGGGCATGGCGTCGGCATGTCGCAGAACGCGGCCAGGGCGCTCGGAGAAGAGGGGACAGATTACAGGCATATCCTGAATCTTTTCTTTCCGGGCTGTGAGATAGGGGAAGTCCATACAGCGGATGGAACTGATGTTGAGAATTAATCAGGTGAATTATGAGAAATGTTTTTCGATTGTATTATATAGCCAGGAATTTCGTATGGCAGATGAACAGGAAGAATATCAGCTCCTATGCGTCCAGCATGGCTTTCTTTCTGTTCCTGTCCATGATTCCTCTGCTGATGGCTCTGTGCGCCATCCTGCCGTTTACAACGCTGACGGAAGAAAATCTGATCAGCGCCATTACGTATTTTACGCCGAACGCCATGGACAATATGGTGGTGAGCGTGGTGTCCGACGTGTACGCAAGGTCTGCCGGGACGATTACGGTCTACGCGATCGTAGCGATCTGGTCGGCGGCGAAGGCAATGCTTGCCATGATTCGCGGCCTGAATGCGGTCTATGACTTCGAAGAGCGGCGTAATTATTTTGTGATTCGTTTTATTGCCTGTATTTATACAGTCATCATGCTGATTGCAATTTTGATTGCCCTGATTGTTATGGTATTTGGCAATGTGATCGTGGATATTCTGCTGACGGATATTCCCCAACTGCATCTTCTGGTGCAGTTTATCATGCATTTCAGATTCCTGTTTTCCTGGGCGGTCCTGATGCTGGCGTTTGGACTGATTTATGCCTATATTCCCAGCCATAAGCTGCGTTTCAAATCGCAGCTTCCGGGAGCGGCTTTTTCGGCAGTCATATGGAGTGGGGCTTCTTTTGCCTTTTCCATCTATGTGGATCATTTCAGCGGGTTTGGAACGTACGGCAGTCTGACCACGGTAGTGATTCTGATGCTCTGGTTCTATATGCTGATGTATATTCTGTTAATCGGGGCGCATATCAACCGGTATTTCGGCCCGGTGTACAAATTCCTCTTCGGATGGCTTGACAAGTCGAGGAAAAGCCACTAAAATGACAGATAGTGGTCAGCACAGCAGGCTGACGGTAATAGAAAAGGCGTTGATGGTGTCAGTAGAGCATTCTTTTCATGCAGAGAGGGGAAGTCGCCGGCTGTAAGCTTCCTTATGTTCAGAGAATCCCTTGAATTTCCCACCGGAGCCGCTTGAAGGAACGGGTCAGACGCGCGCAGCTATGATACGCAGGTATGGCCTCAGTAGTTTGAGACGTCCGGCACGTTACGCCGAAATGAAGCGTCTGTTGTTTAGCTGTATGTAACCAACAGGAATCTGGGTGGTACCGCGGAGATTATTCGTCCCATGTGTTTAGAAGCACGTGGGATTTTTTGCGTGCATAAGCAGAGGCAGAAAGAAGCACAAAATAAAACAAAGGAGTATTAGCCGGTATGAAAGAGAAATTAGAACAGATTAAAGCGGAGGCGCTGCGTCAGATTGCGGAAAGCGACGCCTTAGAGAAATTGAATGAGGTCAGGGTGAATTACCTTGGCAAGAAAGGCGAGCTGACGGCAGTCTTAAAGGGCATGAAGGATGTTGCCCCGGAGGATCGCCCTAAGGTGGGACAGCTTGTCAATGAGACGAGAGAAGAGATTGAGAAGGTTTTAGAGGAATCTGTGAAGAAGATGGAGAAGGCGGTGCGTGAAGCCAGGATGAAGACAGAGATCATCGACGTTACGCTGCCCGCGAAGAAGAACAACGTAGGACACCGTCATCCGAATACCATCGCCCTGGAGGAAGTGGAGAGAATCTTCATCGGCATGGGCTATGAAGTGGTGGAAGGACCGGAGGTGGAGAAGGATTACTATAACTTCGAGGCCCTGAATATTCCGGCGGACCATCCGGCGAAGGATGAACAGGATACCTTCTATATTGCGGGAGATATTCTGTTAAGGACCCAGACGTCCTCTACCCAGGTTCATGAGATGGAGAAGGGCAAACTGCCGATTCGTATGATTGCGCCGGGGCGTGTATTCCGTTCTGACGAAGTGGACGCTACCCATTCACCATCCTTCCACCAGATAGAAGGACTGGTAATCGATAAGAATATTACTTTTGCGGATTTGAAGGGAACGCTGGCGGAATTTGCCAGGGAGCTGTTTGGAGAGGACACGAAGGTGAAATTCAGACCCCATCATTTCCCGTTCACAGAGCCCAGCGCGGAGATGGATGTGACCTGCTTTAAGTGCGGCGGCAAAGGGTGCCGTTTCTGTAAAGGCGAGGGCTGGATTGAGATCTTAGGCTGCGGTATGGTACACCCCCACGTGCTGGAGATGAGCGGTATCGACCCGGAGGAATATACCGGGTTTGCGTTCGGCGTGGGACTGGAGCGTATCGCGCTTCTGAAATACGAAATCGATGATATGAGACTGCTTTATGAGAACGATATCCGGTTCTTAAAGCAGTTCTGAGAATGCAGGGCAATGTGTTTCGCAATCGCTAGAAAATAGACAATAAGGAGAGAACAACTATGAATACAGCATTATCATGGATTAAGGCGTACGTGCCGGATTTGGAGTGTACGGATCAGGAATATATGGACGCTATGACGTTATCTGGAACGAAGGTGGAAGGCTACAGCAGACTGGATAAGAATCTGGAGAAAATTGTAATAGGACAGATTGAGAAGATCGAGAAGCATCCTGACGCGGATAAGCTGATTATTTGTCAGGTGAATATCGGTTCTGAGGTGATTCAGATTGTAACAGGCGCGCCGAATGTGAAAGAGGGGGATAAGGTTCCGGTTGTGTTAGACGGCGGTAAGGTGGCAGGAGGCCACGATGGCGGTCCTCTGCCGGAGGACGGCATCAGGATTAAGGCGGGCAAGCTGCGCGGCGTACCTTCCAACGGTATGATGTGTTCCATCGAAGAGCTTGGTTCCAGCAGGGATATGTATCCCGAAGCGCCGGAGATGGGCATCTATATTTTCGAAGACGACGCGGTGGTCGGCTCCGACGCGGTGGAAGCCCTGGGCCTGCGGGATACGGTATTTGAGTATGAAGTGACCTCGAACCGTGTAGACTGTTACAGTGTCATCGGCATTGCCAGAGAAGCGGCAGCTACGTTCCGCAAGTCTTTTGTACTGCCGGAGGTTTCTGTGAAAGAAAATAATGAAAAAGTGGAAGACTATATTACGGTGGAAGTGGAAGACAAGGAATTGTGTCCCAGATACTGCGCGAGAGTCTGCACCAATATCAAGATAGGGCCTTCTCCGAAATGGATGCAGAGAAGACTGGCGGCAAGCGGTATTCGTCCCATCAATAATCTGGTGGATATCACCAACTATGTGATGGAAGAATACGGACAGCCCATGCACGCTTATGATCTGGATACGATCGCCGGACATAAGATTATCGTCCGCCGCGCCAAGGACGGCGACGTGTTCCAGACGTTGGACGGACAGGAACGTAAGCTGGACAGCGATGTGCTGATGATCTGCGACGCCGAAAAGGAGGTCGGCATAGCCGGTATTATGGGCGGTGAAAACTCCAAGATCACGGAGGATGTGAAGACGGTGCTTTTCGAGGCGGCGACTTTTAACGGCGCTAATATCCGCAAGTCCGCTAAGCGCGTAGGCTTAAGAACCGACGCGTCCGGCAAGTTCGAGAAAGGTCTGGATCCTTATAACGCACAGGACGCTATCAACAGAGCCTGTCAGCTAATCGAAGAGCTGGGCTGCGGCGAGGTCGTAAGCGGTATGGTAGACGTACACGGCGAAATGAAGGAGAAGGTGACGCTTCCTTTCCAGCCGGAAAGCTATAATAAGCTGTTGGGTACGGACGTGTCCAGAGAGGAAATGCTCGATATTTTCAAAATGATTGAAGTGGAGTATGACGAAGCATCCAATACGCTTACGATGCCGACTTTCCGTCAGGACTTGCTCCGTCAGTGCGATATTGCGGAGGAAGTGGCCCGCTTCTACGGCTATGACAAGATCCCGACCTCTCTGCCAAGCGGCGAGGCTACCACGGGTAAGCTGCCGTTCAAGCTCCGCATCGAGGAAAAGGCAAGGGACATTGCGGAATACTGCGGCTTCTCCCAGGGAATGTGTTATTCCTTCGAAAGCCCGAAGGTGTTCGATAAGCTGCTGCTTTCGGCGGATGACCCGGCACGTCAGGCGATTGCTATTTCCAATCCGCTGGGGGAGGACTTCTCTATTATGAGAACCATTTCCTTAAACGGAATGCTGACGAGCCTTGCAACCAACTATAACAGGAGAAACAAAGATGTGCGTCTCTATGAGCTGGGAAATATCTATATTCCCAAAGCATTGCCGCTGACGGAGCTTCCGGACGAGAGAATGCAGTTTACGCTGGGCATGTACGGCGAAGGAGACTTCTTCACGATGAAGGGTGTTGTGGAAGAGTTCTTCGACAGCATCGGCATTCGCAGCAAGGTGACTTATGACCCCAATGCGGGTAAGAATTTCCTGCATCCGGGCAGACAGGCGCTGATCTGCTTCCAGGGCGAGACGCTCGGTTATCTGGGCGAGGTGCATCCTGAGGTATGCGAGAACTACGATATGAAGACCAGAGCCTACGTGGCAGTTCTGGATATGCCGAAGGTAGTTCCGTTTGCAACCTTTGACAGAAAATACGAGGGGATTGCCAAATATCCGGCGGTCTTAAGAGATATCAGTATGGTGGTGCCCAAGGAGATCATGGTGGGACAGATTGAGGCGGTTATCGCTCAGCGCGGCGGAAAGATCCTGGAGGATTACAGGCTGTTTGATATCTACGAGGGCGACCAGATTAAGGAGGGCTATAAGTCGGTGGCTTATTCCATCACCTTCCGCGCGAAGGACAGGACGCTGGAAGACGCGGATGTGGCAGGCGCGATGAAGAAGATACTGAATGGATTAGAGAGTATGGGAATCGAGCTGAGAAGCTGATTCGAATTTAGAAAAGGAGATGCGGACATGGAGCATAAGAATACATGGGAGACCTATGATGCCGGACAGCTTCAGGAGGCAGACGACTTCGCCAGAAAGTATATGGACTTTCTGGATAACGGCAAGACGGAGCGGGAGTGCATCGACCAGATTGTCAATACCATCGAGGAAGCAGGATACCGGGAGCTTGAAGTACTGGTGAAAGAGGGTACGGCGCTCAAAGCGGGAGACAAGGTATATTCCGTTTGGATGAACAAATCTATCGTTATGTTTCAGATCGGTACGAAAAGCATGGCTGAGGGCATTAATATTCTCGGCGCGCATATCGATTCCCCCCGCCTTGATGTGAAGCAGAATCCGCTGTATGAGGACGGCGGCTTCGCCTATCTGGACACCCACTATTACGGCGGCGTGAAGAAATACCAGTGGGTGACGATTCCGTTGGCGATTCACGGCGTGGTAGTGAAGAAGGACGGCGCCACCGTGGAAATTAACATCGGTGAGAATGAAGACGATCCGGTTTTCTTTATCTCGGATCTGTTGATTCATCTGGCGCAGGAGCAGCTTGAGAAGAAAGCGTCCAAGGTGATCGAAGGAGAAGCTTTGGATATTGTAGTCGGCAACAAGCCTCTTATCATCGACAGAGAGAGGAAGCAGGAAAAGACGGAAGGCAGCGGATGCGCGAAAGCGGCACAGAAGGAGCAGGCGGACGGTCAGGATAGCAAGGAAGAGGCGAAAGCAGAGAAGGACGCGGTAAAGAAGGGGATTCTTGATATTTTGCGCAAGAGCTACGATATCGAGGAAGAGGACTTCATCTCTGCGGAGCTTGAGGTCGTTCCTGCGGGCAAAGCAAGAGAAGCGGGACTGGACAGAAGCATGATCCTGGCTTACGGACAGGATGACAGAGTGTGCGCTTTTTCTTCCTTGCAGGCAATGCTTGAAATCGGACAGACAGACAGAACGGCCTGCTGCATCCTGGTAGACAAGGAAGAAATCGGCAGTGTGGGCGCTACCGGTATGCAGTCGAAATTCTTCGAGAACGCGGTGGCGGAGGTGATGAACCTGGCCGGAGAGTACAGCGAGCTGAAGCTGCGCAGATGTCTGGCTCATTCCTGTATGCTTTCCTCCGATGTCAGCAGCGCGTTCGATCCCAGCTATGCGGCAAGCTTTGATAAGAAGAATGTGGCGTTTCTGGGCGGCGGTATGGTATTTAACAAATTCACGGGCTCCCGCGGCAAATCAGGCTCTAATGACGCTAACGCGGAATATCTGGGGCATATCCGTGCTATCTTCGAGAAGGAGCAGGTGAACTTCCAGACGGCGGAGCTTGGCAAGGTAGACTTAGGCGGCGGCGGCACGATTGCTTACATTCTGGCATTGTACGGCATGAATGTCATCGACAGCGGCGTTGCGGTATTAAATATGCACGCGCCCTGGGAAGCTACCAGCAAGGCGGATGTGTATGAGACGAAGCGGGGATATGTGGCGTTTTTGAATCACGCGGATTTATAAAGCGCAGACCTGCTGTATGCAGCAAATGATTTTGGGAATCAAATTGCGGGTAATCTTGCACAGATTGTCCGCAATTGTTTTATCTGTCCGTGACAGAGCTACTGTCATGGAACGCAACAGATACAGAAAGGAGCAGGATGGAAGAATTAAAGAAATCGGATTTTTATTTTGAACTGCCGGAGGAATTGATTGCCCAGGATCCTCTTATGGACCGTTCCGGTTCCAGGCTTCTGATGTTAGACAAATACAGCGGCAGAACGGAACACCATATTTTCCGGGAGATTATCGATTATCTGCATCCGGGAGACTGCCTGGTGTTAAATAACACGAAGGTCATTCCGGCAAGGCTGCTTGGCGTTAAGGAAGATACCGGAGCGGCAATCGAGGTGCTTCTTTTGAAACGCAAAGAGAAGGATGTCTGGGAGACGCTTGTAAAGCCCGGCAGAAAAGCAAAACCCGGAACGAGACTTTCCTTTGGCGGCGGGCTGTTAAGAGCCCGGGTGCTTGATGTGGTAGAGGAAGGAAACCGGCTCATACAGTTTGAGTATGACGGTATTTTCGAGGAAGTGCTGGATCAGCTCGGCGAAATGCCGCTGCCGCCTTATATTACCCATAAGCTGCAGGATAAGAACCGTTATCAGACTGTGTATGCCAAATATGAAGGCTCTGCGGCGGCCCCTACGGCCGGATTGCATTTTACGAAGGAGCTTCTTGCGGCGATCGGGGAGAAGGGAGTGGATATCGCTTACGTGACGCTTCACGTGGGACTTGGCACTTTCCGTCCTGTCAAGGCGGATAATATCCTGGATCATCATATGCATTCCGAATACTATCAGGTGACGGAGGAAGCGGCGGAGAAAATTAACCGTACTAAGGCAAACGGCGGCCGGGTCATCTGCGTGGGGACTACAAGCTGCCGTACCGTGGAGAGCGCCGCGGATAAGAACGGCGTCGTGGCGGCCGGATGTGACAATACGGAGATCTTCATCTATCCGGGATACCGGTTCAAGGTACTGGACTGCCTGATTACGAATTTCCATCTGCCGGAATCTACTCTTGTGATGCTTGTGTCCGCTCTGGCAGGCAGAGAACAGGTGCTTGCGGCTTATGCGGAAGCGGTTCGGGAGAAGTATCGTTTCTTCAGCTTCGGAGACGCCATGTTTATTACGGATTCCTTTACAAAAACGGATAAATAGGGTAAGATGAAAGCGGTAGAATGAGTGTGATTACATATAAGGAAGAACGGCAGCATGGGACATGGAAAGCATAAAAGCATCTGGCTTGAAATCATAGTCATTGTGGCGTCGGTTTTGAGTCTGATGTTGTTGGTTTATTTTGTGATGATCGTATCGTTCCAGAACGGTGCGACTTCTAACAATGTGACGATGCGTCTGGCATATCAGATCGCCGGGCGGATATTCAATAATCCCACAGAGGATCAGATCAAGACCACAAGTCTGATGATTCGGTACGGAGCGCATTTGGGATTGTTTTTTATTGTGGGGCTTGTGACCACCTTTGTCAGCATGGTGATTTTCAGAAGATATTTCAGAATATTGGGCGTCATCGGTTCGATGGCTATTTGTTATGCGCTGGCATATTATACGGAGTACTATAAACAGTTCGTAGAAGGCAGACATTTCCAGATGTCGGACGCCACGCTGAACTGGTACGGCAGTCTGGCGGGTATCCTGTGTATGGTGGGATCCTATTTCTTAAACAGGCTGTTGGTGAAGCTGTCATCGTAGGAGGGAGGGCTGTGCCCTCCCCTTTTTGTTACCGCGTCAGTCCCGCCAGATCTTCATAGAAATGGGGATAGCTGATGGTAACTACATCGCTGTCTTTTATCCTGGTCTGACCGTCCGCAACAAGAGAGGCAACGGCGAAGCTCATGGCGATCCGGTGATCCATATGAGAATCGATGACTGCGCCGTGGAGAGGCTTTCCGCCGTTTATAATCATACCGTCGTCGGTTCCGGTGATATCACAGCCCATGGCGCTAAGGTGTTCTGCCATCACGTCTATCCGGTTGGATTCCTTTACCTTCAATTCCGCAGCGTCCTTAATTACGGTGGTACCCTCGGCACATGCCGCCATAATATTGATGATGGGCAGTTCGTCAATCAGTGTGGGGATAATATCGCCTTCGATGGTGATGCCGTGAAGCGCGCTGTGTCTTACGAGCAGGTCGGCGGTGGGTTCTCCGTCGTTATTCACATTCAGCAGAGTAATATCGCCTCCCATAGCCTGTGCCACCCGGAGAATACCGTCTCTTGTCGGATTGATTCCCACGTTGTGAATGCAGACCTCCGCGCCGGGAACGAGCAGTCCGGCGGCGATGAAATAAGCGGCGGAGGAGATGTCTCCGGGCACTTTGATCTGCTGTCCCCGCAGCAGCGGTTCCGGCTGTATGATGGCGGTTTTGTCTTCTGTGCGGACATTGGCGCCGAAGTATCTGAGCATGATTTCGGAATGGTTGCGGCTGACGGTGGGTTCTGTTACCTTCGTCTCGCCCTCAGCATACAGCCCTGCCAGCAGGATAGCGGATTTTACCTGTGCGGAAGCGACTTTGGAATGGTAATGAATGCCGTGTAAGGGCGCGCCTGCGATATGAAGAGGCGCACAGTCGTTGCCTTTGACACTGGTAATGTCGGCCCCCATCATGGACAGAGGTTCCATAATACGGCGCATGGGCCGCTTCTGGATGGAAGCGTCTCCGGTCAGGGTCGTCTCGAAAGGCTGGGCGGCAAGGATGCCGGAAATCAGCCGCGTGGTGGTGCCGCTGTTGCCTGTATCCAGTACGGAAGAGGGGGCTTGCAGGCCGTGCAGGCCTTTGCCGTGGATCAGAATATGCTCCGGCGTATTCTCGATTTCGATTCCCAGTTTGCGGAAGCAGTCGATGGTGGACAGACAGTCCGCACCCTGTAAGAAATTGGTGACCTCCGTCGTTCCCTCCGCCAGGGCGCCGAACATGACCGCCCGGTGGGAGATGGACTTATCGCCGGGGATGGTGACTTCCCCTTTTAAGTGGTTTGCTTTTTCAAAAATCATCTATGACTCCGTTCCTGCCTGTAATGAAATCCGTATGCTGTCTGAGCCTGTCCGTGTAGTGTCCGGGGTCAGCGCTTGCTGTCTTATGTATGTCAGGCATCTTTTTTTGTTGTTTTGTGTGTTATCTGGTATGGATACTGTAATTGTTCTCCAGTAAAACTGCCGTGGCGGCGTGCAGGGCTTCCTTCTCATAGAACTCGATGCGCAGCGCGCCCTCCGCCAGCTCTCGGTTGTGGTTGATGCCGATATTCTTAATGCTGACCTCGTGCTCCGCCAGCAGGGCGGCGAGGGTGGCGATAGAGCCGGGCTTATCGGCAATATCCACGGTGAGCACGTGCTCGGCCTTGATAGGCCCGCTGGAAGCGTTGGTGAAGGATTCCCGGTAGCTTCGCGCCGTATCGAAGAAGGTGTAGATTGCTTCCTCCTGCCGGTGTTCCAGACAGACGGCGATCTGCTCCAGATCTTCTATGTAGCGGTGCAGAAGCGCTGAGATATTCTCTGTATTCGTCAGACAAATCTGCTGCCACATGGCAGGCGAAGAGGAAGCGATTCTTGTGATATCCTTAAAGCCTCCGGCGGCGATCATTTTCATGACGCCTTCCCTGGAATCGGCGTTTCGCACGAGATTGACGAGGGAGGCGGCGATCACATGAGGCAGATGGGAGATTGCCGCGGTAACGTAGTCGTGTTCCTCATAGGTGAGAATCAGCGGAATCGCGCCCATGGAACCTACCAGAGCCTGATAAGCGGATATTTTCTCCTGTGCCACTGTGTCGGAGGGCGTCAGAATATAATAGGCGTTTTCCAGTAAGGAAGCCTTGGAGTTCTGGTAGCCGAACCGCTCTGAGCCTGCCATGGGATGGCCGCCGATGAACTGGTCCTTTAAGCCCAGCGCTTCGATGGTGCGGTGAATGCCGGTCTTTACGCTGCCTACATCGGTCAGGATGGTCTTTGCAGATAAATACTGCTTCAGCAGAAGCAGGTTTTCATCATTATGGGATACCGGCGCGCATAAGAATATATAGTCGCAGGCGCTGTAGGAGCCGTCGATGGCGGTACAGATTTCATCGATTACCTTCTCTTTTCGGGCAAGGGCAAGGGAAGATGCGTTGATATCATAGGCGATGATATGGGTATCGGGAAGGCTTGCACGGATTGCCCTGGCGATGGAACCGCCGATCAGTCCAAGTCCGATAAAACCGCAGGTAAGAGTGTTCATATTGTTCGTTTCCTTTTTTTTGAATTTAAGACGTATTAACTATAGCATTTTGAAGGTGGAAAAGCAAGAAAGACGCCCGACAGGATTCGTTCATGATTCGCCTGTAATGCAGAATATAGCCGGGCATAACCAAAAATGTGTGCAAAATGCATAATAGATATTGAAATTGAAGTTAAAATTTAGTAAAATATATTTACAATTTGTGTTTGAAGGAAGAAAAGATAGAATATTCCGTCAAAACGACAGAGAATAACAGAATTGGAGGATTTACGATATGAATGTTTACACAACGGATAAGATTCGTAATGTGGTTTTACTGGGGCACGGGGGCTGCGGTAAGACCAGTCTGGCTGAGGCGATGGCATACCTGTCCGGCATCACTTCCAGAATGGGCAAAGTGAGCGACGGCAACACAGTAAGCGATTTTGGCAAAGAGGAACAGAAACGCCAGATTTCCATTACTACGTCTGTTATTCCGATCGAATGGGGCGACGTGAAGATCAACATACTGGATACGCCCGGTTTCTTTGACTTCGTAGGTGAAGTGGAGGAAGCGGTCAGCGCGGCTGACGCGGCGATCATCGTCGTGTCCGGCAAGGCCGGCATGGAAGTAGGCACGGAGAAGGCGTGGGAAATCTGCGACAAATATAAACTGCCCAGATTTGTGTTCGTAACGGATATGGATATTGACAATGCTTCCTACAGACAGGTTGTGGAGCAGATGACGGAGAAATACGGCAAGAAGATGGCTCCTTTCCACTTACAGATTCGTGAGAATGAGAAGTTCGTAGGTTATATCAATGTTATTACGGAGCAGGCTTACCGCTGGGAAGGCAAGGAAGTCGTAGAGTGCGAGATGCCGGAATACAGCAAGGAGAATCTGCAGATTTGCCGGGATACGCTGATGGAAGCGGTGGCTGAGACCAGCGAGGATTTCATGGAGCGGTATTTTAACGGAGACACCTTCTCCGAAGCAGAGATCAGAGCGGCGCTTCGCAACAACGTCATCGACGGCAGCATCGTACCGATGTCGATGGGGTCGAATGTACTCTGCCAGGGTATTTATACGCTGCTTGATGATATCGTAAAATATATGCCCAGCCCTGAGAACAGGGAACTGGCGGGCATTGACCTTAAGAGCAATGAGATTTTTGAGGCGAACTATGATTTCTCCAAGCATAAGTCAGCCTATATTTTCAAGACGATTGTAGATCCTTTCATCGGCAAATACTCTCTGATCAAGGTGTGCTCCGGCGTCTTTAAGAGCGGTGATATGATTTATAATGATGAGAAGGAAGTGGAAGAGAAGATTAATAAGCTGTATGTGCTGCAGGGCAACAAGCCGATTGAGATAGGAGAGCTTCATGCCGGAGACATCGGCGCTATCGCCAAGCTGACGGCGGCAAGAACCGGCAATACGCTGTCCACCAAGGCGAGAACCATACGCTATGGCAAGACAGAGATTTCCACGCCTTATACCTATAAGAGATACCGGGCGAAGAATAAGGGAGACGAGGATAAAATCGCGCAGGCGCTGCAGAAGATGCGGCATGAGGATCAGACGCTGTGGACAGTCAGCGACGCGGAGAACAAGCAGTCCCTGTTATACGGTATGGGAGACCTGCATCTTGAAGTGGTGGCCAGCCGTCTGCTGAATGAGTATAAGGTGGAGATTGAATTATCCGATCCCAAGATTGCTTACAGGGAAACCATACGGAAGAAATCCGATGTGGAATACAAATACAAGAAACAGTCCGGCGGACATGGACAGTATGGCCATGTGAAGATGCGTTTTGAGGCCTCCGGCGATTTGGAAACGCCATACGTATTCGAGCAGGAAGTCGTAGGCGGCGCGGTGCCTAAGAATTTCTTCCCGGCAGTGGAGAAGGGACTGCAGGAATCTGTCTTGAGCGGACCGCTGGCGGCTTATCCGGTAGTAGGTGTGAAAGCGGTTCTCTACGATGGCTCTTATCATCCGGTAGATTCCTCCGAGATGGCCTTTAAGATGGCGACGATTCAGGCGTTTAAGAAGGGCATTATGGAAGCGCAGCCGGTATTGTTAGAGCCTATCGCGAATCTGCATGTGACAGTGCCGGACGCTTATACGGGAGACGTTATGGGCGATTTGAATAAGAGAAGAGGCCGCGTGCTTGGAATGAATCCCGCAGGGGACGGCAAGACCGTGATCGAGGCCGATCTTCCGGTGGCATGTCTGAAGGGCTATTGTACCGATCTGCGTGCTATGACCGGCGGCCGTGGTACATATCGTTATGAGTTTGCCAGATATGAGCAGGCGCCCGGCGACGTGCAGGAGAAGGAGGTTGCCGCAAGAGCAGGCAAGGTGGCGGAGTCCAATGCCGACGCATAGAGGACAGAAGCGGTTTGTAATACACAATATCATCGTGTGATAGAAGAAAGACGGGACGGTAATATCTGGTCTGTCAGCGGATAGAAGCGGCAGACGGATATTGCCGTTTCCTTTTGTCTTTTTGTGCCAGCATTTCAGGTTTTGACGGCGTTTCGTGCTGTTACACATGTTCTGCCGGTGGTTTCGCACGGTGATTCGGGTTCCGACGGTGTTTTGCGCCCTAGCTCGCGCCGTGCTTCATGAAGAAAAGGTTGACAAATCCGGGAAGTATAATAAAATTAGAAGAGTGTGAGAGCATAAAGAAAACATACAGAAAATAAGTAATAATCGGGCACGGGTTTTCATGTAAGTGCTTCGTAACAGAAAGGCATGGTCATAGCAATGGCAGAAGTTTACAATCACAGAGAAGTGGAAGAGAAATGGCAGAAGGTATGGGATGACGAGAAGGCGTTTAAGACTTTCGACGATTATTCCAAACCGAAATATTATGCGTTGGTGGAGTTCCCGTATCCATCGGGACAGGGACTTCACGTAGGTCATCCGAGACCATATACCGCGCTGGATATCGTGGCGAGAAAGAGAAGAATGCAGGGATACAACGTTCTGTATCCGATGGGCTGGGACGCGTTCGGACTTCCCACGGAGAATTACGCGATTAAGAATCACATTCATCCGAAGATTGTAACAGAGAATAACGTGGTGCGGTTCAAGAACCAGCTTCATTCCCTCGGATATTCCTTTGACTGGGACAGAGAAATCAATACCACTGATCCGAATTACTATAAATGGACACAATGGATTTTTCTGAAATTATTCAAGGCAGGGCTTGCCTATAAATCCGAGATGCCGATTAACTGGTGTACCTCCTGCAAGGTAGGTCTTGCCAATGAGGAAGTAGTGAACGGCGTTTGCGAGCGATGCGGTTCTGAGGTGGTCCGCAAGGTGAAGAGCCAGTGGATGCTTAAGATTACAGAATACGCGGACAAGCTGATTCAGGGGCTTGACACCGTGGATTATGTGGAGAAGGTCAAGGTATCCCAGAAGAACTGGATCGGCAAATCCACCGGCGCGGAAGTGGATTTCGAGATTAAAGGCAAGGAAGATAAGCTTCGCATTTATACGACCAGATGCGATACTCTCTTTGGCGTTACGTACATGGTTGTATCCCCGGAGCATCCGATTATCGATAAATATCAGGCGGAGCTTAAGAATTGGGATGAAATCGCGGCTTACCGTGAGCAGGCGGCAAGGAAGTCCGATTTCGAGCGTGCGGAACTTGCCAAAGAGAAGACCGGCGTAAGAATAGACGGTATGACTGCCGTTAATCCGGTCAACGGTAAGGAGATACCGATTTTCATATCCGATTATGTATTGATGAGCTATGGTACCGGCGCGATTATGGCTGTTCCGGCACATGATGAGAGAGACTGGGATTTTGCTAAGAAGTTCGGTCTGCCGATTATTGAAGTCGTGGCAGGAGGCAGGAACGTGCAGGAAGAGGTCTATACGGATGTGGCTACCGGTATTCTTGTTAATTCCGGTTTCTTAGACGGTCTGAACGTGGCGGATGCGAAGAACAAAATGATTGCGTTCCTGGAGGAAAAGGGAATCGGAACCGCCAAAACCAATTTCAAATTAAGAGACTGGGTATTCTCCAGACAGCGTTACTGGGGAGAACCGATTCCGATCGTGCATTGTGAGAAGTGCGGCTATGTTCCGCTTGACGAGAGCGAACTGCCCTTAGAGCTGCCGGAGGTGGACAGCTATATGCCTACGGATAACGGCGAATCGCCGCTTGCACTCATGACTGACTGGGTCAATACCACATGCCCGTGCTGCGGCGGACCCGCGAAGCGAGAGACAGATACGATGCCCCAGTGGGCGGGTTCCTCCTGGTATTTCTTAAGATATACGGATCCCGCCAATACGGAGGCGCTGGCAAGCAAGGAAGCCCTTGATTATTGGATGCCCGTAGACTGGTACAATGGCGGTATGGAGCATACTACGCTGCATCTGCTGTATTCCAGATTCTGGCATAAATTCTTATACGATCAGAAGGTGGTGCCCTGCCCGGAGCCTTATGCGAAGAGAACCTCTCATGGTATGATTCTTGGCTCTAACGGCGAGAAGATGAGTAAGTCCAGAGGCAACGTAGTCAATCCTGACGATATCGTAAGAGATTACGGTGCGGATACTCTGCGTACCTATGAAATGTTTATCGGCGCTTTCGATCTGTCCGCGTCCTGGTCTGAGGACGGCGTAAAGGGCTGCCGCCGTTTCCTGGAGAGAGTCTGGAAGCTGCAGGATATTATGACGGAGGAAGATGGATATTCCAGGGATCTGGAAATTAAGATGCATCAGACTGTCAAGAAGGTAAGCTATGACTTCGAAAACCTGAAATATAACACGGCGATTGCCGCTATGATGGCGTTAATCAACGAGTTCTACAGGAAAAACGCGGTGACTAAGGGCGAGTTTAAGACGCTTCTGACGCTGCTTAATCCGGTTGCGCCTCATATCACAGAGGAATTGTGGCAGAGAGTTGGCTTCGAGGGCAGAGTATATCAGACAGTGTGGCCGGAATATGAGGAAGCGAAGACGGTAGAGTCCGAGGTGGAGATTGCCGTACAGATTAACGGCAAGACCAGGGCTACGCTGAATATCGGCAAGGACGACCCGAAGGACGAGGTTATCGCCAGAGCGAAGGAGGTTATCGCCGATAAGCTGACAGGAACCATTATAAAAGAGATCTATGTACCGGGCAGGATTGTGAATATCGTGCAGAAATAGGTTGAAAATGATTCCTCCCAGAGCATTACGCGGGGAATGGCAAATGCAGAGGCGCCATTCCGGCGGAAGGCTCCGGGAGGAATTTTCTTATTACATAGGATACTTCCTGCAGAACAGGATTCTTTTTATTTTCGGCGCAGCTTCATCAGTTTGTCTATCTGCGCCAATTCTTCCGGTGTGGAATGGCTGCGGATAACATTTACAATCGTATCGATTTCGGTATCTGTGAATGAAATATGGTTGTCCGCGCCTTTTTTGGCGACAGACATCAGAAAAGGAAGCATCTGCTCTTTGGTGAGATTCCTGCTTTCGAACACAAGCGCCTGCAGAAATTCCAGCTTGGATTTATCGATATTGGCGACTGCGGGATCATTCATCCAGTTATTGGTCATGGGTTACTCCTTTTTATAATATTTTCTATTCTGTTTATGCTGCTTTACTCTGCGGTTCCGAATAAGAAAACACGGCTTATTCTGATGACGGCGGCGCATTCTGGAACATCTCATACATAGCCCGTTGTTCCGGCGTCAGCATATTCATCAGCATATCCATCATGGAAGGCTGGGAAGCGCCCTGCTCCTCCCCGTCGTTGACAGCGTCGGCCGCAGAGCCGAAAGAAAATCCCTCGGACATGCCCGGGAAGATCTCCTGCATGGCAGCCATGGTCTGAGACATTTCCTGAACCGTTTCCAAAGTCTTCAGCATGTTCTGAAACTGCTCTAACTGCCGGATTTCCTCCGGGGAAGAGTACAGACATAATTCCTGGCAGAGCCTGTGTAAGTCCGGCGTCTTTGAATCCGGCAGCGAACAGCCGCATATCTGGAACGGGTGTTTTCGTACGTGGGTCATCGTATACTGCAGTTCCATATACTTAATGTAAACGGCCAGATGCTTTTGCATAGAAGAATCTATGTAAGGAAGCAGTACCTTTAATTTCTGAATCTGGTTGGTGGTGTACAAGGCATCAAATGCCATAACGCTTGCAGCGTCTTCGTTTTTGCGTGCCATAGAATAAAGCCTTTCTGATGCCCATATTCTCTCTTGAATATTATATGCCGCATGGGAGAAAAATAGGCTCCGAATAGAGCCAGAGCCTATTTCCCAGATGTGAAATACAGAAATGCGGAGGAAGTCGATAAAGCTTCGTCCCTCTAAGGCGCACGCTTTGCAGGCGCGCCGGAAAGAAAAGATTAGTTATTGCAGCAGCAGGATAAGAGAATCAGAATCCAGATCCAGGAACAGCAGTTGTTGTCGTTGCCGTTATTGAAGAAGCCGAAACCATTGCCGCATCCGCATCCGTCGTTGTTGTTGCCGCAGCAGGATAAGAGGATCAGGATCCAAATCCAGGAACAGGATCCGTTGCCGCCGAAGAAGCCGCATCCACAATTGTTGTTATTATTGTTGTTGCATCCGCAGTGAGTTGCTGTTAAATCACTCATGTTAGTGCCTCCAAATGTTGTTTATGGTATATCTTATGTGCGGGGCGAATAAGTGTTACTGTGAAAATAAAAAATACACAGCCGGCTGACAGATAGGGCGATATGGGAGATGATATAGGAGATATGGGGATGAGAGATATGGGTGAGAGATATGCGACAAAATACTTGCACAAATCTGAGGATATAGTAAAATATTGCTGTATGCTTGCCGGCGTCGTCTGACAGCCCGGAAGCATAACAGATTCGGGTAAAGGAGAGATCCCAGAATGGCGGGATTTGAAGTTGCAGGCAGGAAATTTCGGACAGAGGCTGATTATAAGGCGGCGCTGCGGGATCAGGCTTTAATAGAGGAGATTAAGGCTAATGTTGATATGGAGCAGCCCGGAGAAGTGATTACGCTGTATTCGGAAATGCAGATGGGAAAGTATCGTTTTGAGACAGCGGTCGGCAATGATTTTGATGATGAGATTTATGAACTGACACAGAAATATAAGAGTCAGGGCTATGATAAGAACAGCAGGATTACCGGCAAGAGAAGGAGGAAGAAGTCTCATAAGAATAAGGAAGCGTCTGTGCGCGGACGGGCCGGGAAGAAAGCCGGGAGAGAGGATAGGAAGGAAATTTCCCTGGATGATTACGATACGGATATGCGAAAGGAAATCCTTGCGGAGCTTAAGAAAAGGGATATGCGCCGCAGGGTTATGGTGGCGCTGTGTACGATTGTGGCGGCGGCGTGTTTCGGATATTTCGGCGTATACTATTATTTCTCCGACAGGACGCAGATGGATTATGCAAGTCTGGCAGAACTGAAAGGAAACGCGGTTTTGTCGGGAACAAATCTGCCGGGAATGACGATTCACCATACGCAAGAGGAAGAGACCGATTTGACAGTTCTGGAGGAATATCAGACACTGTACAATAAGAACAAGAGCCTGATCGGCTGGTTGAAAATTGAAGGTACGAGCATAGATTACCCGGTCATGCAGACGGTTAATAATGAGTATTATTTAGATCACAATTATAATCAGGAATATGACAAAAACGGAAGCCTTTTTCTGGATAAGGACTGTGATATCGTACACAGGAATACGAATCTGATCATATACGGCCATCATATGAAATCCGGCAAAATGTTCGGCAATCTCAATCAGTACAGCAGTGAGGAGTATGGCAGGCAGCATTCCGTGATCCAGTTCGATACGATATATGAGAAGGGAACCTATGAGGTTATGTATGTCTTTCGTTCCAGAATTTATAACGAGGATGAGGTCGTATTTAAGTATTATCAGTTTCTGGATGCTGCGTCGGAGAAGGAATTTGACTCCAATATGCAGGAAATGGCGGCGCTTTCCCTGTATGATACCGGCGTAACGGCAAGCTTTGGAGATGAACTGCTGACCTTGTCAACATGCGACAGCTCAGAGCAGGATGGAAGATTCGTAGTTGTGGCTAAGCGGATTGAGTAGTAATAATTGGTGGTAATAATTGAGTAGTAATAATATAGTTTCATATTGACATATTCGGAACATCTGTTATAATTCGACTAAGCAATGAAAATTTGACGGAAAAACGTTCTAAATTCTAATTTTCTTTAAAGCACTGAAAATCAGTACTTTATCTGTTATAGAATCCTTGCTTAAAACTCATAAGACAGAAGGCAGGGATGAAGACAGATTTCCGTTATGGTGTGTATTATAATAAGATTGTTGAAAATGTTTCGAGGGGAGATATCCTTCCCGTTGCAGTGGACAGAGCAGTCAGAGAGTGTATAGAGCAGGACGTTTTAAGAGAGTTTCTGATAAAGCATCAGGCAGAGGTGATTGGAATGATCTTGGAAGAATTCAATATGAAAGAGTTCCTGGAGATGGATAGAAGAGATGAATTTGCCGCCGGGAAAGACGCCGGGAAAGAAGAGGGAAAAGAGGAAGAACATGCCAAAATGGTCATTGCAATGGTAAATTCTGCAATGGAAAATTTTCAGATAGATTTAGAGACGGCGTGCAAAGGCTTGGGGATTACGGTAGAAGAATACCGAAGCGCGAAAGAACGATAATAATTTCAAAGCTGAAAAGCCGGCAAGTTGATTGGAGAAGAGATACTTGCCGGCTTTTTGCTGCCTAATTGGGGCGTGCTCAGAGTATTTATGTACGGAAACTCAAGGAAATAATGACTTGCATAAATTTTGACATATGATAAAATAAAGCTGTATGCAAAACAAAATAATATGGGCTTATTGTGATGAAAACTAATCATATGCGGGTATATTGCCGATATATTTAAGAGATGTTTTGTTAAAATAAGACGTCTGCAATACAGACATTTACAGATAGACAGAATTACGGGGAATAAGGAGAGATACAATGTCCAAAAAAGCACCGATAAAGAAATCCAGAAGAAGACTGAAAAGGAGCGTAAGGCGGAGTCTCGCGGCGGTATTGATGATTACGGCTATTGCTGTTGCCGCAGTTCCGGTGCCGGAGAACTATGCGGAAAATGACGCGGATGCAGACAGCGATGTGGTTGCGGTAGCGTATGATTATTCCAGTTCGGATTATGACAAGATTCCTTTTGATGTTTCTCTGAAAAGACCGGCGAATGAAGGGGATGTGTATAAGACAAAGTATATTTTCCCGAGTGATGAAAGCAGCGACGGCAACAGCAGCTCCTACCGAATGGAATGGCAGTATGAGTTTTATACGAAAAAAGTAAATGGCGAGCCGAAAGGTATCATCTGCGGATACAACGACTCCTATAACAGAGCTTTGCTGACGGTGAAAAAGGAAGCGATCTTTGATTATGTAGTCGTTACATCGGAAAAGTATGATGAGTTTAAAGAAAAGCATGCGGACGATATGTTCTCCCTGCAGTCGAAGCCGGACGAAAACGATACATATGACCAGCAGTTTAAGACTTATTTCCCCAATGATTATCAGAAGCAGGTAGAGGCTTATCAGGCCTATGAAGAATATCAGAAAAAGTATGATGAGTTAGTCGAGGCTGGAAAAGTGGAGGAAGCGGAGGCGCTTACGAAGGTGGAGAAGCCCAAGGCTTTGACGAAATATGCCAGAGAGTTCGATACCGCTAATGAGGATGAACTATGGAGACTGTATTACTGCAGCTGTGACGCGAATAAAGCAACGCTTGCAGGGTATATTCTGGTAAAGGTTGCGGATTCGGAAGCGACGACGAACGCGGGCAGCGTGACGACGATCTTCTCATATGTGCCGCAGAGGATCAATCTCAGTGAGAAAACGATTGAAGATGATGAATATGGATTCAAGATTCATGACAAGACAACGTTTATCGGTATAGGCGACGAGGCATTTAAGGACGTCCAGAAGGTTGACACGATAGAACTGGACGAGGATATTAATTATATCGGCGATTCTGCCTTCGAAGGCTCTTTTATCAAGGCGATTCAGATTAAGGGCGTCAAGAACATTGGTAATTATGCCTTTAAGGAGTGTCCGTATCTTTCGAGCGTTACGCTGGAGGGCGGCGTTGTAAACATAGGAACGGAAGCGTTCTACGGTCTGCTGAATCTGAAGGAGATCGTATTCCCGGCGCCTTTGTCCTATATCGGACCTGCCGCTTTCGCAAATTGCAGGCAGCTTGCGACGGTGGACTTCAGCAAAGTCTCAACGACGGCGCCGATTATTGACGATTACGCTTTCTACAACGATGTGGCGCTGAATAAGGTTGATTTCATGGTGGCGGGTACGGAAAGCACCACCGTAAATATCGATACGATAGGGAAAGCCGCGTTTGCCGTATTAAACGGCGCGACGGGATCGCTGACGGATTTCGTATTCCCGACGGGGATTGTCACGAACAAAGCGTCCGGAGACTATGGAATGGAATCAAGAGGTATGGGCGATTATGTGCTGGCGGGCAGAACGAATCTGCAGCATGTGACCATGCCGGCTGACTACGGCAGTACGAAGACGATTACGATTCCTGATAATCTGTTCTGCAACTGTATTGCGTTAGCATGGGTCAAATTCCCGGATAACGGTAATTCCTGCGGACTTGTCAGATATAATAAGAAATTATTTGAAACGGTAGCGAATCCGGATTTCTATGTGGAGGGACCGCAGTATACCGCGCCTTCCAATAAGACACCGGCGTATCCGAGAGAGTCTACATGGGAAGCTGAGACGGCGGTATCCACAACTGTGCCGTATGTATATTATGACGCGGCCGGCAAGAAATATATCGAGGTGAGCGACGGCAATTATCTGGAGTGTATCGACGAGAACGGCGTATTGATTTCCTGTACGCTGAAACCCGGCGCAACTGTTCCGGCAACGGGAGTCGCGCTTACAATTCCCGCGCAGGTAGGCGGCACGACGGTAACGGCGATTGCGTCGGACTGCTTTACGGATGACGCCTTGAATCAGGCGGTACATACACTGACGATTATAGACGATTCCAAGATAGAGACGATTGAAGCTTCCGTATTTGCAGGCTGGGAGAAACTGAAGAAGGTATACATCGGCAATTCAGTCAGAAATATCGGCAAGGACGCGTTTAAGGGATGTAAGAGTCTTCTGGACGTCACTTTCAATACGCCGGAGAGCGCATACGCGGATTTTAAGATCGAGGACAGCGCGTTCGAGACAGGCGGTGTGGAACTGACCTTCCACGGGATGATCAAACAGGGCTATGGTCCCTATGACTGGGCGATGAAGGCGGAGAACAAGATCAACACCGAGACGGGAGTGCGCGTATGCTACAAGAGTCTTACACCGTCCTATTTAACGGTTATGTATGACGACAGCACGAAGCAGATTACACTGTTGGACTATCCGAAATATGATCAGGTGGAAACGATCCTGGGAGAAGCTTACGCCACCAAATACGGTGTTGACACTTTCAAAGCCGGATATGAGCCTGCGTCTTACTATAGGAAATATATGGAGTCTCAGTACTATTATCTGTACTCCAGCGATACTTATGATGCCAAGCGTGAGGAATTCAGGACGGCGTGGGCGGCTGCGAGCGACTCGTCGGATGTATACAATAACTATGACGTCTATGGCCCATGGGTAACGCCTGAGTTCTGTGCGGGCTTCTCCGCGTCGGGGAGCAGCACTGACGATTCGGCGGATAATGGAAATGCGCTTACAGACTGGCTGTTTGAGCCGATTACGGCATATGCCGCTTCGGGAACGCCGAGTCCGTATTTTACCATTCATCCGTACAGTGTATATGAGAACTATGAGAGAAGCGGCTCTGAGGTAAACGGCATCTATATGACTTATACGCAGGATGAGGAGAATATCATCAATGCGACGAAGAAGATAACGGTGCCGGACACGGTTACGTCGATAGATGTAAAAGGATTCCTGACGAATAACGCGTCGAACGCGGCGGCTTATCTGACGGTCGGCAAGCTGGGTACGGACGTTGCGGCAATGTACCGCAATAGTCTGGGAACAGGAAGCGACCATGACGGAGATATCATTGGAGGTCTGTTCAGCGGTAAATATGATGACGACGCCGAGGAAGAGCTGACCAAAGGCAATGACAGGCTGGAAGAGATTAATCTGAATCAGGTGACATATCTGCCGAAGTACGCGTTCGACAGTTGTGAGAATTTAAAGAAGGTTACGATCGGCGCGTCCTGCACCGATATAGGAACCTTGCCGTTCAGAGGATGTACCTCCTTAACAAGCCTGGAGGTCGCGGCGGAGAACCCGTCATATCTGGCGGCTAACAGAATCCTGTATTCCAGAAATTCTTCGGGCGGATATACCATTGAGGAATGTCTGGAAACAAGAGGCATGGACAATGACAATTCCATCATTGATTCGGGGTATGATACCAATCTTAAGCTGGTAAACGAGATTGTGCCCAGTGCCTTTGAGGCTTGTAATTATGTAGATACAGTTAATCTGACGGATGCTGGCGCTGACTTGGCGACAGAGGTAAGCAAGCTTTCTGTGATTCCGGAGAAGTGCTTCTATACCTGTGAGGCGCTCGATACCGTGCAGCTTCCCGCATCAGTCAATAAGATTGACAAAGACGCGTTCTCGTACGCCAATAAGTTAAGGACTCTGAGGATTCCGGGCAGGGAAGTGTTTATTTCCACGCAGGCGTTTGCGGATAATAATAAGGACAGGACGGATGTACTGACGTATGAAGATTCTTCGGCACGCCGTTATGCGGACACCTATGCGGAGACTTACAATCTTAAATGGAGTAATATAGGCGATCTGTGGGAAGTTAATTTCTATGATATGGACGGAACGCAGATTGGCACTACAATAACGGTCAACGACGGAGAATTCCTGAAAAAGGAACAGATTCCGGAGGACCCGACGAGAGAAGGCTATACCTTCACCGGCTGGACAGGAACCGGCGGCGTCACGATAGAAGATGCGATTACGCAGCCTACGAACTTCATTGCGATGTATGATTCAAACAGCGGAATGATTAACGGTAAGTATATCGTCAAATTCTTCGACGGCGTAGACGGCAAGCAGCTTGGCAAGACGCAGGAGGTTGCGCCGGGTGATGCGGCGATCGAACCGAACGCACCCAGTCATACCGGGTATAAGTTCCTGAAATTCAGCCAGGATAGCTCGAATGTACAGTCCAATATGGAAATTATCGCGCTTTACAGCGTGGATACTTCCACAACCAGCGGCGGTTCCACGAATACCTCTGGCGGAAGTACGAATAACAACTCCAGCAGGAACAGCTCCAACAGCAGTTCGAATTCCAGCAGTCAGACGAGCAGCTCCACCAGCTCGAGTTCTACCTCCTCCGGCTCTGCTTCTACGGCAGGCACCTATACGGTAACAGTAGAGAACGGAAGCGGAAGCGGAACCTATGCTGCGGGCAGTACGGTTATTATTGCGGCGAACACACCGGCTGACGGTATGGTATTCAGTAAGTGGACGACAGAGTCCAACGGCGTAACGCTGGCGAGCGTCAGCATGACCGCAACGACCTTTATTATGCCGTCCAATAACGTAACGGTTACAGCTAATTACGTGGCGGGCACCAGCAATACGGCAGCCGCGACGAATACGAACAATATATCAGGCGGCGGCTCCACAGCCACAGATACAAACAACGGCAATACAACGGTAGATATTACGAAGCCGGGTATTTCCAATAAAGACCTGGCCAATGCGAATGTGAACGGTTCAACGGATAACTTTGTCGTAAAGATTGCTGAGACGGATGCGGCGACACAGGCGGTAGCGGCAGCGCTTGGCAATAAATACGGCAGTCTGGAGAACATCCTGTATTATGCAATGGATATTACGCTGTGGGATTCCACGGGAACATACCAGATTACGGGAGATCAGCTTGCAGGTATTTCCGTAGATATTACCATTCCGATTCCGGACGCGCTTGTGGCATACGGCGGTAATAATATGGCGGGCGCTGTTGTAAACGGCGTTCAGTTGGAGAGCCTGAATGAGAACTTTACCACCATTAACGGCGTTCCCTGTATCCGCTTTACGGCGACGCATTTCTCACCGTATACAATCTATGTGGATACGGGCAACCTGACGGAGGGTATGCTGGATGTGACGCCCAAGACCGGTGATCCGATTCATCCGAAGTGGTTCTTATCGATCGGACTCGCTTGTTTGTCCATTGTATTGTTTATGAAGAAAGATAAGAAGGTTAAGGTCAAAGCATAGTAAACGGCAGTCCGGGCGGTGATGCCGGAACCGGACGAAGAACTTGTAATGATTCCAGGGAGAATCCTATGGGAAGAAACGTAAGAAATCTGATTGGCACACTGCTTTTGGCAACTGCCATTGCGGTAACACAGATTCCGGTATCAGATGTGGAAGCGGTAGAAACCACTTCCGCATCTGATTTTAAAATGAGCGGAACTACATTGGTGAAATATAATGGCACGGCTGAGGACGTGTCTATTTCTAATTACGTAGAAAAGATCGAAGCCGACGCGTTTGCGGGAAATGACACGGTGAAGCGCGTCACGATAGGAAATTCGGTAGAATCAATCGGCGCAGGCGCTTTTTCCGAGTGCAGCAATCTGCGGAGCGTGACGATTCCGGATTCTGTAAAGAGTATAGGGAACGCAGCGTTCAGCGGGTGTCCGTTATTGTCGAAGGTAACCATTGGAACCGGACTTTCCGAGCTTGGGAACGGCGCTTTTGCCGGCTGTTACAGCCTTGCCGCGATAGATCTGGACAGCAGTAATCCGAAGTTTACCTGTGATGACGGCGCGGTCTATAACAAAGCGAAGGATGGCAGAGATACTTTGTATCAGGTGCTGGCAGGAAGGAAAGGCGATACGTACAGTATGCCTTCCGGCATTAAGCAGATTAAGCCATATGCTTTCTGGGGAGATTATAATCTGGAAAATGTGTCGATCAGCAGTAATGTGAAAGAAATTCCGGGCTATGCGTTTTCCAATTGCAGGAATCTCAAAGAGGTTCAAATTCCTTACTCGGTCAACAATATAGATATGAAGGCGTTCGAGGATTGTGTCAGACTGCGGGAGATCGTGATTCCGCCGTCGGTGAATTCGATACACGCTACGGCGTTTGACGGCTGTACGAAGCTGGAGATTCAGGCGGAAGCGGGATCCGCAGCCAGAACCTACGCAGACAGTCTGGTCTTGGAGGATTTCGATGTGTCCGAGCATGAAGACGCGCCGATTCCGTCTGCAGACAAGGACAGTGTTTCGGATAATGACAGCGATGAGCAGGAAAGCATCCAGGCGCCGGTAGATTATTATCATGAGGTCTCACATATCAATGCCATGGAGGAAGAGGAAAATGCTTCCGTAAAGGGAAAGTCCAGGATTATCGGTCAGGAAGTCTATGTGATCGTTGATAATGCCAGGGCGACTGTCAATGTTGGCGATACGGGCGATATTTTGGGCGGTGATCCGGCTGACAGTACAGAACAGAATACAGATACGGTGCCGGGACTGGAAGGGTCAGAAGATGCCAAGGGCGGTTCTTTTCCGAAATATTCATTGGTGGATAATACCGTGATTGCAGCGCAGGCATATTATAAGGATGAAATGACAAGCTACCAGATTCCGGACGGCATTATAAGGATCGGAGAATTTGCTTTTGCCAGATCCGGGCTTACTTCTGTCAGTATTCCGGAGGGCGTGGAAGAAATCGATTATGCGGCTTTCTATCATTGTGATAATTTGACTGATGTGGTCATTCCTGACAGCGTTCAGGAGATCGCGGTATCCGCTTTTGCTAAGACTCCGTGGCTTACAGACTGGAAAGAGCGCGGCAATGAAACGCGGGGGAGTAGTGAGGCGCAGGATAACGGCAGCGACTTTCTGATTGTGGGAGACGGTATTTTACTGGCTTACCGGGGAGATGACAGTACCGTCGTCATCCCGGACAATGTAAGGCAGATCGGTGCTGAGGCATTCAGGGATTGCGACAGCTTGCAGCGGGTTCAGATTCCTGACAGTGTGGAGATTATCGGAGAAGCGGCTTTTGCGGGATGTGGTAATCTGACGGAGCTTGAAGGCGCAGAAAATGTCAGGGAGATAAGAGACAGGGCTTTCATGGACTGTCCGATTTCCACGGTAAGAATCCCGGCTTCGGTTGAGAAGATCGGACTTCGTGCCTTTGACTCTGCGGATACCGGTAAGGCCTCTGATAACGGCGTAATCGTATTTGAAGGAGAGACGCTGCCTGCGCTTTCTTATGAGACGGCGGCGACGAAGCTGTATCGTGATACATACCGGGATCTGGCGTTTAAGGGCAATGCTGTCGCGGTAGTGCCTGAGCAGGTTACGGATCTGTCGGGAACGGTACTCGCGGCGGATCAGGCGGGATTTAACGGCGTAATCTGTAAGATGACGAAGGAAGCAGCGGAGAATGAGGACGGCGCGCTGGAGATTGTAGGACGACTGGGGCAGGGAGCGAGTCCGGCGGCCGGCGATACTTATCAGATAGACGGGCAGCGATATCTTCTGACGGAAGGAGCGGAGACGCTTGATAATACTGCGGCGCGCGAGTCAGACGGCAGAGCGGGCATAACGGTAACCGTGAACAGTTATTCCATTCCGAAGGACGGCATAGCAAGCGCTGTGATGGAAGGGAACGAGGAAGGTTATCTGCTCCATATTGAAGACAGTGAGGACGCAGGAACGGCAATTGGCGCAGTATATAAGAAATTATACGGCAATAAGTTACCGCATAACTTATGCGCCTATGATATCAGCATGACGGAAGCAAATACGGGGATACCGATTACAGGACTGGGAAAACAGCGTGTGGAAGTGACGATACCCTTGCCTGATGGTATCGGCGAGGATAATCTTCACGTCGTATGTCTGGATGCGGACGGACAGTTGGAGGAAGTAGAGAAAAGAATCGTGTCCGTAGATGGGATGGATGCGCTGGCCTTTACGGCGAAGCATTTCTCTGCCTATGGAATCTATAATTTCGGTTCCGGCAGCAATCCGTCAGTGGCGGATGTTGAGGACGGGCAGGCGGTGTTTGTTTCCCTTGGCAACAAAGACGAGTCTCCCGATACCGGAGATCACAGCATTCATCCGAAATGGTTTTTGGGCGCGGGACTTTTCTTCGCTTCCATGGCGGTATTCTTCTATCGCGGCGGAAGAAAGAAGAGAAGAGCGTTTCGCAGGTAAAGAACGAAGAACAGAATCAGGGAAGATAAACAGAAGAATACAGAACAGAAGCATACAGAACAAAAGCATATAGAACACGAGAAAGCTCCCGGCATAGAATAAATCTAAAGCCGGGAGTTTTTAATGGAGAAATACCGTGAATCGTGTGAGAAAACAAATAGGGTGCAGCGACTTCATACAAAGTGAGATTATAACGAAGGAAATCACGGTTGCGGTATTGGATACGGGAATTGGCAGCCATCCGGATTTTGACAACCGGATTATAGGATTTGCGGATTTCGTGAACGGCAGGCTGGGAAGCTATGACGACAGCGGGCATGGTACGCATGTGGCGGGATGCATCGGAGGCTCCGGACGCGCCTCGGACGGTATGTATAAGGGAATCGCGCCTGCCTGCCGTCTGTGCGTAGGCAAGGTATTGGACTATAACGGGGAAGGTAGTATAGAGAGTATGTACAAGGGCCTGTTATGGGTGCTGCAGAACCGGATCCGTTACCGGATACGGGTATTAAACATCTCCGTGGGAATCGGACAGGACGGAACCAAAGAGCGCATGGATGAGCTGATCGGTCTGCTGGATGATATTTGGGCGCAGGGAATTGTGGTAGTATGCGCGGCAGGCAATAACGGACCGGAGGAAGGAACGATATCGCCTCTTGGGAGCAGCTCCAGAGTCATTACAGTGGGGTGCCATGAAGGCGGGTATTTTGGCGCGCGCGAGGATTTATGCGAGAATTATTCCGGCAGGGGCGGTCTTAAGCTGTTATACCGCAAACCGGATGTGGTAGCGCCGGGAACAGACATTGTGTCCTGCGACGTCAAATGCCGGAAGACTAACAGGGGGGAGTACCGTAATGCATACAGGAAAAAGAGCGGTACCTCTATGGCGACGCCGATTGTGTCCGGTGCGGCGGCGCTTTATCTGCAGAAATATCCTTATATGAATAATAATCAGGTGAAAAGAAAGCTGATTTACAGCGCAAGGGATATGGGAGATTCATGGAACAAGCAGGGCTGGGGAATGATTGATGTAGAAAAAATGTGCGGTTCATGTTGACATAAACAGTATGATTGTATACAATTATACGAGGCGAACGGATTTAAACATTGCGTTTTGCTGTGAGGAGTTATTATGCAAAGGGAAAGGGTGTGTGATAAAAATGTATGATGATGAAAGAACTTTTTTGAATCGTCCTGTTACCATGAATGAACATAACAATCTTCTGGAAATAGAAGAGCATATGTATATTCTGGACGACGTCGAGAAACCCAATGTATTCAGAAATATGTTTCCTTATTCCGAGATACCGAAAATACCGTTTAACGATAGAACCGTACCTCACAATATGCCTAAGGAGATTTGGATTACAGATACAACCTTCCGCGACGGACAGCAGTCCAGAGCGCCGTACACGACAGAGCAGATTGTCACGATATATGATTATTTACATAAACTGGGCGGACCAAACGGCATGATTCGTGCCAGCGAGTTCTTCTTATACAGCAAGAAGGACAGAGACGCGGTCTATAAATGTATGGAACGGGGATATCAGTTCCCAGAGGTTACCAGTTGGATCCGCGCCAGCAAGGATGACTTTAAGCTGGTAAAGGAAATCGGCATGAAGGAGACAGGAATCCTGGTAAGCTGCTCTGATTATCATATTTTCCTGAAATTGAAGATGACCAGAAGACAGGCTATGGATCATTATCTGAGCGTGATCCGGGACTGTCTCGAGGAAGGAATCAGTCCCAGATGCCATCTGGAGGATATTACAAGAGCGGATATCTATGGGTATGTAGTTCCCTTCTGCATGGAACTGATGAAGCTGATGGAGGAGTACAAGATTCCGATCAAGGTGCGCGCCTGTGATACGATGGGGTATGGAGTCAATTATCCCGGCGCTGTTATTCCGCGAAGCGTGCAGGGAATTATCTATGCGCTTCACACTCATGCGGGCGTGCCGCACAGCCTGATCGAGTGGCATGGACATAATGATTTCTATAAGGCGGTTTCTAATTCCACCACGGCATGGATCTATGGCTGCTCCGGTATCAACACGTCGCTTTTCGGCATCGGGGAGAGAACCGGCAATACGCCGCTGGAGGCTATGGTATTTGAGTACGCGCAGCTCAAGGGCGACTTAAACGGTATGGACACTACGGTGATTACGGAGCTTGCCGAATATTATGAGAAAGAGATCGGCTACGAGATTCCGCCCAGGACGCCGTTTGTAGGCAAAAACTTCAATGTAACGAGAGCAGGTATCCATGCGGATGGTTTGTTGAAGAATGAGGAGATCTATAATATTTTTGACACGGATAAATTCTTAAACAGGCCTGTACTCTGCGCCGTATCGAATACGTCGGGGCTTGCCGGGATCGCGCACTGGATCAACACATATTACCGGTTAAAAGAGGACGAGCATCTGGATAAGAATTGCGACCTGGTAAGGGCGCTTAAGGTATGGGTGGACGGAGAGTACGCGGCAGGACGTGTGACGGTACTTACCGATGAAGAAATTATTGGTCAGATTAAGAAGACATGTGAAGAACTGCATATTCCTATGCCGGGGAGTGCGGCAGATGAATTGTCTGGAAATGACATGGAGGATTAGTATATAAAAAATGGCTAATTATGATATCAAGCATGATGTAAATGACAAATATTCCCTGCGCGGGCGCGTGTTCCAGAAGCTGCGTGAGGATATCTTAAGCGGCAAGTACAAGGAACATGAGGAATTAAAAGAGGTTGCGATCGGAGAGGAACTGGGCGTCAGCCGCACTCCGGTCAGAGAAGCTTTCCGACAGCTTGAACTGGAGGGACTGATTCAGATCGTGCCGAATAAGGGCGCTTATGTGACCAGTATTACAGCCAAGGACGTAAAGGATATCTATATGATACGTTCCCTGCTGGAAGGACTGTGCGCAAGGCTTGCCACAGAGAAGATTACGAAGGAACAGATGGAAGAGATGGAGGAGAATATCTATCTGGCAGAGTTCCATGCACAGAAGGGGCATATGGACCAGATGGCGGAACTGGATAACCGTTTCCATGACATTCTCTATGAAGCGTGCGATTCCAAGATGTTAGAACATGCATTGAAGGATTATCACCAGTATGTGCTGCGCGTACGTCAGAAAACGCTTGCCAATAATACAAGAGGACGGGCTTCCAACGATGAACACAGACAGATTATGGAGGCTATCAAGGCAGGGGATGCGGCTAAGGCCGAGAAGCTTGCAAACCAGCATATGATCAATGCCTATGATAATATGCTCAAGAATGGGCTAAAAGAAATCTACGGGGAAGAGAACGTGGAAGAAATTAAATAAGGATAACGAAAGGCGGGAATGACAATGGACAAGATTAAAATGACAACACCTCTCGTGGAGATGGACGGAGACGAAATGACCAGAATTCTGTGGAAGATGATTAAGGACGAATTATTATTGCCTTATATAGATCTTAAGACAGAATACTATGATCTGGGGTTGGAATATCGCAATGAAACCAACGATCAGGTCACGATTGATTCTGCGGAGGCAACGAAGAAATACGGCGTGGCGGTAAAATGTGCTACGATTACGCCTAATGCTGCCAGAATGACGGAGTATAACTTAAAAGAGATGTGGAAGAGTCCTAACGGTACGATTCGTGCGGCTCTGGACGGTACGGTGTTCCGCGCTCCTATTATTGTGAAAGGCATCGAACCGTGTGTGAAGAACTGGGAGAAGCCGATTACGCTGGCGCGTCATGCCTATGGCGACGTCTATAAGAATACGGAAATCAAAGTGCCGGGAGCCGGTAAGGCGGAGCTTGTGTTTACTGCGGAGGATGGCACTGAGATACGTGAGACGATCCATAATTTCACAGGACCGGGCATCATCCAGGGAATTCATAACACAGATAAGTCTATTACAAGCTTTGCGAAAGCATGCTTTAATTATGCGCTGGATACGAAGCAGGATCTGTGGTTTGCGACCAAAGATACGATTTCCAAGAAATATGATCATAACTTTAAAGATATCTTCCAGGAGATTTATGACGCAGAGTATAAAGAGAAGTTCGAAGCGGCAGGCATTGAATATTTCTATACGCTGATCGACGATGCGGTGGCGCGTGTCATGAAGGCCAAAGGCGGATTTATCTGGGCATGTAAGAATTACGACGGCGACGTGATGAGCGATATGGTTTCTTCGGCGTTCGGCTCCCTTGCCATGATGACATCTGTTCTCGTGTCCCCCAGCGGAGTCTATGAGTATGAGGCGGCTCACGGTACGGTACAGAGACACTATTATAAGCACTTAAAGGGCGAGGAAACATCCACGAATTCCGTGGCGACTATTTTCGCGTGGACGGGAGCGCTCAGAAAGCGCGGCGAGCTGGATGGCAGCAAAGAACTGATGGCGTTTGCGGATCGGTTGGAGAAGGCAACGATCAAGACGATCGAAGCGGGTAAGATGACCAGGGATCTGGCGCTTATCACTTCTTTAAAGGATGTGACCGTATTGAACAGCGAAGGCTTCATTAAGGCAGTCAGAGATACTTTTGACGCAATGTAGAGAAGATACCGGTCAGCAGTGTGATCGTATTGTTACATAAAGAGGACTTCACAGGCAGAAGCACGGATGCAATAAGCTGCTTGTGAAGTCCTTTTTTTGTATCTTTTTGTATTCGGAAGAACAGTCAGGCCTCCGAGAGGAGTTCCCATTGTTCATATAAATCTGCTAACGCGTTGTCGTTTTCGTCCTTCTCTTTACTGAGTTCCTGAAGCTTCGCTACATTGGTGCACACTTCGGGAGAAGCCATCTGCGCTTCGATTTCACCATTGCGTGTTTCCAACTGTTCGATCCGCTCTTCACATTTCCGCAGATCATTTTCTTTCTTGCGCTGCGCTGCCTGCAGTTCTTTCCGGGCTTTCCAGTCCAGCTTGCTTTCGGAAGCGGAGGATGCGTCTGAAGCATTAGATACAGCGCCTGATGCCGCCCGGGAATGACCGGAAGATTGGGCCTTGGCTGCGCTGATCAGAGCGAGCTGTTCGTCCTTCTTTTCCAGATAATATTCATAGTTGCCCAGATAATTCGTCAATACATTCTGGTCTAAATGAAGAATCCGGGAGGCTGTCTTATTAATAAAATACCGGTCGTGCGATACGTTCAATACTGTGCCCGTGTATGCGTTCAGCGCATCCTCCAGGATCTCCTTTGATATGATATCCAGATGGTTGGTAGGCTCGTCCAGGATCAGGAAATTTGCCTCCGACAGCATCAGTTTCGCCAGAGAGACACGCCCCCGCTCGCCGCCGCTTAAGGATTTCACCGTCTTAAATACATCGTCTCCCGTAAAGAGGAATGCCGCTAAGGTGCTTCGGATCTCGGTGTTGGTAAGGCCGGGATAATCGTCGGATATTTCATCAAACAGGGTCTTGTCCATGTGCAGTACATGATGCTCCTGATCGTAGTAGCCGATCTGCACATTGGCGCCGAGGCGGACTAAGCCGCTATCGGGTGTGACAAGCTCGTTGATGATCTTGAGAATGGTGGTCTTGCCCGTTCCGTTATCGCCGATAATCGCTACGTGTTCGCCTTTCTTAATATCGAAATTAAGATTCTCAAACAAGGTGAGAGAGCCGAAGGATTTCGACAGGTTTTCCACATGGAGCACATCGTTGCCGCTGGTATATTTGGGTTCCAGATGCAGGTGCATGTCGGCGCGGACCTCGATGGGCTTGTCCAGAAGTTCGATCTTATCCAGCATCCTTTCCCGGCTCTCGGCGCGCTTAATGGATTTCTCGCGGTTGAAGGATTTAAGCTTCTCAATCACTTCCTCCTGATGCTTGATTTCCGCCTGTTGTTTCATATAGGCGTTGTACTGTGCAGCCCGCAGGATTTCCTTCTTAGCGGCGTAGTCTGAGTAATTACCGCCAAAGACGGTGGCTTTCGCATGATCGATCTCGATGATTTTATTGGCGATCCGGTCTAAGAAATAGCGGTCGTGGGAGACGATGATCACCGCGCCTTTATAATTCAGCAGATAGGTTTCCAGCCACGTAATGGACGACATATCCAGGTGGTTAGTAGGCTCGTCCAGTATGATCAGATCAGGCTTTTGCAGAAGCAGCTTGCCGAGGGCAACGCGGGTTTTCTGACCGCCGGAGAGCGTGGAGACGGACTTGGAGAAGTCCGCTTCATCAAAGCCCAGTCCTTTCAAGACGCCGGTCAGTTCGCTTTTGTAGGCATATCCGTTGGCAGCTTCAAAGGCATGGGTCAGGCTGGCATAGATACTTAACAGATGCGCAAGCTTTTCGTCGGAAGCAGTCTTCATTTGCAGTTCGATGGAACGCATCTGCTGCTGCATATCAAGAATATTCTGCTTTACGGAGAGCAGTTCGTCATAGATGGTGTTTTCGCCGGATACCGCCTCGTGCTGGGAAAGATAGCCGATGGTCTTATCCTTAGAGAGCGTAACGATACCTTCGTCGGCGGAAAGCTCGCCCATAATGATACGCAGCAAAGTCGTCTTACCGGCGCCGTTAATGCCTACGATGGCGGCTTTGTCATAATCTTCAATATGAAAAGATACATTTTTGAGAACAGGTATCTCGTTAAAGGATTTATGGATATTGTTGACGGAAAGTATCATTGCTTTTTACCAAACCTTTCGTATATTTTGGCGCTGGCTCCGACATTATGCAGCAGGTGCATGATGTGTGAGCAAATTCCATTCGCGCAGCGAATACAGGATGGATTTGCGAATGTCGCTGTAAACGGAATAACAGTATCAGTTTACAAGTCGAAACGCCGGCTGTCAATTCATTGACATTTTTTTAACAGAGTTGTATACTAAAACCAAATATATAGCTTTATGGACAGACGAGAATACAATGGGGAGGCAGCGGCGTGGAAGAAAAAGAAATTTCACAGGCTGTGATTGGCCGTTTGCCCAGATATTTCAGATATCTTGGGGAACTTAAGGATGAGGGGATCGAGAGAGTTTCATCGCAGGAGCTAAGCGATATTATGCAGGTAACCGCTTCGCAGATCAGACAGGATCTGAATAACTTCGGCGGTTTTGGACAGCAGGGATATGGTTATAACGTAGGGCATTTATATGAAGAGATTGGTAAGATACTTGGGCTGGATAAAGAGCACAATCTGATCATTATCGGCGCGGGACATCTGGGGCAGGCCTTGTTCAATTATATGAACTTTGAGCGCAGAGGTTTTATCTTCAGAGGTATTTTTGATAATAATCCTGCCGTCTGCGGACAGCAGATACGGGGCGTCACGGTGCGGCCCATGCAGGAGATGGAGCGCTTCGTCAGGGAGAACAATATCGATATTGCAGTACTGACCATACCGAAGACAAGCGCCGTAGAAGTGGCGGAGCAGCTTGTCAGTTATGGGATTAAGGGTATCTGGAATTTCGCGCATGTGGATCTGAATGTGCCGAAAGGAATCCAGGTGGAGAATGTACATTTGTCTGACAGCCTGATGAAGCTGTCCTATAATTTGTCTACTCATATTTATTAAAAGCAGAAGAGGGAAAATCTATGTCGAGAACGGACGAGGTGTTTGAACCGGCGCTGACAGGCAAAAAGATTCCGATTTTAACATTGGATCATAAATGGCATCAGCTCTTTACGCAGGCGGAGTATTCTCCTGAGATCAAGAGCATGGAGAAAGAGTTGAATAACCTGCTTAAGCGTCAGGGCAAGATCACTACAGAGAGTAAGGAAATTAAGAAGCTTAAGAAGAAGCTGATGGACGAGATCGTGATCCTTGCCGATGAGATGGGAGATCATCCTACGAAGAAGCAGGAAAAGGATATGGCTGACCATAAGCGCCTGATCAACGAATGCAAT
>JAGAIZ010000075.1 GCA_017626325.1 Lachnospiraceae bacterium | reverse complement strand
TATATCTACTCCTTCTTCCAGGGCGCAGGTTATGAGTTATCCTTAAACGACGACGGCGTAACCAACACATGTACATGGAACGCAGCAGGCGCTACAGACGTAGCACAGGCGATTATCGATTTAACAGCTTCCGGCGTATTAGTTGATATGAGCGATGAAGATATGGCTACTCAGATCGCTGAGGGTACTATCGCAGCTTGTGTAAACGGTACATGGAGAGCAGAGACAGCAGCAGAAGCATGGGGAGACAACTATGCGGCAACTAAGCTTCCTACCTTCCAGGTAGCAGGTAAGGACTGCCAGATGTCTTCTTACTCCGGATACAAATTAGTAGGTGTAAATCCTCATTCCGCAAATGTGGGCTGGTCTATGTTGCTTGCAGAGTACTTAACCAACGAAGCATCCCAGACAGCAAGATTTGAAGCAAGAGGCCTTGGCCCTGCAAACCTTGCGGCAGCAGCTTCCGATGCAGTTCAGGCTAACCCTGCTATCTCCGCACTGGCAGCTCAGGCAGCTTACGCAACACCTCAGCGTGTAGGCGGCAACTTCTGGTCTCCTGCAGAGACATTAGGTCAGATTCTTGCATCCGGTAACCCGGACGGAACAGACTTACAGACACTGCTTGATACAACAGTAGAAGGTATCACGGCGCCTGTCGAATAGACTTAAAATCTTCGATGTTAAAGTCAGAAGAATGCTGACGCATTCTTCCGGGTTGAGAAAGACTTAAAATCCACGATTTTAAGTCAGAAGAATGCTGGCGCATTCTTCCAGGTTGAGAAAGAGTCTTGATCGGAGATTTAATCAGGGGTGGGTGTTTCACCCGCCCCTTTTTCAAGAGAAAGTATTTGAAACAGCAGTTGCTTCTGAGAGGAGTTTCGTATGAAGAAGGCATTAAACGCTATAGGAAATTATTTTAAAGAATTAGGAACTGCCTTTGCTAAGGGAGACGTGTGGGTTAAGCTTTCTGCTATCGTGATGGGTGCGGGTTATTTTGCCAGGAAGCAGATCATCAACGGTATTATCATGCTGTTGGTGGAGGTTTTATTCATAGTCATGTGCATCGGATATTCAGCGCCGAACCTTGCGAAGTTCGGAACGCTTGGTACGGTACAGTTTGAGCAGGTTTTCGATCCGCTTACGATGACGAGTACCGTCAATGATTATGATAACTCATTCCTGATTCTGTTAAATTCCATTATTTCGTTATTTTTGATTCTGGTATTTATCATCTTCTGGATCGCAAACATGAAAGCGGTATACCGTTTGCAGTTTAAGAAGGAAAACGGCGAGCACATCAACAATTTCCGTGAAGATGTGAAGTCGATGTTTAATGAAAAATTTCATATTACTTTATTGACCCTGCCGACGATTGGCGTCATTCTGATGAATGTCCTGCCGATTCTGGTGCTGGTGGCAGTCGCGTTTACCAATTACGATCAGCAGCATATGCCGCCGAACGCTTTGTTTACTTGGGTTGGCTGGTCAAACTTTAAGAATCTGTTTACGAATTCCGTAACAGTAACCTTTGGATATTCTTTCAAGAAAGTTTTAGTTTGGACATTAGAGTGGGCGGTGCTTGCCACCTTTACAACCTATATCTTTGGTATTTTACTTGCTAAATTCATTAACGATAAGAAGACGAAGCTGCCGAAAATGTGGAGAACGCTCTTCATCATCGCGATTGCGGTACCGCAGTTCGTAACCTTGCTGTTGGTCCGTAACTTCTTCGCGGATAACGGTATCGTCAATACCTTCTGCTCCAGCATCGGACTGACTGATTTCTTAAAGAGCATAGGCTTAGTAAGCAGCAACTTAACTTATATTCCGTTCCTGACCAATCCGGGATGGGCAAAGGTAATGATCGTTCTGATCAATATCTGGGTCGGCGTTCCTTATCAGATGCTGATCGCAACGGGTGTCCTGATGAACATTCCTGAGGATCAGATTGAGAGCGCGAGAATCGACGGAGCGAATCCGTTCCAGATCTTTGTTAAGATTACCATGCCGTACATGTTATTCGTAACAGGACCGAGTCTGATTACGGACTTCGTCAAGAATATCAATAACTTTAACGTAATCTATCTGCTGACGCAGGATGTATACGTAACGTCAGATCAGCTTCTGGCGAACTCCAACGCGAAAGAAGTTGACCTTCTGGTTACCTGGCTGTTCCGTCTGACCAACGAGTATTACAACTACAAGATGGCATCCGTAATTGGTATCATCGTATTCATCATCTGTGCGGCGTTTACATTAATAACCTTTACAAGAACAATCAAAGGAGATAAGGAGGAGGAGTTTCAATAATGAAAAAGAAAGTAAATCTGGTTTTAAGACATGTTTTTCTGCTTCTCCTGGTAGTCATCTGGCTGGTGCCGATTCTCTGGCTGTTTGTTACGTCGTTTAGCGGTTATAAGGGAATCAACACTTCCCATTTCTTCCCGGATACATGGACGCTGGATAACTACGCGCAGTTGTTCTTCCGTTCCGACTCCATCGTGCAGTATAACAAATGGTTTATGAACACGCTTATTATTGCGATCTTTACCTGCGTCATCTCTACCATTCTGGTATTGATGGTAAGTTATACGATGAGTAAGCTGCGTTTCCCGGGCAGAAAGCAGTTGATGAGTTTCAGTATTATTCTGAATATGTTCCCCGGCGTATTGTCCATGATTGCCGTTTATTTTACTTTAAAGACAATCGGCTTGACGAACAGCCATGTAGGTATGGTTATCGTATACTCTGCGGGCGCGGGTCTTGGTTTCCTGATCTGTAAGGGATTCATGGATACGATCTCTGTCTCCTTAAGTGAGGCGGCGAGACTGGAGGGCGCTTCTGAGGCGAAGATTTTCTGGAAAATTATCATCCCGCTGTCTAAGCCGATCATCGTATATACGGTTATCAATGCATTCCTGATGCCTTGGGGTGACTTCGTATTCGCGAAGCTGATGCTCAATTCCGGTGTGGCGACAGACTGGACGGTAGCGATCGGACTGTTCAACATGCTGGGCAAGTCCATGATCAATAAATACTTCTCTGTATTCTGTGCAGGCGGCGTGATCATTTCCATTCCGATCTCCATCCTGTTCGTGATCATGCAGAAGTTCTATGTAGAAGGTATCACAGGCGGTTCCGTAAAGGGTTAATCGTCCTGGCTGGTGCCGATGGTATGAGAGTAATGACCGGCTGTACCCTATGTGCAGCCGGTCTTATTGCGCGAATAAACGGAGTCAGAAGCGTTTGCGAAACTCTTCACAACATAACTTTAATTGTGCAAATTGTATAACCATAAGCAAGCCCCTTGGAAGACGCCGGTACTTGGCGAGGTTGTTTCGAGCCTAGTATCCGCTGCGTCTGGAACGGAGCGAAAGCGCGGCTGTGTTGGTTATACAATTTGTGCAATTTCAACAATGATGAAGGAGTTTCGCAAATGCCTAAAGCAGAGTCAGAAGGAGAGGAGACATGAGAAAGAAAACTACAACATTGACAGCGATCACACTGGCAGTCTCTATGATGTTATGCGCCTGCGGGGGCAGCGAGGGACAGGGCCGGACGGTTATCTTGCAGAATCCGGCAGAAGGAACGGAAGACGGCATGCCTGCCGGCGGAGCTGAGGCGTCGGAGCAAAATGACGGCGCAGAAAACAGCGCAGACTACAGTACAGAAGAAGGTGCAGGAGACAGTGCTGCCGAAGGTTCTGCTGACAGCGCGGACATCGTGCAGTCGGACGTGACGGACACGATCCCGTTAAATATCATTGACGATAACTACAGAACCTACTACGAGGTCTTCGTCTATTCCTTCTGCGACAGCGACGGGGATGGTATCGGTGATCTGCAGGGGCTGATCTCGAAGCTGGACTATATCAACGACGGTGATGATGCTACGGATTCCGATCTGGGCTGTAACGGTATCTGGCTGATGCCGGTGAATCCTTCGCCTACTTATCATAAGTATGATGTGGCGGATTATTATGAGATAGACGAGCAGTACGGAACGCTGGAGGACTTTAAGGAGCTTCTTGCAGAGTGCGACAAGCGGGGCATCAAGGTGATCATGGATTTGGTGCTGAACCACAGTTCTTCCGAGAATCCGTGGTTTCGGGAGGCCTGCGCTTACTTGCAGGCACTGGGAGACGGAGAGCCTGACAGCAGCGAATGCCCTTATGTGGATTATTACCATTTCTCCAAAGAGCAGGGCGGCGGTTACTATGCTGTAGAGGGCACGGACTGGTACTATGAGGCTCAGTTCTGGTCAGAAATGCCGGATTTCAATCTGGACTGTGCGGCGTTGAAGGAAGAGATCGCGGATATTACACAGTACTGGCTGGATATGGGCGTAGGCGGCTTCCGCCTGGACGCGGTGAAGGAGTATTATTCCGGCGCGCCCCAGTCTAATATAGAGTTTCTCACCTGGTTCAGTGATACCGTGAAGGCGCAGAGGGAGGACGCTTATCTGGTAGGGGAGGCATGGCTTTCACTGGCGGAGTATGCCCCTTATTACGGCAGCGGCATCGACAGTCTCTTTAACTTTGAATTTGCGGATAAGGACGGCATTATCGCCAAGGTGTTAAATGGCTCTAAGGCTTCTAAATACGGCGAGACGGCGGCCGGACTGTCGGAGACCTTCGGCGCGTACAATGAGGACTATATCGACGCGCCCTTCTCGACGAATCACGATATGGGCAGAAGCGCGGGGTATTATTCCGGCGACGATTCCCCGGCGCAGACCAAGATGGCCGGGGCCATGAATCTCTTTATGAGCGGTTCCGCTTTCGTCTATTATGGAGAAGAACTGGGCATGAAAGGCTCCGGCAAGGATGAGAACAAGCGTGCGCCCATGTACTGGAGCATGGACGACGACGCCCGGGGAATGTGCGACGGCCCGGCGGATATGGACGCTGTAAAGATGAAGTTCGAAAGCCTCGAAGAGCAGGAGAAGGATGCGGATTCTGTCTATCAATATTATAAGAAGGCGATCAAGGTGCGGAACCAGAATCCTGAGATTGCCAGAGGCGATGTGGAATGCCTGACGCCGGACGGCGTAGGAAGCTACATGGTGGAGGAAGGCAATGGAGACTCCGTATGTGTGCTTCGTAAGACTTATGACGATTCTGAGCTTCTGCTCGTGTTTGTGACAGGAGCGGAGCCTGTGAAGCTGAACCTGAGCGCCATTACGCTGAATGGGGAGGCGGTCACAGACAATGCGCGGATAAGGGCGGCGCTTGTCACCGGCGAAGAGCAGATTGCGCTGGAGAATGGAACAGCACAGATGCCGGGGTATTCTGTCTTAGTGCTTAAGTGACAGTCTGCTTGCTTCATACAATTTCTTCTGTAAAACAAAACCACCGATAGTTCCGTGCTATCGGTGGTTTCGCTTGTGTAAAAGGGGAATTCTTCCGGAATTGCTATTACCGACTTGACTTCCGTAATCAAGTCTATAAATAATATAATGGTTTTTTGTGGAATAGTCTATAATTATATTGCAGAAGAATAGCACTATATTGGCGAAACAAGTCGAAAAAGGAGATAAAATCGACTTAAAACTTCTTTTTTTAAAACCATTTTGCTCATGAGTAAAGGAAGAAAAATGAAATGTACAAACTTTAGTACATGAATTGATTTCTAATCGCGGATATGGTAACATCATTACGTCAATAGAAATGATGTACAGGGGTATTGTCAGAGACAAAGAGAAGGAGAGGAAAGTATGAACGAACATATGAATGCACCGGCTGAGGTGATAGAAGCCAATATTAATGCCGGTGTCGTAAAGGCGAATCTGCCGCTTGGCAAGATGATCTTATTGGGTATTCTGGCGGGGGCGTTTATCGCGATCGGCGGCGCCAGCAGCAGCGTGGCGGTACACAGCATAGCTGACGTCGGACTGGCAAGGACGCTGGCGGGCTGCATTTTCCCGGTAGGGCTTATGATGATCGTGCTGATCGGCGGAGAGTTATTTACCGGCAATTGTCTGATGATTATGGGGGTGCTGGATAAGAAGTTTAAGGCGGTTAAAATGCTGCGCAATCTGGTGGTTGTCTATCTGAGCAATCTGGTTGGCGCGCTGGTTATAGACGCTGTGGTTTATTACAGCGGGCAGTACGATTATACGGGCGGCGCTTTGGGCGCGTATACGATTAAAGTAGCGCTTTCCAAGGCAACGATGTCTTTTGACAAGGCATTTATGTCCGGTATTATGTGTAACGTGCTGGTGTGCGCGGCGATTCTGACAGCCGCGTCAGCCAAGGATATTGCCGGTAAGCTGCTTGCGATTTTCTTCCCGATCTGGGCGTTTGTGGTAGCCGGATATGAGCACTGTGTCGCCAATATGTACTATATTCCGGCAGGTATGTTTGCGGCATCGAATCCGGAATATGTGGCGAAAGCGGAGGAGTTGTACGGTATTACCGCCGAACAGTGCGCGGCGGTCTCAGTCGGCGGACTGGTACATAATCTGATACCTGTTACCCTGGGAAATATCGTAGGAGGTTCTGTTGTTCTGGGGTGTCTGTGTTTCTTCATTTACCGGAAGAACTGGAAGCGGTAATGAGCAGGAGAAGCGATTTAAAAATAAGAGAAGTAACATATTAAAACAAAACGGAAATCAGCGCCCGGCATGGCAGTTGATTTCCGTTTTGTTTGCGTTAATATGTTGTTCGTTCAGAGAATTTATGCCGTTTATTCAGAGAATTTATGCCGTTTATTCAGGGGATTCATGCCGCTTGTTTGGAAAGTACTTGTTATTTGCTCAGGTAATTGCGCTGTTCCTGGATTTCCCTGGGTATCTCCGCGCCCATGTTCTTAAGCTTTTGGAACAGGTTATCGTAATGATGAAGCTTCTGGCTGAGCTTGATGTCATAACGATCCATAGTATCTTTATAGAGCGGATTGGCTTTCAGCCGTTCGCGGACCTCTTTGGCAAAAGGACAGTAGGTGAAGAGAATGCCGCGGGCTATCTTGTTTAATCTTGGAGAACCGGTACCCTCGTAGAGAATCCATGATTCGTAATCCCTGATAAACATTTCCTTGAAACTGTTCTTTGCTTTCTGCATACTGAGCTTGATCTTATCCTTGGCATCCGCCGACAGGTCCCTGTTTTTCTTATAGAACTGGATATAGTCGAAGTATTCGCTTGTAAGGGAAGCGTCGGAGACGTCGTTCCATCTGGCGCCCTGGACACGCTTGCACATTTCCCAACGGAAATCGGCGGTCAGACGTACCAGAATATTGGTCAGATCTTCCATCTGGAAAATGGATACCATCATACGGGACGGCGTAGTACGCTTGCGTCCTTCGATTTCCTGCCACATAACGCCGCGGATACCGATATTAGGCATCAGGATAATATCGGGAAGAATCTCTACGCCGATATATTCCTTGCCGATGCCAAGTTCCGGATTGGTGTAGATCATATCGCGGTAGTAGGCGCTGAAATCAATGGAACGAATCTGCGCAAAGGCGTTTTCTATCTTCTCCGCCGATACGAGGGAAGCGTCCAGGTCCTTCAGGATATTGTGCTCTGAGAAGACCGGACAGAAACTGCTGATACGTCCAAAGGAGATCTTGTTGACACAAGGAAACATATTGTGCATTTCGAAAAGAACACGTTTCTCCCTGTCATTCTGCATGCTGGTTTCTTCGGCAGCGCTGATCTTGCCGGTCATTTTCAGTTCGTGGACATAAGCCAGATAGTCGGTGTCAAACTCATTGCGGCTGGGCATTTTCTGTCCGGTATAGATGGCATGCAGCCATTCATAAATGCTGTAGACTTTCTTACCGGGATCCGTAGGAAGCTTGTCAGCAATAGAATACAGATAAGCGGCGTTATCCATGCCGGCGAGATGTTCATCCACGTAGCCGAAGTTGAAGAACATCTGCAGTACCCTGGGTACTGAGGCGTCATGCAGGCTTTTCAAAAATGCTTTTTCATAAATCTGATAGAACAGCTTGGTGATCGTAAGCCGCAGTTTCCTGGAGGCGTCGTCAGAACTGTTCTTGTCAGGCATCTTAGTGTATTTGCCGATTGCGTTTCTAAAGGAAGAAGCCGTCTCTTCATCAACGCCGGAATAGGTAAGGATCGTATTCAGGGAATCCATGATATCAGGCATCTCATCCGCTTGGGCTTCATCATTGGGCTGGGTCTGTGTGTATTCGCTTAAGTTATTGAGCCGGTCCTTATACTCGGCAACTCGTGTGCGGTACATAGTCTGATCGATGGAGGGCTGGCTCTCCAACTGGATCATCATGGTGCTCAGCGCGGCGATCAGGCTGGTGGAATCGTCGGCGTTAGAGCCGATCTTATATAGAAGATTCGCGTATAAATCGAAGAAATCCAAATGATTTTCATTCATCAGCAGATTGGAGATATCCGCTTTATAATCGTATAAAACACGGCAGACAGATACTACCTCATGAACGTCCTGGCTGGCTTTGAAGACAAGCCCCAGCAGAAAATCAGGATCCTGTCCTTTAATGGGCTTTCCGGTCACCATCCTATGAAGCTGGGAATAGTAGCCGCCAAGCCAGCGGTCAATATCTTCTTCCAATACAAGTTCGGACAAAGATTCCAGCCCCGGAAGCGCTCTGGGCGAAAAACCATGTTTGGAACAGAAGGACAGATATTCGTCGTAGCTGTCGGTAAGATAGTGATAGAAATTATCGCAGTCGAAACGCGCCAGCTCGTATTGATCCAGAATCTCCTGGAGCTGTCTGAACATGGAGGTGACGATCAGGTTAGCCATATCGGCATTAGAATGCATGATATTGGACAACTGCGCTGCGGAATACGGATAAGAAGCGAGCGATACGGCTTCCTCCGCCTGATAGGAAATGAAATAGGAGCCGAAGAAAAGTTCACAGACGCCAATGACATCTCCCTTGTATAAGTAGAAAACACCGCCCGGATAAGCGGCACGGACGGCGCCCTTTGCAATGACGTGCAAAGCGGTAATGTTCTGTTCGCTCTGAACCAACTGTGTGCCAGCCGGATATTCTTTTAAAGCCATATATTATAGTCCCCTACATCTGCACGCAATGCAGATGCCCCTTCTGATTTGTAACTTATTATCTCATGAACTTCTCCCATGATACTTTAATTATAAGACTGAGCAAAAATAATTACAAGAAATAGAAGGCCGTGAAAAGCATGTTTTGGCAATATGCACAAGAAGTTTCAAAGTATTTTGTGCTGTACTTTTAAAAAAAGTATGTTAGAATAAAATGACAAGTATGTCACGAGAGAGGAACGCATGTCAGTTTTTTTTGACTGGCTGGATTGAGTGCAGCGGCGCATGAGGAAAGGCAGTAACCGGGATGGAGAAAGAAGATATAGCTTACAGACAACAGATTATAGATGCTTACAAGCCGGACGTGGAGAAGCTGATCCGGTATCTTCCCTGGCTGGAAGAGAAAGCGGGACAGAAGGTGTCGGAAACCTTTGAAGGTTCGGGAATCAGGGAGAATTCCATTACGTTTCCGGTATATGACGGCACATTGATGAGCTTTATTAAAGAGGTGCAGAGGACGAAGCTGTTAGACAGAAATTACGCATATGTTTATTCCAGAAACCGGATTCGCACGGTGGCGGATGAACTGAGGATGATTGACCGGTCCGGTATCAGAGATATGGACGTGTTAAAAGGAATCCTGTCTAAATATGTAATGGGCGGCATGACGAAGGGCAGGCTGTGGACGGAAGCCGTACAGAATAAGATTTTTCTGAACATCGTTAAGAAGATGAAGGAGAACATTGAATTCTGGGATAAGCCCATGATAACCTGACAGGGTGGCAGTGGAATGCAGGACAGTCAGAGAATGAAAGCAGTCACAGAGCGCAGGGCTGCCGGAGAATGCAGGGCAGTCAGAGAATACAGAGCCGCCGGAGGGCATGCATAGATTCGGCGTGACGCCCATAGAAATACATGAGGACTATCGGAGAAGGAAGGCATATGGGAGAGAAATCAGTACAGAAGAAGAAATATATATTAGAGACAGCCAGACGGGTATTTATGGAGAAGGGGTATAAGAACGTCACCATGAAGGATATCGTGGAAGCCTGCGAGATCAGCCGCGGCGGTCTGTATCTGTATTTTGACAGTACGGAACAGATTTTCCTGGAAGTGTTGGAGCTGGATGCTGCCGAAACGGACGACGTGTTTACGGAGAATATCACACAGGAGGATACGGCGGCAGATATTCTGACACTGTTTCTCAAGGAGCAGAAGAAGGAACTGCTGCGGAAAAAGAATACGTTGACCGTAGCGGTCTATGAATATTTTTTTGCACATAAATCGACCGATAAGAATAATATGCTTCGGAGGCAGTTTGACGCAGGTGTCAGAGTACTCGAAAAGCTGATTGAAGCGGGTATTGCCAGCGGCGAGTTCTACTGTGAGGATCCGAGGGGCGCGGCGAGCAATATTATGTATGTGCTGGAAGGAATGAAGATCGACGCGCAGACCTTCGGCATTACGGAGAAGATGGTGGATGAGCAGCTTCTCTATATCATGCAGGGATTGATTATAGAATAAGATACATAGCAGAGAGGTTATGGAAGGTGCTTTCTATAAGGAAGCACCTTTCTTCCGCAAAAGGTATCTGATGAATCATTGAGAGAAAGGTATTGTTACAGGATGATAAGTAAGGTATGTTCCATAGAGCTTCCCGTGGGGGAGCATCTGGTAATCTACAGAAACAGAATCGTATGTGAGAATTCTACCGGCAGAGAGGGAAGAATCGCTATCGTATCGGGCATTCACGGGGACGAACTGGAAGGACAGTATGTCTGCTATGAGATGATACGGAGACTGAAAGAGCATCCGGAGCATCTTAAGGGGATCGTGGATATCTATCCACAGCTTAACCCTCTGGGTATTGACATGGCGAACCGGAATGTTCCCAAGCTGGAAATGGATATGAACAGGATTTTTCCGGGGTCGTCGCAGGGAGCCGTTATGGAAAGAGTGGCTGCCGCCGTTGTGAACGACATCGCGGGTGCGGATATCTGTCTGGATATCCATGCATCTGACACATATGTCAGGGAAATACCGCAGGTGCGTATCAGTTCTGAATTCGGGCAGAAGCTCCTTCCTTTTGCGAAGCTTCTGAATACGGATATGATATGGCTGAATGCGTCCGCCACAGTACATGAATCCACTCTGGCGCATTCCCTGAATATGCTGGGGGTTCCTGCGCTGGTGGTGGAGATGGGCCTTGGCATGCGGGTGAACAGGGTGTACGGCGATCAGGTCGTGGACGGCATCTTCCATCTGATGCATGAAATGGGGCTTTGGACCGGACCGGTCATTGCTGTACGGGAGCCTGCCGTGTCTACGGACGGAGAAGTAGAGTTCATCCGGGCACAGCATGCGGGTATCTTCCTGCCTGAGATCTCACACCAGCATTTTGTGCAGCAGGGAGAAAAGATCGGAGAGATTGTAGAGGCATTGACCGGAACGGTTAAACAGGAAATACGGGCGAAGAAGGCGGGAATCGTCTTTACGCTGCGGGAGTATCCGTTTGTATACGAAGGAGCTCTGCTTGCCAGAATCTTAAGTAACACTGTTGAGGGAAGGAAGTTTTAGCTATGTTTATAGATGAGATTTACAGAATGGAGGCGCCTTACAGGGAGCCGATGGTGGTAAGAGGCTACCGCTTCGGAAAGGGCGATAAAGCGGCCTGCATTTTAGGACCCATGCGGGGCAATGAGATTCAGCAGTTATACATATGCTCTCAACTGGTGCGCGTTTTGAAGGAGCTGGAGAACAACGGCTGTATCAGCTCCGGCAAGGAGGTACTGGTGATTCCGGTTGTGAATAATTATTCCATGAATGTAGGAAAACGTTTCTGGGGCGTGGAGAATGCGGACATTAACCGCAGATTTCCGGGCAGCTCTTATGGAGAGACAGCCTCCAGGATCGCAGGCGGCGTCTTCGGGAAGATCAAGGATTACAGCTATGGTATCCAGCTTGCCAGCTTCTACATGACAGGGGAGTTCGTGCCCCATGTCAGGATGATGGAGACGGGATACCAGAATACCTCGCTGGCGAATCTGTTCGGGCTTCCCTATGTGGTGGTCAGGAAACCCAGACCGATCGATACCAAGACGCTGAATTATAACTGGCAGGATGAAATGACGGCGGCTTTTTCCCTGTATACCAATAAAAATACAGAGGTGGATGAAAGGAGCGCAAGTCAGGCGGTGGCGGCGATTCTGCGCTTCTTAACGCGTATGGGCATCATCCGGTACGAGAGCCACAGCGGCTATATCAGTCATGTGATTATGGAAGAGGATCTGACCAATATTCATGTAACAAGCGGCGGCATATTCCGGGGACTTGTGAAAGCCGGGGAGGATGTTCGTTACGGTCATAAGCTGGCGGAGATTATAGACCCTTATGAAGGAGGCGTCAGGGAAACGATTATCGCGCCCACAGACGGGATCGTCTTCTTCAATCACACGGAGGATCTGATAACGGAAAGCGATATGGCTTACCGGCTGATACACCGTTTACATGCTTAAGACCTGAAGTTCTGTTTTGTATAAATGGAATTGACAGAGAAGTTTCTTGATGATAAAATAAGACCGACAGTCAGTCTATAGGACGGGAGGTGACAGCTTTCATGCGTGTGGTAAAAGAGGCGGAGGAACGGAAAAATGAGATATTGGATGCAGCGGAAAAGCTGTTTGGGACAAAAGGCTTTGATGGCACAAGCACAGGCGAGATACTGGATGCGGTTGGCATTGCAAGGGGGACGCTTTACTACCATTTTAAATCAAAAGAAGAAATTTTGGACGCAATGATCAGCCGCATGACGTTCCGGCTTGTCGAGAAAGCGGAAGCAGTCGCGGCGCAGCAAAATGTGCCTGTGCTGCAGCGGTTTGTCATGATGATGCTTTCTCTGAAGGTGGGCGGTGACAGTTTGGGACAGGAGCTTTTGAAACAGATGCATAAGCCGCAGAATGCCCTCATGCATCAGAAAATGGAGAAGTCTTTGTTGTCCGGCATTGTTCCGGTCATTGCAGGCTTGATCAATGAGGGAATAGAACAGGGGATATGCCAGACGGATTATCCTGAAGAAGTTGCGGAAATGACATTTTTGTATGCCAACACGGTATTTGATGATTTGGCGGAACTCAGAGAGGAAGAAAGGCAGAGGAAGATAGAGGCATTTATATACAATCTGGAACGGCTTCTGCATCAGGAGCGTGACAGCATGAAATCGATTATTACGCCCCTTTTTCAAGATAGCGGCAGATAAGGCAAGGATAGGGCATTATAGCCGCTATTTTATGTACTCTTCAACAGACAGGCAGACGGTCTGTTGAAAGGAAAACAGTAGAAGCATGAAGTTAAAAAAATAAGTAGAGGAGATGGCAGAATGAAAACAAATTATTTAAAAAAATACATAATCAGTTCCTATATTTTGGTTTGGGCGCTCATTATTTTTGTGGCGGGTACGGCAAGTCTTGTTTTTCATGCACCGCCCGTTATTATGTGGATTGTTCGTAACCTGATCGCATGGTCGCCAACGTATCTGCTTTTGATCGGTTGGAAACATTTCAGACCGGACGAAACAAGAACGGTTTTTGTGAAACGGTGTTTTTCGGGTAAGGTAAAACTTTTTCCGTTGCTATGTTCCTTTGTTGTTACGTTTGGGATTAGTATTTTGGCGTTGTTTATTTTTTCCGTTATTATGGGAAAGCCCATGCTGTCCTACATCCGGCTGGGAACGACAGCGTTGCCGCTCAGTATTTTTCTCTCCCTGACTTCGGGACCGACAGGGGAAGAATTAGGATGGCGCGGTTTTATGCGGGAGGAATTTAACAGAAAATACGGCTTCCTTAAATCCTCTGTCTGTCAGGGCTTGGTGTGGTGCTTCTGGCATACGTTGCTTTGGATCGTGGATTCAGAGTTTACCGACTGGAGGGCAGTTCCTTATGTCATTTCCAATATTGTTGTCATTACTTCAATTACCATATTGATGAACATCTTTCTCGAAAGGTATAATAATCTGATCTACCCGGTGCTGCTGCATTTTGGCTTTAATATCATTTATGTGTTTCTGGATGCGGATATAGGATTCTTTGTGATTCTGACCGTTCTGTATCTGGTAATCACACCATTTGCTGTGCTTGTAAGGAGTAGGATTAACACAAAGAACTGAACAACAATTCTCATTTTTCGGGGAGCTGCAGAGAGTGAAGAATCGGGGTTCGCAGAAGATATGGATAAAACAGAGAATGAAAATCGATGGAGGGTAAATACGTGGAATTGATTATGCAGCCTACTTTTTCAACATGTGGACAAGCATGTATTGCTATGATTGCTGGAAAAAGTGTTGAAGAAGTAATTCAAGATATGAAAACGGATGGAGCTACGAGTATTGGTCAACTAATAGAAATACTTGATTTTTATGGTATTGGTCACGCTGAAAGAAACAAACGGATTTCCAGGAAAAACCCTATTCCATATAAGTATTCGATTTTGACAGTCCATACAATTGAGGGATATACGCATTGGACACTGTTTTATGATAACAAATATTATGATCCGGAGTTTGGTTTGACTGAGGGCGAATATACATATGGGAAAATCACATCATTTTTAGAAATATACGCTGAATAGAAAAATCGAAAAAACATACAGAATAACACTTGATATTTGTAGGTGGGGGGGGGGTAAAATAGTACTAGCCCTATGTAAAAACAGGTGTGAGAAAGGAGAAAGAAAAGCATTATGAAGAATATTCGTAAAGTGCGGCAGGCGCTTACAATGCTTCTGTGCGCGGCTATGATCATGACCTCGGTTCCGCAGACAGGCATGGTGTCGTATGCGGCTGAGAATGACGTAGTGCAGGAGAACCTCAATGAGGATATGCCTGACGGCAATGCAGAGACGGATGATGAAAATGATCCGGACGATGATAACAGTCCTGACGCGTCCGGGGAGGAAGACGGCGAAGACGCGTCTGAACCTTCCGGGGATGATTCAGACGGAACAGTTGACGAGAATCCTGATGAGAGTACAGATCAGGAGACAGATTCGGAGGATGAGATAAATCCGGATGATGCCGAGGACGACGGCGGAGAAGAGGGCGATGCCACAGAGGATGGTGAAGCCGGAGAAGAAGGCGGCGTCACAGAGGATGGTGAGGACGCAGAAGAAGGCGATCTTACTGAGGATACCGAAGAGACGGAAGAAGACGTCTATCTGGAGGAAGAGGAGAACTCTGTATCCATGAACACGGTATCTGAGAATACGACGGAGCCTGACAATGGCGGACTGAATTATGTAGGCGATGTGGATGATAGTGATGGAGAGAGTTTCCTGATCATACAAAGCGGTGAGATCTGGGAACAGAATCATAAGTCGCCCACCAATAAAGAATTTGCGGCTATTCTGAGGTATTGGGCTGACCGTGGCGAGAAGTTTGATGGAATCATAGCATGGATGGATGCTTCACTCAGTCCGTCTATTGGTAAAGATGTCGGCAACGCGGCTGTGGATGTCCTCACAGAAGGGGGATGGCTTCAACTGGGATTCTATTCTGAGAATCTGCTGCGCGGTTTTGTGCTGCATCAGCCGGGATATTTTGCCAGCGATATTAAGGTAACCTATACAGAGACACTTCTGGCCAATCAGGGTGTTAAAGTGAAATTTAATGCAAACAGCGCGATTCCGGCAGAATCTGTTTATTTCTTTTCTGAGGTATCAGACGACAGCAAATTTGCAGGATATGACAGTTGCCTGGGAACACAGAACTACAGCCCGGCGGTATTCTGTTTGAAGTCAGGTAATCCGACAGTAAGGACAGAAGATTTCGAGGCGTCGTATGTGGCTGTCGCAGAAGAAGGATACACGCCCAAACGCGGTATTGAAATATCTGATTTAAACGCAGTACAGTTCAATACCGAATATCTTCTGACTCCGGTATATGAGGATGAAGAGGCGGTTCCGGCGGGGGCGACGAAACAGCTCAAGGCAGGGGAGCGCAGCGGCTCTTCTGATGTCAGCGGCGCGAAATGGACGTCTTTAGATCCGGACATTGCTTCCATCGACGCAAATGGACTTATGACAGCCTGGGAGCCGGGAGAGTTCTATTATTATGTGAAATACAATGCGGGCAAACAGACTTATCTGGAAGTACACCGTGCCAAAGTGTCTGATCAGGAGATTCAGATTGCCTTCGATGAAGATAAGATCAGCATGACGGCAAGAGAGGAGAGGGAGGAATGCGACCGACAATATCTGCGTCTGCGTTTCTATCCTTCCGGTGCGGAGTGCGATCAGGGCAATCCTGATCAAATCCAGTGGACGACCAGCGACCCGAACGTGGTTTCCCTGGTGAAATATGATGAGAATGGCGATGAAAGCGACGAAGGAAACCCTAACGGCGAAGTTCTGGCGGTGGGAGAAGGAACCGCTGTCATTACTGCTTCCTATATGCGCAGTACAGGCGATGGAGAGGATGCTTCCGCGGAAACGGTAGCTGCGGCGAGCTGTACGATAAGCGTAACGAAGGAATTAAGCTGGGATGACGTACAGGATCAGGTAGAAGCCATGAATCTGTACGCGGTTACCAACCTTGATACGAAGCTTTCCGATATCAAGCTACCTGCCAATTGGGCGTGGAAAGAGGATATGAGTCTGGATTCGTTCAAAGGCACGGATAGGCATATGTTTGCGGCAGTCTATACAGAGCCGGACAGCAAGAAAACTTATACCTGTAATCTGTGGGTGAGAATGGTCACTGTGACAGGCGTTTCGATCGTATCCGTTGATCAGGATGATCAGGGAGCGGTAACGGACATCGGGGAGGCGCCGTCTTCTATCAGCGAGAACGACTGCATTACCCTTGGCAGAAGCTATGAGATAACAAACCTTGACGGCGAGACAGGAGAGACATATCAGACGGAATATAATGCGGTTCGCGACAGAATGGACGCGCGTTACAGTGTAGAATGGACGTCTACTCCGAAGAATCTTGGTAAAGCGTCGGGAAGCCTGTACACTTACACGGGTTCTATTACAGGTAAAACGAGGAAAGCCGAGAAGAAGACCTTCACGGTATCCATGAAGGATAAGAACACGAAGAAGGTAGCGTTCAAGGATACTTGTACGATTACTGTGACCGTAGGATCCTTGTATGATTTTGACAAGCTGGAAGGACCATGGATAGAATCAGACGATAATGGTAAGATGTGGCTGTGTTACAGAGTATGTGAGGAGGATGCGGATAAGAAGACGCTTGACTGGACGCGCAAGCTTACGATGGCCAGCGAGGATACGTCGATCCTGAAGCTTACTACGAAAAATACGGTCTATGAAAGCACATATGGCGAAGAAGAGGACGGATTCGTCTATACTTATATCAGAATTCCATGTGAGAACAAGAAACCGGGTACGGCGTGGATTAAGATCACAGCGCCGGATGAAATGAAATCCGTAAGAAGGGATTACATGGAATTCGTCGACAGGGAGCCGAAGATTATCAGCGCTTCTTCTGTGACGATCAATAAGGCTATGGAAGAGCAGAGTGCGGAATTCATAGTACGTACCCACGAAAAGTATCCGATCGATACGGCGCAGGATCTTGCCGCTTCCTTAAAGCTGAATAAGAAATCTACGGCAGCGCTCGCGGTACAGGTAACAAAGATAAGCGGACAGGCAGAAGAGAACTATAATGATTATAAAGTTACCCTGAGCCTGACTGGAAAAGCCGCTTCGGATAAGAACCTGAAGAAGGGCAAAAATACCGTGACGCTGAACTTTACCGTGAAACCGGAAAATACCGGGGAAGACGGCGGTTATGAGGAAAAACCGGCGACCTATCCGATCAGCCTTACGCTGAATATCGCGGACACTAAGCCGGCGGTTAAGTTCAGACAGACAAGCAAGGTAAACCTCTTCTATACCGATGAAGAAGGTTGGGGCGTTCTGGAAGTAAACGGCGACGCTGAGATTCAGGATCTGAAGCTGAATCGGTATACGGACAGCAAGAATCCGAAGAAGAATAAACAGTGTGATTTTGAACTGAAAGAGCAGGATGGCACATATTATATCGCTCTGAAAGCAAACGGAAACGCGAAGAACAATCAGGGTACGCTGACATATAAGATACCGGGCTACGCGGGAACCTTCAGCGAGACACTGAAAGTATCCACGGAGACGAAGAAGCCTGCGTTAGTATTATCGGCCAAGTCAGATACGCTGTATCCTGCGGTCTGGTACACGGATTCCTGGCTTGTGGTAAGCGATAAGGCAACCGGTGAAAGAATTGAGCCGGCGAAGGCGCGCTATGTAGTCAATAAGAACAAAAAACAGTACACAGAACTGGCGGTAAGCGAATTTACGGAAGACGGCAGCCAGGAAAAGACCATAAAGGGCAAGAATACCTATAACCTTCTGGTAACGCCGGACGGCGATATCGTATCCAGACTGCAGGAGACGGGAGCCGCTTACAACAAGGGTTCGGATAAGTTCAATGTGGAGATTAAGGAGGCAAACTGGGCGGAGTATCTTACGGTTTCTTACAGTGTCTCGGTAAGCAGCGCGAGTCCGAAGCTTGCTTTCGGCGCATCGACGCTTACGCTGAATAAGAACAGCGGCGTATACCGTGCGCAGATGGCGAGAACCTCCCTGCGTCTGAAAGGATGCAGCAACAGCGTGATGCAGGATGATTACAACTGGGTGACCATTACCGGACAGGACGATAAGTCGAAGAAAGCGTTGAAGACGGACAACAGTCTGGTGCTCCAGTATTGGAACGACAGCGGTGATATTATTGCCAGATTTAATAATAACAAGGCGGACACGGGAACCTATAAATTCAAGGTTACGGTCGGCAATGATGAGAAGGGTGCGATTGCATCCGCAGTACTGAATCTTAAGGTGGTGGACGTACCTGTCAGCAAGAGCCTGAAGGTTACGGCCAAAGGAAATATTGACGTACTCGACAGAGAAGGAACCTGTGTCACCTATACGCCTAAACTCACAGGACTTTCCGGTACGGTTGAGGGCGGCTGGCTGGAAGGCAGAGACGCCGATCTGTTCGATTGTGAATGGGAAGACGGCAAGCTGACCGTGTACGCAAGAGTGGGAGAAAGCTACTCTACGAAGAACACATATCAGGTCAAGCCTGTATTCTACGTACAGACACAGGATTATGATGGTTATGAGGTCAGAACGGACCAAGTATTTTCTATCAAGCTTAAGCAGGGTAAGCCGAAGCTGAAAGCGTCTGCGGCGAACAATACAATCTACAGACAGGTCGACAGCACGGTGGAAATCCGGCTGGATGCGGTTCTGAATAAGAAGGACGTGGCGATAGAAGACGTATGGCTGCTTAATTACACAGAAGATCTGGAGCTGCGCACGACGCAGATACAGGCGGAGGATTCGGATGAGTTTTACGATGTGACCTATAATCCTGAAACGAAATCCGTCACGTTGGCACTGTGTGATAAATACAGCGCGCGGGACATTGTCTCAAGCGGTAAGACCTGGAAAGTAAAGCTGGCGGTTCGTTACCGTGATAAGGCAGGCAACGAGAAGAATGCCGAGGTTACATGTCCGGTTATCGTGAAGTAGCCGAAGCTGCCAGAATACATTTTTTCATATGCAATGATTAATACTGCATAATATATGATCACAAAACAGGCGGGAACTATGGGATTGATTGATTCACCATAGTTCCCGCTTGCATCTGTATCGGGAAGCTGATACAATAAAATCAGTTTATTTCTACGTTTTGCGTTTCAAAATTATCAAATCAATTATTAAAACAAACAGATCGTCAAGGCAACCATGTATTGTTATAAGTATTACCCCGGAAATAAAAATGCAGAATAAGGAGGATATGCGATGGCAGGACGAAACGGTACAACGAAATACCCGGGCAGGCTTCTGGCGGAGATGAAAGAATCCGGCACAAGACTTATGGTAAAAAGGGAGGCGGCGAAGATGTCCGATGCTCCCTTTTTGTGCGAAAACGGAGAGAAGACAGGCAAAACTGCCGTCTCCTTGTTGTGTGAAAGCGGGAAGCTGGCAAGCATGACCGGCGTCTCGTCTTCGCGCGAAGACAGGGAACCGGCAGACAGAATCGGAAGAACCGGCGCTCCCTTTTTGTGTGAAAACGGGGAACCGCCGAGGACAGGTGCAATCTATTCCAGTCTGGAAATCGCGTCGTTTCAGTATGACCATAAGACAGGGCAGTTTCATCTGGAAGCAAATCTCCGATTTGCGGAGAAATGCCGTGAGATTACCATGTATGCGGATTTGTACGATGTGAAGGAAGAATGTCTGATGAACAGATTCGCGCCGCAGACGGTCACGGACAGCTCCCGTGCCTCCTACAGTGCGGAGGGCAATTTCGCGGACAAATTTGACGTAAATGATAAAGTAGCTGTTCTGGTATACGCAGATCTGGTGGAGCAGTCGGGAAGCAGCGTGGAGGTGACGGCTTTTGAGGATGAGCGGGGCTATGAGATGACGCACACCATCGTGCATCCCCAGAAGCAGGAGCATTATCTGGTTTTTGAAGAAGGAAACTATCATACGCCGGCGTTTGCGCATACGCTGAGCGAGGCGGATATGTATGAGAATATGTCTGCGGGTCTGGGTCTGAATGCGCACAGGGAGGTCTTGGCGTCTCGGGAGACGGAAGAAACCGTCAAAATTGCGCTGTTTCGTCTGCCGGACGATACGTCTGATCTGGATTATCTGTGTAATTTCGGCAAGGTTAGCCCATGGCAGGGGAATTATCCGATACTGGGCGTTCCTGTGCACGGAGAGTTGGGCATCAATATGGGAGCGTTCTATGAGGATGCGAATCACAAGTCACAGCTTATCTGTACGGTGACGCAGGAAGACTTCGACGGCGTGCGGGTCATCGCGTCCAGCGCGGATAACAGTGAGTATGCGGTGCCCATTGTCTGTGACACCAATGGAAAACGGTCATTTATTTATGATTTCGTGGGTTCCTGGAATGTGGGCTACATACATCCCGGTATGTGGGAGCAGCTTAAGTATTCCTATACGCTTACGTTTGACGGCTTCTATCGAATCGATGAGCACAGCGATATTCACCCCTGCCATTACAGCATTACTTCCGGCCAGCCGGTGAAGGGAAAAGTCCTGGAGGGCAGGGCGCCTTATCTGATCATAGAATGGGGCTGTCTGGACAAGGATACGATGATAGAGATGGCAGACGGCGGCAGGAAGAGAATCCGTGAAATCGCTATCGGCGATCTGGTCTGCACAGCAGTCGGCGGAGGCGGCAGAGAATGCGCCGCGGCAGGCAGGGTGAAGAATGTCTGGAGAGGGATGGAGGCAGGCTGCAGGCTTATCACCGTGGAGAACGGTCAGAATATCAAAGCCACAGGAAATCATCCTTTCCTGACTGCTGATGGCTGGAAGCTGGCGGACAAGCTGCGGGCAGGCGATAAAATGCTTGCGGCGGACGGCAAAGAGCAGAACGTGACGGCGGTGGAGACTGTGGAAGAGGTATGCGAAGTGTATAACCTGGAATTTGACACGCCGTCGATCGTCTTCGCGAATGGTTTTCAGACAGGGGATTTTCTGGTGCAGAACGGAAGACTGCCGGAAGGATAAGGGTGATAGATGGATCAATCGCCCGTCGCAGGAAAGATCTGCCGACTATTTGTTTCTGAGCGGAGACAAATAGCCCGGATGGCGGACTGCAATTTTACCTTTGTAAGGTTTGCCGCTTCGCCGCAACCGCTCAGAAATGAGGATTAAAATGGCATCAGAAAAATGGGAGAATACAGTCATAACCGATATCGGAATCGAGAAGGTCACGGTGCTGTCCGGGCCTGAAGACAGTGATAAGAAATACAAGGTGAAGCTGCAGTGGACGCTGAACTTCGGCAGGGTATATGAATATGACGGCGTCTATGAGGCGTGCGTCTATGAGAACGGCAGTAAGACCGGGATTACAGGAAGCGTTGCGGTCAGTCAGGAGAATAAGGTAAGCGGCAGCACTGACCTTGGTCCTTTGGAAAAAGGAAAGAAGTATACGGTTACCATATCTGTGAAGAGCAATGATAAGACGGTGGAGAGCGAGCCGGTGTTACTGCTGGCGGACGGGGTGACGGCGTTGCAGGGCTTCTATCAGTCCGGCAGACTGCAGCTTGCATGGGAACCGTTTCCGGCGGCGCAGATGTATCTGTATTGTGAGGTATACAAAGAGGGCGGCACGAAGAAGTTCTACGAATTCAACTCTGAGATGACGAGCGCGGATCTGGTGCTCGATTCCGTGGATAAGAGTCAGCCCTTATGCGTAACGATCTATCCTACGGACGGCAGCGCTTTCGTAGGGCTTGCCAGTACGCTGCGGTTCTTCCCCATGGGAGCTTCTCTGACATCCATTGCCAGACAGACCATTGCGGGTATGGAGGCCGGGGAAGAGACTACCCGGGTGGATATTGGGTTTCAGTTTCCGTGCAGCGAGAGCGACAGACAGAACCTGAAAGCCAGCTTGCGCTTTGTGCGGGACGGCGTTACCTTGCTGCAGACCGAGCCTCTGGAAGTCACTGTGGAAGAAAACATCTGCGGTGCAGAGAAGAAAACAGCAGAGACAAAGCTGACAGCAGAAAGTGATGTTTTTCATGTGCAGGCGGACATTTCCGCACAGCAGATACAGCCGGTATTCCTGGAACAAGCCTTTGTCAGCGTGGTACTGGTGTGTCAGGGAGCCGGTTCCCTGTCTTCCGACGGTCTTTCCTGCCTGCCGCTGGCCGCGCCTGTCCTGACGGCTGCGGACTATACGCAGCAGGATACGATACTTTCGGTAACCTATGAGGTGCAGGCGCCCTTGTGCGGCTTCCGGGACGTGCAGGACGGGAGGGTTTGTTCTGACCGGATAGTAAAGCCCAATGATACGGCAGGTACGGTGCGTGTGAGACCGGTTTTCAGAGCGGAGGGCAGGATGTGCCTTGGCGCGGAATCCAATGCGGTTTCCGCATATTGTGAGGGCTTCTTCTGTGAAGCCGGGGATGGGACGGTGAGCATCCGGTATCGGCAGGATTCCGGAACGGAAGGGGTTGCCTGCCATACATTTACCGAAGAGTTGTTCCTTGCGCATTTGAGCGGTGAGATATCCAATACCGCTAAGAATATTATTCTGAAGCCTGTGGGAGCGCAGGCAGACCGGGGCCTGCGAGAAAAACGGGCTGTGCAGGGGGAAGAAGGATTGCGGGAAAAACAGGCTTTGCAGGAAACGCGGCAGTTGCAGGATGCGCAGTATGTACTGGAAGTGCATACGGACAGTCTGCTGACGGCGGAGGCACTGGACGAATTCTACAGGAACCTGTACAGCATCCAACAGGAGAACGGAGCGGATAACTGTATTACGGTAAGCGGGTTTTACCGGATTGCAGACGCGGTATGGCGGCTGTGCAGATGCAGTCTGGGAGACGTGGGACTACTGTCCAGACAGTTTCAGCCGGGCGGACGGTTCTGTAGAATTTTGCCGGGGGACGTGCTGTGCGTGGAGACCGAAGTGTATACGAGCCAGATAGACCCGCGCAGAGAAGACATATCGGGATACACGCTGGCGAACACGGCGCGGTATACGGTTCTTGCGGGGGAGAATGACGGTTGTATTGTATTTAATCCCTTTGTTTCCGGTATGCTGCAGGGGATGTCGCAGGCGGCGCGGGCAGATGCCAATCCGCTTTGGATGCAGGCGGGGATTCTGGATTTGTCCCATCAGATCAGATATCCGTTCTTGTATCTGATGTATCCGCCCAACTACTATACTTCGGAGCTGCCGCTTTGTTACCAGCCTTCGGAAAATGTGATTATGGTGGGCGGCGATACCTACAGCGGGCTGCAGGATAAGGTCAATGCGATTGCGCAGGATGCGCGGCTTGCCAATGACGAACAGGACGCCGTTGCCTTTTTCCGGGGCAGAAGCACCATTACCATAGAGATTCCGGTGTTTGTAGACCAGACGCTTTATCATGTGCCGGCGGGGACTTCTGTTGCCGGGCTGCTACGGCAGGCGGGCAGATACGACACGCAGGGAACGCGGCTGTATCGTCTGAATGCGGCGCATGTGTACTGCCCGGTATTTATGGATTGTGCGGAGTCTGCCGACGCAATGCTTCTGACAGGAGGGGACCGTATCGAGACGATAAGGTAGAAGTTTCCGCAGGGAGAGCCTGTATGATTTCCTGTGAACATCATGTAAGAAGGGCTGCCGCAGGGGAATGTCCGGAACGGGCATTTTACCGGAGATTAGTGACAGCCAGGAATAGAGGAAGGTATGTATGAATTTTACCCGGAAGGATTTGTGCCGGACGAAGCGTTCTATCGTCAGGTGCAGTTGTTTCGCCAATATCACAGAGAGACGTTTGTGTGGATTGAGAATCCGGCGGACGGCTTCAGACAGTGGCGGTGGATATCCGCCAATCTGCCGGGCTGTCTGGAACTGGGAGCTTATAAAATATATCTGACGGAATTGTCAGGCAGGGAGGAGCAGGCATTGACCATTCGGGGCGGCTTCGAGCGCTGCGGTACCCGTTTTCATACTTCGGAAATTGTTTTGTCCACAGAGTCAGGGGTATTACAATTCAGAATCAACGGCGGTGGAGAGACGGAAATGTTTGCGGCGCTGGACGCGAAGATAGCCTATGTTATGCCTGCCGGCAGACAGTTCGCTGAGGATGCCGGAGAGAGGAAGGCGGACGGCAGGACAGATGGCAGGAGCATGAAGAGTGCGGCGGTTCTGTCTGATCACCTGTTATATTACAAGGGCGGAGCCGATTTCGCCGTAACACTGTCCCCTGCGCAGTTGTGGGATGGCAGCAGGACCTATATTACGCTGCCTGCGGAGGAATATGCGGGCACTATGACTGACAGACTGGGCAGGGCTTATACGCTTGTCCCGGCTCAGGATGCTTCGCTGGTGTTCGCGCGCATGGCAGGCTCTGTGTATTATGACGGCACGGCGAAGCAGTACCGGACGGGGCAGCAGGAGTTCTATCTGACGTTTCAGGGCGGCTTCCGGCTCAGGAATGGCGGCGAAATTTTATTGGGCTTGTATGGCATGGAATATATGGCGGAATGCGATATGGTTACGTTTCGGCCGGGACACGCGGCTTTCCTCATCGGGGAAGATGCGTGGGATGACGGCGCAACGACTGCGTGGATGTCTCTCACCGGGGCCTATTATTCCATGCCGGAGGGAGCGCCTCTCTATGCGGTGAAGGACGGTATCCTGCAGCCCTGTGAGACGCCTGTGGCGGTGTTTGATACGCCTACGGAAGCCTTCCCCTGTTTTCCATGGAAAAACGCATATTTTTCGGAGCGCCTTAAGGTGAACGAGGTGGATGATCTGCTGTATCGTAAGCGCTACGCCATTCTGGCGGAGGGAATCCGTAAGGCGCAAAGTCTGCGGCAAGGTGAGAGGGAGGATACGGAAGGCGGGGAGGTACGGTCTGCGCAGGATACGGAAGCCGGGATGGTGGCGGTGACGCCGGAGGGACTCTGCGTGGGGATGGAGCAGAGCGCATGGCGTTGGCTGGGGATCGCCCAGACCTCTGACAGCTTCCTGCCGGATGTGAGAATCTATGATATCACGCCTGCCGGTAAGGAGAAGCTGCTTTCGAAGGACTGCTTTGTCGTGATTACTTCCAGAGAAGAGTATGCGGCATTCGGAAGCGGAGAGATTGCGCTTGCCGCAGAGGGCTGGCGGGTAAGCCTGAAGCCGGAGGAATGGAATGACGCGATCCTGATTATCAAATACGGGCAGCAGCTATCCGTCAGGGAGAAGCTTTCGGGAAATGCCGTATTGGAAGAACTCATAAACCGCGCTTATGAGAAGAGTGAGATCAAAGAGGCATACCGGGAATTTATCTCGCTGGTGTCGGACCGGCAATTCCAAGGAGTGCTGCTGCTGCATACCAGGGCCTGGGCAGAGCGGGATAAAGTACAGCCGGAGGTGTGGGGAGCGCTTGCCATGACGGGAGAAGACAGTCTGGACTGTGTATATGCAGCGGTAAAGCGCAGCAGGGTCGTTGTAGAAGACAATCAGATTCGCGTCATGCCGTCCCGGATGGATATGCTGATTGCCTATGAATCAGAGGGGATACTGGCTGCCGAGACGGATTGCGGCTGCACCTGCAGGACGGTAGGGCTGCAGGTGAAACTGGGCAGCAGCCATGTGACGGAGTTCTCCAGCCGCACGGAGCTGCTGCCAAAGAGCCTGCTGGGAGAACAATTGGTTTCGCCCGCAGGGGCGGTTTTAAGCGGCAGGCTGGAACTGCAGAACGGCGTGGCAGTATACCGTTTCCTGCTGGAGGGGCCGGTTACCTATGCCTGCTGTCATAAGCCGGTTGAGACCATAGAGATTGAAAGCGCCTCCATGGCGGCAAGGGACGGAGAGAATCACATCCGGCTGGGCGGGAGGCTTCATATGGCACAGATGGAGGAATGCGATATTTTCTCTTATGACGCGCTGGCCTTCGACGGTCTGGAGATTATCACAGAGGGCTGCCGGGGCAGAGAGGATTCGGCGGATCTCCGGCTTTATCAGCAGCGGTCAACTGCGCGGCAGGATTCTCTTGCCGCGGTCTTTGGCGCCGTCCCGCAGCGTTATCTGGTAAATCACAGCGCCGCCACGCCGGACGGGCTGGGCTTCTCTTCCGTGACGACGCCGGTGCAGCAGGGGGAAATCAGCGCGGGATGGAATGGTGTGGTTCACAGGTTCCGGCTGGGCAGTTCGGGTGCGCTGGGCGCGGACCTGGCGTTGTATTTTGATTTTATCGCCGCATGGAAAGAGGGGAATTTCTATTTCGGCGTCTGCCCGGGCGGGGCTTTTGCCAGAGAGTTCTCCCTGCAGAATCTGCTGGGCGTCGGGTTTCAGAGTATTTCTCTGGTACAGGCGGAGAATCAGAAGCCTTTGTTTCGCCTGAACAGTCTGTCGCTTAAGCTGTTGGGACTGTCCGTGCCGCCCAAAAGCGCGGATCTGTATCTGTTCGGAGACCAGGGCAGGACAGGCTGGTATTTCGGTTATGCAGAGGAAGAGCAGGAAGGATAAGCCGGTATCCGTCTGCGCGGCAGGAAGAGTAAAGCGTCTGTTATGCTGTGTGTGGAAAGAACGGCGGCGGAAAGGATGGGGTGCGATGAGCGAATATTTTCTTCGGATATACCGGGTAGGACACGGACTGTGCACACTGCTGCATTATCATGACGACAGCATAGTCTACAACGCCGTGATTGACTGCGGTTATTCTTCTTTTTGCTGCCTTCCGGCGTACAATGGTATGGGGATTGATTTTGATGCTTTGATCGAGGATATTGTACAGGTGGTGCAGGGCGGCGGATGCCTGAATCTGCTGGTGAGCTCTCATCAGGACGCGGACCATAATAATATGATGATGCGGCTGGTCGGCAGGCTGAACGGCTGGCAATCGACGCCGGGCACAACGAGTTGGATTGCCGGACGGCAAGGGGAGATCTGGAGCTGCACCGCGCGGGGAAAGAAAAAGATTACATGGCTGGCGGATAATCTCATAGAGTATCGTTATGATTATGCGGAAGAAGATACGGCGATAGAATGCAGGCAGGTAGTCCGGGCTTTGAAAAATGGACAATATGAAGAAGAGGCTTTTTTGAAGTTCACCACAAATAGATTCCTGATGAGAGAGGACCGCAGATTACACAGCAGTGTCTTCTGCCTGGAATGCCATCTGATGATTTGTGAGACGGAGCTTCTCAGGTTGGTGAAGGCGTCTGAGGTAGGGCTGGTTGTGTCCTATGCATATGTGAACGGGGAGTCTCTGGCGATAAGGCCTGCAGCAGAGCCAGAGGATCTGCCTGTCTGGCAGTCGGAGGTCAGGGAAGCGGCGGCGTATGAGATAGTTCAGGAGCTGGGGGAGACACTGTTTGCCGCAATAGTGGTGCAGTGGCTGGTAAGAGTGACTGACAGATATATCGCGGAAGCGCTGGAACCCTGCCGGACAGTCTGGCAGGTGTGGAATAGAAACCGGTGGGAAAAGAATGCATATAAGCAGAACTTCCCGATAGAGCATATTATCATGGGAGGCGACAATGGGGAGGATACCTACTGTGCGCTGACTCATTTTATGCAAAGCTATGCAGAGAATATGGGATACGGTATCTGTACAGTCTGTCCGTATTATTCCTATTTCAGGGTGGAAGATTTTCAGGTGTCTCTGGTAGGCAGCAGAGAGAATGAGTCGTATAACTATGTGTTTGCAGCCGAAACAGGAGATGCCGGACAGGAAATCGTTATCCGCTGGATTAGCGGCGATGACGACGCCATACAGAAGAACGCAACCGCTGCCGTGGTTCATTTCTGTTATGATAAGAGAGATTCCAATGCGCCTAAGACAATTCTTTTCCCCGGGGATGTAACCGTGCATAATCTGCTGGACATACAGCAGCATTTGTTTGAGCAGGGCATTACCTACCGTGTCACTTCCATGATCGCGCCGCACCACGGGTCATTTCATACGAATATCGTATGCAGCAGTGAGGGGATCGCATCGGATCAGCCCCTGAGAGATCTGTATCACGCCATGGGACAGGTGTCTACCTATATCAGTGAATGCCTGAAGAATGACACGTATCATGTTCCGCGTCTGGAGTATCTGAATAATGCTGCAGGGCATTCGTTTCTGGGAGCCGGGCATGAACTCTCGTTCTATCAGTTTGCGGGTGCGAACATGCAAACCGGAAACGAAGAATTTATCTTTCAGATAGAAGGTACCGGTGAAAGTATTTATAACACGGGGAATCTGTACCGGGAGACGGAACAGGGGCAGGTGTTGTGCTATGACTATTATCAGATCGATTTGTTGTTGGAGCCGACGGAACCGACACCTGGGTTGTTTGTTTCCAGGCAAAATACCGGACATGGTTTCAGAGAGAAGGGCAGAGCGGGCGATACAATGACGGCAGATGTCGGGGAAGCTGTCTGTCATTCGAAAGATCCGGACAGACAGGACAGGAAGAATCAGGATTTTCGGCCCGCTGCCGGAGCAGACAAGAGTCTCCGCTGTCTGCCGCCGGACAGATTATTTCTATAGAAACGGGGCTTTATGCTGCAAAGAGAGATACGAATAAAAAGGACCGGAGTACCGGCGGGGGAAGAGGCTTATGGATATCAATACGCTGTATGAGGCGTTCTGCCGCAGACTGGACGGCAAAACACTGTTGATCGATGAGACATTATGCGACAATTTCTTTGCGCATCTGCTGCGTTCTTTGTCACAGGAACAGATGATGGTGGAAAACTGCACGGTGACATTGGCCGGAGGGAAGGTTTCGGCAGAGGGGATTGTCTATATTCCGCCGTATGCTTCTTTCGGACCCGGAACCTTAAAGGCATCGTTCTGGGAAGAAAAGGGCAGAGTCGTGTATGAGGTGCAGATTGTCGTGAATGGCTGCGGGAGCCTGCGGGAACTGTGCGGCTTCGGAGGAATCCTGATTCCCGACGGACACCTGTTTGCGGGGTTTGAGCTATGTTATCCGGTGCTGACAGTGCATTCGAACAGGTATTTACTTGGCGGCGGATACCGGATATCCGGTACTGCGCGGGCGGCACAGGCAGACAGTGTGGAAAGTCTTAGAGGAATGCTGCCCGCTGTGATGGCTTTTGAGGGATCGGTGCAGACGCAGGCAGTCCAGAGTCAGCCATTGCGGCAGCAGGCGGCGCAGATATACTATCAGTTGAATTTTAAAACCGGCATGAAAGATTATGCATTTCCCCTGGGGAGGGCTGAGGTGACGCTGGCGCTGCGTACTTCGGCGCCCGATTTCCTGTATGGGGGAGAGCCGGAGATCCTTTCCTGTCTTCTGTTTGACCTGACCAACCGGCGCGGGGAGAACATGCGGTTCCAGATGGGGATATCGGCGGAACGTCAGCCGTTTTGCCATGCGGCGGCTTTTTTTGCGCCGGCGCTTACACCGGCGAATGTGGAGCAGTATATCGGAGATTTGTTTGGGATACCGGCAGAGAATCTGATGCTGCCGGATTTTGCCGTGCTGAACGGCTTCGGTCTGCAGAAAATCGTCCTTCGGCTGCAGCAGAAGGGACAGACGCTTGCTGAGGGACTGGAGCTTCATTACGTGGAGCTGACGTTTCGCCTTGCCCATCCCTGGCATACGCCGGTGCAGGGGCTTACGCTTACGGATTTCACGGTTTTCTCTGAGACAACCCAGGGGGAGAAGGAGCGTTTCACCACGCTGACAGTCTCCGCCGCCGCTTCTCTTTCGTTCGGAGATTATCGGATTGGGGGCAGAGTCAGGGGGTATTTCCCGGCGCAGTATTATGAAGGATATCTGGCCTTATACCGGGAGAGCGCACAGGAGACTTCCATGACGCTTCAGGATATGGCGGAGGCGTTTCATGCGCCTGTGCCGGATGGTTGGGCGAAGCCCCTTGCGGATTTTTCCATAACTGCCGATATGTCGGCGCATTCCTATCAGCTTGCGGCTACAGCCACGGGCATTCTCTCCGTCTCCATTGGCAGTCTGGAGATTTCCATAGATTCTGTCAGCGTCAGGGCGCAGGTGCGTCCGGCCGGGAATACCTTTACGTTTCAGGGGGTATTTGGCTTTACAGCCGGAACGGAGAGCTTTCAGTTCTCGGTGGGGGCGTCTTATGATGCGTACTGGATCTTTTCCGGCGCGCTGGTAGGGGATTCTGTCAGCATCGGCAGCCTGCTTGCGGGCATGTTCCATAAGACGGCGTCCGGAGCGGCGGCGGATATTGTCATTGACGGGTTGTCCTTTTCGTTTGCGCCCACGGCGGGGGAATTTGAACTGTTCGCCTCTTTTTCCGTCTTCTGGTTTGAGGTGCTGGGCTGCAGGCCCAGGACAGGAGGAAGGATTAAGCTGGTGCAGAAGCAGGACGATTCGCTGTCTGCGTCCGCGCTGTTCTATCTGGATATCGGCGCGCTGCGTTTCCTGATACAGGCGGATGATTTCTATACGGAGCAAATGAAATTCCTGTTCCGGGTTTCCTGGAATCAGGTCTATGTGCAGGGCGTCTATACGAAGGAAGAGGGCGAGGAGCTTGTCAGACTGTCCCTTGGCGGCATGACCTTCGGCGATATCGTGCTGGCGTTCATCCATCTTCTGAATCCCAATGCAAAGAGCAGTCTGCCGTCGCCCTGGAATCTTCTGGACAAGATCAGGCTGTCTGATTTCTCAGTGGTGCTTAATGCCACGAGGAAGACGGCGTCAGTGCTGTATCACGCGGCGCTCTCTATCGCGGGGCTGATGGAGATCGAGGACATCGGGCTTCGGTATCTGGTGGAGGAGAAGAAGGTGGAGTATATTCTGACCGGCCGTCTTCTGCAGCAGACCTATGATATCGGGCATCCGCTTTCCTGGGACGCTGTGGACGGCGGGCCGCCTGCCAATACGGCGGCGGGCGGGACGAAGACGAAGGTGTCTTATCTGGGGCTGGGAAGTCATCTGCAGGTGGAGCTGCCTTCCGGTTCTGTGGCGGAGACTGTGAGTGCCCTGCGGGAGCAGTTGAAGCCTGCGGGCGGCGCGCCGGAGATTGCTTACAGTGATCAGACGTTCTGGATGTTCGGCGCGGACATTACCATCGGCGATCTGTTCCGTCTGGAGACGGCATTGATCGACCCGATGCTGTATGGGGCGTTAGTGACAGTGCATGTCACGGAGAAATCGCCGCTATACTTCTTCAATGGTCTGGAATTGGAGCTGATGTATCAGAAAATCAGCGATTCGGTGGGAATGTTTCGCTGTACGGTGACGCTGCCTGATTCCATGTCCCGCTTTGAGCTGGGCGTATTGTCTGTTATTCTGGGGCAGATTTCTCTGGAGATTTATACCAACGGCAGCTTCCTGATAGACCTGGGGTTCCCGCACGATGCTGATTTCACCAGATCCTTTGGTCTGGAATACGGTATCTTTACGGGGCGGGGCGGCCTGCTCTTTGCCACGCTCACAGGAGATGCGGTAAAAAGTGTCCCGGAAGTCACCAACGGGGCCTTTACGCCGGTGGTGCTGCTGGGCATCGGTCTGTGTGTGGGTGTGGGGCGTTCCTTTGACTTAGGGTTGATCAAGGGCGGTGTGTCCCTGACGGTGTCGGGGATTCTGGAGGGCGCGTTTGCCGTGTTCCATCCGGAGGATAAGGCGCAGGACGATGCGCTGTATTATCGTGTCAGCGCCGTCGCCGGTATCAGCGGCACGCTGTTTCTGAGCGCCGATTGGAAGATTATTTCCATCTCTGTTGCCGCAGAGGTCTCGGCAGTATGCAGCCTGACCATCGAAAGCTACCGGAAATCCGTGGTACAGCTTACGCTGCATTTGAAGCTGGCGGCTTCTGTTAAGATTTTATTCATTAAGATCAGATTCTCTTTTACCTTCCACCAGGAGACAGCTTTTACCTTCGGCGAGGACGGGCGCGCGCCCTGGAAGCTGGCGCAGGAAGAGAAAGGACGTTTCAGATCGCAGAGAGTGCGGGCGGCGCAGGAAGAGAAAGGGCGTTTCAGAACGGGGAGAGTGCGGAACGAGCAGTGGTCGACAGGGGATCGGTCGGCGGCGGGGGATCTGTGGGAGCAGGAAGCCCGGTCGGCACAGCGTAAGGAGTTGTTTGCCTGTGTCAAGACAGGAGACTGGCAGGTCAGGGCATCCGTGCTGCCGTTGTTTTCCGTGTGTAATCCGAATGTGGATGGAGAGGGGCAGTACTGCGCCGCATTCCTAAGCGTTATGCCGGAAGCGGATTTCGACTTGTTTGCGAAGCTATTGTTTGCCTGGATTCTGGCAGCCTTTTCCGAAGAGGAAATAACGGACGAGATGGCGGCGTCTGTGACAAAGGAGGCGGTGGAGCGGCTGACCTACGGGGACTTTGACGCTTTTTTTGCGGAAAATCTGCGTGTATGTGCGGATGCTCAGATAGAAGAGCAGGAAGAGAAACTGCAGGGCGGATTGCAGGAGGGGGTCTTCTTTCCGATGCTGCCCTGTCTTCAGATTGTATGCGGCGGGCGTAAGCTTGACTTTGGCGGTAATCCGGTGACAGAGGCGTATTGTCATAGAATCAGCGAATATCTGGCAAGCTTGAACGCCGACCCTTTTCATGAGATCCCGAACAGGGGAAGAAGGGAGGAAAGGATTGCTGTGTGCGCCGCCATTATGACGGATTACTGCAAAATGCTTCTCTCGGAACTGGTGGAAGAGATGCACAGACAATTCCGGGAGATTGCAGTGGAGGCGGACAGCTTCTGCGGGCTGGTGCAGCGCTACGGTGCGGAGGCGGAGGAATTTGTGTCCGCCAATCCGGAGGTACTGCTGCGGATTGACAGCATTCCGCGCTACAGCTATGTCACAGGGCAGGGAGAAACACTGGAAAGGATGCAGGAGACATTCCGGCTGGAGGCCGGGCAGCTCTGGGAGGACGTGAAGGAGATATCGATGCTTCCTGCGGACGGCACAGCGGAGATGAGGGAATACCGCTTCGATAACAGTCTGGCGGACATGAGAGCGGAGGAAGCGGCGGCGGTGTTCTTCGTGCGCCTGTATCAGCCGGAGGTAATGTATGGCAGATATGCGGACAGCGTGCTTACGGAGAATGGATTGCCGTACGACTGGCAAAGCCCCGGATATGGCAGCCGCAGGCTTATGATTCCCGGATGGAGCAGAGAGTATGTGGCGCTGGCGGGGGATACTGTCGTGCGGATTGCGAAAGCGGCGGCGCTGGTAAACGGGGAGACGGCGGAAGGCTGGCAGGCGTTCAGGCAGCGTTTTCTTGGACGCAATCCGGTGAAGGCGGCGTGGTATTCTATGGAAGAGACGGTTTCTCTGGGGGATTATACCCTGGAAGAAATGGTTCTCAGGCTTTGTCCTGATTATACGGAGATGACGGCGGCGCATTTCCTGTGGAAGCAGCCGATTATCAGCCCATGGAAAAATGTGGTGCTGACCAATGCGGTGTTCCGGACCGGCGCGGTGACGGCGGCACAGTCGGGGATTGCGGCGGCGGAGCTTGCGGCGGCGCTGCAGGCGGGAACGGCAGATCTTACAGAGAAGCAGACGGTAACGGTGACGCCTTATGCTATGACGAAGGAGACGCTGGGCGCTCTGGTGTTGTCTGCGGAGAAGAACCGCAAGACGGGCGCGGCGCTCTCCCGGTTCTTCCTGCAGGGACTTCGGGTTCCTCAGCCGGAAGGGGATGGGATCGTGCCGCTCTTTCAATTGTTGGGGCAGCAGATACCGGTGGAACTGCCTATGGAAGAATTTCGGTTCTTATTAGAGAAAAATGAGAAGACTGTCTGCAGTTGGGCGGAGGTGATGTCCGGCGGCGAGACCGTGTTAAGCGGTGAAATGCTGCAGCAGGCTCTGCCCGACGGCATACTGCCTGCCCTGCCGTTACCGGAGAAGACGGCGGATTTTCTGGAGACGTGTCAGTGCTGGCAGATAACGGAGAACTGTACGGTGTTGGGCGGCGTGACCGGAAAGCCCGGGGGCGCCGGGAAAGCTTCCGGCGCAGGCACAGGAGAACTGCTGGGAATGCTCCCGGAAGACCTGCGTAGATATCTGGAGCGAAACAGCACAGAAACGGTGGAGCTTCGAAGCGGCGGGGAGACGGTGACAGAGTTTGCGTGGGCGTCTCTGACAGAGCTGCCCCTTGTCAGGTCGGGAGACGGTCTGTATGAATTCTCAGGCGTCGCCTGTCAGGCGCGCCGCGAACTGTATGCCTGTCTGGACGAGCAGATCAGGGAGATACGGATTCTGTACCGCACCACCAGATTTGATACGGGACGGGCACAGTATGCGGCGCTGGATGCCGGAAAGCTTCTTCTCGTGCGGACAGATCTGTCTACGGAGACCCACGCGGGAAGACTGCGCAGGGGCAGTCTGGAAAATATGGCGGGCGTGGATACGCCGGAGCAGTTCCTTCTGATGGTGTGGGAAGGCTCCGTCATCGGCGGCGGCTTCCGGCTTGTGGTGGGAGGGCTTCCCGACAGTATCTTCGACGGTGACGGCAGGGGAAGCCTCTATATGCTGACAGTATGGGAAGAGAGGAAGATAAGCGGCAGCTTCTTAAACAGCGTGGTGCTGGCAGGCGCATACCGCGAGCTTGTCTTCGAGAGCCTGACAGAAAAGGTCCTGCTGCCCGCCCTGCCGGTGGGGACGGTGGGGATTAGCTGTGAAGCGGATTTTACAGAGGACAATAAGATGCAGGAATTGTTCCAGGTGCTGAGCTATCAGGCCAGGACGCAGGATGGCCGGCTGCTGGAATCCATGCCCATTCTGCCCGGACACAGAGAGGACGATACCATGTATTACGGCGCCGCTGTTCCGCTCTATCGTCTGCTTGCCGGAGACGCGTCGCCTTATGATGTGGTGGGGAAGAGCTTTACGCTTGCATTTTTCCGCAGGGATGTGCTGGGAAATTATGCCGGAGCCGGTACGCTTACGCTGACGCCGGATTACAATGATTTCCTTGCGGATCTGAATCAGATTCCTTATACGAAGGTGGAATATGGCGTGCGAAAGCAAGGGGGTCGGACAGAGCTTGGAATACGCTTTGGCTTTGCGCTGCCTGCAGAGGAGATTACGCCTGCGGCGAAGGAGCAGGCGCTGAAGGTCATGCGGCAGGCTGCCTGTGAGATCGCCGTCTGCCTGACCTGTACGATAAGCGGCGATACGGTATACCGGTTTACTGAGGACGATATCGCCGCGTACAGAAGCTTTACGCAGGCGGTGTATCAGACGGTCTGCGGGGAGAGGGCGACAGACAGGCAGGCTGCAGGAGGGATGGCTCCGTCTCTGGAGGTGTCCTTTATGCTGGATGGAAGCGGACTTCCTGATGAAGTCTTCGAAATCGCTCTGACGGCGGAGATAATACGTACGGACGCCCGGTGCGCTGACAGCGGCGTGCGGTCTGCGGCCTGCAGGATTGCCCGGAGAGAGGGCTTCGAGGATGATTTTGCACAAGCGCTGCCGGAGATTCTGCCGGCGTCCGGCGACGGTGCGTTATACGGCATTCCGGCGCGGGAATATTTGGACGGATTTTCGATAGAACCTTTTGTGTTCCCTGTAGAAGTCAGGGAAGCAGCGACAGTGCGCACGCCGGAGCTGTATGCGCCCGCGCCTTTTTCCCGGAGACTTATGACAGGCAGCATCGAGTCCGGCGGCGAAGGGAAGCACTATACGGATATAGATCTGGAGGCATGGATGAAGCGGTTTCTGGAAGACCTGGAGGAGTTGTTTGCAGGCGGCAGTCTGGCGGCTGCGGCAGAGCGGTGTCCCGATACGCTGGATGCCCTGCTGACGGTGAAGCGGCAGCTTGCGGAAGCGTTGGCGGCACGGCTTGTGCCGTTTGTGAAGGGGCTGAC
>JAGAIZ010000074.1 GCA_017626325.1 Lachnospiraceae bacterium | reverse complement strand
CAGCAGGCTGGACAGTGAGACCAGAAGAATGCTGGAAGTGACGGCAAAGGTAAGGATACCGGAGGATTGCAGGGTAATGGTAAATGGAGAGGAGCGGTTTGATATGTGTAAAGCGTTTGAGGATATGAGACTGGAAGGAAAGCTGGAAGGAGAAGAATCCAAACTGGCAGAGTTGACTGGTAAGAAGCTGTCCAAAGGAAAGAGTATCGCGGTGATTGCGGAGGAGTTGGAGGAGACAGAGGAGCGGATACGGGAACTGATACACAAATATCGGTTGGCTTGAATATTACAAGGAGAAAGAGAGTTTTGCTGATTCAATTGGATATTTTGGATTTGTGGTTTCTTTGTTAATTTTATGGAGTATGAATCCTGTATTTTGCAGAAGAGCGAATCGATACCGCAATGTAGCCATCTGCGTAAAAATATGATACACTATACAAGCTATGGAATCGCCGCATATGGCATCTGCGGGATGCAGAGAAAGGGAGAGATGGGCATGAACAATTTTATTTATGACACACCGACGAAGGTGTATTTTGGAAAAGATGAAGAACAGAAGGTTGGCAAGCTTATCAAAGAATATGGCGCTGCAAAGGTGTTGATTCATTATGGCGGCAGATCTGCGAAGGAAAGCGGACTGTTAGACCGGGTAAAGGGTTACCTTGCGGCAGAGAATATTGACTATGTGGAACTGGGCGGCGTAGTGGCGAACCCTGAACTAAAGTTAGTGCGGGAGGGTATCGCGCTGTGCCGGAAGGAAGGTGTGGATTTCATTCTGGCTGTGGGCGGCGGCTCCGTGCTGGATTCTTCCAAGGATATTGCCAATGGTGCTGCCAACCCGGAGGTTGATGTGTGGGATTTTTCCCTTGGGAAAGCGGCGCCGCAGAAGACGCTGCCCAAGGGCGCGATTCTGACCCTTGCGGCGGCAGGCTCCGAGATGTCTAATTCCTGCGTGATTACTGATACTGAGACGGGAAGCAAGCGGGGTTACGGCAGTCCCTGCAACAGAATGAATTTCGCGATCGAGAATCCGGAACTGACCTATACGGTCAATGCGTATCAGACTGCCTGCGGAGCGGTGGATATTGCCATGCATACGATAGAGCGTTATTTCTGTCCGGGAGAGGATACTTATCTGACCGACGCGATTGCGGAAGCTGTCATTAAGAGTACCATGAAAGCGGGCAGGGATTGTATCGATGATCCGAAGAATTATGTGGCGAGAGCGAATATGATGTGGGCGTCTTCTCTGGCGCACAACGGACTGACCCAGTGCGGCAGAAGCTTTCTGCTTACGGTGCATCAGTTTGAGCACGAGGTGTCCGGCATGTATCCGCAGGTTGCTCATGGTGCGGGATTGGCGGCGTTATGGTGCAGTTGGGCGCGCTATGTATACAAAGCGAATGTATCTCGTTTCTTACAGTATGCGCATAATGTGTGGAATCTGGACATCAATTTTGAACATCCTGAGGAGACTGTGGAGAAAGCCATTGATCTGCAGGAGGAGTATTATCGCTCTATCGGTATGCCGACGAACTTAAAGGAGCTTGGCGTGAAAGAAAAGGATCTGGAGACGCTGGCCCTGCAGTGCAGCCGCGGCAGAACGAGGACGCTGGATGGTTATCGGAAGCTGGGATATGATGAAATGCTGGATATTTATAAGATGGCATATGAGGCATAGAAACAGATTTGCAAATTATTCTGACGAGTGCCTGGGCTTGACTTAGAATGGAATATTTTGCAGGCTTTGGTATGAACTATTGGAATAATTGTGCTGATATGAAGAACTGGATTTGAGGAATAAGGTATGACTGGTAACAGATGGAGGCTGCTTATGCTTGTGACGGCCGCGGCAGCAGTACTTGCGGCGCTGCTGCTTGCACCTGCTGTAAGGCAGCTTATGGCAGAGCGCGGCGCGCAGGCGGTTTCGCTGGGAGAGATTGGAGCATTGGAATCCGGCGGACAGGCAGCAGGGAGCGATGATCTGCACACGGTACGAAACGATTTGCAGGAAGTGAAGCAGGAAACAGAACAAATTGAACTTTCCCAAGAGGATATGCCGTCAGCGACCCTTCGGATTCAGACGGCTTCCGGAGAATACCTGGACGTTAATTTGTGGCAGAGTGAAGACGGAACTTGTTATTTCTTCTTGCCGGGATATGCCGGAAGCGCGAAAATTACCTTGCAGAATGCGGCGGGCGGTTCCCTTCGTATTAATGGCAAGACGATTCGTGCAGGCGACCAGATAGAGGATATCCGATGGAATGCAGTGTATCAGGCTAAGATACACTTCGACGGTGCAAAGACGCAATCCGAAGCAGAAATGGAATCCGGTGCGGAGACAGGGGTCATTACGGTACCGCTTATTTTCATGTATTCTTCTGCGCTCCCGGTTCTGTCCGTCAATACGGAATCAGGCAGCCTGGAGCAGATTCACGAGGATAAGACATACACGGAAGAAGGCACGGTAGTCTGGCAGGATGAGCAGGGAACGGTGATGTACCGGGGCGCGGCGCAGGCAATCGGAGGCCGCGGAAATTCTACCTGGGGACTTATGAAAAAGCCCTATCAGCTTAAGCTGTATGAGAATGCTGACCTGCTGAATGCAGGGGAAGCGAAAACCTATAATCTGCTTGCCAACGGATATGACGAGACGAGACTGCGCAACCGGATTGCGTCGGAACTGGCGGAAGCGCTTGGCATGGCGAATGTGCCCCAATATGAGATGATAGATCTGTATATGAATGGCTGCTATTATGGCAATTACTATCTGACAGAGAAGATTGCCATTGATGATGCTGACATTGGAGACTATCTGATCGAACGCGAACTGGAAGAGCGCTATGAGACGGCGGCGCAGGGATTTACCACAGTGCAGGGAGATTACTACGTGATACAGCGTCCGGTGGAAGCTACAGAGGAACAGATCGCATCGATCGCCGGCTGGATGCAGGAATTTCAGGATGCTGCACAGAGTCAGGATGGGGTGAATCCGGAGAGCGGGAAGCATTATTCGGAATATATTGACGTGACGTCTTTTGTACAGAAATATCTCGTGGAAGAAATCAGCAAGAATTATGACGGCGGCGTGACCAGCAGCTTTTTCTATAGAAAGGCGGACGGTACAGACGATAAACTTTACGCGGGTCCTGTCTGGGATTATGATGTGGCGTTTGGCAACTGCAATCTGGACAAGATTGCTTCTGATCCGCTTGGCGTGACGGAGCTGTCGAATCATATTTATGGGACGGCGCTTTTTGCGAATCTTTACCAAAAGCCGGATTTTTACGAGCGGACAGTTCGGATGTATGAGGAGAAAGCTCTGCCCTATCTGGACGGACTTCTGGACGGAGGCATAGACAGGATGGTGGAGGAGAGCCGACTTTCCGCAAAGATGGACAGTATACGCTGGGAGACGCTTGAAAACCGGTATCAGTATTATGAAGATTATGACAATGACGTCAGATATTTGAAATATTTTATTGAAAAAAGAAGAGATTTCTTAAACGATGTTTGGCTTAAAAATGCAGTATACCATAACGTCAATTTTGTTGTAGACGATGAAATATGGCAGATTCTGTGCGTGGAGGACGGAGCGCTTCCGGAGCGGGAGCCTTTGCCTGTAAAGGACGACGCCGTGTTTGCCGGCTGGTATACGTCAGAGTCGGTTCCCTATGACGTGAACAAGCCTGTTTATGAGGACATTACCTACTATGCGTTGTGGCAGGAGCTGCATTAGCACACCACATCATGTCGGTTCGGGCAGAAAAAGGTCTATATATAGGTGTAGCATGATTCTGCAAAAAATGCTATACTTATATTGTCGTGTAACCATGTGAAGGCAGACTTGCCGTATGGCTGGTTATTTGAGTCAGAGTCTTAATTGCTTTTAGATTGCCGGAGATTTGCTGTATCCGATGCGTTTTATGACTGCAGAGCGCTCTGGCATGGGGATTGGAATGAAAAACAGTGTGAAATTAAAAGGAAGGCTGAAGGGCTATTTGCAGTCTTCTTTATATCTTGGTTTTTTATTGATTGTCGTGGATATTCTGATTTACCTGTTGGATTACAGGGCTGGATTGGTGTTAAGCGGATTTATTATTTTTTATTTTGCAATTATCCTTTCCATGCTGCTGTACAATAAACCGGTGATTATGAACGAATTGGTCAGTTTCGCCACACAGTACGGACAGATTCAGCGCAGGCTGCTGCGCGACCTGGAACTGCCGCATGCGCTTTTGGATGATTCCGGCAGGGTTATCTGGACGAATATTGCGTTTGAGAAAATGATTCACCAGGATAAAGGGTATCGCAAATCGATTACTTCGCTGTTTCCTTCCATTACGAAGGACAAGCTTCCGGGCATGAATGAGGAAGATGAAGTAGAATTCGACGTGGAATATGAATCAGGCAATTATATTGCCAAGATGAAGAAAATCTCCTTAAAGGAGATGGCGGAGAACAGTGATATCATAGAAGCGAAAGGCTACGAAGGATATCTGGTTGCGCTGTATCTGTTCGATGAGACAGCGCTTAAGATCGCTCTGAAAGAAGTGGACGATCAGTCTTTGGCAGTCGGGTTGATTTATCTGGACAATTATGACGAGGCGCTTGAGAGTGTGGAGGAAGTCAGGCGTTCATTGCTGATTGCGCTGATCGACCGTAAAGTCAATAAATATATCGCGGCGCTGGATGGCATCTGTAAGAAGATGGAGAAAGATAAATATCTGGTGATTATGCGCAAAGAAGCGGCGCTTCAGCTTCAGGAGAACCGTTTTGATCTGTTAGAGGATGTGAAGACCGTCAACATCGGTAATGAAATGGCGGTGACGATCAGTATCGGTATGGGCTACAACGGCTTAAGCTACGCGCAGAATTACGAGTTCGCACGCAATGCTATTGATATTGCGCTTGGACGAGGCGGCGATCAGGCGGTGGTCAAAATACCGGAGAACGTGTCTTATTACGGCGGCAAGAGTCAGCAGGTGGAGAAGAGCACCCGCGTGAAAGCCCGTGTGAAGGCCCATGCGTTGAAGGAAATCATCTCGGTGAAAGATGAAGTATATGTGATGGGACACCGTATGGGGGATGTGGACAGCTTCGGCGCTTCTGTCGGTATCTACCGTATCGCGCAGTCTCTGGATAAGAGGGCGCACATTGTTCTGAACGACGTTACGTCTTCCATGCAGCCTATGGTGGAGATGTTTCAGGATAATGATGAATATCCGCAGGATATGATTATTAACAGTGCGCAGGCGATCGAAATGGTGGGCAGTAATGCGGTGCTTGTGGTAGTGGATGTTAATAAACCGAGTATTACAGAGTGTCCTGAGCTTTTGAAACGCTGTAAGTCGGTGGTGGTATTGGATCATCACAGACAGGGTTCGGAGATTATAGAGAATGCGACGCTGTCTTACGTGGAAGCATATGCGTCATCCGCTTGTGAGATGGTATCGGAGATTCTGCAGTATATCAGTGATAACATGAAGCTTCGGTCAGAGGAAGCAGACTGTATGTATTCCGGTATTATGATCGATACGAATAACTTTATGACGAAAACCGGTGTCAGGACCTTTGAGGCGGCGGCGTTTCTGAGGAGAAACGGAGCAGATGTGACCCGTGTCAGGAAGCTGTTCAGGGATGATGCGGCGGAGTATAAAGCGAAAGCCGATGCGGTCAGTCAGGCTGAGATTTACAGGAATTACTATGCTATTTCGGTCTGTACCGGAGAAGATGTGGCGAGTCCCACAATAGTAGGGGCGCAGGCGGCGAACGAATTGCTGAATATTAAAGGAATCAAGGCAAGTTTTATTCTGACGCCATATAACGGGCTTATTTATATCAGCGCGCGTTCGATCGATGAGGTAAATGTACAGGTGGTCATGGAGAGAATGGGCGGCGGTGGTCATTTGAATATTGCAGGTGCGCAGATAGAGAATGGTTCTGTTGAGGAAGGAATTGTGACAATTAAGCGGACGCTGGACGCTATGATAGCGGAAGGCGAACTGGAAGCATAGAGAATGCACCATAGAACGAAAGCGGCTTATATGGCGCTGTAAAGCGCTGTAAGGCTCAGGAAAGTGAGGAAACAGCATGAAGGTAATTTTGTTGGAGGATGTAAAATCCCTTGGGAAAAAGGGCGAAATCGTAAATGTAAGCGATGGATACGCAAGAAACTTTGTTCTGCCTAAGAAGCTTGGCGTGGAGGCCAATACCGCAAACCTGAACGATCTGAAGCTGCAGAAGGCCAATGCGGATAAAATCGCGAAGGAACAACTGGAAGCGGCACAGGAACTGGCTAAAGAACTGGAGACGAAGGAAGTAATCGTCGGGATGAAGTCCGGTGAAGGCGGAAGGGCATTCGGGTCTGTTTCGTCCAAAGAAATAGCTGCGGCCGCAAAGGAACAGTGCGGATTGGAACTGGATAAGAAGAAGATCCAGCTTCCTGAGGCGATCAAATCACTGGGCGTGTATGAAGTTAATGTGAAGCTGCACACCAAAGTTACCGGCAAACTGAGGGTGAAGGTTGTAGAAGAGAATTAGTCACAGAAAGGGCGTTGGCAGGCGTGGAAGAAGCACTACTTAAGAGAATATTGCCGCATAGTATAGAGGCGGAACAGTCGGTTATCGGTTCTATGATTATGGACAGGGAAGCAATTGTGGTTGCCTCGGAAATCGTTTTGGGCGATGACTTTTATAATAAACAGTATGGAATTCTTTTCGATACAATGGTAGAGTTAAATGATGAAGGAAAACCGGTGGATCTGGTCACGCTGCAGGATCGGCTGAAAGAGAAGGATGTTCCGCCGGAAGTGAGCAGCCTGGAATTTATCAGGGATTTGATTACTGCCGTCCCCACATCGGCCAATATTAAATACTATGCCAACATTGTGGCGGAGAAGTCTACGTTAAGAAGACTGATTCGTCTGAATGAAGATATTGCCAATACCTGTTACGTTGGTAAGCAGAGCTTGGAGGATATTCTGGCAGACACTGAGAAACGGGTATTTGATCTGATTCAGAGGAGAAATTCGGGAGAGTTCGTGCCGATCAGACAGGTGGTTATGAACGCCATGGATAATATCGAGAAGGCATCACGAAATAAAGGCAATGTAACCGGCGTTGCCACAGGCTTTCTGGATCTTGATTACAGAACGGCCGGTATGCAGCCTTCTGACCTGATTCTGGTGGCTGCAAGACCTTCTATGGGCAAAACTGCTTTTGTCCTTAATATTGCCCAGCACGTGGCTTTTAAGCAGAATAAAACGGTAGCTATATTCAGTCTGGAGATGTCTAAGGAACAGTTGGTGAACCGTCTCTTTTCCATGGAGTCCAAGGTGGATTCCCAGCATCTTAGAACGGGTAATCTGTCGGATGCCGAGTGGGAGAAATTGATCGAGAGCGCCGGAGTGATTGGAAAGTCGAATCTGATTATCGATGATACGCCGGGCATCAGTATATCAGAGATGCGTTCCAAATGCCGTAAATATAAGCTGGAGCATAATCTGGAAATGATTATTATCGACTATTTGCAGTTGATGTCGGGAAACGGGAAATCTACAGATTCAAGGCAGCAGGAGATATCGGATATATCCCGTTCCTTAAAAGCACTGGCAAGAGAACTGCATGTGCCGGTAATTGCCTTGTCGCAGCTTAGCCGTGCGGTGGAGCAGAGGCCGGATCACAGACCGATGCTTTCTGATCTGCGTGAATCGGGAGCGATCGAGCAGGATGCGGACGTGGTAATGTTCATTTACCGGGATGATTACTATAATAAAGATACGGAGAAGAAAGGAATTGCGGAGATTATTATCGCCAAGCAGAGAAACGGTCCGATCGGCACAGTAGAACTGGTATGGCTGCCTGATTTTACCAAGTTTGCGAATCTCCAGAAATAATTCTGCATTTTAAATACAATTTTGAGGGAAATTCTGTAAAAAAAGCAGAGAAGTTCTGTTGAAATTTATATTTTATTTTACGAAAGAGACAAGCCTTAAATGACGAGTCTCTTTTTTTATATAAAAGTCAGGAAGTCAGGATCGACATAGAAAAGTCAGGATCGACATAGAAAGGGGATGTTTCATATGGAATCGAACACGATATACTACATATCCGAGGCTGCAAAACTGGTGCAGGTTGAAACCCATGTTCTGCGTTATTGGGAAGAAGAATTGCAACTGCCGATTAAACGTAATGAGATGGGGCACCGCTATTATACCGGTAAAGATATCAGACAGCTTCAGGAAATTAAAGTGCTGAAGGAGCAGGGGCTTCAGTTAAAGGCAATCAGGGCAATACTGCCTAAAACATCGCAGGATACGGCGACGTCCGGCAGGAAAACAGCAGAAAGGCAGGACGGTTCAGTGCAGGAGGGGGGAAGCAAAGCGGTGGAAACTGTTGAGAATAAGACCGGACAAGAGCAGAAGGGAGACATCTCTTCGGAGTATCCCAAACTGGATAACGGGGCGAAAGAGGCGGTCTTAGAGAAAGCGCAGAAATATATGGTAACGCTGACGAAGGATAAGGGTGTAACTGTGGAAACGGGTATATCGTCTTCGCGTCAAGAGGATACTCTGCCGGAATATCCTGCGGAGGAAGAAAAGAATCAGAAGGCTGCCAGACTGCAGTACTTATTACAGCATATGATTACTGAGGCTGTGAAAACAGCGAATCAGGAGTTGTGTATGGAAGTAAAAGAAAGTATTCTGAAAGAACTGGACTATCAATTCAGAATGCAGGAGGAGCGGGATGAAGAGAGATGGAAGAAAGAAGAAGAGCATTACCGCAAGATTGATGAGATGATAAGAGAGAGGCATAAGCCCCGTGAGAAGTTCGGCAAAGGCAAAAAGAAATCCCCTATCGTATGATAGGGGATTCGTTATCTGCCTGTATGAAACGAATGGCTGTGGAATTAACCCTGGGAGATAGAACCTGTAGGGCAAACACCAGCGCAGGAACCACAATCGATGCACTTAGTTGCGTCGATATCGAACTTGCCGTCACCCATGCTGATAGCGCCTACCGGACACTGAGCCTCACAAGCCCCACATGCTACACAAGCGTCACTGATTACATATGCCATAATACTTATCCTCCTTAATATACTAAGATACATAATTGATATATATTTATCAATCTGTCAGTCTCTATTTTAATATAAAAGTACTGAATATACAAGGGTTAAGGCAGAAAATCTTATATAAGAATTTCATGGAAATAAATGCATGTACCTCTGCCGTAAAGATTTAAAATATCGCCTTAGCTATGCTTTATACCCAGTTCTGCCCGGCGCTTCCTGATACCGTCCAGAATAACCTCTTTCTTCTCAATCAGCTTGTTCTTATCCATCGGTTCTACGCCTTCCAGCTTATAAGGGATGCCCAGCTTTTCGTACTTGGGCTTGCCCATCGTATGATAGGGAAGGGCGTCCAATGCCTTCAGATTGGAGAGACCGCCGATGAAATAGCCTAACTGATACAGATATTTATCGTCGTCCGTAATGCCCGGTACGATTACGTGGCGAATCCATAGATCCACATGTTTTTCGTCCAGATACTCCGCAAAGGCCAGAATGCCGTCATTGGGCTGGGAAGTCAGTTCTTTGTGCTTCTCCGGGTCGATATGCTTGATGTCCAGCATGACCAGGTCGGTGAGTGTCATCAGATGATCCAGTTTGGCGAGCCATTCCGGATTGGCATCCTTCTTGTAGGCGATACCGGAAGAATCAATGCAAGTATGCACATTGTTCTTCTTACAGATGGTAAACAGGTCGATGAGGAAATCTACCTGCATCAGCGGTTCGCCGCCGGTAACGGTAATACCGCCGTCTTTATAGAATGCTTCGTTGCGCTTGTACTGTTCGAAAATATATTCCGGTTCCATCAAAGTTCCTGCGTTCATCTCCCAGGTGTCTGGATTGTGGCAGTAAGCGCAGCGCATAGGACATCCCTGAACGAATACGACGAAGCGAGTGCCCGGCCCGTCAACAGTGCCGAAGCTTTCTAATGAGTGAATTCTACCTTGCATAATTACCTCGTTTCTGCGCTGCCAATATTGTATAGCGCCGGATCTGCATATGCAGCGCGTGATGCAGATCCCTCAAATTCTAACGCATGTCAAAAGCATGATAGTATTTATCATGTAATCTTCCATACTTATTATATCACGTACATTATATCATGTATGTGTACAGCGTCAAGAAATAAAAAGAAGGACTCCGCTGTCACGGAATCCTTCCTCATTGCATACGTTTCCTAAAACAATATTAGATGCTCTCGTGGAATGTACGGGAGATAACGTCTGCCTGCTGTTCGGGAGTAAGCTTGATGAAGTTTACTGCGTAGCCGGAAACACGGATTGTCAACTGAGGATAGTTCTCAGGATGCTTCTGTGCATCTAATAAAGTCTCTCTGTTCAGAACGTTGACGTTAAGGTGATGACCACCCTTTGTTGCATAACCATCTAATAAAGATACTAAGTTATCTACCTGAGCATTTGCTGCTGCCATTGTATTGTCCTCCTTATAAAATAGTGTCGTTTCCTGTCTGATTGAGAACAGGATTAAATGGGAATCCCCGAAACGGCTGTCAATTACTGATAGTCGTCAAGTCCTTCGTGAAGTGTGGGAACACTGCATGCCAGGGGAGTGCGTGAACAATCTGTACAACCCATGGTCTGTACGGATTTGGAAGTCTTCGCGTCAGCGTCAACATCCACATTCACATGTCCGACACCCTGTGCCATGCCGGAATCCAGCATTTTCACAAAATCCTCAATCATTGCTTCATTATCCATATAATCATCATCCTTTCTACTTGTATGCGGAAAAAATCGTTCATATATGGATTTTTTCCGATTGGGTATGGAATTATCCACACCCAATCATCTTATTGCATCATTATATCAACTTGATATTGCCTTGAAATTCCTTATTTGTTTAAGTCGATCTCGATATCGCCGGCAAATACCTGATCCTCTTTACCAAGAGCGCCCGGAATGATGGTAAAGGTATTGGAGATACCATCCTGTGCATCGTTGAACGGAAGCTTGGATACGGAAGATAAGGAAGCTACCGCACCGTGAGTATCACGTCCGTGCATCGGGTTAGCACCGGGAGCGAAAGGCTGGCCTTTACGACGTCCATCAGGTGTGTTACCTGTTGCCTTACCATATGTTACGTTGGAAGTAATGGTAAGGATGGAGGTTGTCGGGAAGCCATCTCTGTAGGTATGATGTCTTCTGATTGCTGTCATGAACTTGTGTACGATATCCTGTGCGATCTCGTCTACGCGGTCATCATCGTTACCATATTTCGGGAAGTCACCTGTTGTCTTGAAGTCAACGATGATTCCGTCTTCGTCTCTGATCGGCTCAACCTTAGCGTACTTGATAGCGGATAAGGAGTCAGCCACGATAGAAAGACCTGCAACACCTGTTGCGAAGTAACGTCTTACGTCTCTGTCATGAAGAGCCATCTCTGCTCTCTCGTAGCAGTATTTGTCATGCATGTAATGAATGATGTTCAGCGTATTTACATATACGTCTGCCTGCCATTCCATCATGTCTAAGAATTTATCCATAACATCATCGTAGTCAAGCACATCGCCGACAACAGGACGGTACTTAGGTCCAACCTGTTTCTTGGTAACTTCGTCAATACCGCCGTTTAACGCGTACAGTAAGCACTTAGCCAGGTTAGCACGTGCGCCGAAGAACTGCATTTCCTTACCAACTCTCATGGAAGATACGCAGCATGCGATTGCATAATCATCGCCGTGTGTTACTCTCATCAGGTCGTCGTTCTCATACTGGATAGAAGAGGTCTGGATGGACATCTTAGCACAGTATTTCTTCCATGCTTCCGGAAGTCTTGTGGACCAGAGAACTGTTAAGTTCGGCTCCGGAGAAGGTCCAAGGTTTGTCAGTGTATTTAAGTAACGGAAGCTCATCTTGGTAACCATGTGACGTCCGTCTACGCCGACACCGCCGAGGGACTCTGTTACCCATACCGGATCGCCTGCGAAAATCTGATTGTATTCAGGTGTACGTGCGAATTTAACGCAGCGTAATTTCATGATGAAGTGATCAACGAACTCCTGAATCTGCTCCTCTGTGAAAGTACCGTTAGCCAGGTCTCTCTCAGCGTAGATATCAAGGAAGGTAGAAGTACGTCCAAGGGACATAGCCGCACCGTTCTGCTCCTTAACTGCGCAAAGGTAACCGAAGTAAGTAGCCTGAATAGCTTCCTGTACGTTAGAAGCGGGCTTGGAAATATCACAGCCATAGGAAGCTGCCATTTCCTTCATCATCTTAAGAGCGGTCATCTGCTCGGAAAGCTCTTCACGAAGACGGATAACGTCATCTGTCATAACGCGTCCTGTGGAATCCTTCTGTGCCTGCTTATCCTCAATCAGTCTGTCGATACCATACAAAGCAACTCTTCTGTAGTCGCCGATGATACGTCCGCGTCCGTATGCATCCGGAAGACCTGTGATGATATGGGAAGAACGGCATGCTCTCATCTCCTGATTGTAAGCGTCGAAGCAGCCTGCGTTGTGTGTCTTTCTGTGTGTGGAGAAGAACTCGCTGATTTCAGGGTCAACCTCGTAACCATTATCGGAGCAGGCTTT
>JAGAIZ010000073.1 GCA_017626325.1 Lachnospiraceae bacterium | reverse complement strand
TTTCCTTCCAGTCTCATATCCTCAAACGCTTTACACATATCAAACCGCTCCTCTCCATTTACCATTACCCTGCAATCCTCCGGTATCCTTACCTTTGCCGTCACTTCCAGCATTCTTCTGGTCTCACTGTCCAGCCTGCTGTAAGCATCTCTGTTCTCTTCCATAATCCGGCGCAGCATCTCCTTATCCTTTGCATAGCGAAGCGTCTCGAATACCTGCCGCAAACCGCTATGGTATTCCTCAAAGGAATCGTGCGCGTGACAGTCATACAAATTCAAGCGATAATTTGTAATATAAGCTTTCAGCTTCTCTTCCACCGTAAGCATATCATGCAGGCACACCGCGCCGTCCCATGCTCTGTCCCCTCCATAATACACCACGAGCGTAATGATCGGCACAAACCTCTCATCCTTCTCCATGCCGGACAAAAAAGCATCCCTGCCCTCTAAGTCCTTCGTCCTCTCGTGATCCCGCTTCTTCTGCCGCCATTGCTTATGATACCCGATGCTTTCCGAAAGCATCGTGCGCAGTACCATCCGGTAATCCACATAGTTCTGATTCTCTATTGCAAAGATATGGAGCTCCTGTCCCTTCCACATACGCGCCTTATCCGCAATGGCTTTCCTATGCCCGTCCGTGCCGGTGTATATGACCTGCGTCTCCGCAGGTTCTAATTCCTGCGCCTTAACAACCTGCTCTCCGCCAAAAAGAGCGCCATTGATCTGGTCCGCAAACCGAAAATCATCATCCAGATACGTAAACTGGTATTCGTCCTTTTTACCCATTCGGTAACCTCCCTTTCTATTTTCATATAAGGGATTCTCGAAAACCTATGACGTGCCGCAGATGTGTTATCAGAAATTCAGATTCCCAGATATGTTATTGCAATTCTAGCATATCGGTTTATGGTTGTAAAGATGTTTTGTAAAAAGTTTTCCGTGCGCTTTTCGTGTGTGAAGAAAAAGCCTTTAAATACTGTAACTACAGTACTTAAAGGCTTTCATCTTATCTTATTTAACCCGATACATTCTCAGTCTTAATCCTGAACGTAAGGCATCAAAGCAACGTGTCTTGCGCGCTTGATTGCTACAGTAAGCGCTCTCTGATGCTTCGCGCAGTTACCGGTGATTCTTCTGGGAAGAATCTTACCTCTCTCAGATACGTATCTTTTCAGTTTATTCGTATCTTTATAATCAATTACGTTATCTTTACCACAGAATACACATACTTTTTTTCTTCTGCGCATTCCGCCCTTTTTCTTAGGGAAATCCGGCTTGTCTGTTTTATTATATGCCATGGTTTTGCCTCCTTCTAAACTTTGCTTATGCAAGCTGTTATTAGTTGAACGGCAGTTCCTCGTCGATTCCATCAGGAATATTCATGAAGCCGTCTCCGGCTGCCGCCGGTGCGGGTCTGCCAGCCGGAACATATCCGCTCTCGCTGCCGCCTGACGCATTCTTGCTCTCAGCAAATTCCTGTTCTTCCACTACGATATCTGTTGTGTACACCTTAACGCCGTCCTTATTGGTATAGCTGCCTGTCTGGATACGTCCGGTCACAACAACCTTCGTTCCTTTGTGGAAATATCTCTCAGCAAATTCTCCTGCCTTGCCAAAGGCAACACAGTTAAGAAAATCTGCTGTCTGATCACTGTTATTACGATTAAATCTACGATCTACCGCCAGCGTATATCTGGCTACTGCCGTAGCGTTCTCCCCCTGAGAATACCGCACTTCGGGATCTCTGGTCAAACGCCCCATAAGTATTACCTTATTCATAAATACCTCTTTCTATTTCTCGTCTTGTCTAACGCACAGGTATCTGATGACATTGTCCATAATGCGGATACGGCTCTCGATTTCAGCCGGAACAGTACTGTCTGCTTCGAACTGGATGAAGTAATAGAAAGCTTCTTTCATCTTCTGTACTTCGTAAGCTAATCTCTTCTTACCCCAGTCGTCAACATTCGTAATTTTTCCGCCGAATCTTTCTACTAAAGCTTTTGCTTTCTCTACAGTAGCAGCTCTTTCGTCATCTTCGATCTTTGCACTAACAACAACGGCTAATTCGTATTTGTTCATGCTTCGTTACCTCCTTTTGGTCTCTGGCCCCTTTCTGACAAGAAGGAGCAAGGATGCTTGACTACACGTCAATTTAGTATATCACGATTAGTTATCATAACATAATCAAAAGCAATCCGCAAGTGATTTTTCAAAACTTTCCTGACAAACTTTCCCGATAAACTCTCTTATACACTTCCTACATTCCCCGCCGCGCCGGAATGATTTCCTTCACATTTTTCTCCGCCTGTCTTCTGGCAATCATAATCTGGTGCCCGCAGCCGCAGCATTTCAGGCGGAAGTCCGCGCCGATGCGCAGCACTTCCCATTCTTTGGAGCCACAGGGATGCTGCTTCTTCAGTTTTAAGATATCGCCTACCTGAACATCCATAATAATCCTCATTTCCACGCGTTTTAATCTGTCTTCATCCCTAATCCATCTGTGAGAAAATTTCTCCGATGCTGCCCTGCACAATCAGATCCGCCATGGAATCTTTGGGTGTCGGAGTCTTATTGACTAACACAAGCTTCTTTCCTCTGTAATAATCCAGCAGTCCCGCCGCCGGGTAGACTGCCAGAGATGTACCGCCCACAATAAGGACATCCGCCTCGCTGATGTAACGCACCGCATCCGTCAGTGTTTTCTGATTCAATCCCTCTTCGTAGAGCACCACGTCAGGCTTGATGCTGCCGCCGCACGAACACGTCGGAACGCCCTCGGAATTAAGAATATACTGCGCATCATAGAATTTGCCACAACTCTCACAATAATTGCGCAGAACGCTGCCATGCAGTTCCAGCACCACCTTACTGCCCGCCGCCTGATGCAGTCCGTCAATATTCTGGGTTACTACCGCCTTAAGCTTCCCTTCCCGCTCCCATTGCGCCAGTTTTAAATGCGCCGCATTGGGCTTCGCGTCCAGACACAGCATCTTCGCCCGATAGAAACGATAGAACTCCTCTGGCATTCTTCTGTAGAAGGTATGGCTTAAGATTGTCTCCGGCGGATAATCATACTGCTGGTGATACAGTCCGTCCACGCTCCTGAAATCCGGAATACCGCTCTCAGTGGACACTCCTGCGCCTCCGAAAAATACAATGTTATCGCTCTCCCTCACCCATGTGCGGAGCTGTTCCAGTGCTTCCATAAGCAACCTCCATTCCTCTAAACACAACCGCCTTCATATTCCAATCATTTATATATTACAGAGTGAACTATTTCCTGCCGAGTCCCAGACGGTTCACAGCCGAGAAAATCGCTCTTACGGACGCACGGGTAATATTGGAGCTTACGCCTACGCCGTAGGTCACGCTGCCGCTCTCCACATCGAGCAGATGGATATAAGCCGCCGCCTGAGAATTAGAACCGCTCTGTAACGCGTGCTCTTCGTAGTCCAGAATCTTGATATCGACATTCAGTTCTTCCTGTAATCCGCGCTTCGCCGCATCGATAGGACCATTGCCCACAGCCTCGAAAGACTTCTCCACGCCCGCATCGGTATAGACCACCGTCACTTTCGTGTCGAACTGAGACTTGGTCTCTCCGCTTAAGTCGTCTATGCGCAGCTTGCGGAAATGAATCGGCTCTTTCTGATCCAGATACTGCTCCCTGAAATTGTCCATAATCTGATCTGGAGATACCTCTCCCTGCTTCTCGGATACCTTCTGGATAACATTGGCAAACTCCTTGTGCATTCCCTTCGGCAGCTTGAAACCGAAATACGTATCCATGATGAAAGCTACGCCGCCCTTGCCGGACTGAGAATTGATACGCACGATAGGCTCATATTCCCTGCCGATATCCGCCGGATCGATGGGCAGATACGGCACCTGCCATATTTCGCTTTCCCGCTCCTTCATAGCCTTCACGCCCTTGTTGATGGCATCCTGATGAGAGCCGGAGAAAGCCGTAAACACCAGCTTACCCGCATAAGGGTGTCTCGGATGAATCGGAATCTTACAGCATCTCTCGTAGATCTCTATGCTTTCATTCACATGCTCGATAGCTAACTTCGGATCGATGCCCTGAGAAAACATATTATATGCGATATTAAGAATATCCACGTTACCGGGTCTCTCTCCGTTGCCAAACAGTGTGCCTTCCACACGGTCAGCGCCGGCAAGCAGCGCTAACTCTGCGCTGGCTACGCCCGTACCTCTGTCGTTGTGGGGATGTACGCTTAAGATAATACTTTCCCTGTTCTTGAAATGCTTATTCATCCACTCGATCTGATCCGCATATACATTAGGCGTATTCATCTCCACAGTGGAAGGCAGGTTGATAATCATGGGATTCTCTTTGGTCGGTCCCCACTCCTCCTGCACGGCAGTACAGATATCCAGCGCAAAATCAAGCTCCGTACCGGTGAAGCTTTCCGGGGAATATTCCAGTATAATCTTGCCCGGGAACTTCTCGGCGTGCTTCTTTACCATCTTGGTGCCTTCCACGGCAATATTGATAATCTGCTCCCTGTCCATATGAAAAACGACATCGCGCTGTAAGGTGGACGTAGAATTGTAAATATGCACAATTGCCTGCTTACAGCCCTGAATAGACTCGAAGGTTCTCTCCACCAGTTCCTCACGGCACTGGGTCAGAACCTGTACGATAACGTCGTCAGGAATCATCTTCCGGTCGATCAACTGGCGCAGAAAATCAAATTCAATCTGGCTGGCCGCCGGAAAACCAATCTCAATCTCCTTGAAGCCCAGCTTAATCAGATAATTGAAAAATTCAATCTTTTCCGATACAATCATAGGATCGATCAGCGCCTGATTACCATCGCGTAAATCAACGCTGCACCAGATAGGCGCCTTCTCGATCTCCTTGCCCGGCCATTCTCTCTCCGGATACTCCACCACCGGATTCTTACGATAACGTTTGTAGTTTAACATATTGTTCCTCCTATATTCCCTTTTGCTGTCTCAAAGTCAGACCCGCATGTCCGGCTGACGCAATTTCTTTTACCAATTCCTGAATCTTTCCACGCAAATAGCTTGTGTGTAAACAAAGAAAAAGCCTGTTGAATACAACAGGCTTACTAATAACTCTATTCACCGAGACCATTCTCAATCGCACTGACTAACGCTTTAAGTGCTTCTTCTTCGTCTTCGCCATCACATACAAACTCGACCTCGTCTCCACACTTAACACATGCACCCAGCACGCTTAGAACACTCTTCGCATTCGCTGTATTCTCTCTGAATGTAAATGTTATTAATGATTTGAACTGCATTGCTTCCTTACATAGGATTCCTGCCGGTCTTAGATGTAGCCCTGTCGGGTTTTTAATGATTACCTTTTGGCTTACCATACCCTTTTCCTCCCATTCCGTTTCTGGCTGACGTAATCTCCCCTCATCTCCAGCCTTCTCTTAACTATATCATTTTTTCTCATATATCACAAGGGTTATAACATAATATTCTGTATCAGTTCCGCCAGCTTCTTAGCTTCCGCTTCTATCATGTTCTGATCCTTGCCTTCTATCATAACTCTCACAAGCGGTTCTGTCCCGGACGGTCTTATGAGAACACGTCCTTCTCCGGCGAATTTCCTGTTCAATTCATCAATTGCTTCCGCAATCTCCGGATAATCCATATACTTCTCTTTCTTATGGTTGGGCACCTTAGCGTTTACAAGCGCCTGCGGCATAACTTCCATGATCTTTTTCAGTTCGGACAGCGGTTTGCCGGTCTCCACAATAACCTGCAGAAGATGAAGCGCGCTCAATAATCCGTCGCCGGTAGTATTTTCGTCTAAGAAGATCACATGACCGGACTGCTCTCCGCCAAGGCTTGCCCCGATCTCCTTCATCCTCTCCAGCACATATCTGTCGCCAACCTTAGTCTGCTCGATATGAATACCATTCTGCTCTCCCATGATAAAGAATCCGAGATTACTCATGACAGTCGCTACAATCGTATCCTGTTTCAGCTTACCCTGCTGCTTCATGTGATTGCCTACGAGCGCCATAATCTGATCGCCGTCTACAATATTGCCCAGCTCGTCTACCGCCAGCAGTCTGTCTGCGTCGCCGTCAAAAGCAAGACCTACCTGCGCCTTCTCATATACGACTCTGGCCTGCAGTTCTTCCATATGCGTAGAACCACAGTTAGCGTTAATATTCGTTCCGTCAGGATTATTATGAATCGCCACGACTTCTGCGCCAAGCTCCTTCATCGTCTCTACGGAAGTGTAATAAGACGCTCCCTCGGCACAATCCAATACAATCTTCATGCCTCTTAAATCCACGTTGACGGCTTTCATTGCATGATTGATATATTCTTCTCTCGCGTCCGTGCGGTACTTGATTTTACCCACGCCTGTGCCTATCGGGAACTTTACGCCCTGCATATCGCTGTTAATAAGCGTCTCTATCTCATCCTCAAGAGAATCCGGAAGCTTGTAGCCGTTGCCGTCGAAGAATTTGATACCGTTAAACTCTACTGTGTTATGGGACGCCGATATCACAACTCCGGCATCCACCTTATATTTCCTGGTCAGATAAGCGACCGCCGGCGTCGGCACAACCCCTACGTATACGGCATTGGCTCCCACAGAACAGGCTCCTGCCATCAAAGCGTTCGCCAGCATGTCTCCCGAAATTCTTGTATCGCAGCCCACCATAATCGTCGGCTTATGCGCGTTCTCTTTCGTAAGCACATACGCTCCCGCCTGCCCAAGCTGCATCGCAAGCTGCGGCGTCAGTTCCTCATTCGCGACGCCCCGGACACCATCTGTTCCAAATAATCTGCTCATTTCAATACCCATACCTTTCTCTTAATCTGCAATTGAAAACCAGCTCATCAGAGTGATTTTTCAATCTACTCAGCCTCGGTGATATGCACACGCACCAGTACTTCATCCCCCAGACTGACTGTCTCGTCCGCGACTGTTATCGTAATCGGAATCCAATAATTGCCTCTGTCCGGCTCTTCCATCTCTTCCGACTCAAACCACGAAGCCACATCTGCTGTCGCCTCTATTTCTTCCATCGCAATAGCGTCCAGTTCGGAAGCAAGCCCGACCAACGTAATATCACACGTATCCTCCGGCTCTGTTATAGTCGCTTCATATCCCTCCGGAATACCTGTAATGTTAATATCTTCCACAGGAATGGTTACTTTTCTCTCAATCTCCTGCTCCACGAATACAGTCACATTAATATTACCGCTGAAATCCTCGTCAGCGAGAATAACGCCGTCCGGCAGATAATCCTTCAGATTAACCAGCGTTGTGACATTTTCCTTGGCGCCTGTTACGTCAATAACATTCTCGGGTATCTCGATTTCGTTGATATTCTGAATCACCTTCGCCCTTCCTGCAATATTGACATAATCTCTGGTGCTTTCAATCTGTCCCGTGAGGCGATATCCTTCTGCCTGGATTCCCGTTACAACATATTTAACCGGCACTGTTTTTACCTGCAGAATTTCTACATTCACGCGCACCTTGCTGATACTCTTATCGATACTGGCGGCTCTGATCTCCTTACCGTCCTCGTCGAGCAGACGGATATCCGCGTCTGTGCTGATATTACTTGTAAATCCCGATACCCCTACTTCCACCGATGCCCTGGACACCTGGGAAATCAGAGATTCCGGCCCGGAAATTCTGACCAGATTCTGCTCTGTCGTGACGTCTCCCAGCATATACCCTTCGCCCACTTCGCCCGTAGTATTCGCTTTGAGCGAAAGAGATTTCGTCACCTTGTTTTCAATATTCAGCTTAACGCTGTCTATGCTTCCTTTAATACTTTCCAGTTTGTCATTATGTTTGTTGGTGGAAAGCTTGATGCTGATCGTATTCACACTGGTCAGATCATTCATGTCCGCCACAGCCACAACATTACTGTCATCCAGAGAATCTATAATGGATCTGGGCGCAAATATCGTAACCACGTCGATCACGTCCGTACCGTCCAACACCTCGTAAATCTGTCCGTTGTCCGTAATAAGATTGCCGTTCTTAATTGTAACGGGAATGTCTGTCGCCTTGTATGAAATAACCGGATCATTAATGTTTGTCACAATAATCCACAATACAACCGCGAATAGAAAAGAACCAATCTTCAGCCCCCAGTTTTTGACAAATTTATTCTTCATTCCTGGACCTGCCTTTCCATATCTTACGTTTCTTTTCTTCTGTTGGTTTATTCTGTATGTCTGACAATCTTGCCCTCAGACGCTCCGCATCCAATCCCCTCTCTAACTGTCCGCCATAAGCGACGCTGATCTTGCCGGTCTCCTCGGAAACAATTACCGTCAGGGAGTCCGTCACCTCCGATATGCCGACCCCCGCTCTGTGTCTCGTTCCCAAATCCTTGCTGAGTGCCATATTATCCGATAAAGGCAGATAACAGGTCGCCGAAACGACTCGATTGCCTCTCACAATAACGGCGCCGTCATGCAGCGGCGTATTATGCTCAAATATATTGATAAGGAGCTGGCTGGATATCAGCGCGTCCACATCAATGCCTGTTCTCTCATATTCGCTTAAGGACTGATCCTTCTCAATCACAATCAACGCTCCGGTTCTTACTTTGCCCATTTCCACGGAAGCCTTCACGATCTCATTGATTGTACGATCCGAGAACCGCCCGCCTTCTGATTTGGGGGTGTCAAACGACAGGATGGAGGACAGAAGATTCTTCCTGCCCAGCTCTTCCAACGCTTTCCGCAGCTCCGGCTGCAGCACTACCACGATCGCAATCGCCGCTATACTGAACACATTGGATACGATCCACAGAATCGTATTCATTCTGAACAGGGCGGCGATCAAAATGAAAACCGCAATCACAACAACGCCCTTTAACAGCGCCCAGGCTCTGGTATTCTTAATCCATACCAGAATATGATATGCCAGAAAAGTCAGAATAATAATCTCCACAACGTCAGTCCAGTGAATGGTAGGCATATGCAGTTTAGAAAGATAGGTTTCCATCAAGTTATTCAGTTGTTGCACGCCTCTCACCTACTCTCTGTTCTATTTAAAATCTCAATGTGTACTTCTGGTTCTCTGTGTGCTTTTCATTGTCTGACTGTTGATCTGTTTCACTTTTTTCTCAGGTCTGGCAACCGTAACCTTCGGCACGGCTTTGACATAATAATAATATTCGTCATCCTCGAACTGCACTTTCTCCGTCCGGCTGTAATCCACATTAAATACAAAGAACTGCAACACGACCACAAACAGCAGGGAAACTATCGTTCCTACGATTACGCCTAACAATCCCACATTCGTATCAAACATCAGATCTCCCACCAGAAGAACCATGATATTCACTACAGCGCCCGCCGCCATGGCAATTGTCCACGCATAATCCACGCTCATTCTTCTGATAATATAAACCAATACGACTGTAATCGCAAAAGCGGCAATCGTCACAACCATTTCTTTATTGCCGATCAGACCGTCGATGATAAATTTGAACTTAGCCGCCGTCTCCTCGTCAGCCATGGATGCAATCACCGACACATTCGCGACTACGTAATGTATCATATAATATGCAATCACGCCGCAGGCCACGGAAATTGCCGACGCCGGTGTCCCGATCAGCCCCATTGCCAGCGGAATGATATACGGGATTTTCAGCAGGAAACAGACAGGCAGCAGCACCACCACCAGCGTATCTTTAGGCGAAAATCTCAAATACAGCAGGAAAATCAGCAAAAACCCCGCTCCTATAACCGCCGCGCACTCTAAACTGAAAGAATACAGATGGAGCAGCGTAAACAGCGCCGCCATAAGAACGATGAAATTCATCGGCATAAACGAGCACATCAAAGCCACGATCAATACAACCGTGAGTCTGTTAATACTGTCCATATATCCCAGCCGGGAATTAATGAGCAGTAAAGAGACCATCGCCAGAAGGAATTTTAAAAGCGGCGTGATATATACTTCATATTTACCATAAAGAGTCATTAATGTCTGCTTTGCTACAAGTAAGGTTGTCATGTTAAATCCTTTCACTTCTCGTATGTCTTCGCAAATAGAATGCCTACTTATACATATTGGCCAATCGGCGAAGATTCATATAATACAGCTTCAAGCTTTTTTTGGCTCTATTATACCGAACTGTGTAAATTATATACGAAATAACCGCATAAGCGCCTACTACTCCCAAATAGTTGAACAGTACGCTCTTTGCGAATTCCATGAGATCCATCTTATAAATGTCCATCATAAACACTTCAAAATCATAAAAAATATACATGGCAAAAACCACTATAAATGCAATGGTTGCACTTATAATGGATTTCAATACCTGCCATCCTATATAATCACTGCGGAAGTAGCTTCCTATGGCAACATTTTTCCTGCCTTCGTTTTCCTCGTAGGACGCCAGCTTCGTCATCAGGATGATTCTTTCTTCGTTTAACATAGTATCTCCTATCCCAGAAAACGCATCTTAGGATTATCGCGAGGGTCTTTCTTCGGCGCGGGCTTCGGCGCTTCCGGTCTGCGAATACTGCTGTTTAATTCATTGGCCATATGGCTCTTACATTTCTCACAGAAACGTCCGCTCAGAATAGGCGCATTACACTTCTCGCAGAAAAGTGTAATACCCGAGTCCTCGCTTAACTGTAACCTCTCGTCTCTCAGCCACTGCTGAATCTGATTCGTAGATACATCGCATGCCTCGGACACCTCCGGAATGGATGCGCGCACGTGATCCTGAATATATTTCTTCACTTCCTGAAACTTTTCTTCCATTTTCTCTCTGCATGCCATACAGATCGGCGGCCCGGACACATAATTAAATATTTTTCCACATTTTTTGCAATTCCGTACATTCATATGATATCCTCCTGTACTTATAATCCTCTGCCAATAGATAAAGTCACAAAATAAATATGCTTTACTCCTGCTTTTCGCAATTCATAACTCATGGCATCTATCGTGCTTCCTGTCGTATAGATGTCGTCAATAATTATAATCGTACTTAATTTTACATCATTACGGCAGATTTTGAAAGCCCTTTTCAAATTATTTTGCCGTTCCGATGCGGATAAATCTTTCATGGGCGCCGTTCTGCGCACTCTTTTGATCAATTCTGTTTCTACCGGAATCCCGGTTCTCTCGTGCAGTCTCCTGGCAAGCGCCTCCGCCTGGTTATATCCCCGTATACGCTTCTTACTCCTGTGGATCGGTACCGGAATCAGCGCGTCCGGGCGGCATTCCATAATCCATCCCGCCAATTTATCCGCCATACACGCAGCATAATATTCCGCGTATTCCTGTCTGCCCCTGTATTTGAAACGGTAAATGGAATCTGCTATGCTCCGGTATTCGTAAAGGGCGCGCCCCCTGTCAAACAGGTGCTTACGCATGGTACAGTCGCTGCAGTATTCCTTCTCCTCCTCCCGAAGCTTCTTCCCGCATTTCATACAATACGGTTCCCCGATATATATAAACTTATGTTCGCAGGCCTGACAGATCAGGCTTCCAAAGGGCTTGACAGCCCGGTCACAGACAGGACACCTGCGCGGATACAGAAGATCCGTCAGTGTCCCGAAGAATGTTTTGATTTGATTCATAGTTCCCTCTTACTTTTATGTCCCCGGGTTGTCATCCCCGGCATCGTACTCTTTTCCGTTATGATTTTTTCTATTCCGGCATCAATTCCCGAATACGCTCCGCCAATCCTGTATAACGGCGGTTCTGGTAATTATTGTCCACCATCTCCTGCACCGTCTGCCTGCTCCCCAGAATCGTCACGCAATATTTGGCTCTCGTCACTCCCGTATAAAGAAGATTCCGGTTAAAAAGCATCTTAGGCCCCGACAGAAGCGGCATAATAACAGCCGGATATTCACTTCCCTGCGACTTGTGAATCGTTACCGCATAGGCAAGCTCTATCTCGTCAAGCTGGGCATACTGATAGGTGACTCTCCTGTGCTCGTCGTATTCCACCACTACTTCATGAGCATATTCATTAATCTGAAGAATAATGCCTGTATCCCCATTAAAAATGCCGGTTCCTTTATCAACCGGAATCCCGTATTTACTGACTACTTCCCATTCCAACTGATAATTATTCTTGATCTGCATCACCTTGTCATGCTCTCTGAACAGAACATCCCCCGATTGATATTCCTTCTTCTGATCAGACGGCGGATTTAAATACTTCTGCAAAATACCGTTTAACACCTCTACGCCAAGTTTCCCCTTTCGCATCGGCGTAAGGACCTGAATATCATATACTCCCGCCCCCACATAATTCGGCAGCTTCTCTGTAATCAACTGTATCATATGCTTATATATGACGTTTATGTCGTTTCTTTCCAAAAAAAAGAAATCCCTGCTCTTGTTATCCAGCCGTAATTCCTGTCCGGCATGAATACGATGCGCATTCCACACAATATCGCTCTCTCCGGCCTGCCGGAATATCTTCTCCAAAACAACTACCGGAAACCGCTCGCTCGACAACAGATCCTGCAGTACCTGTCCTGCTCCCACAGACGGAAGCTGATTTACGTCGCCCACCATAATCAAACGGGTTCCCACCGTAATCGCTTTCAGAAGCGCCTGGAAAAGAAAGATATCAACCATGGACATCTCATCCACTATAATGACGTCAGCCTCCAGCGGATTCTGCTCGTTACGTTCAAATTTCGCTGTTTTGGTTTCCTCGGACACCACGCCGTTTAATTCCAGCATTCTATGGATGGTACGGGATTCATATCCGGTCGCCTCCGTCATACGCTTCGCGGCTCTGCCGGTCGGCGCCGCCAGATAAATATCCAGTTCCTCCGACATAAAATAACGAATAATGGCATTGATTGTTGTCGTTTTGCCTGTTCCCGGTCCGCCGGAAAGTATAAAGATCCCGTTCTTTGCGCTCTCCAGCACCGATTTCTTCTGCAAATCATCCAGCGTAATCTCCAGTTCCTCCTCGATCCGGTCGATCTTAGCCAGAATCTTTCGCTCCTCGGAAGGCAGCAGACCCTCTTCCTCCACAGAAATATTCAGATCATGCAGCATCTTAGCGCAATTAAGCTCCGTATAATAATATGTGGCCGCGTATACTTTCTGCTCTGTCTCCCCCTGCGCAGGCATTTTGATCATCAGCTTCTTATCCATGGCCAGATTCTGTAACTGTGGTTCCATAAGCGCAGGCTCCAGTCCCAACAGCTCCCCCGCCTTCTGCAGCAGGATATTCTTTGGAAGATAGCAATGTCCCTCCGCGCCTGCCTGCATCAGCGTATATAGAATCCCGCTTCTGATACGGAAATCCGAATCCGTGTGAATCCCGATTCTGGCAGCAATCTCATCCGCGATACGGAAACCGATTCCCTGTATGTCTTCCGCAAGCTGATAAGGATTTTCCTTCATGATTCCATACAGCCCCATTCCGTACTTTTCATAGATACGGATGGCAAGCGTATTGGATATACCATATTTCTGAAGAAACGTCATCGCTTCTCTGGCGTCGCGTTTCTCGTATACCGCTGCCGCAATCTCCCTGGCCTTACGCTCACTGATCCCTTTTACTTCCGCAAGCCGTTCCGGTTCTTCCTCTATAATGCGGTAGGTATCCTCACCGAAACACTTCACGATACGGGCGGCAAGCGCATCTCCTACGCCTTTAACAGCGCCGGAGCCGAGATAACGCCGGATACTCTCCGCGTCATCCGGCGGAACGATCTGATATTTCTCAATTTTGAACTGCTTCCCGTACACCGGATGGGTCGTGTATTCTCCCTCTGCCCGTATCGTCTCGCCCTGATCCATCGTCTTAAAGAAGCCTACGCAGGTAATCTCTTCTTCCCCGCCAATCAGGTTCAGCACCGTATATCCGTTATCCGTATTACGATATATAATATGTTCAATAAATCCCTTGATCGTTTCCATGAATATTCCTCTGATACGCTGCTGCTTCCGGCGCAGCAAGATCTGAAGCAGCAGTAAGCACCATAACAGAAACGGGCTGCCATCCCAGGCAGCCCGTTTAACAGCCAAACCTTATATTTCGCACATTTCTGCTACAAATTATAATTCCTCTTTGCCTGCTCATACAACATCTGCGCAAGAGAATTAGACCCCTGAGAAGCCGTCTGCTCGGAAATTTCCTGAATAACAGAATCCTTGAAATAGTCTACCATATTAGATGCGTATCCTTCATCCTCGTCGCTGCTGAATAACTTGGTCGTTTTAGTCATTTCCTTATAAACCTGTTCCCAGAGATAGGATTCAAACTGTTTACAGGCATCAAGAAGCGCGTCGTCATCCGTCCCCTTCGCCTGATCGGCCTTCTGCAGTTGATTCTGTAAATTCTCAGTGGCAACCCTGTCTACGTCCGTCATATAATCTGTGTAACTTGATAATCCTGTTAAATCCATAATTGTCTCCTGTCTGTCAGCTCATCTTAGTGATCCGACTAATCTAAAACCTTTATCTCTTAAGATTATTCGCCACTTCCATCATAGAATCTGTCGTAGTGATCGCCTTGGAATTCATCTCGTAGGCACGCTGCGCTACGATCAGATTGACCATCTCGGTAGCCACCTGTACGTTGGAGCCTTCCAGATATCCCTGTATAATTCTGCTCTTAGTAACATTATCGGCAGTATCCTCATTAATGGCACGTCCGCTCGCATCCGTCACGGCAAAAAGCGTATCGCCCACTCTGTTTAATCCTCCCGGATTACTGAACTGGAATGTACCGATTGTAACTCCTATGGGAGTCGGATTATTCAAGCCATCGGGATAACAGATCTCACCGCTCTCCGAAATAGACAAATTGCTTGCAACATAATCACGGGACAACTGAATCGCACGTCCGGTCGAATCTAATACCGGAAGCCCGTCCGCATTGGTCAGCATCATACCGCCGTTCGTGCCGATCGCCCATGTAAAATCACCGTTTCTCGTATAATATGTATTGCCGTCCTCGCCGCGCACCGCGAAGAATCCATCTCCTTCAATGGCAAACGCTGTATCGCTCTGCGAATCGAGCAGACTGCCCTGTGTAAAAATAGAATTAATGGACGAGGTACGTACGCCCAGTCCCACCTGAGAACTGGTCGGCTTCGGGTCGCCGTTGGCCGTAGTGGTCACTGTCTGTAAGTTCTGATACAGAAGGGACTTAAACTGCGCCACCTGCGCTTTATAACCCACTGAATTGACATTCGCAAGATTATTCGCAATCGTATCTACATTCGTCTGCTGTGCATTCATACCGGTCGCCGCTGACCATAAACTTCTAACCATGTCTTATCCCTCCTATATCCTGCCTAACTGGTTCACTGCCGTATCAAGCGTTTCATCGTATGTCGTGATCAATTTCTGGTTGCTCTCATACTGACGCTGTATCGTAATCATATTAACCATCTCTGTGACAATGGATATATTGGACTGCTCCAGATAACCGGAATAGATCTCCGACTCGCAGTCAATCTCTGTCGCGCCGTCCACCGTCTCGAAATAATTCTCTCCAAATCGTTCCAGATAATCATAATCTTCAAAATCCGTCAGTCCGATTACGGCAACCTCTTCGCCCTCCTGCGTAATCCTGCCGCTGCGGTCTATGCTGACCGGAAGCGCCGTATCCATTCGAATCCGCCTGCCGTTCTCATCCAGCACGAAATCTCCGTCCTGCGTTACCAGATAACCCTGACGGTCCATCGTGAAATTGCCGTCCCTCGTATATTTCGTGGAAGTCTCGCCGGCCTTATTGGTATATTCCACCGCAAAGAAACCTCTGTCCGAAATCGCCAGATCAAAGGTATTGTTCGTTTCCTTGATCGGGCCTTCGGAATAATCCACATAATTCTCTCCGATCTTTACTCCCAGATTCATGCCCGTCCGGTTCATCCAGCGCTCCTGATTGTCCACCGCGTCCTCATCATAGACCCTGGGCGTACCCAGATTCTTCGGCAGATTGCCCGGCTCCGACAAATCCTTGATCTTGTAGGCAAGCACCGTGTCAAACGCCTGGCTTGTGGCTCCTTCTTTCTTATAACCATTCGTATCCGCATTCGCTAAATTGTTGGTCATAACGTCCATTCTATGCTGTTCGTTGACCATGCCTGTGTAGGCAGTATACAAACCCTTTAACATATTTCTCCCCTATTCCTGATGAAAGTTCCTGACAATTAATCTTCTCTGTATCCCGCCAAAAATTCTACATATTTACCGGTACCAATCGCCACCGCAGTCATGGGATCTTCTGCCGTCATCGTGTTGATGCCCGTCTTGGCCGCAATCAAATCCTCCAGACCCCGCAGCAGGCTGCCGCCGCCTGTCAGCACGATGCCTCTGTCCGCGATATCCGCCGCTAACTCCGGCGGTGTTTTCTCCAACACGCTGTGGATGGTCTCCACAATCTGCACGGTAGTCTCATGCAGAGCCTCCTCCGTCTCTTCAGAAGAAACCTTGACCGTCCTCGGAAGACCTGTCACAAGGTTACGTCCTCTTACGTCCATGTAATCCACTTCCGAACGCTTATATGCCGAACCTATCTTAATCTTCAAATCCTCTGCCGTTCTCTCGCCGATCAGCAGATTATGCTTCTTACGCATATAACGCACAATCGCTTCGTCGAAATCGTCTCCCGCAATCTTGATGGAGGCGCTGACCACCGTACCGCCCAGAGAAATCACCGCGATATCGGACGTACCGCCGCCGATATCCACAATCATATTGCCGCAGGGCTTGGAAATATCAATACCCGCGCCGATAGCCGCCGCAATCGGTTCTTCTATAATAGATACCTCTCTGGCGCCTGCCTGATACGTAGCGTCCTCTACCGCCTTCTTCTCTACTTCTGTAACGCCGCTGGGTACACATACGGCAATGCGGGGCTTCCTGAAAGTTCTCTTGCCAAGCGCTTTCTGGATAAAGTACTTCATCATCTTCTCCGTCACCTGATAGTCGGAGATAACGCCCTGGCGAAGAGGCCTTACCGCCACGATATTGCCCGGCGTCCTGCCAAGCATCAGTCTCGCATCCTCTCCAATCGCTTTGATTTTATTTGTATCTCTGTCAAAAGCCACTACGGAAGGCTCTTTTAAAACAACGCCTTTTCCTCTGATATAAACTAAAATGCTGGCCGTTCCCAAATCGATTCCTATATCTGTATACTGCATTTTAAACGTACCCCTTTCTTCCGGCATCTATATTACATAATTTCCAATTACCACCAAACTAAACATAAAACAGCTAATTGGATAGAATTGCGCAATTTGCTGCATACATTATAACCCAAAGAAAGAGTTTTTCAAAGTGCTTTCACAATTTTTTAAGAATTTTTGCAAATAAAAACAAAACTTTCCTGTCTGTTCTGCATATAGAATACGAATGAATCATGCAAAAAGTTTCACTTTCTGATATTTTCTAAAATATCCGCCGGTATTTCAAATTCCACCGTTCCCATATACATCGGCGCCACATCTCCCTCATTGAAGCCGATTACCACATTATTATTCTCATTCAGATAGAAAGAGACATCCTCTGTAATGGACTGAAAATTCCACTCCTCCACTTCCTGATCCAGCCAGTATATCACATTTTCATCAGCCGCCATCTGTGCCCGCATCTGTTCCTTAATATTATCGCTGATAGGCGTAATATAGTCCGCCCCTTCTGCAAACAGGTCTTTCAGTTTCAGCCTCTCTCCGGTATTCAGGTCGATGGTGTAATAGTAATTGAACTGATAGCCGCTGCCCGCTCCCTGATAACAGAGCAGCTTCAAAGTAAAATAATCCTGCGTCGTGGCCAGCACTTCGCTCTGCACCATAAGATCCTGATATCCCATTTCATTTTCCATGGAAGCCTTAAATTCCTGTACTAACCTGCCGCTGATTTCTTCGATTTCCGCGTTTATCTCTTCTGTACTCTTTTCCAGTTCTTCCCTGACGTCTTCCTCAAGTCCTTCTGTGTCCGCCTGCTCCACCTCTATCTTGGGCACGTCGATAACGGCTCTGTTCCTCTCATCCTCATATTCATAATCCCGGAAGGTCACTACCCTTACAAGAGAACCGATGATCGGCAGCTTCTCCATCGCATAGGCTGCCGCCGCTGACGTATTGGGTACGATCACAAACACAAGCGCTGCCGCAGCCAAAGCTGCCGCCACATAACGCGGCGCTCTCCCCTGGCTTTTCTCCTGCCAGTTTTCTCTTTTCGCCTGTTCTATCGTCTCTTTCAATTCCTGCAGTTGTTCCCCGGACATCTGCACTTTCCTGTATTCTGTTCTGGCAGCCTCCAGCGCCGCGCTGTCTTCCGCTTTCGCCTGCATGGTTAAAATATTATCTTTCATTGAATGTCCTGCCTTTCTCTGTTTATTCAGGTATATCCTTGTGACTTCTATTTACTTTAAAGATATTGATTTTGTTTTTCTTCGGTTTTCTTCCCGCTTCGTCTATTGATTGATGCCCGTCTCTTCCGACAACTGTCTGCGCAGCTTCTCCATGCTGCGGTACAGTCTGCTTTTCACAGTGCTGACATTCAAATTCAGAATATCTGCAATTTCCTCCAGCTTCTTATCCTCAAAATACCGCAGAATAACAATCGCCTTATCCTGAGGAGAAAGCGCGTCAAGCGCCCTGTGCAAATCCACATTCCGGTAGCTGTCTTCCGCAGACTGTGCCTCCTTCCCTTTCTCCTCCTGCAAATATTCATAGGACTCCCACTGTGGTTTCGCGAAATAGCTGAATATTTCGTTGAGCATAATCCGGTATACCCACGTCGCGGCATACTGCTGACTGTGAAGCGTATGACTGCTCCTGAGCGCCTTATACGCGCCGCTTTGTACGATGTCGCAGGCATCCGCTTCGTTGTGTACGTAACTGTATGCCAGCCTGTAATATTGGTTATACTGCTCTAATATGACCTGTTCGATAATTTTCTCATTGCTTCTCTTCTTATTGCCAAACCCTTGCAAGTTTCCTTACCTCCTTTTGTTCCTCATATCCGAACCGATGTCAGACCAGCCGGCGCTCCGGTCGGCATCTTTCCTTTATGCCCCGGGCTTTGCAGACTAATAGTTAGACCTTATAACTTTGTAAAAAGTTTCAGCTATTTGAATTATTTTCAATCATATGAATTATCCTTATATAAATTATGAATTATTTTCAGGCTTGACATTTATTATATCCAACTCTATGATTTAGGGAAGAAAATCAGGACAAAACAGACTTTCAGAAAGGACCAGGCCATGAATACTGATCAGAATCAAGATATGCTCTATAAGCTTACAGAAGCCATGATTGCATATGATAAAGGCGACCCCAAACGAATCCAGCACTTTATCAAAGTGCACAGCTTCGCCAGAACAATCGGTATCGGAGAAAAATTAGAGGAGAAGACACTGTTCCTCTTAGAAGCGGCTGCGCTGGTGCACGACATCGGCATCCGCCCTGCAGAAGCAAAATACGGTAACTGCAGCGGTAAACTACAGGAACAGGAAGGCCCCGCCCCTGCCCGTGAAATGCTCTCAGCCATCGGTTTTGCTCCCGATATCACGGACAGAGTTTGTTTCCTGGTAGCCCACCATCACACCTATGACCAGGTGGACGGAATGGACTACCGCATCCTGCTGGAGGCGGACGCGCTGGTAAATCTTTACGAAGACCAGCTTCCCGAAGATGCCGTGGAAGCCATGCTTCGAAATGTATTCCGCACTAAGACAGGAAGCCAGATTTGCAGGACCATGTTTTCACTGTCTCTTACAGATAGGTGATCTGCGCGGCAGCGTCGTAGGTATGCGGCTCCTTACTGACCGCCTTATGTCCCACCGCGATCGCGATCTCATACTCATAATTGTCAGGAAGCTGCAGGGCTTTGGAATAGTACTCCTGTTTCTCACCGCGAAGCGCGTCGTAGATACAGCCGATAATCAAACTTCCAAGTCCAAGCTCTTCCGCTGCCAGCGACATATTCTCTACCGCGATACCCGCATCCAGGACACTCCATCTGAAATCACGGTCTGCGCTCAATATGATAACCACCGGCGCTTCATAATAGAAATTGTGCTCCAACGCCAAGATGCCGCGCAGTTTGTTTTTGTCTTCCTCAATTTCCTGCAAAACCGGATGGTTCCCTTTTAACACTGTAAAATGAATCTCCTGTTTATTTGCGGCGGTGGGAGCCTGCAGACCTGCTTCTAACAGAATACGCAGTTCTTCTTCCGTTACCGGCTCTGCCGTATACCCTCTCGTAGAACTCCTTTTTGCAATTGCCTTTATCACTTCACCCATATTTTCCTCCATTCCGGGGCGCCCACCCCTGTCTCCTGTTATGTATCGCTTCGGAACCTGCACCGTCCTGCGGCGCGTCATACCTTCGCTGAGAACTGCGGCAAGTTACCTGTTCCATTATAACATACCATCATAAAGTTAGAACAATGAAAATTTCTGTATTTATCGTCAGTCAACAGGGCATCTCATGACCCCGCTGACTGATAATTGTGCATTCCCAGTCTCCATACGCCCACGCAGACAGTCAGAAAGAGCACCACACCAAGAGGATACAGCCCATAATACCAGCGCTGCGTACGTCCCAGCAGATATTGCAGCGGATAATATTGGATCAGAGTATACGGAATCATGTACGTACATATCTTCATCATACGCCCGCCATAAATATCAATCGGATATTTCCCGTGCTCCTGCGCGCCGTAGGTCAGAATATTCGCTGCTTCCAGTCCCTCCAGCGTAAAGAAGCTGACTGCCGCTTCCAGCATAAAGACAGCGCTAAAAAGCAGCGTCCCGCCAAGCAGCATCAGTACTACCGCCGCGACTCTGCCGGGCGTCCATGCAATCGGACTGACCGCCATCCCATACCCAAACATCAGCACCGCCTGTATGATCAGCCCGATGCGGCTGATTTCAAACTGGCTGCCCAGGATCTGCAGAACCGCGCTGCACGGTCTTAACAAAATCCTGTCAAACTCTCCCCGCCGTATCATGCCGGGGAACCGCAGGAATCCGCCTGCAAAACATTCCGCCAACGCAAAATCCATCTGTATCACAGCATAGCACAGAAAAACTTCCCCGAGACCATAATTTCTGACCTGATGGAAGCGCGCAAAAATAAAGTATACGCCCAGAATCCCGTTAAATGATACCAGGAACCGCCCCGCCACCGTCAGAAAAAAAGAAGTCTTATACTGCATAACGCTGCGCAGAACGATAGAAATATAATGAAAATAAAGCGATATATTTTTGTATAGCGTGTTCATATCAATCCTCCCTGTCAGAACAATTCAGTACAGCGGCACGGCACTCTTTCTTTATCCGCCCTGCACTACGATTCTGCGCTCTGCCGCACGGCACAGAAGCTTTCCGCAGGCTGTCAACAGTACCAGCCAGAAAATCTGCATCCCTATTGCCCGAAGCATCTTAGCGCCCACAAGATCGCCGCTGTAGATGCGGAGCGGTACATTGAACATCCCCGCAAAAGGCAGAAGCTCCAGAACCCGCCTGACGCTGTCCGGCATAAAAGACAGCGGAATAATCGCCCCCGACAGAAATTGTACCATAGCCGTGAACACCATCCGCAGTCCCTGAGGCGATATCGTAAAAAAGGCAAGAAGATACACAAACATACAGAATGCAACCGTAACACCGGCGCCAAGAAACATCGTTATGATAAAAAGCAGCATACTCTGCACATTTACCGGCAGCGTCATCCGAAAAGGCTCCGGCAGCAGAAATGCCGCAAACAATATCGGGACACATCGAAGCGCCGCGTTCGCAAGGCGGTTCCCGGCCGTTCTCGCAAACCACATACGATACACAGACAATGGACGGCACAATTCATAGGCAATATTGCCGTTGATAACGCTGTCAAAGAGTTCATTGTCTGTGTTCCACGTCGTGAAAAGGGCAAAAAACGCTTCCCGCAGCCATACATACGCTACCACCGATGAAAATGCCATCGGGAAAGCGCTCTCATCCGCCTCATAAAAAGCCCTGAACGCCAGACATTCCATAATCCCCCATAGAAACTGCGTTACACAGCCTCCGGCCGCCGCAGCGCGGTACTGCAATCCCATCTGAAACCGCATCCGAAAGAAGGAAAAATATTTGCGCAAAGAATTTCCATTTGCTTTCATCCTAATCCTCCATGTCAGAGCAATTTATTGCGATGACACGCGTCGGAAATATCGAATTTCCGACTGCGATCAAGTCAATTTGAGGCTCTGACTCAAATTGTCGATTGAGAAATCAGCTCATCAGAGTGATTTCTCAATCTATCCTCCTTTACAGAATCTCTAACTTCTGATACAGACTGGCCACGATCCTGTCCAGATCGTTTTCAGAAGCCGTGTCGTCTTCTGCTTCTGTTTTATCCGCGTTTTGCCGGAAAGCCATGCTCTCATGCTTCTTCGTACCAAACCGTGATTCTTCACTTTGAGGTTTCCCTGCCAACAAACACATATCCTCTAACGTGCCGTCCAGTAATACGCGGCCTTTTCCAATCAATATAATCCGCTTCGTCAGCGCTTCAATATCCTGCATGTCGTGCGTCGTCAGAATAACGGTTGTCTTATGCGCCGCATTCAGCCGCTGTATAAACTCCCGCACGGCCAGCTTGGAAACCGCGTCCAGTCCGATAGTCGGCTCATCTAAGAACAGCACCCGGGGCGAATGCAGCAAAGATGCCGCCAATTCACACCGCATCCGCTGTCCCAAAGACAATTGTCTGACCGGTATTTTCAACAGTTCCTGCAAATGAAGTAATTGTGTCAGTTCCTCTAAATTATGCTGATAATCATATTGGGAAATAGAATAAATGTCCTTGAGAAGTTCGAAAGAGTCTAGCACCGGAACGTCCCACCAGAGCTGGGAACGCTGACCGAACACCACGCCGATCTGCCGCACATGCTCCCTGCGGTCTTTCCATGGCACTCTGCCGTCAATCAGACAGCTTCCGCTGTCCGGCGTGAGAATCCCGCTCAAGATTTTGATTGTAGAACTTTTGCCCGCTCCATTGGGACCGATATATCCCACCATTTCCCCATCCGCAATAGCAAAGCTTATATCAGACAATGCCTGAACGGTCTGGGTCTCCCTGCGGAGCAATGCTTTGCAGGCTTCCTTCATGCCTGCGTTTCTCTTTGCTACTCTGTACGATTTGTATACATGTTCCATCGTAATCATTTTGCTTCCTCCTGGTAGTAATATTTCTGCGTAAGCAGATGAAATATCTTGCCAAGTAGGGCCTGTCTCTCCGGTGACAGCCGGAGAATACCTTATGTACTTTACAAGTTTGTCCGTTGAAACGAACGGAATTTTATTATAGATTATGGGTTGGGAGGTGTCAAGCACCTCCCGACAAAACGGCTTTAAAATCGCTTTAATAATAATTCGGCATCGGTGTCTCTGGGTATTTCCCGCACATATTCAGTACATAAGGCCACTTGCCCGCCTCTTCTATGATAAAGCCATAGTCTTTGTATGAAGCTCCGGATCCTATGATATCTCCGCACTCTTCTTCGCCCGTTCCAGCATCTTCTTCACGTAGATACCCGTATAGGAATCGGGATTCTCCGCAATCTGCTCCGGCGTTCCCTGGGCGACCACCGTGCCGCCGCCTTCACCGCCTTCCGGTCCCATATCAATGATGTAATCGGCGGTCTTAATCACATCCAGATTATGCTCTATCACCACGACCGTATTACCGCCCTCCGCCAGCTTGTGCAGAATCTCCACCAGCTTATGCACATCCGCAAAGTGCAGTCCGGTAGTAGGCTCGTCCAGAATATAAATCGTCTTGCCGGTACTGCGCCTGCTTAACTCCGTTGCCAGCTTGATACGCTGCGCCTCGCCGCCGGACAATGTGGTAGAAGGCTGCCCTAACTTCACATAGGAGAGTCCCACATCATACAAGGTCTCAATTTTCCTGCGGATGGAAGGCAGATTCTCGAAGAAGGGAACCGCCTCTTCCACCGTCATGTCCAGTACGTCATAAATGCTCTTCCCCTTATATTTCACTTCCAGTGTTTCTCTGTTGTAACGCTTGCCGCCGCATACCTCGCAGGGTACATACACATCCGGCAGGAAATGCATCTCAATCTTAATGATGCCATCGCCGTTGCATGCCTCGCAGCGTCCGCCCTTCACATTGAAGCTGAACCTTCCTTTGCTGTAGCCTCTGGCCTTCGCGTCCTGGGTAGAAGCGAACAAATCCCTGATCTGGTCGAACACGCCCGTATAAGTCGCCGGATTGGAACGCGGCGTCCTTCCAATGGGCGACTGGTCGATGTCGATCACTTTATCAAGCTGCTCGATTCCAAGAACCGCCTTATGCTTTCCCGGAATGGTTCTCGCCCTGTTTAAGTCTCTTGCCAGTCTTTTGTACAGAATCTCATTGACAAGCGAGCTCTTGCCGGAACCTGATACACCCGTAACACAGGTCATGATGCCTGTCGGAATCTTCACGTCTATTTTCTTCAGGTTGTTCTCTTCCGCACCTTTTACGGTCAGCCAGCCAGCCGGTTTTCTGCGCGCCGCAGGGACAGGAATCTGCAATTTACCGCTCAGGTATTGTCCTGTCACGGACTCCTCCACCTGCATGATTTCCTCCGCCGTTCCCTGCGCGACCACCTCGCCGCCATGGGAACCTGCCCCCGGTCCGATATCCACGATATGATCCGCCGCCAGCATCGTATCCTCGTCGTGCTCTACCACGATCAGGGTATTTCCCATATCCTTCAGATTCTTCAGCGCAGCAATCAGCTTGTCGTTATCCCTCTGGTGCAGGCCGATGCTTGGCTCGTCCAGAATATAACACACGCCCACCAGCCCGGAGCCAATCTGAGTCGCCAGACGGATGCGCTGGGCTTCGCCGCCGGACAGTGTCCCTGTTGCTCTGGACAGACTTAAGTATTCCAAACCCACTTCCATTAAGAAGCCTACGCGGGCACGGATTTCTTTCAGAATCTGCCTGCCGATCAGTTCCTGCTGGGGTGTCAGCTTCATATTGCCCACGAATTCATGCAGCTTCGCAATGGAAAGAGAAGTGATTTCATAAATATTCTTATCGCATACCGTCACCGCCAGCGATTCCTTTTTCAGGCGCATTCCTTTACATTCTTTACAAGGGGTAATACGCATAAAAGTCTCGTATTCCTGCTTCATAATATCCGAGCCTGTTTCGCGGTATTTACGTTCCACGCTCTTAATCAGTCCTTCAAAGGCGATGGGATAGACTCCCTTGCCCCGCTGTCCTTCATAATAAACGTCAACCTTCTTATTTGTACCATTAATAATAATGTCCTGTATCTCTGGCGATAACGCTTCAAAAGGCGTCTCCATGCTGAATCCGAATTCTCTCGCCAAAGCCTGTAATATCGCGTTGGTAAAGCTGCCCTTGTCGCCGCTGGACTGCCAGCCCATCACGGAAATCGCCCCTTCACTCAGGCTGAGACTCTTATCGGGAATCATCAAATCCACATCAAATTCCATCTTATAGCCAAGGCCAAAACACACCGGACAGGCGCCAAACGGATTGTTGAAGGAAAAACTTCTCGGCTCTATCTCGCTGATGCTGACACCGCAGTCGGGACAGGCAAAGCTCTGGCTGAAATTCACAGGTTCTCCGCCGATAATATCAAGAATCATAAGCCCTTCCGCCAGCGCAAACACATTCTCAATAGAATCCGTAAGACGGCGCTCTATGCCTTCCTTTACCACCAGACGATCTACAATAATTTCGATATTATGCTTAATATTCTTCTCTAACTTAATCTCCTCAGACAAATCATAGAGATTTCCGTCCACGCGCACCCTCACGTAGCCGCTCCTCTTAGCGCGCTCGAATACCTTGACGTGCTCACCCTTCCTGCCCCGCACCACCGGCGCCAGAAGCTGAATCTTCGTTCCTTCCGGAAGCGCCAGAATCTGGTCTACAATCTCGTCCACCGTCTGCTTTCTAATCTCCTTGCCGCAGTTAGGACAATGCGGTATACCGATACGCGCATAGAGCAGACGGAAATAATCGTAAATCTCCGTCACCGTTCCCACGGTAGAACGAGGATTGCGGTTCGTGGACTTCTGATCAATGGAAATCGCCGGGGAAAGTCCTTCAATCTTCTCCACGTCTGGTTTTTCCATCTGTCCCAGGAACTGCCTCGCATAAGAGGAAAGAGATTCCATATACCGTCTCTGTCCCTCCGCGTAAATCGTATCGAAAGCCAATGAGGACTTACCGGAGCCTGATAACCCCGTCAGCACAACAAATTCATTGCGCGGAATATCCACATCGATTCCTTTCAAATTATGCTCGTTGGCGCCCCGGATCTTAATATACTGTCTCGGGCGCATCTTTATTGCGTCTGTATCTGCCATGTCAATTCTCCTGTTCTGTTCTGTATATAATATGTTTAATTTGTATCCTTTCACAGGAAGGACACTGCTCTTTTGTTACTTCATTCCCTGTCAAAATCCCGCAGTTTCCCTTTCAGTTCTACCATACGGTCACGCAGTTGCGCCGCCGCCTCAAAGTTCAGATCCGCCGCCGCTTTCTTCATCTGCTTCTCCACGTCCTTAACCAGCTTCTCTAACTCCTGCCTGCTCATGGATTCAGGATCTTTCTCAAACTTCATCTCTTCCTTGGCTATCGTCTTGGAAATACTGATCAAGTCGCGAACCGCTTTCTGTATCGTCTGCGGCGTAATGCCATGTTCTTCATTGTACTGCTGCTGAATCTGCCTGCGTCGGTTCGTCTCGGTAATAGCGTTATGCATGGAATCCGTCATGTTATCCGCATACATGATGACATGTCCCTTCGCGTTACGCGCCGCGCGCCCGATCGTCTGAATCAGTGAAGTTTCGGAACGCAGAAAGCCTTCCTTATCCGCATCCAGAATCGCCACCAGAGAAATCTCAGGAATATCCAGTCCTTCCCTGAGCAAATTGATTCCCACCAGCACATCGAACACGTCCAGACGCATATCGCGGATAATCTCTGCACGCTCCAGCGTATCGATATCCGAGTGCAAATACTTCACACGGATTCCCACATCATTCATATAGGCAGTCAGATCTTCCGCCATCCGCTTCGTCAGGGTTGTCACGAGCACTTTATTATGTTCCGCCACCTCTTTATTGACTTCCGAAATCAGATCGTCAATCTGTCCTTCCACCGGACGAACGTCCACCTCCGGGTCAAGAAGACCTGTAGGACGGATAATCTGTTCTGTCCGAAACAACTCATGACTTGCCTCATACTCTGAGGGTGTAGCCGATACAAACAGCATCTGGTCGATGTGCTGTTCAAACTCCTCGAAGCACAACGGCCTGTTATCCAACGCCGACGGCAGGCGGAATCCATAATCAACCAGCGTATTCTTACGCGACCTGTCCCCCGCAAACATACCGCGAATCTGCGGTATCGTCATATGGGACTCATCTATGATAATCAGAAAATCATCCTTGAAGTAATCCAACAGAGTAAAAGGAGGTTCTCCCTCCGCCATTCCGTTCAAATGTCTGGAATAATTCTCAATACCGGAGCAAAAGCCCGTCTCTCGCAGCATCTCGATATCGAAATTCGTCCGTTCCGAGATACGCTGGGCCTCCAGCAGCTTGTCCTCGCCCTTGAAATATCTGACCCGTTCCTCCAATTCCTTCTCGATCTTCACACAGGCAGCATTAATCTTCTCCTGCGGCACCACATAGTGGGATGCCGGATAGATCATCACATGCTCCAGCGTAGCATGGACCTGCCCCGTCAATGGGTCAGTCTCCGCTATCCTGTCAATCTCGTCACCAAAGAACTCAATCCGAATCAGATAGTCTCCGCCCTGAGCCGGACAGACTTCCAGCACATCTCCCCGCACACGGAAACAGCATCTGTCCAGATCCATGTCATTGCGGCTGTACTGCATCTCGATCAGTCCACGAATCACATCGTCCCTGTCCCGCTGCATACCCGGTCTGAGAGACATACTCATGCCCGCATACTCCTCCGGACTTCCCAGACCATAGATACAGGACACACTGGCAATCACCACCACGTCCTTGCGCTCCGTCAGCGAAGCAGTGGCCGATAGCCGCAGTTTATCTATCTCATCATTAATGGCAGAATCCTTGGCAATATAGGTATCCGTAGACGGTACATATGCTTCCGGTTGATAATAATCGTAGTAGGATACGAAATATTCTACCGCGTTTTCCGGGAAAAATTCCTTGAACTCACCATAGAGCTGCGCGGCCAGTGTTTTGTTGTGCGCAATTACCAGCGTCGGCTTATTCAGCGCCTGAATGACGTTCGCCATAGTAAACGTCTTGCCCGAACCGGTAACGCCCAGAAGGGTCTGGAATTGATTGCCTTTTTTGAAGCCTTCTACGAGGGCTTCTATGGCCTGCGGCTGATCGCCGGTGGGGGCGTATTCTGATACTAATTCAAAATGATCCATATATTTCTCCTGTTCCTCTAAACATCATCTTTCAACTCAGAATAAAATTTCTGATTCTTACTCCTTGGCTTCTCAGGATATGTCATAAAAAGCTTTTCTGTCTCCAGCAACGGTTTGAGATAGGTATTCCTAAATGTTGTCCTGTGTTTAATACCCAGGAACTCCATCATTTCTTCTCTTGTACGCGGCTCATGACAATACTGAATCAATGCTTCACTTTTATCATTTTTTTGAGCGGTTTTTTGAGCGGTTTTTTGAGCGGCATCGCTCAAATCTTTTGGGCTTACATTTTTTTCAAAAGATAAAGTTAAAATCGTTCTTGCGGCATCACCATATCTTTCCTCTATTATTGGTTCTACCCACCCCTCCTGATCCCAGGTCTGAAAAATATCAGGAACGCCGCTCCCTGCACGTTCACCAATATTAATCAAATTAAACCTTTTCATCAAAGCTTTATTTCTGGGATCAGATTCTCCACCTTTGCGCATCTGTTCTTTTCCCGTACGAATATATCCCGGATTTTCTAATATCAGCAAATCGTTCTCTTTTTTGATAACCACTCCCCGTGGCACATAAAAATCGGTATTTACAAGGCAATTCGCCAATGCCTCTCTAAGTGCTTTATGAACCGGTGTATCATCTATTCGCACACCACCTACAATTTTAAAAGGAATTTTTACATCTTTAATAATTTTATAATAAACACGAAAATAGAAATCAAATACATTTCCCGACCATTCTCCGGAACTGGACTGTAATCTATCTGTCCAACGTATTGTTGGATCAAGAGTTTCTCTATAATCCAAAAAATATTCCGGGAATTCCCGAATAATATCATATTCATTACCAAACATCAACATCCCAGCAGCCGTCGGATGCAGTTTATCATCTGATTTTGACTTTGCCGCAGCCCCAATATTTTTCAAATACTCTTCGTTTTCTAACATTTCCCACACATGTCCAGGCTTCCAGCTCCTATGAAGATTACGGTACGACTGAATAGTCTCTTGGTTCAAATCGGCTACTGACCAATCCTCCAGAATTTTCATATCCATGGTCTGTTCCGTCTGATCACGGAGCATGGCTCTCACTTCACTTGGAGTACAATGATAATCCCCTTCCCAATTCCGTCGAAAAGTCCCCCTAAACATATCTCCATTAATATAAACTGGCTTCTGTTCTCTAGCTGCCATCGGTACAGAAATGGTCATAATGATGCCACCAACGACTTTATAAATTCTTATATCATTATCTGTGATCAGATTAATGCTTATCTTATTGGGATTATTTATTGTATCCCAAAAGTCCTTTCACAGTTTTTCTTCATTCTCCAAACCTGTGGCTTTCCAGCTTCCATCTATTCCTTCCTGAACACCAAGAATAATTACTCCTCCATAGCAATTTGCAAAAGCGGAATATGTTTCCCAAAGAGATACTGGCAAACCGCCTTTTGCTTTCTTGACTTCCCTTCTGTTATCCTCTTTATATTCGTCAAACCTGGATATATCAAACATTTGCCCACCTCCAAATTACCTTTTGCAAATTCATTTATCTCAAAATATCTTTCTGTTATCCTTTCGGGAAATATAATGACTCATTAGAGACATTTGTTTCTGTCCTTTCTGTCAAACTGTATTATAGCAAAGAAAAATTTAAATGTACAGCAAAAATCAAACATTTGTTCTGTTTTGTTTTTCTTTAATGCATTAAAGGGCATATCAGCAGACTCAGGCCCACCCTGTGTCCCGAGTTCGCGTTGCTCGTCAGAAAGCCGCTCATTCATCCGCTCATGCACGCATGGCGGCTGCCTGGGCGGCTTTCTGACTCTGCTGATACGTGCAAAAAGGCGGGACCCCGAAAAGTCCCGCTTCCTATTCCGCTTCTTAATATCATCATACATTATTTCAACAGTTTCTCCATCTCTTCCACCGCGCATTCCAACTGATTATCCACACCATCCTCATAATAGGCTTGCGTGTCAAGCTCGCACTCAATATCCGGCTCGATACCGATTCCGTGAATATTGTTGCCGTTCGGCGTATAGTAGTCGCTGATGGTCAGCTTCAATGCGGTTCCGTCTGTCAGCGGCAGCACTCTCTGCACAATGCCTTTGCCGAAGGTGATGGTCCCGATTAATGTACCTTTGTTATAATCCTTAATCGCTCCGGCAAGAATCTCGGAGGCACTGGCGGAATTGCCGTTTACCAGTACTACCAGAGGAATATCCAGTTCATGCTTTCCGTCGCAGGTATACTCCTCTTTCTCACCGTATTTGTTCTCTGTATACACGATCCTTCCCTCAGGCAGAATCATTCTCGCTATATCTACCACTACAGGAAGACTGCCCCCCGGATTGCCGCGCAGATCGAGAATCAGTCCTTTGGCATCCGAGCCTTTGATGACCGCCAGCGCTTCCGTAAACTGGTCTGTCGTCACGTCGTCAAATTCCGTAATCTGAATATAACCGATGCCGTCATCCAGCATCTCATAATTAACAGTGGGCGATTCTATCTGTCTTCTGGTCACATCGATCTCCAGATAGTCCGTCTCACCTTCTCTTACGATCGTAAGATGCACCTGCGTGCCTTCTTCGCCTTTTACCCTGGATACAATCTCTGATAACTCCAGTCCCTGCACGCTCTCGCCGTCTACCTGATAGATAATGTCATTCTCTCTAAGCCCTGCCTCTTGCGCAGGAGTATCCGCGATCACACCGCTTATTCTGGCCAGCCCGGTAGCCGGATCAAGGCTCAGATAAGCGCCGATCCCATAATAGATGCCTTCCGTCTCCTGCATGAGCGCCTGCCACTCTTCCGCCGTATAATATACGGAATAGGGATCCCCCAATGAATCTACAACTCCCGCATACATACCCTCGATCATCGCGTCCGTATCAATATCTTCGTCTTTATAATAATATTGTTCGATCACTTCTTCGATCGCTTCGAGCTTCTCTATGCTCTCGTCATTGATCACGCTGTCTGCTTCCTCTGCGTTGGCGCTTGCCTGTCTGGCTGTTTTATTTCCCGCCAGATCCACTACCTTTACACCTACAAAAACACATGCGCTTATCAGCGTCGTCAGAATCACACCCAGCAGCATTCCGAGCAAAAGCATGCCCGTCTTATTATTCTGCCCTCCCGGCTGACTATAATCATTGTTATAGTAATTGTTATCTCCGTTTTGATTCAAAACGATTCATCTCCCACTTATAATATACTGTTTTCTATTGTATATAATTCCACGGACTTACATAGCTGCCGTTCAAACGCACGCTGAAATGCAGATGGTTGCCTGTAGATCTTCCCGTAGTACCTACTCCCGCAATTGTCTGTCCCTTGGTAACTGTCTGCCCTTTGGACACATATAATGCCGAAGCATGCATGTATATCGTATACAGACCGCTTCCATGGTCGATCATAATGTAGTTGCCCATAGAACTGCTGTAAGCCGCCGCCACCACATCTCCATCGTATGCCGCCAGTATCGGTGTGCCTGCCGGAGCCGCAAAATCTACGCCGTTATGGAACTGCTGTGTGCCCAGAATCGGATGAATACGGTTACCGTAGTTATCGGATATTCTTGTATAACTGGTAAGCGGGAAGGCAAACATACCGCCGTTGTAAATCCTGGCCTGCGCGTTCTCTGCCGCGAGCCTGGCCTTTTCTTCCGCCACCGCCTTTTCCAGCGCCGCAATCTCCGCATTCTCCTGTGCGATCATCGCTTCATATTCTTTGATCGCCGCCTCCTTATCGGAAATATCGCCGGACACCGCTGTAATCTGCGCTTCCTTCTCCGCAATCAGCGTATTGACATTGGCTTCCTCCTGCTCTACCGCAACCTTCGCCTCATCCAGCACTTCCTTCTCCGCTTCCAGTTCTTCCTTGCATAGCTGGATCAGCTCGGTGGTCTGTGCGTATTCTTCCAGCTTCTCTCTGTCATATCGTGATAACGCCTCGATATAATCAGCCTTATTCGTCATATCCGCAAACCCGCCGGATGTAAACAACAATTCCAGATAGAAGGTATCTCCCTTCTCATACATGAACTTAATACGCTTCTTCATCGCCTCGTACTGCTGTTCCTGCTGTTCGATTGCCTCTTCCAGTTCTTTGCCGGTAGTTTCGATCTCTTCTTCTTTTTCCGTGATTAATGTATTATATTGTTCAATCTTTGCCTGTATGCTGCTTAATTGTCCGTCAAGCTCCACCACATACGCTGTCAGGCTGCTTTTCGACGCTTCCAGTTCCTTCTTGAGCTTCTCCACATCTGTCAGATTGGATTTCAGATTGGAGACCTCTTTCTTCGCCTCCGCAATCTCCGCTTCCTTCTGCTTAATGCTCTCGTTTGTGGTCGCCGCTCTGGAAGGAGAAGCATATGTGAATAGAATGGTCATGCTCACCAACAGACAAATGGCTTTCTTCCAATGCTTCATATACATCCCTATACCAATGAATCCTACACTCTTAAGTGCTTTCTGACTGTCACAATACTGCCCAGGAAACCAATGCCGACGCCGATTCCCAGAGAAACAGGAACCAGCACATGGAAGATCTCCTCCACCGTCAGGAAACTGAGCAGGGAAGACAGCATGGAAAAACGGTTCGTCACAT
>JAGAIZ010000072.1 GCA_017626325.1 Lachnospiraceae bacterium | reverse complement strand
TCAATCGTTATACGCACAAAGCATATAATCGAACAAGAGAATTCAACATGAGCCTGAATGGACTGATGGGAGTGGACCTGTATCATAAAGTGGCGGGCATTATCGGCACCGGCAAAATCGGGCAGGCGATGATACGGATCTGCAACGGATTCGGTATGCAGGTGCTGGCGTATGATCCATATCCTAATCCTAAGCTGGATGTAGAGTACGTATCGCTGGAAGAGCTTATGACCACGGCGGATATCATATCCCTGCACTGTCCGCTGACATCGGACACGAAACATCTTATTAACAGGGAGACGATCAGCAAGATGAAACAGGGCGTCTACCTGGTCAACACTTCCAGAGGGGCGCTGATTGACACAGATGCTCTGATCGAAGGATTAGTGGCGGGAAGGTTCGGCGGGGTCGGACTGGATGTTTATGAGGAAGAAGAGGGGATTTTCTATGAAGACAAATCCAATGAAATTATGCGGGATGAAAATCTGGCAAGGCTTATGACGTTTCCGAACGTGCTGATTACTTCCCATATGGGCTTCTTTACCAAAGAGGCTATGCAGGCGATTGCCAGGGTTACGTTAGAGAATGCATATGCCCTGGAAAACGGTCTGCCGCTGGTGAATAAGGTAGGTGCAGAGGCGACTAAATAACGTGGGAAAGGTTGTATAAAATTAGAAATATGTTAAAATAACAATAATAATAAGATAAAGGAGCCGCAGACTGGTTTGGAGACGCCATATGAGATCAGAAGTGCATATTGTGACGAGTGGGAAGACGCTATGGCGTTAGCATGGAAGACCTTTCTGCGGTTCGAAGCGGATGTTTATTCGCCGGAGGGCGTCAGACATTTTGCGGATTTTATTACGGACACAACGCTGCACCGGATGTTTGTCATGGGGGCGTATCAGATGTTCGTGGCGCTGGATCAGGGCAGGATTGTTGGTATGATCACATTGCGCAATGCTACGCATATTTCATTGCTGTTTGTAGATGAGAGGTATCATAGACGGGGGATAGGGCGCGCTTTGATGAAGCATCTGACCAATTATCTTCTGACGGAGGTGGGAGCCGCTTATGTGACGGTGAATGCGTCTCCGTATGGGGTCGGATTCTATCACAGGCTTGGATTTAAGGATCTGCGTCCTGAAGAGGAGAAAGACGGAATTATTTATACGCCGATGAAGTTTATACTTTAGAACGGGGGAAGGTATGGAGTATATTAAGAGCAAAGATATTTTTCTGTTAATGCGGGATATTCTGAAGATGATTCATCCAAGATTGATGGAGCATGGGTCAAGAGTGGCATATATGGTGTATAAAATGCTTCAGGAAGAGGGACGGTACGAGGAATTTGAACTTGCAGATATCGTCATGGTTGCTGCTTTTCATGACATTGGCGCATATAAGACGGAGCGCGGCAGAATCAACGATATGCTCAGATATGAGTCGAGAGACAGTATGGCGCATTCGATTTATGGATATCTGTTTTTCAGGTATCTGTCGCCTGTTCCGGATCTTGCCAAGGTCATTATGTACCATCACAGGGACTATGAACAGCTTCAGAAGATAGATTATCCCTATAAGAATATCGCCGCATACATCAATATTGCGGAGAAGATGGATATTTATTCCACTTCTATGGGCAGTCAGTTCGACATACATATGTTTCAGAAGCAGGCGGACACGAAGCTGTCTGCGACGGGATTGGAGCGGTTCTATCAGTGCGAAACCAAATACGGCATGCTGGAGAAGCTCCAGAACGGCGAATATAAAGAGGAATTGGATTATATAGTCGATTTCATGATTTTTAATAATGAAGATAAGAAGAAGTTTCTGGAAATGCTGATGTACTGTATGGGCTTTGCCAGGGAAGGCATGGTTGTGGATACGATTACCACCGTCTGTATCTGTGAGGAAATCGCGCGGAGAATGATGCTGACGGATTCGGAGCGGGAAATGCTTTATTATGCAACGCTGATTCACGATATCGGTATGCTGGCGATTCCGGGAGATAAGATCGCCGCGCCGCGTAAGCTCACGGCGGAAGAGATTAAAGTAATGCGGACGCATGTGGAGATCGCGGAGAAACAACTGACGAATAGAATGAATAAGGAAATCATCAGTATTGCGCTGGCACATCATGAGCGCGGGGACGGCAGCGGATATCCGCAGCGTCTGAGAGACCACCAGATGAATACGCGGCAGAGGATTCTGCAGGTATCCGATGTCGTAAGCGCGCTTGTGAATAAGAGAAGTTACCGTGATGCGCTGCCCAAGGATCAGGTTATAGCGATTCTGAATGAAGAGGTGGCCAGGAACCGGCTGAAGAAGCAGGTGGTCAATACGATTGTGTCCTCCTACGATATGATAATGAAGCGCGTGAAAGAGGAATCTGCACAAATACTTAAGATGTACCAGACTCTTAATTTCCAATATGGACAGGTTTGTAAGAAATATAAAATATAGTTTGGCGAAAATTTTCAAAAAAATTGTAAAATTTATAGCTTTTTTAAGCACTTTTGTAATATAATAAGAATACATATGTTAGAAAGGGGCCATTATGGGGAAAATATTTGATATGGACAGCCCTTTTATGCGGGTTTTAAATCGTGTGGGGGATATGTTGATTCTGAATATGTTAATGCTGCTTTGCTGCTTACCGGTTATTACGATAGGCGCCGCTTATACGGCTATGCATTATGTGATCCTGAAGATGGTCCGCGGTGAGGAAGGATATCTGATCAAAGGTTTTTTTAAGTCCTTTGTGCGGAATTTTAAGCAGGCTACTATTTTGTGGCTGATTATGCTGTTAGTGATTGCGGTTTATGTGGGAGATATTCTGATTTTTAATTATTCAGGCATTGCATTTCCCAAGGCCCTGATGATTGCGGTGGTGGCGGTTGCGGTTATCCTTTTGATGATAGCAGTGTATGTATTTCCGTTATTGTCGAGATTTGACAATAGTATTAAAAATACCATGAAGAACGCGGCTCTCATCGCGTTTGCAAATCTGCCTAAAACGCTGGCGATGGTAATCATATACGCGTTGCCGGTTATAATAGGTTATTTTTCGACCTATTCCTATATTTTTATCTTTATGTTTGGTATTTCGGTACCGGCGTATGCGGCAGCATGGATATACAGTGGTATTTTTAAGAAATTTGAGCCTGAAGGGCAACAGGCTTCGGACTTGGATTTTACTCTAAATGCTGACGAGGGGAATGAACAAAACGATGGAGAATCAGAATAAGTCAATTGCATTTCAGTGGATCATCCCGTCGGCTATCCTGATGGTAGTCGTGCTTATCATGCTGTTCAATTTTTCTACAAAGAGTAGTGCCGATGCGGCGGAGACCGTATCCCGTGATCTGATAGAAGCGACGGAACAATATGGGCAGGCGTTTCTGGATGAACTGGAGTCTTTGAAGCTGGTTGCGCAGCCGGTTAAGAAGCTGCTTGAGAGAGAAGGAGCGGGGAACAGAGGACGAGTGGTTGAATTGCTTGATGTGCTCGCGTCCAGTTCCAGCGCCTACAAAGTGTGCTTCTGTGATGAAGAGGGCCGGGGGCTTAATCAACTGGGCGAGGATATTCTGGTGACTGATACGGAGTATTTTCAGGCGATTCTGAATTCCGCTAATGTCAGCTACATATATACGGAGGAAGATAACTATCTGTCTCAGAAAGCGGTCGTTGTGGTCGAGCATGTCGTAATGGATACGGAGAAGGGCTACCTGCTGATGTATTATCCGGTGGATAAGTTCAGTACATTATTGTCCAAGTCGGATTTCGATATCAGCACCTTTCTGACGCTTGTAGATGCGGAAGGCAATATTATGGGGGTCAGCGGAGCCTCGGATAAGCTTCTGACAAGCGGTAATCTGCTCGAAGCTATTGAGAGCAGTAATCAGGAAGAGGCACGGACGATACGCAACCGTATGAAGAACGGTGCGAGAGGAAGCTCCGGCATTACAGTGGGCGATGCGTCGTATATGCTGACCTATGTGCCGATGGGGACGAATCAGTGGGAACTGTTCATGGGTGTCAGCCAGTCTTATGTGGACAGGCAGGTGAATCTGCAGTGGGAAAATACGAAGAGTATGCTGACGTCGTTGATTGTTGTCGTTTTCGTATTTATCTGCGTTGTCATGATTGTTAATATTATCAGCAAGATTCGCAGCAATGAGAAGAAGAAGCAATTGGAAGACAAAGCAGATACGGATCTGCTGACAGGATTAAATAACAAGCTTGCCACGGAACGTAAAATCAAAGAATATATGGCTCGGAATCCGCAGAGCCAGTCGATGATGTTTATGGTGGACGTGGATAACTTTAAGAAAATTAATGATACGATGGGGCATGCATTCGGTGATGAAGTGCTTCGGTCTCTGGGCCAGCAGATCGGAGGAATCTTCCGTGCAACCGATATCATCGGACGTATCGGCGGCGATGAGTTCATGATCTTCCTGAAAGGCATTCCGGACGCAGATGCGGTGAGAAAGGAAGCCAGGAAGGTAGAGAATTTCTTCAAGGGATTTCAGGCGGGAGAGTATGTGAAATATGCCGCGACGGCAAGCATCGGCGTAGCGGTCTTCCCGCAGGAAGGCAATGATTTCGAAAGTCTGTATAAGGCTGCTGACCAGGGCGTGTACAAAGCCAAGAAAAGAGGAAAGAACCAGCTTGCGTTTTATCGCGATGAATGGGAGCAGGAGAAGAAAGAAGAATCCTGAAGCCAATATTAGAAAGTAAATACGGGAATAGTTATTATATAATCAAAAGGCGACGGAAATATCCGTCGCCTTTTGACATGCAAAGATTTTGGCATGTACATATTGGGGTGTGTATGCCAGGCAGGTTTGTTTGGTTTTACTTTTACTTGACATATACCCTATGGGGGTATATTATAAGTTATATATTTCTCGTTGCTCCGTCGCGTAAAAATGCTATGGAGTGGAAATTAATATTAGGAAAGGCGAGGTGGCTTACCATGGAAGAGAATCAGACAGCGAAAGATGTGTGCGCATGCTGCCGGCATAAGAATACGCCGAGAGATGAGAAAGAACAGAAACAGATTGAGAACCGAATCAATCGTATTATAGGACAGTTGAACGGAATTAAGAACATGATAGAAGATAACAGATATTGCGGGGATATTTTGATTCAGATCGGGGCGGTAGAAAGCGCTTTGCAGAATCTTGGGTATATCGTTTTGCAGGACCACCTGCAAACCTGCGTCGTGGAGGAGGTTAGGAAGGGGAACGAGACAATTATGGAAGAAGCGGTAGAATTGATTAAGAAGCTGAAGTGATCGTGACAGTATAAGGCAGAAGATCAGCGCGATAAACCAGGACGGTATCGGGAACGATAGAGCGACAGGAGTCAAATAATCCTGTCAGGAAGGGTATAAAATATGATGAATGAGAGATTTGCGGTGACAGGAATGACGTGTGCGGCATGCAGCGCTCATGTGGAGAAAGCGGCGGCCTCCGTAAAGGGTGTGCACAAAGTCAGCGTCAACTTACTGATGAACAGCATGATTGTGGAATATGAAGAGCCGGCTACCAGGCAGGCGATCTGCGCGGCTGTAGAGGCTGCGGGATATGGCGCTGCCGCTGCGGATGAAGGGCAGCAGGACAAAGGAAGGGAAGCGTTCGAAGACCATGAAACACCCAGACTACGCCGCAGGCTGATTGCGTCGTTGTGTCTGCTGCTTCCGCTTATGTATGTGTCCATGGGGCATCTGATGTGGGGATGGTATGTACCGGCGGCGTTTGCGGAGAATCCCTGGGCGATCGCGCTGTACCAACTGCTGCTGACGGGACTTGTGATGGTGATTAATCAGAGATTCTTTGTAAGTGGATTTGCGGGCCTGCTGCACAGGGCGCCCAATATGGACACGCTGGTCGCGCTGGGCAGCGGAGCGGCGTTTGTCTATAGTACGGCGGTGATGTTCCGTATGGGAAGCTATATGGGGGAAGGCAGCGGTGAAATGGCGTTTCACTGTCTGCATGATATGTATTATGAATCAGCGGCCATGATTCTCACCTTGATTACCGTAGGTAAGATGCTGGAAGCATACAGTAAGGGCAAGACGACTGATGCTGTCAAAAGCCTGATGGATCTGGCGCCCAAAACGGCGCATGTGATAAGGGACGGCGTCGAAATAACGATATCCGCAGATGAAGTGATGCTGGGCGATACGTTTCTTGTTAAGCCGGGCGAGAGCATACCGGTAGACGGAGAGGTGCTGGAAGGCGAAAGCGCGGTGGACGAATCGGCACTGACAGGCGAAAGCCTGCCGGTTGATAAAGGCATAGGAATGCGCGTCAGCGCGGCAACGATTAATCAGAACGGGGCGTTGATGTGCCGGGCAACCCGCGTGGGGAAGGATACTACCCTGCAGCAGATTATAGAGATGGTTGAGAATGCGGTGGCAACGAAGGCCCCGATTGCCCAGATCGCGGATAGGGTGTCCGGAGTGTTCGTACCGGTGGTCATTACGCTTGCGGTTATTACGGGAATCATCTGGCTTGCCGCCGGCGCAAGTACCGGCAAGGCGCTTTCCTATGCGATCAGCGTGTTGGTAATCAGTTGTCCATGCTCCCTGGGCCTGGCGACACCGGTGGCAATTATGGTGGGCAATGGGATGGGAGCCAGACATGGTATTCTGTTCAAGAACGCGACGGCATTAGAGCAGGCGGGCAAAGTGGATTTCGTCGTACTGGATAAGACGGGAACCGTAACGGAAGGCAAGCCGAAGGTGACGGATATCTGTGCGGCGGGCGGAACAGATGACGGAGAACTCCTGCGGATAGCCGCTGCGCTGGAAAGTAAGAGTGAGCATCCTCTTGCCAGGGCAGTCTGCGAGTATGCCGAAGCGGAAGGGATTGCGATACCGGGGGCGGCTGATTTCCGGGCGCTGCCGGGATGGGGCGTAGAATGCAGCGTGGCAGGACAGACTGCTGTCGGCGGTAACGCGGCTTTAGCGGCGGAGAGAGGATTTATGACAGAACCGCTTAGGAAACAGGGAGAGAAGCTGGCAGAAGAGGGTAAGACACCGCTGTTTTTTGCCCTGGGAGACAGGGCGCTCGGTATGATTGCGGTGGCGGATGTGGTAAAGCCGGACAGCAAGCAGGCTATTGCAGAAATTCAGAATATGGGTATACAGGTGGTCATGCTGACTGGCGATAACCGCCGGACGGCACAGGCGATCGGCAGTCAGGTGGGACTTACGGCGATCGTGGCCGATGTGCTGCCGGGAGATAAAGAGTCGGTAGTCAGAAGATTGTCAGAATATGGCAGGACAGCTATGGTGGGAGACGGCATCAACGATGCGCCGGCGCTGACAAGAGCCGACGTAGGTATTGCGATCGGCGCGGGAGCGGATGTGGCTCTGGACGCGGCGGATATTGTACTTATGCAATCCGGATTGACAGATGTATCGGCGGCGGTCAGACTTTCCAGACAGGTATTGAGGAATATTCATGAAAACCTGTTTTGGACGTTCTTCTATAACTGTATCGGTATTCCGCTGGCGGCGGGCATACTCGTTCCGATTATGGGGCTTAGTCTCAATCCTATGTTTGCCGCGGCTGCCATGAGTTTATCCAGCTTTTGCGTGGTGACAAACGCGCTCAGACTGAATCTGTTCAGAGTGCGGGATGCGAAGAGAGACAGAAGGAGACAAATGGTTCCTATGCCGGAATTTATAGAAGGCTTTCAGGAAATAGAACAGGCGAAGATGCCGGAATGTAAGGAGGAAAAAAATATGGTAAAGGTATTGGATGTAGAAGGAATGATGTGCGCGCATTGTCAGGCACATGTTCAGAAAGCTTTGGAGGGCGTGGCTGGCGTAACGCAGGTGACTGTCAGTCTGGAAGAGAAGCAGGCGAAGGTTACGATGGAAACGGAAGTGGCGGACGACGTGCTGGCGGCAGCCGTAACGGAAGCGGGTTATCAGGTTACCGGATGCAGGGCGCAGTAACAGTCCTGTGCCGTTGCGCGGACGTTTCCGGGATTTCATAGCCCATTGGGCAAAGTGTATAAGAAAGCTGTGATTTCTTGTTCAACTTGTCTAAATGCTGAAAAAACGTAAACGAAAGTAAGCAATTTCTACAATGGAAAGAGAAATCTTTGTGAAATAATGGCATAGCAAAGGAGATAAAAGTCCGTTATACTAATCACAGAGTCGATTATCGTAGATAATCATTGAGGCAACTAAAAACTATATAATTATTAGGAGGCAATCATGGCAAGTTTATCTTTAAAAAATGTCTGCAAAGTATATCCCAACGGATTTGAAGCAGTAAAAGATTTCAATCTTGAAATTGCAGATCAGGAGTTCATTATTTTCGTAGGACCTTCAGGTTGTGGTAAATCTACTACACTTCGTATGATCGCAGGTCTGGAAGATATTTCTTCCGGCGAGTTAAAAATCGGTGACAGAGTTGTCAACGATGTAGAGCCTAAGGACAGAGATATCGCGATGGTATTCCAGAACTAC
>JAGAIZ010000071.1 GCA_017626325.1 Lachnospiraceae bacterium | reverse complement strand
TCATTCCGGCGACATCCTCGTCGGTCGCGTTTCCCCCAAGGGTGACGCGGAACAGACCGCGGAGGAACGTCTTCTGCGCGCCATCTTCGGCGAAAAGTCCCGCGAAGTCCGTGATACCTCTCTGAAGGTTCCCCACGGCGAGTACGGTACCGTCGTCGATGTCAAGGTCTTTACCCGCGAAAATTCCAACGAGCTTTCTCATAATCAGACGGTACACCCTTGTTCCATTTGTATAGTCTATAGGTTGAGAATCCGGCAATCAGTACAATGGCACACAAAAGAATGATATGAATATTGATGTGAAAGCTTTTTTCTTTCTTTTCGTTATTTTTGTTTATGTTATCGGTTTCTTGATTTGGTTTCATAATTCCCTCCATTTCATTCAGTATGATATATTCTACTATGAAATTTTATAAAAATCCATGGTTTTATGAAATAAAAGAGGCGCATCCAAAAAATCTTCGATTTCTGGATGCACCCCGGACTGGTCTCATCTGTAAATGATGAATCAGTTGATACTGCTGCCATCGTGGTTGTCGGGTTTGTAATATCAGGCAATGATTGCCGGCTGCGGAAGCTGCTGCTGGCTCTGGAGATCCTTGTACCATTTGCTGTACTTATACATACGGTAGGTTGTGCTCAGCTTCTGAAGCTGTTCTTCGTCGGAACAGCAGTTGGTGAACTGTATTCTTGCCTCCCGGTTCATGGTGACATAGTCCATGTAGGAAAGCTTCAGCTCCGTGATGGCATCACGGCATTTCGGACAGGTCTGTTTGTGCCCGTTTAACATATAAACCCGATGGCAACGCTTACAATAGTGCATGTACATCATGAAAAATTCCCCTTTTCCCATTAAAATGTTGAAATTGTAATGTTGCTCTTACATTGTGTCAGTTATAGGAGATAAAGTCAAGCGTATTTTAACAAAAAATGGTATATTCGGCGATGTTAAATATCGCGCATAAAGGAATACATTATGTAAATCTTACCAAAAATTGAAAAATGGCAAATTTCCTTGATAGTAATATACTTTTATGCTATAATTTTACAAAATTGTTACAAATGAGAGGTTTACATAAATGCAGAATAAAAAACGGAACAGAAAAAAGGAAACGGTGCGGGAACTGGCGTTTGAAGAACTGCTTGCGGACGTGGACGACGCTTTTGATGAAGAAGACGCAGACACCGTTACGGAAGATACGCTGGAATTTCTGAGCCTGGATGACGATATGATCGAAGCGTATAACAGGAGCCGCAGCGTATCAAAGACCATGGCGGCTGCCGGGACATACGCTGACGATGAGTACGAGGAGGAAGATGACGAGTACGAAGACGACGGGTATGAGGAGGAAGACGGCGAATACGAAGACGACGGGTATGAGGAGGAAGACGGCGAATACGAAGACGACGAGTACGAGGAGGAAGACGGCGAGTACGAAGACGATGAGTACGAGGAGGAAGACGGCGAGTACGTAGACGATGAGTACGAGGAGGAAGATGACGAGTACGAAGACGACGAGTATGAGGAGGAAGACGATGAATACGAATACGATGCCTATGGCGATGACGGCGTAATCGTACGGTTTAAGAATTTCCTGGCGAATATGAGCACCCTTGATATGGTGGTGGCGATGCTTGGCATCGTAGTGCTGGCGGGCCTGCTTGTAACAGGAACTCTTTATGCCAATGCAAGAACCGTGAACAGGCAGGTGGAGGCCTTTGCGTCTGTCGGAGAAGAGGTCGAAGGAATATCCGTAATCGGGGAAGGCGGCCTGGTTGCCGTGGCGCAGTCCGCAAGACTGGCCGATATGATAGAGCCGGAGGAAGAAGAGACAGAGGCAGAAGAGAAGGACGAGCAGAAGGATACGATCGAGGTGGTTCTGCGCCTGACGTCCATCCAATCTGACCTGAAAATTAAATTTGTGAACAACGAGACCGGTAAGCTGATCGGAAGCGTGCCCTTTGAGGTGGAAGCTTCGAACGGCAAGAAGACTTATAATCTGAAGGACGAAGATAAGGACGGCATCATCTATCAGACGGGAATAGAATCGGGCAGTTACCAGGTGACGGTTAAGCCCTTTGGGGGAAGTGATTATCAGGAATATAAGCTGCCGTCTAAGGCAAGCACTGTGGAGGTTACGGACCAGATTGCTTATAAAAAGGTAGATGTGGCGGATGAGGTCAAGACTGAGGCAGAGGTCAATGTGGCGGCTGAGGATACCGCACAGCAGAATACGGTTGTGGAGTCTGCCCTGACAGATACGGTAGAGTGGGTAGAATCTACTAAGACGCCGATCGGAGAGGGAGAGGACAGCTATGAGGAAGTGTCCAAGAGCAAGATCCCGGATCCCTTTGCGGTAAGCAGCATCTTCAGGAAAATGGTGGAAGAAGGCACAGAGGAAGAGAACGAAGAAGAGACGGAAGAACAGACGGAGAATGCGAAAGTTTCCTTAAGTAAGGACAGTCTTACCTTGGAGAAGGGAGAAAGCGATTCTGTCAAAGTGGTGGTGAACAGCGACGAGCGTTACGCGGTGGAGTGGAGCAGCGCGGATTCTTCTATCGCTTCGGTGAGCGACGGCAGCGTCACAGGCGTCGGCGTCGGCAGCACCACGATTACCGCAAGAGTGGCGGTAGGAAGTCTGGTGGATGACTATACCTGCTCTGTCACTGTGATCGAGGCATCCGGGGAGGACGACCAGGATGACGACGAGAAGGACGAGGAAAAGGACGACAACGAAGACGAGGATAATAAGGAGGATAAAGAAACAGTCTATACCAAGGTATCTGTAAGCGGAACAAAGGAAGTGGCAGTCGGCAAGACAATCACACTGAAAGCGGTTACGGAACCCAAAGACGGTAAGATTACCTGGTCCAGCGGAGACGAGAAGATAGCGAAGGTGGATGAAAATGGCGTTGTCACCGGCGTGGCGGAAGGAACGGTTAAGATCAGGGCGGTCTGCAAAAATAAAGATACGGACGACGTTTCCGATTCGATCGAAATCACAGTCAAAAAGGAAGTAACGATAGACGGCAGTACGAAGCTTAAGGACCAGGACGGCAACCAGATGTATTATCTGAGTTCATCAGGAGAGTATAAAGAAGCGACGTATGACGATTATAATAAACGGGATAAGTTCTATAAGAAGACGACCAAAGTATCCAAGTATAAATATACCGGATGGCAGACGATTGACGGTCATGTTTATTTCTATGATAAGGACGGAAATATGGTGACCGGCGAACAGGTCATTCAGGGCGCGAAATATAACTTCGGCAGCGACGGTAAGCTCTCGTCCAACTCGGGCACCATGGGAATCGACGTATCCAAATGGAACGGCTCGATCGACTGGAACGCGGTGAAGAATTCCGGCGTATCCTATGTAATCATCCGGTGCGGATACAGAGGATCCTCGACGGGCGTTCTGGTGGAGGATCCGAAGTTTAAGAGCAATATCAAGGGCGCCAAGGCGGCGGGCCTTAAGGTTGGCGCTTACTTCTTCAGTCAGGCGGTCAATGAAGTGGAAGCGGTCGAGGAAGCGTCCATGGCGGTGAATCTGGTCAGCGGTTATGGCCTGGATTATCCCGTATTCCTGGATGTGGAAGCCAGCGGCGGACGGGGAGATTCTGTCAGCAGGGAGACGAGAACCGCCGTATGCAAGGCTTTCTGCGCTACGGTACAGAATTCCGGTTATTCCGCCGGTATCTACGCGAACAAAACATGGCTTACCGAGAAGATCAATACGGGCAGCCTGACTTCGTACAAGATCTGGCTGGCGCAGTATGCCGATGCGCCTACGTATTCTACGACCAGATATGATATATGGCAGTACTCTTCCAAAGGCAAAGTCAGCGGTATAAGCGGCAGCGTGGATATGAATATCAGTTATCTGAATTATTAGACTTGGAATTCTATGCCATTTCTACTATAATAGAACCAGAAGTGTTTCGCCCGTATCATGCGGGCAGACGATAAAATGATTGAGAATGGAGGCAGGCACACGATTGCGCATAAGATGCGCGAGGGCGTGTGCATATGGAGACAATATGAGAACATACCTTGTGACCGGAGGAGCCGGCTTTATCGGTTCCAACTATATCCACTATATGTTTCGCAAATATGATAATGAGATCAGAATCATCAATGTGGATGCGCTGACCTATGCGGGTAATCTGGAGAATCTGAAAGATGTAGAGAAGAGGGACAATTACACCTTTGTCAAAGCGGACATCTGTGATAAAGAGGCGATTGCCCGGATTTTCGCCGAGAACGATATCGACAGAGTAGTGCATTTTGCGGCGGAGAGCCACGTGGACAGAAGCATTAAGAACCCGGAAATATTCGTACAGACCAATGTACTGGGTACGGCAGTCATGCTGAACTGCGCTAAGGAGGCATGGGAGCTTCCGGACGGCGCCTATAAGGAGGATAAGAAATTCCTTCACGTGTCCACAGACGAGGTGTACGGTTCCTTAGAAGAGGACGGCGGTTATTTCTATGAGACAACCCCGTATGCGCCGCACAGCCCGTATTCGGCGAGCAAGGCGGGATCGGACATGCTTGTGAAAGCGTATATGGACACCTATAAATTCCCTGCCAATATCACGAACTGCTCTAACAATTATGGACCATACCAGTTCCCGGAGAAGCTGATCCCGCTGATTATCAACAATGCGCTTCATGGCAGGAAGCTTCCTGTATACGGCGACGGCAGGAATGTGCGCGACTGGCTGTATGTGGAAGACCATGCGAAGGCGATCGATATGGTACAGGAGCAGGGAAGGCTGTTTGAAACCTACAACGTGGGCGGCCATAATGAGAAACAGAATATTGAGATTATTAAGATAATTCTTGATACGCTTCAGGAGATGCTGCCGGAGGAAGACCCGCGAAAGGCGCTCGTCAGTGAAGAGCTGATTACCTATGTGGAGGATCGCAAGGGTCACGACAGAAGATATGCTATCGCGCCTGACAAGATCAGAGACGAGATCGGCTGGGAGCCGGAGACCATGTTTAAGGAAGGCATCCGCCGCACGATCCAGTGGTTTTTTGAGCACGAGGACTGGATGAAGAATGTGACGAGCGGCGATTATCAGAAATACTACCAGGATATGTATCAGGGCAGATAGAGACGGCAGAACCGGGATACCGGGCCGGCTGTCATGCTTCGAAATGGAGGAGACAATGAAGGGCATTATACTTGCGGGCGGTTCAGGCACAAGACTGTACCCCCTGACGAAGGCGATATCCAAACAGATTATGCCGGTGTACGACAAACCGATGATCTATTATCCGCTTTCTACGCTGATGCTGGCAGGCATCAGAGATATACTGATTATTTCCACACCGAGAGACCTGCCGGTGTTTCAGGAATTGTTCGGGACAGGAGAACAGTTGGGGCTTCGGATGGAATATGCGGTGCAGGAGTATCCGAGAGGACTTGCGGACGCCTTTATTATCGGCGCGGACTTTATCGGAGACGACGGAGTGGCGCTCGTCCTGGGCGACAATATTTTCTACGGACAGAGCTTTTCCAAGGTGCTGCGCGAGGTCGCGTCCAGGAAGACGGGGGCGACTATCTTCGGTTACTATGTGAGAGATCCCAGAGAATACGGCGTTGTCGAATTCGACGCGGACGGTATGGCAATCTCCATTGAAGAGAAGCCGGAGAACCCTAAGAGCAATTATGCGGTGCCGGGACTGTATTTCTATGACAATGACGTGGTGGAGATCGCAAAGAATGTTAAGCCCTCCGCCAGAGGCGAGATAGAGATTACAAGTATTAACAACGAATATTTAAGACGGGGTACGCTGCGTGTGGAAACGCTGGGACGAGGCTTTGCCTGGCTTGACACGGGCAATCATGACTCGCTCTTAGACGCGGCGGATTTCGTGGCGGCCTTTCAGAAGAGACAGGGACTGTATATTTCCTGCATCGAGGAGATCGCTTATAAGAGAGGCTTTATTACGAAGGAACAACTGCTTACATTGGCGCAGCCGCTGATGAAGACAGCTTATGGCCAGTACATGGTAGAGGTTGCGAATGGACTCTAAGAGGATGAGAAGAATGCTGTCTGCCATGATAGCGATGTTTGTTGTGCTGGTGGCCGTGATTGCGGTCACCAACCTGGACATGGTGAAGCAGAAGCTTGGTCTTGCTGTGCAGGAGCAGGTACAGGAGACGGCTGCAATAGAAGAAGCGGATACGGGCGGTGGGCAGATAGGCAATGATCTGTCTGCTTTTCTGCAAGATGAGACTTTTTTTGATCCGGAAGTCAAATTCAAGAGTATTCAGACATATTCCGGCAGGAATGTGTTTCTCGTGATGAGTTCTGTGGCGAAGGACCTGCGCGTTATGGTGGTGGACAGCGTAGGCAAGCTGGTAACCGGCGCTCCCTTTACGGTTAAAATTAACGGGGCGGGGGAATATACAGATACGGATGAAGATGGAATTATCTATGTAGACGGACTGCGTGCCGGGGAATACAGCGTATCGCTGGAGGAGATAGAGGGATATATTGTTCCCAATACGATTACGACGATACAGGTACGTCAGGAGATTGAATACCGTGTTCTGGATGAAATCGAATACCTGATGCTCACCGAGGATGATATCGATCCGAGCAAAGAAGATAAAGCGGTAAACGGCGCGGAAGAAGCGGCGGATGGCACTGAAAATACGGAATTGCAGATTGGAAAAGGCAGCGCCAGACTGGGAATCGACGTATCAAAATGGAATGAAGAGATCGACTGGGAGACTGTCAAAGAGGCAGGCATAGAGTATGCCATTATCCGGTGCGGTTACAGAGGCGCTTCTTCCGGTGCGCTGGTAATAGATCCCATGTACAGGGAGAATATTGAGGGCGCGATCGATGCGGGCATTCCTGTGGGTGTGTATTTCTTCACGCAGGCGCTTAATGAAGTGGAGGCTGTGGAAGAAGCCAGTATGGTAATTCGTCTGATAGAAGACTACGATGTGGATTATCCGGTATTCCTGGATAGTGAAGGCGCAGGCGGAAGAGGCCGCGCGGATGGACTGGATGCTGAGGAGAGAACAAAGATCCATAAGGCGTTTCTGGAGACGATTTCGGCAGCAGGATATGAGACGGGAATCTATGCTTCCAGGAACTGGCTGGAGGATGAACTCGATATGACTGAACTGTCAGAATATAGAACGTGGCTGGCGGAATATGCCGAAGTGCCGACTTATGATGAATACTATCATATGTGGCAGTATACCTCTAAGGGAACAGTGGACGGTATTGACACCCGTGTGGATTTAAATCTCTGTTATATGAATATTGACACGTCTGTCAACCATGCAAAGAGCGCGGCGGGATATTCCGGCGTGGTCAGCGGTGACAGCGGCAATGTGCCTACGGGAGACGACAGAGAATAAAGCATAAGAGAAAGGGATTCAGGTAAAATGGGTAAAATAACAGTGGAAACGTGTGAAATTGAAGGATTGAAGGTGATTACGCCGACTGTGTTCGGAGACGCAAGAGGGTATTTCATGGAGACCTACAATTACAACGATTATAAGGAAGCGGGGATTGATCAGGTATTCGTGCAGGATAACCAGTCCTCTTCCGTGAAAGGCGTGCTGCGGGGACTGCATTTCCAGATCAATCATCCGCAGGATAAGCTGGTGCGCGTATTAAGCGGCGAAGTGTTTGACGTTGCGGTGGATATCAGACAGGGATCCCCCACCTATGGGAAGTGGTTCGGCGTGACTTTGTCAGCGGAGAATAAGAAGCAGTTCTTCATTCCGAAGAACTTCGCCCATGGTTTCTTCGTGCTCTCCGATTACGCGGAATTTGCCTATAAATGTACGGATTTCTATCATCCCAATGACGAGGGCGGTATGATCTGGAATGACCCGGATATCGGCATAGAGTGGCCTATTCCGGAGGGAACGGAGCTTGTCCTGTCTGAGAAGGATCTGAAATGGGATGGTATCAGGGCCTTTACGGAGCAATATAGAAACAATCGTTAGGTGTGGTCGGACAAATGAACAGAAACAACACGATAAAAAACGATACTGCCAACAGAAATATAAGAACTTTACCTAAGCCCGCAGCGATAGCAATATTCTGGGGGCTTGGTCTGGTGCTGGCCCTTGTGCTCGTGAATCATCATAATCCGCTGGCGGACCAGGTGACAGAGCAGATGAAGAAGTTCAGCGGCTGTGTGCTGATCACCTTTACGTGCATTATTTTTGCGATATATTACGATAGAATCATGACGATTCCCGTAGAACTCTGGCAGAGCAGGAAGCTGATCTGGAAGCTTGCCAAGAACGACTTCAAGACCAGGTATGCAGGCTCCTATCTGGGCATTGTCTGGGCGATGGCACAGCCTGTGGTGACTGTGGTGATGTACTGGATCGTATTTGATAAGGTGTTTGATACGAGGAGTCAGCTTGTGGCGAGCGGCGTAGAGGTTCCCTATGTGCTCTATCTGACAGCGGGACTGGTGCCGTGGTTTTATTTCACAGAGGCGATTACGCAGGGGACGATGGCGCTCTTAGAGTACAGTTACCTGGTGAAAAAGGTAGTGTTTAATATCAGTATCCTTCCGATTATCAAAGTGATCGCGGCGACCTTTATCCATGTATTTTTTGTGGCGGTGCTGCTGATCGTGTCCATCGCGTATGGCTATTATCCGACTCTTTATACGCTGCAGTTGGTTTATTACAGCTTCTGTCTGTTCCTGCTGGTGCTCGGCATGAGTTATCTGACCTGTGCGCTGGTCGTGTTTTTCAGGGATCTGCAGCAGATTATCAATATTGCCCTGCAGCTTGGCATGTGGGCGACTCCGATTCTGTGGAGTATTGAAATGCTGACAGATAACATGAAGACGCTTTTTAAGCTGAATCCTCTGGTATATATCGTGAACGGCTACCGGAGCGCTATCTATGAAGAAGTGTGGTTCTGGGAGCATTTCTATTCTTCTACGTATTTTTGGATTTTCACGATCAGCCTGTTTTGTATTGGTACGCTGATTTTCAGAAAAATGAGAGTGCATTTCGCGGACGTCCTCTAGGGCGTTGTGCCGGGAGAGGCGCTTCGGCAGGCTGCAGTGGAGTGTGTTGGAAGAGAAAGGCGCTTCGGCAGGCTGTAGTGGAGTGTGTTGGAAGAGAAAGGCGCTTCGGCAGGCTGTAGTGGAGTGTGTTGGAAGAGAAAGGCGCTTCGGCAGGCTGCAGTGGAGTGTGCCGGAAGAAAGGCGCTTTTGCAGGCTGCATAGGGAATGTGGCCGGGGAATGTCTGGAACAGAAAGGGAAGAACATGGATCAGAAGATTGCGATTCAGGTTACGGATGTTGAGAAAGTATATAAGCTGTATGATAAGCCTTCGGACCGGTTGAAGGATGCGTTTGGCTTGGGCGGGAAATGCCATCATACGAAGCATCATGCCCTCAAGGGGATTAATATGACGATCAGACAGGGAGAATGCGTGGGTATTATCGGTACGAACGGTTCGGGTAAGTCCACGATCCTCAAGATCATTACCGGCGTTTTAAATCCCACCAGCGGCAGCGTGACGGTGAACGGACGCATTTCTGCGCTGTTAGAGCTGGGAGCCGGCTTCAATATGGAATATAACGGCATTGAGAACATCTATCTCAACGGCACAATGATCGGTTTCAGTGAAAAGGAAATTAATGAGAAGCTGGATGCGATACTGGAATTTGCGGACATCGGAGAATATGTATATCAGCCGGTGAAGACCTATTCCAGCGGTATGTTTGTGCGTCTGGCCTTTGCGGTGGCAATCAATATAGAGCCGGAGATCCTGGTTGTAGACGAGGCGCTGTCTGTGGGAGATGTTTTCTTTCAGGCGAAGTGCTATCATAAGTTCGAAGAGTTTAAGGAAATGGGCAAAACCATAGTGTTTGTCAGCCATGACTTAAGCAGCGTCAGCAAGTATTGCGACAGGGTTGTCCTGCTCAATCAGGGCGTCAAGCTGGGAGAGGGAGAGCCGAAGAAAATGATCGATACCTACAAGCAGGTGCTTGTGGGGCAGTATGTGCCGCCGGCGGAGCCGGGAGAAAAAAGCCTCTTAGACGACGAGCAGCTTCGTGAGATGGCGGCGAAGGGAATCGATGGAAGCAAACGGAGTGTCAGTCCTGAAGACAGGGCCGGAAAGACGGCTTCGGGCGGCGGCGCGGAAGACGGCGCGGCCGGAGAATCGGCGTCTGCAAACGGAGGAATCGGAGAGAATCCGGAACTTCTCGAATATGGTTCTAAAAAGGCTGTGATAACAGAGTATTATATTACAGACGATAAGGGGATCAGGACGAGCGCTATTTTAAAGGGCAGCAGGTTTACCATCTATATGAAGGTAGAGATGAAGGAACATCTGCAGGCGCCTATTTTTGCTTTTACCATTAAGAATGTGCGCGGAACGGAGATAACCGGAACGAATACGATGTTCGAGAAGGCATTTCTGGAACCCGTGGAAGCGGGAGAAACCAAGGAAATAACCTTTACGCAGGAAATGAACCTGCAGGGAGGCGATTATCTGCTGTCTCTGGGGGTAACAGGATACGAGGATGACGATTTTACCGTGTATCACAGATTATATGACGTTTTGAATGTTACGGTTGTTTCGGATAAGAATACGGTGGGCTTCTATGACATGAATTCTGTGATAGAGGTCAGATAAGAGAAATAGAATGTTTGGGGAAAGTTTGGAGAATTATGATGCCGGATAGCAGAATAAACAGTGAAAAGAAGGAAGCGGATGAGAGAAGGCAGGCAGAAGGCGGCAAACCTGTGAAAGAAAAGGAAACGATCACTACGATCGGCAGGATTCGTCTGGATCTGAAACATTATCCCGGTGAGGATTTGTACTGCGACGGAGATATCGAGGATACGCTTCTGGGGATCACGAGAGATTATGCGGAGGTAGAGTACCGGCGCATTATAGAAGAGAGCAGGAGCTGGGAGGTACTGTATCATCTGTCCCCTCTGCGGGAGAATATCGTAGAATGGCTGCCCATTACGAAGGATATGAAGGTGCTGGAAGTGGGGGCAGGCTGCGGCGCGATTACAGGAGCCCTGGCGCGGAAGGCCGGGGAAGTGACCTGCATCGATCTTTCCCGGAAACGAAGCATGATCAATGCTTACCGTCATACGGACAGGGAGAACGTAACCATACACGTGGGAAATTTTCAGGACGTTGAGCCTGAGCTTCCCTGCGATTACGATTATATCTGCCTGATCGGTGTGTTTGAGTACGGACAGGCGTATATCCGCTCCCAGACGCCCTATGAAGATTTCCTGAATATTATCAGGCGACATGTGAAGCCGGAAGGACATATCGCCATTGCCATTGAGAATAAATTCGGCCTGAAATACTGGGCGGGCTGTAAGGAGGATCATTTGGGCACATATTTCAGCGGCCTGGAGGATTATCCTGACGGCGGTGCGGTCAGAACCTTTACGAAGGACGGACTGCTGCAGATCGCTGAACGCTGCGGCTTTACGCAGGAACAGGCGCAGATGTATTACCCCTATCCGGATTATAAGTTTATGACCACATTGTATTCGGACAAAAGGCTGCCGAGGTTTGGAGAACTGTCTTCTAATCGGCGTAACTTCGACCGGGAAAGACTGGAGCTGTTTGACGAAAAGAAAGTATTTGACACGATTATAAAGGAAAATCAGTTCCCGTTGTTCTCTAATTCCTATATGTTGATTTTAGGACCTGAACTGGAGGAGGAATATGTCAGGTATTCCAACGACAGAAAAGAAGATTTCTGCATCAAAACGGTGCAGAAGTCGGTGCGGACGGCCGGCAGCGAAGCAACAGCACAGGGAACAGTCAAAGAAGCACGTGTTATTTCAAAAAGAACAATAGAAAAGCATCCGTTATCGAAAGCCGCGTGGAAACATATAGAAGATACCTTCCACGCGTATGAGAAATTGAAAGGACGATATGAAGGCGGCGGATTATCCGTCAACCGGTGCGAAATGCACAGAAGCGATGACGGCACTCCCTATGTATCCTTTCAATATCTGGAGGGCAGAAGTCTGGAAGAACTATTGGATGAATGTCTGGAGAAGAAGGATACGGAAGGCTTTCAGAGACTTTTCGACGATTATCTGAGAAGAGTGTCTTATGGAGAAGAGAAGCCGGTTGCGGATTATGACCTGATCTTTGCGAATATCCTGATAACATGCGGGGAAGCCGGGAGAGGCGATGGAGCGAAAATAACCTGCGAAAATGCGGATCTGAATAATAACGTATGGAATTTAATTGATTATGAATGGACTTTCGACAGAACCGTTGAGACGAAGGAAACAGCTTTTCGCGCAGTCTATTGTTATCTCCTTGAAAACGAGAAAAGAAATGGATTAAATCTGGATTTAATCATGGATAAGCTGCAGATCACGCAGTCAGATGCGGAGCAGTACCGCAGACAGGAGATGGAATTCCAGAAGTACGTGACGGGCAGGTATATGTCTATGGCGGAGCTTCGGGATGCCATCGGTCATCCGATCTATACGGTAGAGGCATTCTGCGCGGGGCAGGCTGCGGATGCCTGCAAAGACAGAGTACAGATCTATGAAGATACAGGCAGGGGATTTTGTGAGGAGCAGTCTTTCTTCCTGGAGGAAGACAGGGAGCAGGTCAGAACGCTGGCGGACGGTACGATGGAACTGCAGATACCGGTCCGGAGAGGAAGAAGCGCGCTGCGGATTGACCCGTGCAATGCGTACTGTCTGGTTTATCTGAAACAGGTGGTGTGGAATGGCGGACAGATTCCGTTAAAGGGAAAGCAGATACAGACCAACGGATTCAGGGTGGGGGAGAATACTTACGCGTTTGCCACCGATGATCCTAATATTATCGTGTCTGTATTGGGGATGAGCAACGAAGAAAAGAATCTTCTGCAGGTGTCTATGGAAGTGACCAGGGCGCCGCAGGAGACAATCCGGCATATGCAGAAAAGGGGACTCTTTAGCTGATGGGCAGACAGAATAACAGTTATGACTGGGCGGCTTATTACGCGGCCGCTTATGAGAAAGAGCGCAAACAGAATACTGTGCTGGCAGGAGATCTTGCGGACGCGCAGAGGCGGCAGGCGGATTACCGGGATAATCTGAACCGTATCTGTTCAAACCTGTTCTGGAAAATGACTGCGCCTGCGCGCAGTATGTACCAGGGGATAACCGCGCGGCTGCGCGCGGATAAGGATAAGGGCAGGAGCTTAGAGAAGAGCGCCTGTCTTCTGCGTTATGAGGAATCGTTGGAGAAACAGAACAACCGTTATCAGGAATGGCTGAATAACAATGGTTATGAAAATTCCGGCTCTATGCAGGAAGAGTCGGTTGAGGTGCATGGATGGACGGAGACGGAGATTCCTGACACGGACGTCATAATCATCACATATGAATCCGGCTGGGTGGAACTGAGCGGATTGGAGAAAGTTAAATCATGTTTTAATGAGAATAAAGACTGTATGCTCCTGTATGCCGACGAGGATTTCTATCTGCCGCAGCTTTCCCGGAGAAAGGAACCCTGGTTTAAGCCGTGCTATTCACCGGATACGCTGCTTGCTTTTAATTACTGGGGACATATGATTGCGGTCCGCAGGGAACTTCTGGCGGAACTGGGCGGCTGGTATGCGGAGACACGGACAAGATGGCAGAGAGAAGCAGGCCCATCCGGTACGACAGGACGGCGGAGCGGAGCAGGAATGTCCGGCACGGCGGGACGACAGAGCGGAGGAGGACTGCAGGACGTAGACAGGGCAGTTGATTTCTATGATCTGTGTCTGCGGCTGGAGGAAGCGGTGCTCAAGCGCTGTGTTCTGGATTATGGCAGGGCGCGGAATATGATCTGCCATCTGGACGGTGTGCTTTATCATCAGAAGTATATGGGCAATGCTATAGAAGAGGATATGGATTCGGGGCGGTTTCTGACAGGGGCAGGCGCAGAATTCCTGCAGATGAAGCAGAAAGCGCTGATCAGAAGAGGCATTCGCGCAAGCTTCCTGTGCGGACAGGATCCGGATTTGTATCATATTGTATACGACACGTCTGTCTCCGGCAGGGAACGCTGCGTCAGGGCTAAGAGCGCCGAGGAAGCGGTCGCGCCGCACCGGGTCGTATCCGTAGTGATTCCTTCAAAGGATCATCCCGAAGTGCTGGAAAATTGTCTTAAGACGTTCCGCCAGAGGACGCAGTACCGGTATTATGAATGGATTGTGGTAGACAACGGCAGCAATGAAGAGAATAAGGCGAAGATGGAACTTCTTCAGAAGAAGTACGGCTTTCAGTATCTGTATGAGCCGATGCCGTTTAATTTCTCCAGAATGTGCAATCTTGGCGTGAAGCATGCGCGGGGCGATCTGATTCTGCTGCTCAATGACGATATAGAGATCATTGAGGAAAGCTGGCTTGGACGTATGGCAGGGCAGGCGCTGCAGCCTTATGTGGGAGCGGTAGGCGCCAAGCTGTGGTATGCGGGCACTGAGCAGATACAGCATACGGGCATTACGAATCTCAGAATCGGTCCGTCCCATAAGCTGATTACGTTTCAGGATGACAGAGACTATTATTATGGACATAACCGTCTGGTATACGATATGGCAGGCGTCACAGGAGCGTGCCTGATGGTGGCGCGAGAGAAGTATGAGCAGGCAGGCGGCCTGGACGAAGCTATGGCGGTGGCTTATAATGATGTGGATTTCTGCTTCAGGCTGATGGAGGCCGGATACTATAATGTACAGCGCAATGACGCGGTGCTGTATCATCACGAGTCATTAAGCCGCGGTCTGGATGAACAGGATGAAGGAAAGTGGGAGAGACTGCTTACGGAAAAGGAACGGCTCTATGCGAAGCACCCCGTTATGGACGGACAGGATCCCTTCTATCATACAGATCTGGTGGATAATGCATCTGACTATAGCTGTAATTATAAATTTGCATATGAAGAACATCTTTTGACGATGCCGGTGGAAGTATTTGGCAGGTCTTATCTGAAAAAGGCGGAAACGGATAAACTGCAGTTGATTGTGGACCGGGCGGAGCTGCAACATAAGATTTGCAGGGATGAGCCGGACATAGTGTGGATTATGGGTTGGAGTTATGTGCCGGGCGAGGACAATGCGTTATATGACAGGTCCCTTCTGCTGCAGAGAGAGGACGGAACAGGGTACTGCGCAGTTGTGGCCGACTGGCACAGGAAGGACGTGGATGCGGTTCTGCAGAGAGAACATAATATCGGACTGTCGGGCTTTGCGCTGCGCGTGTACCGGAAGGATCTGGAACCGGGCGAATACCGGATAGGTATGCTGTGTACAAACGCTGTGGAGGGCGGCAGAGGACAGAAGCTGATTGCATGGTCAGATAAGACTGTCGTGATTTCATAAGAAAGGTATATCATCGATATGGAACAGAAAGACCTAAGTCAAATGACACAGGAAGAAGCCCTGCGCTTCTATAAGGATGCTTACGAGCGGGAAATAAAGAAAGGCAGGGTTTTAGCGGGCAAGATTGTGGATACGAATAATCAGAGCGCTGATCTGGAAGAAAGGCTGAAAAGCATTAAGGGAAGCGTTTTCTGGCGGCTTGCCAAGCCTCTGCGCAGTATGGTGCACTGGACGCACCGCATGAAGGAACGGCTGGGGCGTTACGGCAATATCAGAGGCATTGCCAGAAAATTTCATGCCAAGATGATCGAGAAAAAGGCGTGTATCCAGCATGGTACGGCAAGCTTTCCGGATGCCCAGGAAGCGAAGAGACAGCGGGAGACGAAGTTTGACAGGGATATCAAATTCAGTATTCTGGTGCCGCTCTATAATACGCCTGAGAAGTTCTTGCGTCAGGCAATCGAATCCGTGATCGCGCAGACCTACGAGAACTGGGAATTATGTCTGGCGGACGGATCTGACGGGGAACATGGCGATGTGGAGCGGATCTGCAGAGAGTATATAGAGCAGGATAAAAAATATCTAAAGCAGAGCCACATGAATCTTTACAGCCGTATCGTGTATAAGAAGCTGCTTAAGAATGAAGGCATTTCCGGCAATACCAACGCCTGTTACGCCATGTCCACAGGCAGCTATATCGCCCTGTTTGATCATGACGACGTGCTGCACCCCAGCGTGCTGTATGAATATATGAAGGTCATCTGTGAGAAGGGCGCGGACTATATTTACTGCGACGAGACTACCTTTAAGGGAGATAAGACCATCGACGATATGATTACGCTGCATTTCAAGCCGGATTTTGCACCGGATAATCTGCGTGCGAACAATTATATCTGTCATTTCAGCGCCTTTGACCGGAAGCTTATGGAGGGTACGGAGCTGTTCCGCTCCCGGTTCGACGGCAGTCAGGATCACGACATGATTCTGCGGCTGACCGCCCAGGCCAAGTGCGTGGTGCATGTGCCGAAGATCCTCTATTACTGGCGTTCTCATGAGGGAAGCGTCGCCTCTGACATCAATGCCAAAAGCTATGCCATCGAGGCGGCCAAAGGGGCAGTGGCGGCTCATCTGACAGAGAAGGGCTTTCGGAATTTCGAGATCACGTCCACGAAGGCATTTGAGACGATTTTCAGGATTAAATATGAGATTATCGGGAATCCGAAGGTGTCTGTCGTGATTCCGAATAAGGACCATGTGGAAGATCTGGAGCGGTGCATTACGTCTATTCAGGACAAGAGCACCTATGACAATTATGAGATAGTGGTGGTGGAGAATAATTCTGTCACGAAGGAAATATTTGACTATTATGATAAATTGAAAGAGCAGCCCGGTATCAGGGTGGTTACTTACGACGGTGCCTTCAATTATTCCGCGATCAATAACCTGGGCGTGAAGCAGGCTGCCGGGCAGTATGTGATTCTTCTGAATAACGATACGCAGGTGATCACCTTTGACTGGATCGAAGAGCTGTTGATGTATGCTCAGCGCAAGGACGTAGGCGCGGTGGGCGCGAAGCTGTACTATGAGGACAATACGATCCAGCACGCGGGCGTGGTGCTCGGCCTGGGTGCGCACAGGACGGCGGGACACAGCCATTACCGCGTCAGCTATAACAATCTTGGCTATATGGGCAGGCTTTGCTATGCCCAGAATGTGATGGCGGTTACGGGAGCCTGCCTGATGATGCGCAAATCGCTCTATGAAGAGCTTGGCGGATTAGACGAGAGTTTCGCCGTGTCGCTCAATGACGTGGATCTCTGCGTCCGTGCATGGAAAGCCGGGTATGTGAATGTATTTACGCCTTTTGCGGAACTTTATCATTATGAATCTGTATCCAGAGGACTGGACGATCAGGGAGAGAAGGCGCAGCGCTATAACAGGGAAGCCGAGGCATTCAGGAATAAATGGAAGGACTTGCTGGCGCAGGGGGATCCGTATTACAATCCGAATTTCTCGCTGGACCGTAGCGATTTCGCGCTTCGGTATGACGGAAAATAGATTTGCGATATCCCTTCTTCTATGGTAGAATAGTACTAATTGATTAACTTGTATTCTATTCCATGTTTATGCTTAGTGAAAATATGGAATAACCAACAAAAAATAACAAGGAGGCAGTAGTACAATGGGGTATAAGGAACAGTTTGAGTTTTGGCTGGAAGATTCCTATTTCGATGACGCGACGAAGCAGGAACTTCTGGCAATCCGGAATGATGAGAAGGAAATCGAAGATCGTTTCTACAAGGATCTGGCTTTCGGTACAGGCGGGCTTCGCGGTGTGATCGGCGCCGGTACGAATCGTATGAACATCTATACGGTCCGCAAGGCGACACAGGGGCTGGCTAATTATATAAAGAAACAGGGCGGCGAGAAGAAGGGTGTGGCAATCGCCTATGATTCCAGAAGAATGTCACCCGAATTTGCCGATGAAGCAGCGCTGTGTCTGGCTGCGAACGGAATCAAGGCTTATGTGTTCGACGCGTTAAGACCTACTCCGGAATTATCTTTCGCGCTGCGTACGCTGGGCTGTATCTCCGGTATTGTGATTACGGCAAGCCATAACCCGCCGGAATACAATGGTTACAAGTGCTACTGGGAGGACGGCGCGCAGGTTACCGCTCCTAAGGATAAAGAGATCATTACAGAGGTAAATAACGTAACAGATTATCACACTGTGAAGACCATGGATAAGGACGAAGCCATGAAGGCGGGCCTGTACGAAGTGATCGGCAAGGAAATTGACGACAAGTACATGGAGGAATTAAAGAAACAGATCATCCATCCGGAAGTCATCAAAGAGATGGCGGAAGATATGAAGATCGTATACTCTCCGTTTAACGGTACGGGTAATGTTCCGGTCAGAAGAATTCTTGCAGAGCTTGGGTTTAAAAATGTCTATGTGGTACCCGAGCAGGAGATGCCGGATCCGAATTTCACCACGTTGGAGTATCCGAATCCCGAAGATCCGAAAGCATTCACTCTGGCGCTGAAGCTGGCTAAGGAGAAGAAAGCGGATATTGTGCTGGCAACAGACCCGGATGCGGACAGACTGGGTATCTACGCGCTGGATACTAGGACAGGAGAGTATGTGCCGTTTACAGGCAACATGTCCGGAATGCTGATCGCGGAATATATTTTAAGAGAGAGAACGGCGACAGGCACTATGCCTGAGAATCCTGCGCTGGTTACTACCATCGTAACGACCAATATGGCTCGCGTGATTGCGGAGGATTATAAAGTAAAATTCATCGAGGTGCTGACAGGATTCAAGTTCATCGGCGAGCAGATCAAGCTGTTTGAGCAGAGCGGTTCCAACAACTATGTATTCGGTCTGGAAGAAAGCTACGGCTGTCTGGCGGGTACCCATGCGAGAGATAAGGATGCTGTTGTAGCGGTTATGTGTCTGTGCGAGATGGCGGCATGGTGCAAGAAGAACGGCAAGACCGTATGGGATCAGATGATTACGCTCTATGAGAAGTACGGCTACTTCAAGGAAAGCCAGTATGCGATTACCATGAAGGGTATCGACGGTGCGAAGCAGATCGAAGAGATCATGAACAAATTAAGAAACGATCCGCCGAAGAACTTCGGAGATTTGAAGGTGAAAGAATTCAGAGATTACACTACAGGCAAGACGCTGAATCTCGAGACAGGAGCGGAAGGAGAGACAGGACTTCCGCAGTCTAATGTTCTCTACTTCGACTTAACCAACGATTCCTGGTGCTGTGCGCGTCCTTCCGGTACAGAGCCTAAGATTAAATTCTACATGGGCGTTAAAGGCACAAGCCTTGAGGATGCTGAGGCGAAGCTTGGTAAGCTGACGGAAGACCTGAAAGCATGTTTATAGAATTCTTTGTTGATTCGCCATATATAGCGAATACTATATAATGAGCTGATATGTGATGAGATGAAACAGTCGCCCTGCGATGAGCAGGGCGATTTCCATATAAATTTCCATATAATAAGAAAGACAGAAAATAAAGGCGAAGACAGAGAATAAAGGCAGAAAGCAGAAAATAAAGGCGGAAGACAGAGAATAAAGACGGAAAGCACAAGACAAAGGCGAAGCCGGAATAAGACTAAAGGAGGCATGACAATGGGGAAAATCCTAAGACTCAGCAATGTCAGAAAAACAGTGAATTATGTGAAAAAGAACGGAATCAGTCATGCCTGGTACGCTGCCAGGGAGCGCGTGGAGGAAGAGAGAAAGGACATCTATGTCTACCGGAAACCAACAGAAGATACGCTTAGGGCCCAATGGAAGGAGACTGCGGATTATCCGTATCTGTTCAGTATCGTAGTGCCTGCCTATGAGACGAAGGAAGAATATTTACGTGAAATGATCGATTCTGTGCGGGGGCAGAGCTACCGGAAATGGGAATTGATCATTGTAGACGCCGGCAGCAGCGATACGGTTGAGCGGGTCGTGCGGGAATTGATGAAAGAAACGGGCGACGCCCGTGTAAAATACAGGCGTTTGACAGAGAATAAAGGTATTTCCGGCAATACCAACGCCGGGATAGATTTAGCGGCAGGAGATTATATCGCTCTGCTGGATCATGATGATTTCATAACACCTGATGCGTTATATTGTATGGCGCGTAGAATTCAGGAGTGCGCAAAGTATCATATCATGCCGGTGCTGCTTTATTCTGACGAAGATAAATATGATCAGAAATTACAGAATTATGTGTCGGTACACGAAAAACAAGAGTTTAATCTGGATTTAATGTTGTCAAATAACTATATATGCCACTTTATGGCGGTAGAAGCGGGAATGATGAAACAGCTCAGACTGCGCGGGACATATGACGGGGCGCAGGACTATGATCTGGTGCTTCGGGTGGCGGACCGGTTCTACAGACAGGACGCTGCGGCAGAGAGCGGTAATCCGGCGCGATGGCAGAAGCTTATCGTCCATATTCCGCGGGTGCTCTATCACTGGCGCTGTCATGAGACGTCCACCTCGGAGAATACGGCCAGCAAAGCGTACGCGTATGAGGCGGGCAAAGCCGCCTTGGAGGATTTCTGCAGGAAGCAGGGCTGGGATGTGAGCGTGGAGCACAGCCTGCATCTGGGATTCTATGATATTTCATACAGGCCGGATATTCTGACGGTCAGACAGGATGTGGGAATCGTGGGAGGCAGAATATTGGATGGACGCCGCCGGATCTGCGCCGGTGCTTATGACTGGCAGGGAAGATGTCTCTTCGAAGGGCTTCACGGGCAGTACAGCGGCGGTTCTACCCACAGAGCGGTGCTGAAACAGGACTGCGCCGCGGTGGATATCAGATGTATGCGGCTTCAGGCGCCGCTGCAGTCTGTTTTTACGCAGATTACGGGACTTCCTTATCAGGAGAGAACGGTTCATGCCAAGACGGGACGTGGAATACATGAAATGCGGATTGCGGACGTTTCAGGACTTAATTGTGATGAAGCGGGGTATCGCAAAATAAGTCTGGAATTAGGCCGGGCGGCGGCAAATATGGGATATCTGGTGTTATGGAATCCTGAGATGACGCTGCAGTTGACTTAGGAAGCCTGCGAACGAAGATAGGAGAACCGGAAGAAGCATGAATACGGAAATTTGTTCCACCATTATTATTCCCAATTATAACGGGATGAAGTACATCGGGAAATGCCTTGCAAGCCTGGAAGGAGAGCCTGCGGATATCCTTGTGGTCGATAACGGTTCCGGGGACGGAAGCCCGGAGTTTGTCGCGGAGAAATACCCTCGGGTTAAGCTGCTGAGACTGGACCGTAACTATGGATTTTGCGGGGCGGTCAACAGAGGTGTGGAACAAATCAAGACAACGTATGTTATTTTATTAAACAATGATACGGAGGCAGAGCCGGGGCTGGTCAGGGCGCTGGAGGAGCCGCTTAGGCAGGATGCGCGTATTTTTTCGGGTTCCGCCCAGATGCTGAACCTTCACCACCCGGAACTGATAGATGACGCGGGAGACTATTATTGCGCTTTGGGCTGGGCGTTTGCCCTGGGAAAGGATAAACCCAGACAGAATTATCAGAGGGCGCGCAGCATTTTCGCCGCCTGCGGCGGCGCTGCCATTTACCGCAGAGAACTGTTCGAAGCTATGGGGATGCTGGACGAGAACCATTTCGCGTATCTGGAAGATATTGACCTGGGGTATCGTGCCGGGATCTGCGGCTACTATAATCTATATATCCCGCAGGCGGTGGTATATCATGCGGGCAGCGGGTCTTCGGGATCCAGATATAACGAATTTAAAGTGGATTTAACTTCCAGAAACAGCGTTTACCTGGTGTATAAGAATATGCCGTTTTTGCAGATCCTTTTGAATTTACCGTTTCTGATTGCGGGATTTGGGATCAAGACGCTTTTCTTTATGAAGAAGGGCTATGGCGGAACGTATGTGAAAGGCTTGTGGAAAGGGATTATGCTGTGCGCTTCAGAAGAGGGAAGGACGCGCAGGGTGCGTTTTCGTGCGGCGCATATGCCGAATTATGTGAAGATACAGCTTGCGTTGTGGCGTAATATATGGTATAGGTTTGCAGGCTAGGCGCAGGCGTTTTTCAGGCTGAGACATTCGGGCTGAGACACTTTTCAATGGAAAGGTTGTACTTTTTGCTGAAATATTGTAAGATATATAATAATTATTTGGAGATTTTGGCATAAGCGGATATTCATTGCTGACTTTTAGAAGAAAATTGCCAATCAGGAATAAACTGCCAGAGGCTTAAGAATGATTAAAGATAACCAGAAATATTTTAACAGACTGCATGTTGTGCTGGACGCGATTATTATAGCGGCGTCCTATATGTTAGCCTGGTATTTGAAGTTTGCCAGTCCGTTTTCTGACATCGACCAATCAGTCGGTGTTCTTTCCATGCGTACCTATTTCCAGATGCTGTATGTGATTGTACCCGGTTATCTGATTCTCTATTATTCCTTCAACCTGTATACGCCCAAACGCGCTACGGTGCATAAATATGAAATACTGAATGTCTTCCAGGCCAACACGGTAGGAATGGTTCTGCTGATGGCGGGCTGGTATTTGATTTCACAGATTCATTTCTCGCGTTCCATGATGGGTATGTTCTATATTATCAACATCTGCCTCACGACGATGGGACGCTCTCTGATTCGTATGCTTCTCCAATATTTCCGCGAGAAGGGGTATAACCTGAAATATATTCTGCTGGTTGGGTATTCCCGTGCGGCAGAGGAATACATTAACCGTATCAACTCCAATCCCCAGTGGGGATACGTGGTGCGCGGGATTCTGGATGACACCGTCCCCAGCGGGACTCTTTATAAGGGCGTCAAGGTGGTAGGCAGAATTGAGAACCTGCTGTATATTCTGCCGGAGAACAAGCTGGATGAAATTGCGATTACCCTTTCGCTGAAGGATTACGATCATCTGGAGCATATCGTGGATTTGTGTGAGAAGTCGGGCGTTCATACGAAGTTTATTCCCGACTATAACAGCCTGTTTCCGAGCAGGCCGTATACGGAGGACCTGATGGGGCTTCCGGTGGTAAATATCCGGTATGTGCCGTTGACGAATACGCTCAACTGGGTGGGCAAGCGCATCGTGGATATTATCGTGTCGCTGATTGGTCTGATCGTGGCGTCGCCTGTCATGGTGATCGCGGCCGCTGCGGTCAAATGCACTTCCAGAGGGCCGGTTATTTTCAAACAGGAACGCATCGGGCTTCATAATAAGCCTTTTAAAATGTATAAATTCCGTACCATGGAGGTACAGAAACCGTCTGTAGAAGAGAAGGGATGGACGACGAAGGACGATCCCCGCGTTACGAAGGTTGGCAAATTCCTGCGCAGGACAAGCATTGATGAACTGCCTCAATTGTTCAATATCCTGAAAGGCGATATGAGCGTGGTGGGTCCCAGGCCGGAGCGTCCGCAGTTCGTGGAGAAATTCAAAGAAGAGATTCCGCGCTATATGGTCAAGCACCAGGTCAGGCCGGGGCTTACCGGGTGGGCGCAGATCAATGGATACAGGGGAGACACCTCTATTAAACGCCGGATTGAATATGATATTTTCTATATTGAAAACTGGACGATGTCATTTGACATCAAGATCATGTTCCTGACGATTTTCAAGGGATTTATCAATAAAAACGCATATTAGTGAAATACTAACATTTATTAAGACTTTTTGAAGAATGTGGAAGCAGGTTGCAATTATATCAAGATGTAGTATAATCTTATAAGATGTCTACTAAAACTTGCCTTTTAGGACAAGATGTGAGAAAATAGGAAACAGAGTTTGATTTTAAATTTTGTTGAGAATTAAGGGAGTATTAAGAATGGCGAGAAACTATGACGATGAATATATTGACGGCGAAGTAAGACCGAAGAAGAAATCCTTATCCCCAAAATCTTCTTCCAAAAGCGGCGGCTCGAAATCCACGGGGAAGAAATCATCCGGTGGCAGTCATTCCGGCAGGAAGCCGTCCGGCAAAAAGATGAGCAAGAAGGCTCAGGCGAAGAAACAGCGAAGAAGAATCATTATTTTTGTGATAGAGATTATCGTTTTGATTATAGCGGTTTTCTTCCTGTACGGCGTTATGTCCGGCACGAAGAGCGGCAAGGTGGACTTAAAGGAAAGCGATATCATCATCAATGATACCGTTAAGGAAGCGCAGGAGACGACCATGAAGGGCTATCGCAACATTGCGCTTTTTGGTGTGGATTCCACGACGGGCGCACTGACGAAGAATACGCGAAGCGATACGATTATGATCGCATCCATTAATCAGGATACCGGAGAATGTAAGCTGGTTTCCGTATACCGTGACACCTATCTGAACCTGAGCAATGATTCTTATAATAAGTGTAATTCGGCTTATGCCAAAGGCGGACCGGAGCAGGCGATCAGCATGCTGAATATGAATCTGGATCTCAACATTACGGATTTCGTTACAGTTGGTTTCGCAGGTCTGACGGATACGATAGACGCATTGGGCGGCGTATATGTGGATGTAGATGATTCGGAGATCAGCCATCTGAATAATTATCAGTTGTGTATCGCGGAAGATCTGAAGAGATCCTATACGCCGGTTACATCCACAGGCTATCAGCTTCTGGACGGCTTACAGGCGACAGGTTACTGCCGTATCCGATATACAGCCGGAGATGATTTTAAGCGTGCCGAGAGACAGCGGGAAGTGCTTACGGCCGTAGCGGATCAGGCCAAGAAAGCGTCTCTGCCGCAGCTTACGGAGACAGCCAATGCCGTATTCAGTGAAGTGTATACATCTCTTGACTTATCAGAGATTGTGGAGATGCTTGGCAACGTGAACACGTATTATATTTCTGAGACAGGCGGATTTCCGGCAGAAGATATGCGTGCGACAGGAACCATCGGTTCGAAGGGCTCTTGCGTCATTCCGACTAATCTGGAAGAGAATGTCAAGTGGCTGCATCAGTTCCTGTTTGATGATAACGATTATGAGCCGTCAGAGACGGTTAAGAAATGCAGCGAGCAGATTTATCAGGATACAAATAGTTTTTTGAAGAAATAGAAAGCGAAGGGGCTTGTTCTGCAGGCCCCTTTTATGCAATAAGAAAGTGCCCGCAGCAAGGATAAACGGAGGAAAAACGCGTGGATACAGTAGATGTTATCATCCCCGCCTATAAGCCTGACCGTAAGTTCATAACATTGATTCAGAGATTAGAACGGCAGAGTGTGCCGGTTCATCAGATTATTGTTATGAATACAGAGCAGAAATACTTTGATCGGTTGGTTTATGGTACTTCTTTTCTAAAGGATTATCATAACATTATAGTGAAGCACATATGGAAGAAGGAATTTGATCACGGCAAAACGAGGAATCAGGGAGTCAAATATTCGAATGCGGATTATTTTATTATGATGACGCAGGATGCGGTGCCGGCTGACGAATATATGATAGAGAAGCTGTTAGAACCGGTGCGGGACGGGAAAGCGGCAGTGGCGTACGCAAGGCAGATGGCGGATGAGCAAAGCGAACCTGCGGAGAGATTTGCCAGGAGTTATAATTATCCCGGGCGTTCCTGCCTGAAAACTAAAGATGATCTGGAAATCCTCGGTATTAAGACATTCTTCTGTTCCAATGTCTGCGCTGCGTATAACAGGCGGATATTTGATGAATTAGGCGGATTTGTTAAACATACGATATTTAATGAAGATATGATTTATGCGGCGAAAGCGGTGGAAGCCGGATACGGTATTGCCTATACTGCGGATGCCAGGGTCTTTCATTCCCATAATTATACGAACAGAGAACAGTTGCACAGGAACTTTGATTTGGGTGTATCTCAGGCGGATCATCCTGAGGTGTTTGCGAAATATCCATCGGAGTCGGAGGGAATCCGGCTGGTGCGGCAGATGATTGCTTATCTGAAAGAGCAGAAGCTTAAGAGGAAGATTCCGCACGTGATTTGTCAGAGCGGATTTAAGTATATGGGATATCTTCTGGGGAAGAATTACCGCAGAATTCCCAGGAAGCTGGTGGTTGCCCTGTCGTCGAATAAGGATTACTGGGGACAGGATAATCTGATCAAAGCGGGCAGCCGAATCGACGCAACGAAAGGATACGGACGCTCTGAGCAGGAGATAGCTGACAGGACTGCAGGCAGAAGTAAGGCATATAGAAAACAGGAGGACTAATCACATGTGTGGAATCGTAGGTTATATAGGAACCAAACAGGCAGCCCCCATTATATTAGACGGATTATCCAAGCTGGAATATCGCGGATACGATTCGGCCGGCATGGCGATCTATGACGGCAGTAAGATTAATATTACCAAATCAGTGGGAAGATTAAAGGTACTGGAGAATCTGACCCATGGCGGAGAGTCGATGCCGGGATTGTGCGGTATCGGCCATACCAGGTGGGCTACCCACGGCGTACCGAATAATACGAATGCACATCCTCATTTCAACGCGGCGGAAACCATTGCGGTGGTACATAATGGTATCATCGAGAATTATCTGCAGCTTCGCAGGATGCTTATCGATAAAGGCTATCAATTCGTGTCGGAGACAGATACGGAGGTGCTGGCGCATTTACTGGATTATTATTATAAAGGCAATCCGTTAGAGGCGGTGACGAAGGTGCTTCACCGTGTGGAAGGTTCCTATGCGCTGGGAATTCTATTCGCTGATTGTCCGGATCAGATCTTTGCGGCAAGGAAGGACTCTCCGTTGATTGTAGGGCAGAATGAAGACGGCTGTTTTATCGCCTCTGATGTACCGGCGATCTTAAAATATACGCGGAAGGTTTATTATGTGGATAATCAGGAGGTCGTGCGCCTGCGTGCCGACCACATGCATTTCTATACGGTAGACGAGGAAGAGATCAGCAAGACGCCGGTAATCATCGAATGGGATGCCAATGCGGCTGAGAAGGCCGGTTATGAGCATTTCATGTTAAAGGAGATGTACGAACAGCCTAAGACGGTGAATGATACGCTGATGCCCCGTATCAAGGATAACGATATTGTCATAGAAGAGTTGAATATGACGGATGAAGAACTAAGAGCGATCAGGAAGATTCATATCGTCGCGTGCGGTTCCGCTTATCATGCCGGCATGACGGGCAAGTATGTGATTGAAGGCCTGGCCCGGGTGCCCGTGGAGGTGGATCTGGCATCCGAATTCCGTTACCGCAATCCGATTCTGGAGGAAGGCGCAATGGTCGTGGTGATCAGCCAGTCCGGAGAGACGGCGGATACTCTGGCGGCGCTGCGGGAGTCTAAGGCGCGCGGCTTTAAAGTATTGGGTATTGTCAATGTAGTTGGAAGTTCTATTGCCAGAGAGGCAGACAATGTGATGTATACCTGGGCGGGACCGGAGATAGCGGTTGCCACCACCAAGGCCTACAGCGCGCAGCTGATTGCGCTGTACCTGCTCGCTATGAAGCTTGGCAGAGTCCGAGGACAGATCGATGGGGATACCTTCCAATCGCTGTTGGGCGATTTGAAATGTCTGCCGGATCAGATCGAACTGCTGCTGAACAATAAGAACAAGATACAGAAATTTGCCAACCGCTATATCGGCGCCAAGGATGTATTCTTTATCGGAAGAGGCATTGATTATGCGATTTCACTGGAAGGCTCCCTGAAATTGAAGGAGATTTCCTATATTCATTCGGAAGCGTATGCGGCGGGAGAATTAAAGCATGGTACGATTTCCCTGATCGAAGAAGGAACGCTTGTGGCGGCGGTATCCACGCAGCCTGATTTATATGCCAAGACAATCAGCAATATGGTAGAGGTTAAGGCGAGAGGCGCTTTCGTTCTGGCAGTGACATGCGAGGAGAATAAGGAAATAGAGAAAGCGGCGGATTATGTGATCTATATTCCGGAGACCAATCCTTATTTTGCCAATTCGCTGGCGATTATTCCGCTCCAGTTATTCGGTTACTATGTGTCCGTAGGAAAAGGATGCGATGTGGATAAACCGAGAAATCTTGCGAAGTCTGTTACGGTAGAATAAGAAATACGGCATGCTGCAGCGGTTATAGCAGTTATGACAGCAGAGGGTGTCCTGTAAGTCATCTTATGACTTGCGGAATGCCCTCTGTTTGAAAATAAAAACACAAAATTGATAAAAAGCTGTCACAGATTGGACACAATTAACGACTATACTGATCTCATCATCAAAAAGGAAAGGGGTAGAGCTTATGTACGATCATAATAATTATCCAAATGATTACCATAATAATACAGGCGTGCAGACATCGGGTGACAGCAGCACGCAGACATATCAGAACAATGCGCAGAATCCATATACAGGTTATACTGGCTACCAGAACAACACGGGGAATTACCAGTATGGAAATACCTATCCAAATGATTACACGCAGATGAACCAGAAGAAACCTAAGGAGAAGAGACCGCGTAAGGGCGGCGGATATTTCCGCAAAGCGGTGCTCGCTGTTTCACTGGGACTGTTCTTCGGGCTGTTCGCGGGACTTGGTTTGTATATTGTGGAATCTGCTACCGGAATGATGAATGGGGCGGATACGGAAGTATCAGCGGGCGGCACGGATTCTCAGACAGAGGATGTGATGGCGCAGGCAGCGCTGACAGAGAGCGGGTTACAGGACACGGAGCAGACGCTTTCCGGCATCCAGAAGACAGAGAGTGTTACAACGGTTGCGTCCGATGTGTCCGATGTGGCAAGCAAGGTAATGCCTTCTATCGTAGCGATTAACAATCATTATACCGAGAAAATGTCATTTTACGGACAGACGCTTTCCAGTGACGCGGAATCCAGCGGTTCCGGCATCATCGTGGGAGAGAACGATACGGAGCTTCTCATAGTGACCAATTATCACGTGATTGAAGGCGCGGATAATCTGACAGTTAAGTTTGTGGAGGACAGCGAAGCGGAAGCTTCCGTAAAAGGTACGGATGCGGATATGGATCTGGCGGTGATCGCGGTACCGTTAGATCAGATCGGCGCAGATACACTGAATCAGATCGCGGTAGCGACGCTTGGAGATTCCGATGCACTGGTAGTAGGGGAACCTGCTATTGCCATCGGCAATTCCCTCGGATATGGACAGTCCGTAACAATCGGCGTTATCAGCGCGTTAAACAGGACGATTGATCTGTCTGACGGCAGCAGCGGAACCTTTATCCAGACAGATGCCGCTATTAATCCAGGTAACTCCGGCGGCGCTTTGCTGAATGTGAAGGGTGAGGTTATCGGTATCAATTCCAATAAGATTGGCGGAAGCGCGATCGAAGGAATGGGATATGCGATCCCGATCTCCGCGGCAGAGCCGATTATCGCCGATCTTATGCTCAAGGAGACGAAGAATAAGGTGACCGAGGAAGAGAGAGGTTATCTTGGAATTTCCGGTATCAGCGTAACAGCGGATGTATCCCAGGCATACGGCATGCCGGAAGGCGTCTATATTGCACAGGTATATGAAGGCACGGCGGCAGAAGCGGCCGGATTACAGAAGGGCGATATTATCACGGCCTTCGACGGCGACAAGATTACTTCTATGGATACGCTTCAGGAAGAGCTGCAGTTCTATGCCAAGGGTCAGACGGTAGAGGTTACTGTCATGACGGTAGGACAGGGAGGATATCAGGAGAAAACAGTACAGCTTACATTGGGAAATAAGGTACAGTAAAGTGTGGTTTATGTCATATAGATAGGTAAAGGCGGTCGAAAGGCCGCCTTTCTCCTTATCAGTGCAAACCGGGTTGGGCGGTTTATCCGGTTTAGCGGTTTCGCCCAGTTTAGCGTCCTTAGCTTCCGCCCAGTTTAGAAAATGTTTACTTGTGGGGACGAGGGTTTTATAATATGATAAGGAATGAAGTAAGGCGGCAGACAATGTAATTTTGATGAATTATGACATATGTGTCAGAAAGGATAGAGAGTCGGGATTATGTTTGATGATAAATATGACAAAACAAATGCAGAAGATAACAAAGATACAAAGACATGGGATTTCCGCGAGCTGGAGGATGGAGCAGAGCAAAGGGAGGCTCTGCGGCGTCAGAAAAGGGAAGCGTCAGAGAACGGCGGAGAAATGACAACGAAGGACGGGGAAGCTCAGGATGAAGAGAAGCAGCTTCCGGAGAGCGGCACAGAGAATCCGAAGGACGCAGATGAAAGCGACGGGAACGACAGCGACTATGAGGATGTCTGCTTTATCTGCCGCAGACCGGAGAGTAAGACAGGGAAGATGTTCCGGCTGCCCAATCATATCTGTGTCTGCGACGATTGTATGCATAAGACGATGGATACCGTCAGCCAGTTCGACTATCAGGGCATGTTAAACCAGCCGGGAACGAACGATTATAACAACGGCAGGGGATTTCCGAATATCAGCTTTGTAAACCTTGCGGATCTGCAGGGAGACGGCGGGATCCCCAATAAGCAGAAGCTGAAGAAGAAGAAAAAAGCACAGGAAGAGCAGCCTGTCATTGATATTAAGAATATTATGCCGCCCCACAAGATCAAGGCGAAGCTGGATGAATATGTGGTGGGACAGGAACACGCCAAGAAGGTAATGTCCGTAGCGGTCTATAATCATTACAAAAGAGTAGCCACAGGCACCATGGACGAGATTGAGATCGAGAAATCCAACATGCTGATGATCGGACCTACCGGCTGCGGCAAGACCTATCTTGTGAAGACGCTGGCGCGGCTTCTGGATGTGCCGCTTGCGATTACGGACGCTACTTCCTTAACCGAAGCGGGTTATATCGGCGACGATATCGAGAGTGTGGTTTCCAAGCTTCTGGCGGCTGCGGACAATGATGTGGAACGGGCGGAGAAAGGCATTATCTTTATCGATGAGATTGATAAGATCGCCAAGAAGAAGAATACGAATTCCAGGGATGTCAGCGGAGAATCCGTGCAGCAGGGAATGCTCAAGCTTCTGGAGGGTGCGGAGGTGGAAGTGCCGGTAGGCGCTAATTCCAAGAACGCCATGGTGCCGCTTGCTACGGTCAATACCCGGAATATCCTCTTTATATGCGGCGGCGCTTTCCCGGATCTGGAGGATATTATCAAGCAGAGACTGAATAAGAAGACCTCCATTGGTTATAATGCGGAGCTGAAGGATAAATACGATAAAGAGAAGAATATTTTAAGCCGCGTCACGGTGGAGGATATTAAGAAGTTTGGCATGATTCCTGAGTTTATCGGCCGTCTGCCGATCATTTTCACGTTAGAGGGCTTAAGTAAGGAAATGATGGTCAAAATACTGAGCGAGCCCCGCAACGCGATTCTGAAGCAATATCAGAAGCTTCTGGAACTGGACGAGGTCAAACTGGAATTCGATGAGGGCGCGCTGGAGGCGATTGCCGAGAAAGCGCTTGGAAAGGACACAGGAGCGAGGGCGCTGCGTGCCATTATCGAAGAATTTATGCTGGATATTATGTATGAGATTCCGAAGGACGATAATATCGGCAGAATCATCATTACGCGGGAGTATATCGAGGGTACCGGAGGACCGGTCATCGATATCAGGAGCAGTCTGGCACAGAACCCGGATTCTTTAAATTGTATCGAGGCAAGCGCCCGCTAGCGCGGCGCGTGGGAACGCATATCATAGAGTAAGCCTTTTATGGAAGGAACGATATGCGATGCCTTGTAAAGAGGAAATTTTATCGAATGATTACGCGGATATCATTGCGGATTATTATCTGCCGGAGAGACTTTTGGAGCAGGTTCGCCAGCCGTTCTGTTTTCGGGCATTGAATGAAGAATATGGAATCGCCCATATAAACAGGAGCGAAGCGCCGCCGCTTTCTATCGGCAATTATGGCTATGCGGCGATCCCGAAGCTGTACGGTCTGATGCAGACCTTTCACACGGAAAATCTGACTGCGATGGGCAACCTGAGGATTCAGGCGCCGCCGCTTTCCCTGCAGGGAAGAGGCGTTGTCATCGGCTTTATCGATACGGGAATCCGGTATCAGTTGGATGCCTTTCTGGATGAAGAGGGGAACAGCAGAATCGTATCCATATGGGATCAGACGATTCAGGACGGACCGCCGCCGTCAGGCTTTGATTATGGGACGGAATATACGCGCGAGGATATTAACAGGGCGCTGCGGGCCGGGAATCCGCTTGATGTGGTGCCGTCTGTTGATGAGAACGGACATGGAACGGCGATGGCATCTGCGGCTGCCGGCAGCGTGCTTGATATGGGCGCGGCGTTTCGGGGGGCGGCGCCCCGGGCGGATATCGCAGTAGTGAAGCTTAAAGGAGCGAAGCAGTACCTGCGGGATTATTACCTGGTTGCAGGGGACGCTGATGCCTATCAGGAAAATGACATCATGGAGGGGGTCAAATATCTGGAGCAGATGGCGGTGGTGTTCGAACGCCCGGTCGTTATTGTGCTTGGCATAGGGACGAATCTTGGGAATCACGCCGGCGGGTCGCCGCTTGGTTCCTATCTGAATACGGTTGCCTCCAAAAGAAGCCGTGCGGTAGTAGTATGCGGCGGCAATGAAGGCGATAAGAGGCATCATTTTATGAATACGGTTCCGCAGCAGGTGGAGGTACGCGTGGGAGAAGGCGTTTCAGGTTTCTGTATGGAGCTTTGGAGCAGCAGCCTGAACAGTTACAGCCTGACGGTACAGACACCGGGCGGTGAGCGTACTGCTGAGATTGATTTTTGGAGCGGCTTTGACAGACCGTTTTCTTTTATTTTCGACCGGACGGTGATCTATGTCAGCGCGATTCTGGTAGAAAGAGAATCCGGTGAGGAGCTGGTGTTCTTCCGCTTCCAGAATCCTACGCCGGGGATATGGCGGATTATTGTGTCGGACAGGGAAAATACAAGGATCAGCACATCGGGGCTTTTTCATATGTGGCTGCCTGTGACGGAATTCGTGGACGGCGAGGTGGAATTTCTGGAACCCAATCCTGATGTGACGCTGACAGAACCGTCTAATGCGGAGAAGGTCATCACAGTTTCTACTTATAACGGCATGAATGGAAATTGGTTTCCTGAATCGGGAAGGGGCTTTGCCAGGGATGGCAGAATCAAGCCTGAATTTGCGGCTCCGGGCGTACAGGTTTCCACGGCGCTGGGTGAGAGAACCGGATCCAGCATGGCGGCAGCGCTGACGGCAGGATGTGTCGCGCAGTTTATGGAATGGGCGATCGTGGAAGGGAATGCTTTCCTGGTGGAAAGCAGGACGCTGAAAAGCTATTTTGTCCGGGGCGCGGTCCGGGAGGAAGGCATTATGTATCCGGATAACCGCTGGGGTTATGGAAAGCTTAATATTACCGGTACATTTGAAACGCTGGCAAGGCTTTAAGCGGTCGCGGGTGTCTGGTCTGGAATGCCAGGCGCACAATCCGCAGGAAAGGTATGATATAGAGATGAGATACGCGGTTTTATCGGTTCTGATATTCCTTTTGGATCTGGGGATTAAGAACCGGATTGAAGAGAATAAGACAGAGGGCGAGACGGAAGAAGTGTTTAACGGAAGGCTGCTGATACGCAAGTACCATAACCGGGGTGCGGCGTTGGATGTGGGAGAGAAGCGAAGCGGACTGGTGGCTCTGTTTTCGCTGGCGCTGACACTTGCGATGACAGTAGTGTTTCTGCTGACATTTAGCATCAGGGGCGGCAAGCTGCTCAAGACCGGTCTTGCCATGCTGCTTGGAGGAGCTTACAGCAATACCTATGACAGACTGCGCAGACATTATGTGGTGGATTATGTGAGCTTTCCGGTCAAAAATCCGGCGATCCGGCGGATTGTATTCAATATCTCCGATTTCTGCATTATGATTGGGGCGCTGTGCATGGTGCTCGGAAGCGCCGGAATGTGAAGCATTGCAAAGTGTAGCGCCGGAAAGCGAAATGCCGGAAAGAAGCGCTGGGAAATGAAATACCGGAAGAGAAGCGTTGAAAAATGGAAGTATGTATGGAAGACGCGGCAGGGCGCGGAACAGACAGAAAGCAGAAAGCAAAAATATAAGCCGTTCGGACGAAGGAATGAAACCTGTCAGTCCGAACGGCCTTTTCGTCTGATGAAAAGTTGTATGATTACGCGGTAATAACTGTTCCGTTTCTGCCCTTCACAGCATCCGCCGCTGTCGCCAGAGAAGTAATCAGGACGCGTCCCCTGGGATTCTTCTCCAGGAATGCGATAGAAGCCTCAATCTTGGGAAGCATCGTGCCTTCTCCGAATTCGCCCTGCTCGATCAGAGCTTTCGCCTCGGCTGTGCTCATGCTGGCGATAGGCTCCTGGTCATCCCTGCCGAAATGCCTGTATACGGCAGGCACGCTTGTAATGATAATCAGTTCATCCACGTTCAGGTCGCCTGCCAGCCTGCCGGCTATGGAATCCTTCTCGATTACGGCAGACGCTCCTTTTAAGGCGTGGTTCTGCTCGATGACGGGAATACCGCCGCCGCCGCAGGCAATTACGACCTGATCCGCCTCGGCGAGCGTGCGGATGGCGTCAATTTCCACGATATCAATAGGCTTGGGGGCGGCAACGACGCGGCGGAAACCCTTGCCGGGCTCTTCCACGACATAGTTGCCCTTTTTGATCTCGACTTCGGCGTCCTCCCTGGACATGTATCTTCCGATTACCTTAGTGGGTTCATAGAAGGCCTCGTCATACGGGTCTACGGTTACCTGGGTCAGAATGGTGCTGACTGTCTTGGAGATGCCGCGGCTAAGAAGCTCTGCGCGAAGCGCGTTCTGGATATCGTACCCTACATAGCCCTGGCTCATGGCGGAGCATACGCACATGGGGGCGGGGGTATAGTCAATATAGACGCGGCGAAGCTCGGTCATCGCTTTGTGGATCATGCTTACCTGGGGACCGTTGCTGTGCGTGATGGTCAGTTGATAGTCGGCTTCCACCAGGTCAGCCAGCGTTTTCGCCGTTACTCTGACGGCGTCCCATTGCTCCAATGTTGTATAACCGAGCGCCTCGTGGCCAAGCGAGACAACTGCTTTCTTTTTACTCATATCATTACCATGCCTTTCTCTGAAATTACATAAAATCAATAATTGTTTTACGCTAATCTGCTTTCCTGAATATAGATTTAGTATATCAAAAACAACAGGTTTTGTATAGAATTTCTTTTGCCTGATGCGGCTTATTTTGGAAAAGTAATGTTATGTAAATTCATTGTAAATTTCTATGAAAACATTTCCGTGCAAGCGTTAAAATATAGTGCGTTTGCACCGAAATGTTTGACGGTATGAATAAATGTTAGTATAATAAAATTTATATAGGATGTTCATATGACGAAGTAGGAACAGGTTGAAGCGGATATATATGTGGGCTGTTTGCGCGTGGAGGTAGGAGCATGGATTATCTGGACATAGTGCAGGGAATGTCTCTGGAACAGATCAGTTCTGTGATAGAGGTGATTCAGAGGGCGTCGGATTCTTATTTGTTTATTATGGATTTGAATGAAGATATATACAGGATATCTGAGAAGGCGACGAAGAGATTTCCGTTTGATGATACAGTGATTGAGAACTGTACGGAGGTATTGAAGAAAGTAGTGTATCCCTCCGATTATCCCATGGTAGAGGAGGATATCGGCAAATGCGCTTCAGGAGAGCAGGAGTCCCACGCACTGGAGTACCGCTGGTTTGACCGGAAAGGTAAAGTCGTCTGGATTAACTGCAGGGGAACGGTCGTCACAGGACCGGAGGGGCACAGGCTGTTGATCGGAAGAGTCAGTGAAATCGGCAAGAAAGCCAAAGCGGATAATGTGACGGGACTTCGCAAGGAGGCGAGATTCTGTCTGGACGCCGAGTCTGTTCTGAGGGATAATCCGCAGTCAGTGCGCTATATGATGCGGATTGGCATAGATAATTTTAAGGAGATCAATGAAAAAGAAGGCATAGAGGCCGGAGACGAAGTACTGCAGCAGTTGTCCGAATGTATTCTGGCAACGGTGGACGAGAGTGTCGATGTATATCGTATGCTGGCGGATGAGTTTATGATTATGGACGCCAGTGCGGTTACCGGCGAAGATGCGGGGACGATTTATGACCGGATCAAGAAGAAAGTGGCGGAGACGATCAGGGAAGAAGAATACAGCCGTTTTTATACAATTTCCGCAGGCGTGCTGGAGAGCGGCTTTGAGGATAAGACGGCGGCGGAAATTCTCAGGCTGACAGAATTTGCGTTAAACGAGGCCAAGCGTAACGGCAGGAACCAGATGGCAGTGTTTGAGCAGAAGCATTATGACGAATATCTTCGCCGGCTGAATATGCGCAAGGCTATGCGGCGCGATGTAAACAGCGGTTTCAGCGGGTTTGAGGTATTCTACCAGCCTATCGTATCTACGCCCAACTATGAGCTGGTGGGAGCGGAAGCGCTTCTGCGTTGGAACAACGAAGCTTTCGGCAACGTGTCGCCCGCAGTGTTCATACCGATTCTGGAGGAGAGCGGTCTGATTATCCCTGTGGGAAGATTCGTTATGTGGGAAGCGGCCAGAACCTGCAGGAAGTGGAGAGAGGTAGTGCCGGATTTCCGTATTCATGTGAATCTTTCCTATGTACAGGTACATAAGAGCGATCTGCTTAAGGATCTGGAAATCTGTATGCAGGAGGTTGGGATTTCCCCGGACAGCCTGGTACTGGAACTGACAGAGAGCGGTTATATCGAGACGGACAGCCGGATTAAAGAACTTTTCAGGGATTTGAAGAACAAGAACATCGATTTGGCGCTGGACGATTTCGGCACCGGATATTCCAATATGCGTTACTTGAAGGAGATAGAGGCGGAGACGATTAAGATCGACAGAAGCTTCGTGGTGCAGGCATTGCAGAACGAGCATGATTACAATATCATCAGCCATCTCATCGATATGGCGCACAGTCTCGGCTCTTCCGTCTGTATGGAAGGAATCGAGCAGCAGGAGGAGCTTACTAAGATGATGAAGACACACCCGGACATGATACAGGGGTATTATTTCGGCAAGCCGGCTCCGGCTGAGAAATTTGAAGAGCAGTTCTTAAAGTTTAAGGTATTGCCGAAGGACTCTGCTACAGATTCTCTCTGATGCGGATTTCCACGTCTACATAGTTGTTTTCGGCAGGAGGAAGTTCTCCTGTGGTCAGATAAGTAAAGAGAATGCTCAGGGGATTATATCCCTGCAGAAAGGGCTGTTGGCAGATCGTAGCTGCAATCAGTCCTTTTTCCATCAGATCACGGGTGGTAGCTACCATGTCATTGGTGATGATGGTCATATCGGCATCCCGCCCGGCGGCAATCACAGCGCGGCATCCGCCGTAAACGCCTCCGGCAGAGAAGTAGAGCGCGTTGATTTCCGGGTGGCGGGCAAGCAGACCTGTCGTCCGCTCGTAGCTTTCCACCTCGTCATCGTTGTTGGTTACGGTATCCACGATCCGGATATTGGAATAAGCGCTTATGACATGGCAAAAGCCTGCGATGCGTTCCGTGTGGCACAGGACGTTGCGGGAGCCGGAGATGATGCCTACGCGGATATCTCCTCTGGTCATAAGATGCATAAGACCGCCGGCCGTCTGGCCGGAACGGTAATAATTGCTTCCCACATAGGCAAGGCGGTTGGAATTTTCAATATCGGTATTCAGGGTGACGACAGGAATACCCTGCCCGCAGAGCTCGTTGATCTTATCGCGGATGGAGCTGTCGTTGTAAGGAGAGATGGCAAGGCCGTTGATGCCTTCTGCCAACAATGCTTCGATGGCGTCAAGCTGCTGCTGTAAGCAGTATTCGGTCTGCCGGATGACAACAGTGCAGTTATAGCCTTCCAGTTCGGCGGCTTTGCTGCGGACGCCCTCTAACACATCGTCGTAGAATGGCGTGGAGAGACCCAGCAGGACGACGCCCAGCTTCAGATTCTTCTTCTGGGCGGCAAGGACGATACCGGCCTTGTTCGGCTTGTAGTCGAGAGCCTGTACGATCTCCAGGATTTTCTGTTCTGTCTGCGGGTTCACGGCGCCCCGGTGGTTGAGTACGCGGTCTACGGTTCCGCGCGATACGCCTGCGAGAGCGGCAATTTCCTTGATGGTTGCCATGAGGGAGTTCTCCTTCCAGCTTGTGTATAGTAGGTATTTGCGAAACTCCTTCATTATTATTGAAATTGCACAAATTGTATAACCAACACAGCCGCGCTTTCGCTCCGTTCCAGACGCAGCAGGGATACAGGTTTGTGACCAAACCGGCTCGAAAAAACCTCGCCAAGTACCGGCGTCTTCCAAGGGGCTTGCTTATGGTTATACAATTTGCACAATTAAAGTTATGTTGTGAAGAGTTTCGCAATTACCTATGTGTATATGGGTTTCGGGGGTGTTCAGCTACCAGACTGCGTGCCGGTGCACTTTGCGACGCTGAATCGGTGGTGCTGTATAAAGATTAGCATAATGAGATGTCTTAGTCAATTAGCACAATCATATGAGTGCGGAAGACAGGAAAACACATTTAATATGTAAAATATGGATAGAAAAGTGGAAATTCACAATTTTAATCCGTATATTTTGTACATATTTACGAAAAAAAACTAAGGTCTTGATTTTCTAATTGACACAGATTATCATGAAATTAACAAATGTACGTGCACGTGCACGGAAATGAGCTAACAGGGTAAAAACGGCAGGCCTGCCACAGCGCCGTCAGCGCAGGTACTGCATGGAACGACAGGCGGCGCAGAAACGAGGGTAAGCATGTATTATATTGGTGTGGATTTGGGTACGTCCGCAGTAAAGCTTCTTCTGATGGAAGGAAACGGTAAGATTGTCAATATCGTGTCGAAGGAGTATCCGCTTTATTTTCCCCATCCGGGCTGGTCGGAGCAGAAGCCGGAGGACTGGTACGAGCAGAGTATGGCGGGTATCAAGGAACTGATTGCCGGAGTAGATAAGAGCCAGGTAGCGGGGATCAGCTTCGGCGGACAGATGCACGGACTGGTTATCTTAGATGAGAACGACGAAGTGATCCGTCCGGCGATTCTCTGGAATGACGGCAGAACCACAGAGGAATGTGATTATTTGAACAATGTGATCGGTAAGGATAAGTTGTCCGAGTATACGGCAAACATTTCCTTTACCGGATTTACCGCTCCTAAGATATTATGGGTAAAGAACAAGGAGCCCGAGAATTTTGCAAGAATTAAGAAGATCATGCTGCCCAAGGATTATATCGCGTACAAGCTGACGGGCGTGCACTGTACGGACGTGTCGGATGCGTCCGGCATGCTGCTGTTCGATGTGAAGAACCGCTGCTGGTCTAAGGAAATGTGTGAGATCTGCGGTGTGAAGGAGGAGCAGCTTGCGCAGATCTTCGAAAGCTACGAAACGGTGGGAACAGTACTGCCCGAGATTGCCGCTGAGCTTGGAATTTCTGAGAATGTCAAGGTGGCGGCAGGCGGTGGCGACAATGCGGCGGCGGCTGTGGGAACCGGTACGGTGGGAGACGGCATGTGCAATATCTCTCTCGGAACGAGCGGTACGATATTCATCTCCTCCAATAAATTCGGCGTGGATAAGTTCAACGCGCTGCACGCTTTTGCCCACGCGGACGGACACTATCATCTGATGGGTTGTATGTTAAGCGCGGCTTCCTGCAATAAGTGGTGGATGGATGAAATTATCGGCACCAAGGATTACGGTGCAGAGCAGAAAGCGATCACAGACGATAAGCTGGGCGAGAATCATGTGTACTTCCTGCCTTATCTGATGGGCGAGCGTTCCCCGCACAATAACCCCAATGCGAGAGGCACCTTTATTGGTATGACGATGGATACCACGAGAGCCGACATGACCCAGGCGGTATTAGAGGGTGTGGCTTTTGCGCTGCGTGATTCCTTAGAGGTCGCAAAGGAACTGGGCATTCACATTGAGCGGACGAAGATCTGCGGCGGCGGTGCGAAGAGCCCGCTGTGGAAGAGAATGATTGCCAACATCATGAATCTCAAGGTGGACGTGATTGAGAGCGAGGAAGGCCCTGCAATGGGCGGCGCCATGTTAGCGGCGGTTGCCTGCGGCGAGTATGCGGACGTAGAGGAAGCCGCGGCGAAGATTGTGAAGGTAGTGGATACGGTGGAGCCGGAGGCGGCGCTTGTAGAGAAGTACGAGGCCAGATATCAGCAGTTTAAGAAGATCTATCCTGCCTGCAAGGCTCTGTTTGACGAGATTATATAAGTAAGGGAACGAATAGAAGGGAGAGGATACCGATGGAAATTAAGAAGATTACGGATGCCGCATTCCGCAAATACGGCAGAGTGGTACAGGGGATTGATTTCTCTGAACTGGTGGAGGCGATTAAGCGTGAGACACCGATTCCGGAGGGCGTCGCTTATGAACCGTCCGTTGAGGCGCTGGAGGCCACGGAAAGCGCCAGGGAACTGCAGAAGAAAACCTACGGCGAGCTGCCGATCGAGGTAGGCTACTGCAACGGTCATAATTATAAACTGAACGCTGTGGAGTATCACAGAAGCTCCGAGATCAATGTGGCGGCTACGGACGCGGTATTGATTCTTGGCATGCAGCAGGATATTACCGATGATTTTACCTACGATACAGCTAAGATGGAAGCGTTTCTGGTGCCTGCCGGAACAGCGGTGGAAATCTATGCGACTACGCTGCATTACGCGCCCTGCAGCGCGGACGAGAGCGGTTTCCAGGTAGGAATCGTGCTGCCGAAGGGAACGAATTATCCGCTGAACGAGGCCCATGACGGCTGGGAGGATTCTCTCATCACCGCGCAGAACAAGTGGCTGATCGGACACGCAGAGGGCGGACTGGACGCCGGAGCACATATCGGTCTGATTGGTAAGAATCTGGATATCAGAGAGTAATAACTGTGTCAATATTGGCAGGAGGGAGCCAATAGCAATATAGAAAAGAACCGGTCAACCCGGTAAAGGAGGATAAGTAACATGAACAATTTACCTAAAATTAAAATTGGTATTGTGGCAGTAAGCCGTGACTGTTTCCCTGCATCCTTGGCGGTAAACAGAAGAAAAGCGCTTGTAGAGGCTTACAAGGCAAAGTATGATGCAGAGGATATCTATGAGTGTCCCGTATGTATCATCGAGAGCGAAATCGATATGGTGAACGCTCTGAAGGATATCAAGGATAACGGTTGTAACGCACTGTGCGTATACCTTGGCAACTTCGGACCGGAGATCTCCGAGACACTTCTTGCTAAGCATTTCGAGGGACCTAAGATGTTCGTAGCGGCAGCAGAGGAATCTCAGAATGATCTGATTCAGGGACGCGGCGACGCATACTGCGGTATGCTGAATGCCAGCTACAACTTAAAGCTGCGCAATGTAAAGGCATATATTCCTGAATATCCGGTAGGAGATGCGGAGGACTGCGCGGATATGATTCATGAGTTCGTGCCGATTGCCCGTGCAATCGCAGCATTATCCAGCTTAAAGATCATTTCCTTTGGTCCCAGACCGCTTAATTTCCTTGCCTGCAACGCTCCTATTAAGCAGCTTTACAACTTAGGCGTAGAAATTGAGGAGAACTCTGAGCTTGACTTATTCGAAGCATACAACAAACATGCAGATGATCCCCGTATCCCGGATGTTGTAAAGGATATGGAGGCAGAGCTGGGCACCGGCAATAACAAACCGGAAATTTTACCGAAATTAGCACAGTATGAGCTGACACTTCTTGACTGGATCGAAGGGCATAAGGGTTATCGTGAGTATGTGGCAATCGCCGGCAAATGCTGGCCTGCATTCCAGACACAGTTCGGTTTCGTACCCTGCTATGTCAACAGCCGTCTGACAGGAAGAGGCATTCCGGTATCCTGTGAGGTAGATATCTACGGATGCTTAAGCGAGTTTATCGGCGAAGCAGTCAGCGATGATATCGTAACACTGCTCGATATCAATAACTCTGTACCGAAGGATATGTACAAGGAGTCTATCGAAGGCAAATTCGACTACAAGTTCACAGATACCTTCATGGGCTTCCACTGCGGAAATACATGTTCCAAGAAGCTGTCCAAGTGCAGCATGGAATATCAGATGATTATGGCGAGAAGTCTTCCTGAGGAAGTAACACAGGGTACGCTGGAAGGAGACATCGTACCTGGCGATATTACCTTCTACCGTCTGCAGAGCACGGCTGACAATATCTTACGCGCTTATGTGGCAGAGGGCGAGGTGCTTCCGGTAGCGACCAAGTCCTTCGGCGGTATCGGTGTATTCGCGATTCCTGAGATGGGCAGATTCTATCGTCACGTGCTGATTGAGAAGAATTATCCTCATCACGGCGCGGTAGCGTTCGGACATCACGGCAAAGCATTATACGAGGTATTCAAATACATCGGCGTAGATGTAAGCGAAATCGGTTATAACCAGCCTAAGAGCCTGCCTTATCCGACGGAGAATCCGTTTGCATAAAGCATAGAGCAAATCAGGTCAACAGAAAATGCCCTGTACGTAAGTGCGGGGCATTTTGTCTTGCTTTATGGAATAAAAGCTATAAAATAAAAGCTATAATAATTCTATCATTTTTAATATCCTTTCTTTTTTCTGCAGATCACAGTGTTCCAATGCTTTCAGAATTTCATTGTCCAGCGCCGACGTAGGCGAGCGGTACTGGTCTGCCAGGAGATAGTCTACAGTGGTGTTTAAGGCGTTCGCAATCGCCAGCAGGGTGATAAGCGACACCTTGGTATGATTGTTCTCAATATTGCTGATATGGGAGACATTGCAGTCTACCGCTTGCGCCAGATTGTCCTGGGTTAATTTCCTCTGAATACGAGTCTCCTTGATTCGAAGTCCCAATTTTGCATAATCAATAGTTGGTGTCAAGCGGATACCTCTTCTTTCTTTGTCTGTATAAATATATTTTATTCATAAAAGTATTGTAAAATTTATAAATTTGCATTAAAATCATCTGTATAAATTAAAAGTATGCATACAGACAAAGTTGGAAGTAGTTATGGAAGAAATGGCAAAGAGAAGAATAAGAAATGGTATTAAAGTGTTAGCTTTTCTGCTGGCGGTGTTTATCCTGTATGAAGAACTGCAGAATTTGTTTGTAGACGACTATCATTCCGAGACGCGAATTTCTTTCCATGAATTCTATGAGACAGAGGAAAATATAGATCTTGTTTTTATTGGGTCTTCTCATGTAAGAGACGGAATAGATGCGGTGTACCTGACGGAGAAGCTGGGCAAAAGCTGTTTTAATATGGGAACGTCGTCGCAGGATTTAGGGAGCGCGTATTTCCTTTTGCTGGAAATATTGAAGCAGCATCAGCCGGAAAGAGTATATGTGGAAGCGTCTCTTGCGAATCTGATCAGAAATCAGAACAGCGAGACCGCACATTACCTGATAGCGGATTATATGAAGCCAAGTCTGAACAAAGTGCGGTATTTGGAGACGGTCAGCCAAGAACCTCACGCGACAAATAAATACATCCCCTTATGCCGGTCGCTTAATCCTCTTGAGGGACTGAAACTGTCCGAGCGGATTACGGTGTGGCGGCAGAAGGAAGCATCTGACGCATACAGGCAGATGCAGTATGAAGAGGCAATGACCGAATCCTGGCACTATTATGCCGGACGCGGCAGTTGGAAAATAACCAGGGATTTTTCGGGACAACGTACATTGGCTTACAGTGCAGGCAGCGATATGTATGTCACGCCGGAACGGTTTGACGAAGGCCAATTATACTGGCTTGAGAAGATCATAGAGCTTTGTCAGGGCAAAGGCATTGCGCTGACTTGTATGGTTATGCCCTATTCGGATATGTATGTGGCGGCAAATCCGTACAAATGGGATGACTGCATGGTGTATCTGCGGCAGTTCTGTGAAGACCGGCAGGCATATTTTGTGGATTTTAATTGTGTGTCCAGGGAAACCATATTGTCGGATGAGAGTTGTTTTGGTGATGGAGATCATCTGAATGAGCAGGGGAATGCACAGTTCAACGCTTTTCTGGCAAAATACTTGTCCGGGGAAGACGACGTCCTGTGGTATGGAAGCGCAGCGGAAAGAATCGGGCAGGAGCAGGGCTTTCATGGATTTGTCTATGAGAAAGGCCGGCGGGAAGAAACAGGTACGTCGCTTACTCTGACGCCGGTATACAGCGGTGTGCAGGACTGGCAATATCAAATAGACATTGTGGAGGACGACAGCGATATGGTAGTCGCGCCTCTTGGCACATATATACCCTTCGGGCAGAAATATCTGGTATTAGGAGCGGAATATGACGGCAAAAGACTCCGCATTACAGTATGGCAGGAGAAACAGAGCTTATGCACTGTTTATATCTGGCTGTAAAATGCAGAATCGAACAGGTAATCTTGAGAAAGCAACGGAGGAAAAGAGGATAATGCAGTACTTTTGGGATAAGCTGGAACAGTATGGCGCAGGAAAGGCGTTGGTGCAGGATGACGGCAGGGAATGTACTTATGAAGAAATGACAGAGCTTAGCCGCATTCTGTCCACCATGCTGATGCCAAGGTCGGTGTGCCTGCAGCTTTGCAGCAATACGATTGCCAGTGTGGCGGGGTATGTGGGGCTTTTGCGCAACCGGGTTGTTCCGTTATTGCTGGACAGCGCGCTGGATGAAATGTTGCTGAATAAACTGATGCGGCTGTACAGACCCAGGTATATGTGGCTGCCGCAGGAGGAAAGACGGCAGAGGGAGTCCCTGCAGAGTTATGAGGCGCTCTATTCCTATCAGGGATATGATCTTTTGCTGCTTTCACCCGGACCGCCTTATCCTTTGTGCGATGGCCTGGGCGTTCTGCTGACGACTTCCGGCTCTACCGGCAGCCCCAAGTTCGTAAGGCAAAGCTATCGAAATATGGAAGCCAATGCCGCGTCTATCTGCGAGTATCTTGCGAGTGATGAGAAGGAGCGCCCTGTTACGACCCTGCCTATGCATTATACCTACGGCTTGTCGGTGCTGCACAGTCATCTGAGGATGGGAGCAACGGTGCTTCTTACGTCATATCCGGTGGTGCGCAGAGAATTCTGGGAGTTTATGAAAGAGCGGAAAGCCACGTCTCTGGCAGGCGTCCCTTATACCTATGGGGTGTTGAGGAAGGTCAAATGTATGCAGATGGACCTGCCTGATCTTAAAGTATTGACCCAGGCGGGCGGCAGACTGCCTGTCGCTCTACAGAGAGAGTTCGGGGAATGGGCCGGGAAGGAAGGCAGGAAATTTATCGTCATGTATGGGCAGACGGAGGCCACGGCGAGAATGTCATATCTGCCGGCGGAGCATTGCCTGGATAAGTGCGGCAGTATAGGAATTCCCATTCCCGGAGGTACATTTGCGCTGGTGGACGAAGAAGGGGATGAGATTTGCCAGTCGCAGACGGATGGAGAACTGGTCTATCGGGGAGAAAATGTTGCCTTGGGCTATGCGGAGTCGGCAGAGGATCTGAGCCGGGGCGATGACTGGGGCGGCGTTTTATATACGGGCGATATAGCAAGAAAGGATGCGGATGGATATTATTATATCACAGGGCGCAGGAAACGGTTTCTGAAGCTGTATGGCAGCCGTGTGAATCTGGACGAGATAGAGCAGCTAGTGAATCAGACGTTTCCTCATGCTGATTGTGCGGCGGTGGGGACGGATGAACGCATGCGCCTTTATATCACAGACAAGGACGCCATAGAGAAGGTAAAAGAATTCGTGGTGGACAAGACCCGTATTAACGCCCTGGCGGTACAGGTGGACTATCTGGCAGAGCTTCCAAGGAACGCTTCCGGCAAAATCCTTTATGGAACGCTGGAGAGAAAGGAATTATGAGATACGGCAGAGGAGGATAAGAACATGAAAGAACAAATACTGGAAATATTAGAGGGCTTGAAGCCTGGTGTCAGCTTTGAGACACAAAAAGGGCTTGTGACGGATAAGATCATCGACTCCATTACGATGATGGAACTGATTACACTGCTGGAAGAGACCTTTGACATCAGTATTGGCATGGAATATATGGACGGAAAACATTTTGACAGCGTGGACAGTATGATGGAAATGATAGAAGAACTGCGGTAAGCGGCATGAAGAATACGTTTTTGAGCGCTGGAAATGAGGGAGCATATGACGATTACATCATTGGAGTTTGCAGCCTTTGTCATGGTTGTGTTTGCAGTGTTTGCGATATGCCCGAGGAAAAGCAGATGGATAGTGCTGTTGGCAGGCAGCATGCTTTTTTATATGATTGCGGGGCTGGAGTTTGTGCCTTTTCTTGTAGCGACAATCATAAGCATATGGCTGAGTTCGGCAGCAATTGGAAGGATATGGGAGAGACAGAGGGCTGATTTTGATCAGAATACATACAGTCCGGCAGAGAAAAAGTGCAGAAGACAGAAGGATCAGAGGAAGGCGAAGGCGATCGTGATACTGGCTGTCTGCATCAATATCGGATACCTGATTCTGGAGAAAGCGCTGCTGTACCGGGCGGCGCGTGCAAATGATCTGAGCGCTGCGGCGCGCGTTATAGTACCGCTTGGTATATCTTATTACAGCTTTTCCGCAGTTGGTTATCTGCTGGATGTATACTGGAAACGGTATGATTACGAGCGCAATGTGTTCCGCTTCGCGTTATATGCGGCTTATTTTCCCCATATTACGCAGGGGCCGATATCCAGATACAACCTGCTGGGACAGGAACTGAAAAAGGAGCTGACGCTGGATTATACCAGAGTAACGCAGGGGCTGCAGCTCGTTCTTTGGGGAGTCTGTAAGAAGCTTGTAATAGCAGACCGCGCTATGGTATTTGTCAGTGAGGCATTCGCGGTAACGGACGGAGAGGGCATGGTGTACCTGATTGCGCTGGCTCTGGATGTGGTGCAGATTTATGCGGATTTCTCGGGCTATATGGATATCATGCGGGGAGTATCCGAACTGTTTGGCGTGGAGCTGGAGCGCAATTTCGATCATCCGTTCCGGGCAAGAAGCGTTTCGGAATTCTGGCGCAGATGGCATATGACTCTGGGAGGCTGGTTCAAAGATTATGTGTATTATCCGATTACCATATCAGGATGGCACAAACGCATCAGCAAGTGGTCGAAACAGTGTCTTTCACCCCGCATGGCGAAGCTGCTTGCGGCAGGGATTCCTATTATGACGACATGGCTTCTGACAGGCATATGGCATGGGAATGGCGTCGGCTATGTAGCGTGGGGTATATATTACGGCACGCTGATTACGGCGTCTGTCGTCTGGTCGGATGTTCTGTCTTCACTGCCGGGAAGAATCGGCATTCGGGCAGACTGCTTTAGCTACCGGCTGTTCCAGATGCTGCGGACAGGGTGCATTTTTGCAGGTGGGCGGCTGCTGACGAAGGGCGGGTCGTTCTCAAGTACGCTGCGGATTATTCGACAGATCATAACCAATACCCACGTGCTTCCTTTGTTTACAGGGGAGATGATGGGATATGGGTTAAACGGCTTGAACTGGCAGATTCTCATCATCGGAATATGTCTGCTGGCTGGCGTGGAATTATTGCAGGTTAAGGGGGAGGTGCGCGGCATGATTGCCAGGCAGAACCTGCCTTTCAGGTGGATGCTGTATCTTGCCGGAATGCTCGTCGTGCTGGTATACGGCGTGTACGGGAGCGCGTACAGTACAGAAGGATTTGCATATCAGAATTTCTAGATATGGATGAAAGAATCCCCGCTTCGCACGATTGGTCCGAAGCGGGGATGACTTTAACCTATATCTTATTTCTTATTCTTGTCTGACGAAAGTCCCAACGAACATCGCATTACATCGCGCTGTCAATCGTCGAATCAGACGTATTCGTAGCGCTGTAAGTACCGCTGCTGGTGTAAGTCTTAGCGGTGATGGATTTGCCTTCGTTTGCGTAACGGTACATTTGGCTTGCCTTGTAGGATACCTTATCCGCAAAAGAATTGGAGCCGTTGAACAGGGTCTTCATCGTGGAATAATTTCCTTTATCTTTGAACGTATCTTCGTCTAATGATAAGGTTCTGTCCGTGTTCAGGGTGATTCCTATCTTGGCAAAAAGCTTGTAATTGCTGTACATGGTATCGTACAGATATTGCGCCTGTTTCCGGACAGAAGAATTGCTGCTGGATGTGCCGTTCTTTATTAAGCTGTTGTACTGTTTGACGAAATCGGATACAGCGTCATATGCTTCATCCAGATTCTCTTCGCTGAAATCTGTCGTCAGTAATTTCTCAGCAGCCTTGTATGCGCTGCTGGCGGAAGAGGCCGTCAGCGTATCCTTTTCTTTGCTGGAACTGGCTGCGGAAGAACCGCTCTCATCATCCTCTGCTTCTGCCTTGGCCTTTGCGTAATAAGATTTCATCAGCTTACCGTAGCTGCCGTTTTTGATAGAAGCGTAATCCGCAAGGATTGAGGATACACCGGAGTCAGAAGAAGAACTGCCGCCTCCAAGCAGACTGGAATAGGTGTCTGCCAGACCTGAATTTAATCCGTTTAAACTGATTCCCATAATCATCCCTCCATGTTATTTGATCGACATCCGTGTCTTTTGTCAGAACTATCTTATATATATTATCTCGGTAAATACATGGATTTGTAAAGGGCAAAATGTGTTTTTTCTGAAAAATATCGGCCAAAATATTGGAGCGGGCCTTATATCTTAGTCCAGCTTCAAATCATTCTCTTTGATCCAGCCAATCTTACGCAGCAGGTTGCCCAGCAGTAAAGAGATGACTGCGGGCAGGATGAAGCTGATCAGAATCAGTCCGACCCAGTCGAAAGCGGTAATGGCCGTTCTGGTTCCGGCGGCAATGTCGTTTATCCAGCCGGTATAGACGCCGATCTGGCCTACCAGGCCGCAGGTGCCCATGCCGGAGGAAACGGGCGTGCCGTTCATTTCTAACCGGAAGACGCAGGTAGCGATAGGACCTGTGATGGCGGAAGCGACGATAGGCGGAATCCAGATCTTCGGATTTTTCATAATATTGCCCATCTGAAGCATAGAAGTACCAATGCCCTGGGATACCAGACCGCCCCATTTGTTCTCCTTGAAGCTCATGACCGCGAAGCCTACCATGTTGGCGCAGCAGCCCGCAACGGCAGCGCCGCCCGCAAGTCCGGTTAAGGAAAGCGCGGCACAGATGGCTGCGGAGGAAATCGGGAGCGTCAGCGCGATGCCCACCAGTACGGAGACGATAATACCCATCAGGAACGGCTGTAAATCAGTAGCCCACATAATAACCTGTCCGACAGAGCTTGCCGCGGCGCCGATGCCGGGTGCGAGCAGAGCGGATAAAGCGATGCCCACGAAGATCGTTACGAAGGGCGTAACGAGAATATCGATCTTTGTTTCTTTGGAAACGATCTTACCGCATTCGGCGGCAGCAATCGCAATGATCAGAACTGCCAGAGGACCGCCTGCACCGCCCAGTTCATTGGCGGCCCCGCCTACTGCGGCGAGGGAGAAGAGTACGAGCGGAGGCGCCTGTAAGGCGAAACCGATGGAAATGGCCATGGCAGGACCTGCCATGGAGGAGGCGTAAGTGCCGATGGTAACGAGGAATTCGATGCCAAGCTGCTGGCCCAGCGTCTTGATAATAGTGCCGATCAACAGGGAACAGAACAGGCCCTGTGCCATAGCGCTTAAGCATTCAACACCATATCTTTTGAAGGAAAAGATAATGTTTTTGCGTTTCAGAAATTCTTTCATGATTATGTACATCCTTTCTCACAACTGTAAAGACCACTGTCTTGTCAATGACATTACATCATATTCTAACGGTTTTAACGGGAATGTCAAGAGGGATGCGGGACTTTTATTTTACGGACTTTTATTTTACGAAGCTTTTGTTATGAAGCTTTTATTATCAATCAAAACGTGATAAGATTTAGCAAAGAGATAAAGCATGAAAAATACGTGCTGATAAGGAGAGAAATGTTATATGAGGAAAGCAAAAAACGAACTGCTGCAGTTTCTGGCGGGGCTTGCAATGCTTGTGGCCGGACTGTTTATTTTATCACAGAAGGTCATGGTATATTCCGGTTTCTTTGGTTACGGATGGAGAATCGGCGGATTTCATATGGGCAATGGGCTGGTCATGGTACCCTTTATTATAGGTATCGTATGGATGTTTGCCACGGAAGGAAGCTTTCCGTCCAAGATATTCACGGCGGCAGGGGTATTCCTCATAGTGGTGGCGATTATCATGACTACGAATATTTCGCTGGTACATATGACTCTGTATGAGTGGGTTGTGATTCTCGTATTAATCTTCGGCGGGGCTGGCCTGCTTGCCAGAGTGCTCTTTGCCTCCGGGGGAGAGGAGAAGCGGGAGAGGAGCATACAGGAGCAGCGGCTCGATGAAACCGACAGGAAAGTGCGCGCTATTGAGGAAGAGCTGGAGCGCATCAGGAAGGAACAGTAAACAGCCCGAAGAGGCGGCCGGACGTATCAGAGCGGCATATACAGATTTGGTCTGAAATTTGTAACAAAATATAAAATGCCCTGCATATACTTTATTAATTAAAAGGTGCAGGGTATTTTTGCGTGTCGGACCGGGCTGGTCCGGCCGGTATCAGGATGCTCTGCCATGGAGGAAGAGTATGGCTGGGAAACAGAAGTCCTGGGGCGAAAAAGTCGAATTGGCGCTTGGTGAATTGGAAAGACAGATATTCTCGGATAAGCACAGAAAAGCCAGGGATGAGGAATGGCCTAAGCGCGAGCAGGTAGAAGAATGGACGGCAGAAAGAGAGCGGCAGCGCGGATATGGACAGTATTGCGGTACAGCCTGTGAAGGGCAGAAAATGCAGACGAAGGAAGAGAGAAAGAGGGAAAGCTTCCGCCGCAATGTGATGATACAGGCGGTGAAGTCAGCGGCTTTCGCACTGGCGACGGTGGCGCTGCTGCAGGGCGTGGCAAGAGTGCTTCCTGATTCCATTACGGTCAGCAATACCGTAGGCGGCAGGGAGCTGCCGATCTATTGTGTAGAGACGGATAAGAAGCAGGTGGCGCTCTCGTTCGACGCGGCCTGGGGCAATGAGGATACGGCGACTATTCTGGAGATACTGCGTAAATATAATGTGAAGGTGACTTTCTTTATGACTGGGGGATGGGTGGAAAGCTATCCGGACGATGTGAAAGCGATTCTGGCGGATGGCCACGATCTGGGCAACCACAGTGAGAACCATAAGAATATGTCACAGCTTTCCGATGAAGAATGTGAGGAAGAGCTGATGTCGGTACATAGAAAGGTACAGGAACTGACCGGATATGAAATGTTCTTGTTCAGACCGCCCTATGGAGATTATGACAATGATGTCATAAAAGTGGCGAAAGCCTGCGGGTATTATCCGATTCAGTGGGACGTGGATTCTCTCGACTGGAAGGACTACGGCGTAGACTCTATCATTCAGACCGTGACCCAGCATAAACATCTGGGGAACGGCAGCATTATTTTATGCCATAACGGTGCAAAATACACAGCAGACGCGTTGGAAACGCTGATCACAACCCTGCAGGGGCAGGGATACGAGCTGGTGCCGATCTCACAGTTAATTTATAAGGATAATTACCATCTGGATCATGAAGGACGGCAGATTGGCAGTTAGTGAATAACATGAGGTAGTGTGAAAAATCACACTGATGTGTTGATTTTTCACACGGCTATTTGTTTCTGAGCGAAAACAAATAGCCCTGATGGCAGACGCAAATCTGATATTTGCGTCGCCTCTTCGCGACAAGTCGCTCAGAAATGAGGATTAATATGAAAATTTGAAAAACAGATGTGTGTCTTTATAACACGGAGATTTATATGTAAAATTTCTTGCGCCTCTGTAACTTTTAATATACAAT
>JAGAIZ010000070.1 GCA_017626325.1 Lachnospiraceae bacterium | reverse complement strand
GGTCGATCCTGTTTGATTGTTTTGTTGTGGTGACTTAACAATACTACTTTTAGGACTTGCTTTCCACTGTTTTTGTTATAGAAAACAGAAAATCGCTATGCCACAGCCTCGGCAGGCCATCGCGCAGCGATTTTGTTCAATGCTGATTTCTCAATTAAATTGTATTTAAAAAACAATAAAAAGCAGGCAGGCAACCCGCCACACAGCCAACTACCCTCTAAATTCTACGATATTTCCTCCGCCGGTTCCAATCCCGCTCCGGCAAATTCCTCATCCTTATTCATTAAAATAAGTTTGTCCTTTAGGCGCTTTATTAGGTTATTCCATTACATCATCAAGCATTATTCAGTACTGTCGGATAAAAGTTTCCGTTTTCTCTCAATCATCTCATCGATTCTCTCGATGTACTCCGCTACATTCTTCACGTTCTCGCAGCGCTCAATCCTTCCGTCAGGATAAACCTTTTTCGTAATCGAACCTGCTCCCAGTGCCACAATCGTCTGTTTTTCCTCCATAATCAGAATATTGTAAATACCGTATTTTCCTTCCCCGGCATATCCCACATTCTCAAAATTACCGGACATGTTCTTCTGGCGGTACAGATAGTAGGGAAACATCCCCATATCGGCGGCCCCCTGGGCTGCAATCTGCATCATTTCTTCCGTATTATTGATCATGGCGATGCCGTTTTGCTCAATCCAGCCGCGAAGCTTAGAAGCCCTCTTCACCGCCAGCGAATGAACCGTCAGGCTGTCCGGCTCCAACTCTTTAATCGCATCAACGGTTGCCTGCACATCCGCCGCCGTTTCTCCCGGCAGGCCTAAGATAATGTCCATATTGATATTGTCAAACCCAACCTCCCTTGCCAGCCGGAAGGCATCCGCCACCTGCTCCACCGTGTGCCGCCTGCCGATAAAATCAAGGGTTGCCTGCTTCATGGTCTGCGGGTTAACGGAGATTCTGGTTACGCCGTGCCGATACAGCACCTGCAGCTTGTCCCTCGTAATGCTGTCCGCGCGCCCTGCCTCTACAGTCAGCTCCTTCACATAAGTAAAATCAAACGCCGTCCGCACCTTCGCAAGCAGCCGGTCAAGCTCTGCCGCAGACAGGGCGCTGGGCGTGCCGCCGCCAATGTAAATGGTATCTAATTTTCTGTCCCGGTAAGCTCCGGCAATGTAATCAATCTCTTTCTCCAGCGCGCTCAGATACTCCCCTACCCGCTCTTTCCATACGCTGATGGGAAACGAGGTAAAGGAGCAGTACAAACAGGTGGTGGGGCAGAACGGAATGCCGATGTACAGGCTGTAGCCGTCCTCATAATGAAGCTGGTCTAAGAGGGATTTCTCCCGCTTGGCGATCTCGATTCCCAGTCTGGTTTTCTCTTTGCTTACCAGGTGCTCCTCCCGCAAATAGGCTGCGATTTCTTTCTCCCTTTTCCCCTGTTCCATCATGGTCATGGCAATCTTCGTCGGACGGATTCCGGTCAGGTTGCCCCATGGCAAAGAAACGCCTGTTTCTTCCCGAAGGGATGTGTAGAGGAAACGTTTGAAGGCGTTCTTATAGTCAGAATCCGACAACCGATCCGGGATTGTCCATGTATACACATGCCATCCTTCTTCTGCCTGCCTCTGCTCGTCTTTCTGTATAGTTTCGTAATCCGCATCATCAGATCCCACCGCAAAATCTTTGTTGTTATGTAAACTATATTTTCCTGCTTCGTTCCGTATTTTCAGCAATACCTCCGACCCGCTGAATACAATCTCCATCATCGGCTCGATTTCTTTTATTTTTCTGTCTTTGATCACTGATTCGGGCGTCAAAACCTTCACTTCCTGTTCCGGATAGAAGGCTTTGACAAGAGAATGGATATCATATTCATATTTCGCTTTATTGGTCTGAACAATTAACATTCTGCTGTTCCTTTCCAGATATCAATATTGGTAAAACAATATTTTTATTATACCATAACCGATTCACAGAATGTTATAATTTTCCATCTGATATAGCAATAAATCGGTTTCAAAACATAAAAAATATTAATTTTTCGAAAGCGCGTGTTCCCATTCCTGTTTCTATAGACGGCAAGACCAGTCCTCCCTTCCGGCTATCGTTTCCTTTTTGCCCGCATTAAAAGAAATGCCGCAAGAAAATACGCGATTGCACCGATCATCAGCGGACTTAAAAAAAAGTCAGTTTCCAATAACATCGTTTCTGCAATCATGGGCGCAATCGTCATTAATATATAGGAAAGCACCACGCAGATAATTAAGGCGGAAGATTCTGTCACTGTCTTTTTCACAACAGACAGTTCCATAAATTCATCCATAGACAGGGGCGTGGCAAAGCCATCCAAAAAGCCGAATACCATACTGGCAATCATCAGCATAACTACCGCCGGCGGCATCTTTAACAGAAGCAGCGAAGCGCCTGTCAAAGCCATTGCAGCAGCAATCGCCGGACATATCCCCATCTTCTTTTTGACAACGTTGACCAATGCCGGTCCGATGTAAATCCCCGCAATTCCATTGACGATATAGCAATAGCTCAGCATTGCCGTAGAAATTCCTTCCTTCTGGCAGATTGCGGGGATTAACGTCACGCAAAGCTGTACGCCGATATTTAACGGCATACCAATCAGCACAATGTACCAGAGCATTTGCTTTGAGCAAATCATGCGGATAAGATTTTTCACGCCTATTTTATCCGCCTTCTTTTCATCACTTTGTTTTTGTTTCAGCCATTTCCACGGTACTGTAAATAGTGTCAGCAGCAGATATACCGCGAACACACCCGCAGAAACAAGAAATGTGGCGGAATATCCGGCGGTTTCACAGATAATGGCTCCAAGCCCTGCCCCGCAGGTCACGCCCGCTAAGAGTCCCGCATTATCCTGGGACAAATTGCGGCTTCTCTCCAATTCCGTATGATAGCCTCTTGTAATCAGATAGTTGGAGATTTGCTTAAATCCTGCATAGGCAATGCCCGCTGCCCCGCGGAACAATATGATGGCGGCTGCACTGTCAGCAAAAAAGGCTGCGAAATTAATAGCCGCCATAGATACGCCGAACATCGCCAATGCCCTGCGTATATCCATTTTCCCGATTATCTTTGGAAGAATAAGCATGGCTGCCATCTGCATGAAACACTCTAAAGATAAGGGCAGCGCCGCAGTCATTCCCACTGACAGTCCTAATACCGATTCATTCCATTCCCGGATCATCATTGCTGCATAAGGTACGCATATATATTCCGCCGTACTGCACAGAAAGCCCGAGATTCTAAGCGTATTGCTTACCTGCAGATAGCTTTCGTCACATTCCCTGTTTCTTTTTTCGCTTGCCAGATACATACTAAGACCCGGAAGCTTCATCAGTTCAAGAATCAATATCATCATAATAATCAACGTGGAGACAAGCACCAGAACATTCTGTGTCATCTTATCCTGAATATATTCAGCAGACAATTCCGCCTCCAGCGTAAGATACGCTCCATCCAGACTATAACGCTTTAACAGTGTATTCTCCCGTTCTTCTGCCGCATTGGCAATTTCATCAGAAATCCTTATATTCCACAGAATCGGCATCTGCGATACTTTTTCCCCTAAATACTCCGATACTCCGTCAATCTCTTTTAAATCAACACCGCTTTCTACAAGAGATGAAATCGATTCCTGCAAATGAGTCATAATCTCATCCGCGCCTGCTATCATGCAATCCCGATAGCTATTCTGATAGACATATAAAGAACAGGCGCTTTGCAGGATTAACGTACACAAAATAAGCGCCAGCGGATAAATATGCCGTATCCTGTCTGTTTTAGTCCATACCGTACGGAAACGAGATAAAAGAACACTTCCTGCAAAAAACAAAAGCAACAGCGCCGCCGTGCAGATCAGTGTCTGAACGATCACAGCTTCTCTCACATCCGACAGCAAATCTTCAATTACCTGATCTGAATATACTGCCACATAATAACCGATTACCTCGTTGTCATTTTCAATGGCATTCAGCAGATAATTATAATGGTTGATCCGGATACTTCCTTCCTGTGTTTTGGCCTGCTGAAAATTCCTGTGAAGGATTGCCTGCTGTATCTGCTGATACCGCTCTTCTTCAAAGGCGGTATAGCAGAAATTATCCTTCGTATCGATTACGAACAGTTCTGTATCTTCTCCCAGACGCTTCCTGCACTGTTCAAAAACTTCTGCCATGCCATAGTAATTCTCCAGACTCTTGCCAAAGCTTAAAGCATCCTCAATCTGTTCTACAAATTCATGTGCAATTTCACCATAAGCGGCATCCTTAATTTCCTGATAATTTGCTTTGAAATTCATATATCCGATCAAAGCAATAAAAACACAGGAAAACAAAATGATTCCCGTCATGACGACGCCATATATACAGGTTCTTCTTCTGTTCATTATCTTCCTCATTCCTGCAGCGCTTTTTCAATTTATCCTGTCTGTATAGATTTCATCACATGCCATAAGAAACTTAATATCCAACGGATAAGAAATCTGTTTCGCCACGTCATAGTTCAGACAAATATAGGGAGAGCTTGTATAAACACAGGGCAAATCTCCTGCCACGGCTCCGTTTAAAATCTGCGCCATGGCGTCCGCAATGAAATAACCTACATTTTCAAAATCATAGGTGGAAATAATCAAAAGAGCGCCGTTCTTCACCGTATTGGTATCGTCCATCACATAAACCGGAATCTTTTTCTCATAGAAGACGGACAGACATTCCGGCAGCCGTTCCAGATCATTGATTAAGCCCACTGTCAGAAAAAACGCATCAATATCCTCTGTGCACAGTTCTCTGAATTTCTGCTCTACTGTTTTATAGTATTCCTCTGACTCTTCCTCTGTTTCCCGGTTTACTTCCTGCAGATTATATTTGACCAGTTCAAACCCTACTTCCCGTGACGCCTGCTCTATATCCGGCACACCGGAGACAGTTTCATCGCCGTATACTACGATTCCCAGCCTGTCAAAAGGCTTGATGCTGTGATAATATTTCAACTGCCGTAAAGGCATGGAAGGCTCCACCTGTGCCCATACATTATCTCTTCCGCTTCCCCCCGCAGATGATTCGATAATGCCGGACGCAACCGGATCTGTAGCCGAGAAATTCACCATTGGGATCGGCAGATTCATATCCTTCACCATCTTTCCGGCACTGGTGCCGAATACCAGAACCAGGTCGATATCCTTTTTCTCTACCGCATGGTAATACAGCCCCTTCTGCACCTCCTCTTCCTCGTCATAATCCAGATAATAGAATGCATCCCCGCAAAACTCTATATACTCTCCCAAATCCATTCCTGCCAGGGCATGTATCATCTCTTCGGTGCTCATAGTATCCGCCTGAAAGGGGAACTCCTCACAGGTAATCCAGCCCATACTCCTTAACCCTGACAAAATATAATACAACTGTTGACTGGCAGGCAGATATTCGTCATAATCCACGTAAGCAATTCTATACTTGCCCCCGTCTTTCTTTGTCGATGGTTCTGTATTTTGGGTTTCCTCTCTCTGCTGTATTACCTCTTTCTCTTCCTGTACACATCCGGAAGCACTTATAACGGTAAGGCACAAAAGCAGGATGCAGCTTATTACTTTTTTTCTCATACGATATCTCCAATCTCTTCTGACAACTTCTGCCACCAGTTTTCTTTCCGGCGGGTTGCCGGTATCAAATCCGGATAAAAATGAAACAGTCCGATTTCATGCGCTCTTATGACAGAAAGCTCCAGCAGTGCCGGAAGTTCTTTCATCGTTAAGCCGCCATGTTCTATAATCTCCACGGTTCCCATGGGATAGGCCGCTTCAGCTCCTGCTGTCAAAAATACAGGCCCTGACAAATACACGCTTTCCTTTCGCCGAAGCATATGAAGTTCTCTGTCATACCCCTTCTCTTTCTCCAGCACTCTGATCAGTCCCCGGCACATTTCCCTCAGATAAACGCTCTGAAAGCATCCTCCTGCCGGAACAAAATCCCGGGTCAGGTAAAGTTCGAAAAAGGTCAGAAACAATCCCGGCACAAGCAGCTTTTTATCCAACGCATCCAAAATGCTTTCCTCGTCATAAGCATAACGATATTCCTGCTTTTCCATATCCATGCCCCAAAGATAACTTCTTGCCCCTTCCTTTCTCAGAGATAAGGAAAATCTCCGTTTTCTCTCGTCCACTCCCCAGAATAGAAAGGTTCCTCTCTGAGTTCCGGATTCCCAACAACCTGTTTTTTGGTTCAGCTCCATAATAAGCGTTTCCGTCATCTCCTCTTTAAAAAGCAGATTTTTAAGCAAAGGATTGCTCTTATTTGCCAGATCCCACTGAAAAAGCTGCGAGGATATCGCTTCCATTTCTATATACAAAAGTTCCTTTTTTTCATCCTGATACATTTTCTGAAAAAGACGGCGGTTAATGTGCAGGACTTGTCTGGCATACTTTTCCTCCCCTAATATCAACTCATCCAGATAACACTTCCGCAGGATATTTTGAATCACGGCCGCCGTCTCCTCTGCCAGTGAACCGTTTTTCTGACAACGTACTGTTTCCGCCAGCGTTCTCTCTGCCATTTCCCGGGTAAAGCCGTCAGCCGCCGCCACAAGCGTATTGCGTTCCTTAAAGGGAAATACCGGCAGCTTAAGCAGACCTGAATTCGTGTGATATACCAACAGACCTCTTGGGAAATTTTCATTGCTCATATTCACCGTAGTGTTTGCAAAAACAGGCACTATATGGGGATATCCCATCCTCTCTAAGATGTAAGAATACAGTATATTTCCCTGTACAGACTGTGCGAAGAACTCAGCCCCATGATGATTTGCCGTCAATATAAGCCTTTGCTTCTTCACCTGCTCTCCCGTTAGTTCCGCAAGCTCCTCACCCACCAAAACCAGAAGATATTTCTTCACGGCCTCTCCCACCGCTTCTGTGGGATAGCACTCCAGCGCGTCCTCTTTTGCTCTGTTTATGGAAACCATCTTTTCACAGTATGAGCGCAGACTGCTTTGCCCGTCTTTGGCAATACACTCTGCCAGTACCGGAGCTTCCTTTAACACCTGCCGTAATAATTCTTCTTTCATAGCTTCTCCCATTTCCGTGCCGCCCCTGAAAGCGGAAGCTGTCTTAGAGCCGATAGATCCTGTGCAGTCGTTTCGACAGCATATACAGCCGTTCGCTGTGTACCAAATCAATCTGATGGCGCGCCAGAATATCTCTTAACCTGACGCCCTCTTCCGCTCCCAGCAGGACGATTTCGTCGCCTGCGGAAATCCTGCCGTCTGCCGCATCGATGCAGGCGCTGTCCATGCATGGTTCGTCCGCCACAGGATATAATTTTCCATTCCCCCATACCTTAACATTATCCTGCGTCATTAAGAAGGGACAGTCCCAATATCCAAAAAGGAATCGGGCAATTTCACCGTTCCTGCCGCTTTTCTGCTGCTGATAGGACAGGCAGCAATCCTCCTTTGGTTTTGTAACCGATACAACTCTTGCCCTTAAAGAAAGAACCGGGGTCAGGCCGTATTCCTTCACAGGATGGATGGGAAGACCATATAACGCGGCGCCGCTGCGTGCCAGATTATAGCCATGATCAGGATGGGTAAAAATCAAAGAGGAATTCTGCGCATGAACCATAAGCTTTCGCCGTATACGTCCGGGCAGCCTGTCCAGTACCCAGTCAAACCTGTCAAGCTCCTTCTCGCTTCTCTCCCAGTCAAATTGATAAGAAGAATACAGATGGGTGTAAATTCCTTTGACCTGCACATGGGGAAAGGAAAACAGTTCTTCGCTGACCTCCTCCGGCCCAAAACCCATACCGCTTTTCCATAAATCCACCCGCACATGCACCGAAAAACTCTTATTTTTCCTCATTCCCATCAGTTCTAATTCCTGCATAAAAGCCATATCATAGGCAGAATAAATCACAAGCTCTGCTCCGCAGCCATCCGCGCCCACTGCAGAAACTCTATCCAATACCAATACAGATTTTCCATCGGTAAAAGGACTGATATCTTCCGCCTCCGAAAGTCTACCCACAATAAACATGCTGACACCGTCCTCTTTGCTAAGCACTTTTACAATCTCTTCTGCTCCCAGTCCATAGGCGTCTCCTTTCACTACTGCGCCGATATCCGTATGTTCTCCCGCGTATGTTTTCACGATTTTCAGATTTTTCAGAATATATGACAGGTTGATTTCCGCCCATGCCGCGTCTTTATTGTCCCTATTATATTTGCTACAATATTGATATGCGATATCCAAATCACAAGGATCCATTGCTATCATAACTCCGTTCTTTTGTTCCTTAACACCTTTTCATCTTCTATGCCTTTATGCCTTAACAGCGGTAATCCATCATGGAACCCGCAACAATTCATTACATCATTACACAAGTTCATTATTCATTACACAGATGAAGTAGTATACCAGAAGCCCGGCTTCTCAAACGCCCCATTGCGAAATTGGTATGATTTTCTGCGGATTTGGTCGGACCGGTTTCGTTGACTCATACATTCTTCTTTGTTACACTATAATAAATTATTGAAAAGGGGGAGCAGCCTTGCAGATTGCCTTATGTGATGATGAAAAAACATACCATGAAACAATAAAAGAGCTTATCAGACAATATAAGCAGCTCCATCCTGACCGCTCCCTTTCCCTGTCCTCTTTTGCCTCCGGCAAAGCGCTGTTAAACCATGTTGACGAATACGGCGGCTTTGACCTCTATATTCTGGACTGTATCATGCCGGAAATGAACGGCATAGAACTCGGAAGCGCCCTGCGCAGACGTGACGACGCAGGTATTCTGCTCTACCTTACCACGTCCCCTGATTTTGCGCTGGACTCTTACCGGGTAGATGCTTTTGATTATCTGTTAAAGCCTGTGGACCAAAACCTGTTTTTCCAAAGTCTCGATAAGGCTTACCGCTCTTTTTCCCGGATCATGCAGGAAGTGGTTTCCGTGAAAACTGCCGACAGCATCCGCATGATTCCCGTTTATGACATACGATATGCGGAACGCATTGAGAAACAGATTTATTACTACCTTACAGATAATACTGTTATATCCAGTATCACATTCAACAGTTCTTTTCAAAACGCCGTGGCAGACCTGCTGACGCATAAAGGAATGCTCCTCGTAGGTTCCTCCTATGTGGTAAATTTATCCTATGTTACGGAAGTTACCAAATCAGACCTGATCCTGACCGGGAATCTGCATGTCCCGGTTCCCCGCCGTATGTACGAAACAGTCAAGAAAGAATGGGCAATTTTTTGGCTGAATGGAGGCAGATACCATGCTTTTTGATTTTTACTTTGAATTGTGGTTACCCTATGAAAGCTTATTGCTTATTCAACCGTAATCCGTCCCTGCGGTTCGGCATATTCACTTCCCACCGTACCTCCAAGATGATCCGTGAGATATGTCATAAGTATCTGATAATCCAGCATACCCTCATCAACGATCAGTTCATGATCCATAAACATGTTCAGCCCATCCCCGCCTTCTTTGATCAGGTAATTGTGGGAGGCTACCGTATAAATCTTATCCGGCTCCAAATTTGTATAGCTGCCGTTTTCCTGTAAGAACATCACATCCTTTACCCGCCGGGTATCCCCGCAGGATATGAAATTTCCCTGTGCATCCACTTCTACTGTGGATTCCACACCGGTGTCGATCGTATATTGCAAACCCGACACTTGCAGGAACCCGCCATTTTCGCCTGCCGCATTCTCTCCGTCACTTGCATCCGAAAGGGTCAGACGACTCGCCATCTCCAAAGCGTCCCATATCTCCTGCCCGGTAGCTTTTGCAACACAGAGCGTATTCCCATAGGGATGTACACTGAGGATGTCCCCATAGGTAATCTCTCCGGCTTCCAGATCTGCCCGGATGCCGCCGCCGTTTACAAGGGCAATATCCGCCCCTGACACAGCCCGGTAAGCATCTGCACAGAAATCTCCCAGATTGGTTTCCCTGTTTCTGATCAACCGCACACCGGAATCAGAGCTTATCGTAAGCGGTACGTCAGTGACAGCAATGCTTTGATCCAGTTCGGATTCATATGCCTCTTCCATGCTTTCAATATAACTTGCTACTTCACTGTCCGTCTCCGGATACTCCCCGATCAAGCCTGTCTGTATATTGCCGTCTGCGGTAATGGTAAGGCGTCCGATATTATTAAGACCTGTGCCGGTGGAAGACAAAAGTACATTCCCGCCGTCCGCATTCTTCACTACATCACAGGAAATCACGCTGTGGGAATGTCCGTCCAACAACACATCGATACCATTCGTATTCGCGATCAGATCGACTGATGAAAAAGGCGAAGAAGCCTCATCTGTTCCCAGGTGCGCCAAAACCACCACATAGTCCGCACCTTCCTCTATACAGGCATCCACATTTTCCTGCACGCATTCATACAATTCCTCCCCGCTTTCCCCGCAAAAATCATAGACATAATTTCCATTTTCATCGCAGAAATACGCAGGAACGGATTTGACGATGCTCTCCGGCGTTGACACACCGATCAATCCCACTTTAACATCGCCATAAGTAACAATCTCATAAGCCGAAAGCCGGGAAAGAAAAGTCTGATCACTTCCGGTATAACGGATATTACAGCCAAGATACCTGGCATTGCTTTGTTCCAGCAACTCGGAAAGCCGTTCCATGCCATAGTCAAACTCGTGGTTGCCAAGCACTGCATAATCATATCCCACACGGTTCATGATCTCTACCGGATATTCCCCCTGGGAGATCGTTCCGATCGCATCCCCCTGCAAGGCGTCCCCGCAGTCAACCAGCGTGACATAGGGCGTCTTTTCCCCGCACCACTCCTTATAAGCCGCAAGTCCGGCATAACCAATATCATCACGCACGGCGCAATGTACATCATTGGTATATAATATGATGATGTCTTGCGCTTCTATTGTGCCTTTTGAAATTCTACAACCGCTTATCAATACCACAACCGCAAGCATAAGGGCGGGAAAGCGCCGGTACTGCGGTTTAAAAGACCGAAAAATCATTCTTTTTACCTCATTATGCTGCAAAGCACATTACCACAAGCCTCACTCGATCGTCAGAATATCCGCGAACCCGGTAACTTCAAATACTTCCATGACTGCTTCATTGACATGCCGCACTGTCATGCTGCCCTGTTTGTTCATCCTTTTCTGTGCTGCAAACAGTACCCGCAGTCCCATCGAAGAAAGGTACTCAAGTTCAGCCAAATCAAATATCAGTTTTTGAATGCCATCCAGACAACTTTTCAGCTCAGCCTCCAGCTTTGGCGAAGTCGTTGTATCAAGCCTCCCAATCACAGTAAGCGTACATTCATTTCCACTGGTTACTTTTTTGATCTCCATGATAAAGCCTCCTCATCTAAGTTATTATTTGAAACACATACATCAGCACAAACAGTCCTGCCAGCACATACATCCACGGATTGACAACTTTCGCCCGCCTGCGGCAGACCATGACCACCACATAAGAAATGCACCCAAGCGCTATCCCGTCCGTGATAGAGCCGGTAAACGGCATTCCTACAATGATCAGGAAACAAGGCAGTGTGATCTCCACATGCTTCCATGTGATCTGTGAAATCCCGGACATCATTCCCATGCCGACAACGATCAATGCAGCCGCAGTGGCAGCGCCGGGTATCAGTCCGAGTAACGGCACAAATGGGACAGCCGCCAGAAACAGCAATCCTGTCACGATGGACGAAAGTCCGGTACGGGCGCCTTCCCGCACACCTACCGCAGATTCCACCAAAAGTACGCTGTTTGGTACTCCCGCCAATGCCCCGGCACAGGTAGAAACCGCAACCGCAGCCATGGCTCTTCCGCTGCCCTCCAGATCGCCCGTGTTGTCTGTCATTTTGGCATCCCCGGCTACGCCAAGCAGTGTTCCTGCCACATCGAAGCAGTCGGAAAGCAAAAGCGCCAGCAAAGCAGAAACAAATGGCAGCGCCCCCTTTTCCAATACACCGGACAGATGAAAAGCGGCAAAGCTCATATTCCATCCGGCAAACATTTGGTCTGGAATCTTCGTGATCCCAAAGGGAATCCCCAAAACCGTAATACAGAACATCCCGATCAGCACTGCGCCCGGCACTTTTCTCAAAAGCAGCGCCGATGTGATGAACACGCCCGCGAATGCAAGCAGCGGTCCGGGCGATATGATATTCCCCATATCAAGCAGATTGTTCTCTGCCGTGACAAGCCCTGCGTTGATCAGACCGGATAACGTAACCATCAAGCCAACTCCTGCGCTGACCGCAAATTTAAAGGGCAGCGGGACGGCTTCCAGCAGACACTCCCGCAGCGGCGTCAGACTGATCACCAGAAACAGGATGCCGGAGAGGAAAACAACCGGCAGCGCCTCGCTGAAAGAATATCCATATCTGCCGACCAGCGTCTGAGAGAAAAACAAGGCAAACCCTAAGCCGGGCGCTGCCGCAAAAGGCAGATTTGACAGAAAACCTGTCAGCAGACAGGATACAGCCGCAAAAAAACAAATCAGGCATCCAACAGCGGTCTCATCCGCTCCTGCTACCGGCGCCATGATGCCCGCAACGATCACGACCAGATACGCAGCCGCAAAAAACATCGTGAATCCTCCAAGCAGCTCCTGTCTTATATTGGAGCCCCGCTCCCTTATATGAAAATGACGTTCTAACATATCCATTGATGTCCTCCTTAAAATGCTGACAAAATATACATGACCGCAAACATTCCTGCCAGAATATAGGTGATAGGAGGGATCTTCCTCCATTTACCGGTAATCAGATGAATTCCCACATAAGACAGGAAACCCACGCCGATGCCATCCGCAGCCGAATACGTAAAGGGGATCATGATCATCGTAAGAAAGCATGGCAGGGCAATCTCCAGATTATGCCAGTAAATATTAGATGCGCTGCCGATCATCAGCATACCGATCAATATAAGTGCCGGTGAGGTCGCCGCACCGGGAATGATACCCGCAATCGGGGCAAGAAGAATCGCCGCAAGGAACAATAAGCCTGTGGCAGCCGTATAAAGTCCGGTTCTTGCGCCTACTGCCACTCCGGTAGACCCCTCCACCGGAACGCCGATAGCAGGACCCCCGATCCATGGCGAAACTGCCGTTGTAAGAGCCACTGCAGTCATTCCTCTGCTGCGTTTTCCCAAGCCGCCCTTTTCATCCAGCATATCTCCTGCCCCTGCAATGCTGATCAGCGCTCCTAAGGTATCAAAGCAGAGGCACATCGTAAAGGTAACAACAGACGTCACCAAGGGGATCACTCCAAGCGAAAGCAGTCCTTTAAAATCGGGCGATAAAAGCATCGGTCTTATAGATGCAAAGGACAAAGATACAGACGTTGGCATTTCCGTGACTCCCAATGGGAATCCCAGAAGCGTTGTGGCAACAATCCCGATCAACATGGCGCCTTTTACCTTCCATGCCATCAGCACGCCTGTGATCAGAAGTCCTGCCACAGCCAGAAAAGTAGCCGGCGCCCCTATGTCGCCCAAAAGCAGTCTGCCATCGCATGCTTCCACTATTCCCGAATTTAGAAGCCCGATCAGTGCGATAAATATACCAAGTCCCGCCGTGATCGCATTTTTCATACTGGGCGGTATGCAGGACACCATCAGATCACGCAGCGGCGTAAGACTTATGACAAGATAGAAAATGCCTGACAGACTTACCACCGCCAACGCCTGCTGCCATGTATAGCCGCAAGCCCCCACAAGCGTGTATGTGAAAAAAGCATTCAGCCCCATACCCGGCGAAAGCATAAAAGGCAGATTGAAGGCTGCGGAAATAAAACATCCGGCTGCCGATGCAATGCATGTCACAAGCAGCACACCGGTGTAATCCATGCCAGCAGTCTCCATATAACCCGGTGTGACAAAAATAATATAGGCTATGGAAAAAAACGAGGTAAGCGCCCCCAGAAGCTCCCTGCGGACAGTGGTATTATTTTCTGTCAGATGAAAGATTCGATCCAGTGTTTTCATACGCCCACCTCCCAAATAAGCTCTACATCCTCCTGAGATATCGTAAAAGGAGAACGCTGCGCCGCAACGCGCCGGCACATCAGAAGTTTGTCTTTCAGTTTTGCACAGACTTCCTCCACCCCGTCACGAATTTCCTGATCCATAGACCATGCACGGACAACCACCTTCTCCGGTTCCAGTTCCAGACCGTGTATCGCCATATGCTTGCGAAACTCCCTGCGGTCGCGGGCGCTTGGCATCTTCTCCACATCATACATAAAACTGATATTCCGATCTGTGGAAATATCCAGTTCGTCTGCCAGACAGAGCAAAGCCGCCAGATAAGGCAGATAAACCGTTTTTCCCTGTTCCACTTCATATTGCACAGGATAACCCGCCTCATCCATCAGATCCGTTTTGCGGTGTCCCCTGCAGACCTGAATGACTGCATGGGCGTAACGCTCGTTTGGCAGGTCAAACATCCGCCAGTATTTCTTAAGATATAATCCCGACAGTTCCTGATGATAATCCCGAACTGCCCATGCCCGCTCCTCATCATTTGCCGGTATGGGGATTTTCAAAACCCTGCCAAATTCCTCAAAATCCGAATAGGATACGCCCATACCAACATCATGAAATAAGGCGCCCATCATAAGTACATAGAGGTCGTCATCCGTAAGAAGTGTGATCTGTTCTCCTATCAAACGGTTGCACAGATCCAGAATATCCAGCGTATGCAATAATGTATGATCCGTAAAGTCCGGAAAATAGTTCTCATAACGTCCGAGTATCTGACCGGCAACTGTCACACAGTTCCGATACCGCTCATGAAGGTCTTTATTCAATTCCCGCAGCCGCTTTTCTATTCCATACTCTGTATTCATGATTCAGTACCTCCTTTACCGGAATTATCCGTTACACTCTTTTTACACATTTTTGATCAGTGTCAGGATATTATATCCGCCCCGGTATTCATACTCCATGCTGTCCATGAACTGCTTCACGATGTAGATGCCCATGCCGCCGTTCTCCCGATCATCCGCAGAGGCGCCGGTATCAGGGTCAGGCTTCCTTGTGGGATTATACGGTTCTCCATTATCTGTAAAGATGAGCCCGATCCGCCCATTTCTGATATCACACTCCACCGTTGCTTCATCCGCTTTGCTGTATCGGATAATATTGGAAAAAATCTCGTCTACGGCAATATTCATCTTTACCTGAATTTTCTTCGGTATCTGCTGTTCTTCCATTACGCCTTCCACTAATGCCGAAACCTCAGTGATACTGTCCATTGTGGGCACAACCGTGATCGAATCTCTGGACAAAAGTTTCAGGGACAGCATGGTAATATCATCAAACTGTGGCGCTTCTCCTACAAAACGGTCTACATCCGCCTTTACCGTGCGGCATATTGTTTCCGCACTTACATCTTTGAGAAAAGCGCTGTTTAAAACCTTAAGCAGTCTGTCGTTTCCATAAAGCTGCTTCTTTGCATTTGTTGCCTCCGTCACGCCATCCGTATAGAGATAAATCTCGTCTCCGGAATTTAATACGATCTCTCCTGTGCGGTAACAGATATTTTCCATCTCCCCAAGAACGAAGCTGGGACGAAATACAAGAAATTCAAATGCTCCGCCTCTCCGTCGGACTACCGGAGCATTATGCCCTGCATTGGCAAAGACAAGTTTTTTGCTCACAAAGTCATATATTCCCAGCCAGCAGGTCACGAACATTTCCGCATCGTTATTTTCCACAAGTTCATTATTGACTTTCGCAAGCACCGCATCGGGCATAAGACCCGACTGGGCAGCGCTTTTCAGCAGACTTTTGGCGATCATCATGAACAATGCTGCCGGCACTCCCTTGCCGGATACATCCGCCATCACAATAGCCAGATGATTATCATCGATCAGGAAGAAATCATAAAAATCTCCGCCCACCTCTTTGGCAGGGGTCATGGTTGCGTAGATATCAAATTCCGGTCTGTCCGGAAAAGCCGGGAAAATACAGGGCAGCATAGATGTCTGGATATGGGTTGCCACATTTAATTCCGCGCTGATACGCTGATGCTCTTCGCTGTCCCTCGCCTGTTTTTCCAAAAGCCCCCGCGTCCGTCCGGCTATCGTCTTACAGACCGTATAGACGCCCAGCAACACAAGCGCTCTTGGCAGGACAAAGAAAAGCGTATTATCAATCAGAAGCTTAGATGTGATGATCCGTTCCCCCGAATAATAAGCCGCATCCAGAAGCAACTGATCCCATTCTCCCCAGTACATAGCAATATAGATAGAAAGGGAAAACAGCACCTCTGACATGAGCAATACAAGGCGTGCCATCTTTTTGGAGTAATAATGGCAGCTTAGTATAAGCGGCAGGGTCCACGCTATGATAACATGCTTTGAAATAAAGCAGGACAGCACAAAAATCCCTGCTATAACACAGCACATAATGGCATACTTTATCCATTTCAGTTTATACCTGCAAAACAGTGTCGGAAGCAGCGCCATAACCAAAAAAAGCGGCACGGATATACTCATGATGATCTTGGGAATAATAAAAACGCCAAGCAGATCCAAAATCCAGCAGGCAACAGCAACCAAAGACAACACTCTCATGCATCTGGCAACATACCGGTTGGCTTCCCATTCATTTTCCTGAAACAGATTGTTCTCCAAATCCTGTCCTGATAGTAATTTCTGATCCATCTTTCCTCTTAGTCCTTCTTAATATTTAATCCTGCTTAATTCAGTTCTTTTCAATCGTCATAATATCCACAGAGCCAGTCACTTCAAAGACTTCCATCACATCTTCATTTGCCCCGCGGATTATCATTTTGCCCTGCCTGTTCATGATCTTCTGCACAGAAAACAGCACCCGCAGACCTGCGGAAGAAATATACTCCAACTGGGAAAAATCAAAAATCAGTGTGGCAACGCCCTCAAGGGAATCTTTTAATTCTCCGTCCAGCATCGGCGCTGTCACTGTTTCCAGTCTTCCTATTACCTGTACTTTCAGTTCATCCCCATTTAATGTCTTAACAACCTGCATTTCACATACCTCCGTTTTCTTTTATGTTATATTTTTAACATAAGACGATTTACACCGTCCGTATAATCATAGCTGTGTCCCCGGACAGCGGCTTTCACCAGTTTAAGGGAAAGCGCATCCCCTTCCTCCATAGGATCATACTGCTCTCCGCTCCACGCAAAACGCATTTCCAGCCGGTCCTCTTTTTCCGAATACTCGACGGAAATGGTGATCGGATATTCCGCTCCCTGCGTCCGGAGAATATTCTGTGCCAGAATTTCCTCATATACACGGCGCAAGCTGTCCACCTGCCGTCTTGACAGCAGATTCTTCTCCCCGAACTGACGGATACTTTCCGACATACCGATAAAATCATAGTCCTGGGACTCTACGGAAAGCCTGAGTGTTTTCAGCCTTTGCACAAAGGCACGGGTTTTATCCCGCTTCGGGTGATCAAAAATCTCATCCGGCGCGCCTTCCTCGTAGATCACGCCCTCATCCATGTAAAAGATCCGGGTAGAAACATCACGGGCAAACTGCATTTCATGGGTAACGATCATCATCGTAAGACCTTCCGATGCCAGCCGCTTCATTACACTTAAGACTTCTCCCACCATCGTCGGGTCAAGCGCTGACGTGGGCTCATCAAAAAGCACAATCTCAGGGTTCATGGCAAGGGTACGGGCGATCGCCACTCTTTGCTTCTGTCCGCCGGACAGTTCATCCGGATAATTCAGCGCTTTTTCTGCCATTCCCACCATGCGCAGAAGCCTCACTCCGTTTTCCACCGCTTCCTGCTTTGGTATGCCTTTTAACACAGTAGGAGCCAGGATGACATTTTCAATCACCGTGAGATGCCCGAACAGGTTAAAGGACTGGAATACCATACCCATACGCCGCCTGAGCATCCGCAGATCCGTCTTTTTATCGGAGGTATCCATGCCGAAAACGGCAATTTTACCGTCCGTTAATGTCTCCAGACGATTGATGCAGCGCAGTAAGGTAGATTTGCCGGTGCCGGAGGGCCCGATGATGGTTATGACATCACCCCTGTTGATGACGGTATTTACGTCCGTAAGCGGTCTTACATTGGGATATTCTTTGCTCAAATGCTCAATATGTATCAATTCTGTAACATCCGGGTCGGCTAAAACCCGCGCCCCATCGTTTTCACCGACGGCTGTCTCCTGCTCCTGCAAAGGCTCTGCCAAAAAAACGCCTGCATCTGTTCCCTTTGGATATCTCCGGGGGCGGTGCTTCGGGTCGATCACCACCTCGATCCTGCCAATGACAGCGGTGATCAGGGATGACAGCACAAAGTAGATCACTGCCGTGACGATCAGCGGGAAGAATGCCTCATAGGTACGGCTCCTTATAATATCACCCGCTTTCGTCAGATCCTCGATAGAGATATATCCGACAATGGAAGTCAGCTTCATCATTGCCACAAACTCGCCTTTATACAAGGGAAGCACATGCTTTACCGCCTGCGGCATGATGATACGGGTAAATGTTTTCAAATTTCCAAAGCCCAGAGATACCGCCGCTTCCCATTGTCCCTTGTCCACCGCTTCAATACCCGTATTCAAAATTCCTGCCACCGATACGGCAAAAAGTACGGAAAACGCGATCACGGCAACGATCACCGGATCTATCTTCACAGAGCCAAAGACCACAAAATAAGTGATCATCAACACCACCAGGCTCGGTATGCCCTGCATCAGCTTGGAAATCACCTTTGCCATGACAGCCAAAATCCTTATCCTGCTTCTTTGACACTGGCAGAGCAGGAAGCCCAATATCGTGCCAAATAATCCGGCAAACAGCGAAAGCTCAAGGGTTACGAGAAGACCGCCCGCAATGAGTTTCCAACGGCTTTCACGGATAAAGTTCTTCTCAAAGCTTAACACCAGTCCCTTCCAAAACCCGCCGGAAGCCCTTCCGTCTGCTGCGCCTTCCGTGCCTGTTCCCTGCGGCTGCGCCAGAACCTCTTCCGCAATCGAATCCTTCCGGCACAGGAACACAAAGCCGCCGGAATAATAGGATTCACAAAAGTCCATGCTTTCCAGACGTTCCTCCGTGATCACCAGGCAGGCAGCCGCTATATCCGCCTGCCCCTGCTGTATATACATCGGCAGAGCGGCGGTTTTCGTGTTGATAAACTCCACTCCCATGCCTAAATCCCTGGCAACTAACAGCACAATCTCCACTTCCATACCGGCAGGCTCTCCGTCGTCTCCCATGTAGACCATGGGCATGGTAGCAGGGTCAAGGGCAAACCGCAGCACGCCGCCTCCCTGATCCGAAAGGTCGTACGCAGACCAGTCGATCCGCATGATCTTGTCATCCCCGCTGAACCACTTCTCTTTTAATGCATCCAGCGTACCGTCCGCTTTAAAATTCCGTATCGCTTCCGAGACAGGCTCCGTCAGATCTCCATTCTTTTCCATGATCATACTAAACTCACAGGCGGCAATGACCTCCGGATACACTGCAAGCTCTTCCGGGTACTGTGCAGCCGCCAGTTCCGCCACAGGGCTGTCTAAAACCAGAGCCTCCACATCGCCTTTTTTCAATGCGGCGATCAGCGTCGCCAGATCGTCATAGTAACTCCATACCGTGTCCGGATACTCCTCTTGCATAAGCTGTTCATAAGTTGCGCCCGTCACCGTAGCCACTGTCCCGCCATTAAAATCCGAAAGGCTTGCAAACTGCTTCTCAGACGTTTGGGTCTGCGCCATACCGCAGCCTCCAAGAAGCAGCAGGCATCCCAAAAGCAGTAAAAGAAACCTGTGAGGCATAACTCTTTTCTGTTTCATTCCTTTCATCCTCCTCTTTTCGTTTTCGGGCGGTAATCCTCACCCTTTGTTCAGGATCACTGCTACAGTTCGGGGGAACGGCGGAGTTTCTTCCAATCCAGCATATCCATATTTCCGGCTGCAAGCGTCACCTGCACCTGCAGGCAGGCAAGCCCGACCGAGGTCATAAAGAAATCCAGAATGGAATTGACGGCAACCGCCAGAGCGATCGCACCGCTGGGAATGCCAAGCTGTGCAAACAGGATGGTAAATACGGAAAGCGCCCCGCCGGGAATCGGCGGTGTCGCCATGGCAAGAAGCCAGATCGTCAAAACCGACATGACCAGAAACCGCGGTGTAATGGACACACCGTAATACTCAGCCATGCAAAGCACGATCGGGAAAAAACCAACCATAAAACCCGGCTTATAAATTACCTGACCTAACGGAATGGCGAAATCCGACACCTTTTTCGGAATGCCAAGCTGTTTTTCGCATGTCTCAAGATTGGTTGTAAGCGCAGCAGCCGAAGAAGCTGTTGTAAGCGCAATCAGATAGGTTGGCAGCAATTTCTTTATTAACAAAACCGGACTGACCGACAACCGGACTGCTCCCGCAAAGATATAGAGCAATGTCAACAGGAAACATCCGGGTATCGCAATGACGAATACCTTCAACAAACTCCAAAATCCGCTGTCAACATCGGATAACAGCAGATTAAATATACTAAGGAACATGAACAGCGGAACCATTTTCCCGATCACGCCCATCATAAACTGCATGATCTCATTCGCCTGCATGGCAATATTTTGGACGGATGCTACCCGTTCTCCCAAAACAAGCAGGGCAGCTCCCATACAAACCCCCAGGAAAACAATCTGCAATGCGTTCCCTTCCAGAAACGGCGACACGATATCTGAGGGCACGATTCCTAATACCATCTGATAAACTACTGAAAAATTGCCGGAAATTTCACTGCTTGTTTCCGTAACAACCGGAAACAGTAAACTTCCTATAAAAGCCATGACTACACTCAGAATGAAGGTTTCGCCGATCATTCGCAGGATCAGCTTCTTGCCGATCTTACCCACCATCGTCAGATCGCCGATACTGAAAATTCCGCAGCAGACCGCCAGAAATACAAGCGGCGAAGAAACCGCCCTGAGTCCGCCAAGAATCATATTGAATAAAGGCTGTGTCACCTCAAGCGCCGCTGACTGTCCTTCCTGCGGAAGAAATCTTGCAGCAAGACCTAAAACCACAGCCAGAATAACCGCTATCACAAGCTGTGTCATCTGCCCCATATGGGACTTCCTCACGGGGTTGCAGGAAAGGCAGTTCTTCCCGTTCTTATATGTATAAACAAGAGACAATCCCGCCTGTGCCAGCAGACGGTTGCTGAATAGCAAAGCCTCATCTTCGTCCCATGCATCCGCGCGGTCTCCCGCCACGCTGACTTCCAGAAACGCCCGTCCAAATTTCTGACCGCAGTCCACGCAGACCGAAGCGCCCTCCATGGTCTTAAGCCAGATACCGAGAATCTCCTCTAAAGACAAGCGGATACGCGCAATATCTTTTTTATCTGTGTCCACATCCCCAAGTGTCTGAACACAGATTGCGGATATCCGGTCAATCGTCTGTGCCGACAGACTGAATTTTTCACTGCGTTTTCCTATCATAATGTAATCTTGCTCCTTCTTCGTTTCTTATCTGCTGTCGATGCAAGACTCTCTAGTCTCCGATATCCGTATGTCCCTGCTCAAACTCCCATTGCAGCCCATACTTATCAATAAAATAGAAATATTTTGTATTGCCCAGAATATCCGCTGCCGCCTGTTTTGCCTCCGGGTCATTTTCCTTGTCCTCATCGTAAAATTTAAAATCCGAGGGCGCAGTCTGGCTGATCTGGTAGACACGATACTTGTCTGTCGTATTGATCAGCGTAACATCCGGCTGGGACTTGATATAGGCAAACGCTTCTTCAATATTTGTGATCTTCAATGCCACATGCCTTGCGCCGCTGATGTCATTCGCCGCAAAGATCACCGGTTCTTTACGCCCCTCCGGTTTGTGGTAGCACATTAACTCCAATGTAAGCCTTGTTCCCGGCACATCCATGAAACCGATAGACACATCGCCTTCCTCCGCTTCATCGATGAAACCTCCCGCCTCAAAAAATCCTTTGTTTTTCCAGTGCGGGATAAGCTGGTTGGGCACCGCTCCCAGTATTCTTTCGTAATACGCAAATGCCGATTCCACGTCATCTACAAAAATGCACACATGTGATAATCCTATAAAGTTTGGTTTTTCCATTTTCCTGTTCTCCTTTTTACTGAAATATTTTTCTGTCACAGTAAACCATAATCCCTTGCCAGGTTTTCAATGCTCCTGTCATAAGTCGCTTCCGCTTCTTTGGAAAAGAAGCAGCCGGGAACCCCTTCATTGTGGTCACGGTGGTGCGCTACGCAGGCACAGCATTTCCCATGACGAGGGCAGTCATATGTACACGGGCAGGGTCTGTTGTTGTCACAAGGGTTCATCATTCTTCCTCCATTTAACTCAGGCTGCAATTCGCCATAATCCTTTGTATTTTATCAATTATCTTTCATGATTCTCAGTTCTTTGCGGATTTGGTATTATTTTTTGCGGATTTGGCTGCATTTACGGGGAAAAAATAAGGACTAAATTAGCGTCAACCCATTAAGTTTACCGGGTTTTCCTAACTTTGTCCTTATTATAACGACAGCATCATAACTGATATGCGATCATCTTCCATACATGCTTTTTAATCAGAATATCCTTATTGCGAACGCTTACCCTGTTTATATCTTATTAAAAGGCTCCTTATAACACGCCACGCTGCCCAGATCTTCCTCAATACGCAGAAGCTGGTTATACTTCGCCACACGGTCACTCCGGCAGGGCGCTCCTGTCTTGATCTGTCCGGCGTTGACCGCCACGGCAAGATCAGCGATAAAAGTATCTTCCGTCTCACCGGAACGGTGGGAGATCACTGCCCGGTATCCGTTTTTCTGCGCCATCTCAATGGCATCCATAGCCTCGGACACGGTACCGATCTGATTGACTTTGACCAGAATCGCGTTGGCCACATGAAGCTTGATTCCGGCATCCAGTCTCTTGGTGTTGGTCACAAACAGATCATCCCCCACAAGCTGAATCTTATCACCCAGCTTCTTCGTCATCATCTGCCAGCCGTCCCAATCGTCCTCGGCGAGTCCGTCCTCAATGGAGATAATCGGATAACGCTCCACCAGTTCTTCATAATAGGCAACCATTTCCTCCGTGCTTCTGGTAATCTCCGCGCCGCCCTGACCGGAGAAATCAGCGCCCGCTTCATAGCACTCCGTCACCTGAGAGCCTTCTACCCTCTGCCTGTTTCGCTTCAACTCCGTTTCGCCCGGGAAATGGTACACGCCGTCTGTTTCATTATATAATTCTGAAGCCGCCACATCCAGAGCAATCTTGATATCCTGACCCGGCGTATAGCCCGCCGCCTTAATGGACTCCACGATCAAGTCAAGCACCGCAAAGGCGTCCGGCAGAGACGGTGCAAATCCGCCCTCATCACCCACTCCGGTGGACAGCCCCCTGTCGTTGCAGATTTTCTTCAGATTATGATAGATCTCCGCGCAGATTCTCATGCCGTCCGCGAAATTCTCCGCCTGCACCGGCATAATCATGAACTCCTGGAAATCCACGGTATTATCCGCGTGCTTGCCTCCGTTTAAAATATTCATCATGGGAACCGGAAGCAGTCTCGTATAAGCGCCGCCCAGATAACGGTAGAGCGGAATCCCCATGGCCTGCGCGCACACCCTGGCACACGCCATGGATACGCCCAGCGTAGCGTTTGCTCCCAGATTGCTTTTATTATCGGTGCCGTCCTGCTCTATCAATATCCGGTCAATCAGGCCCTGATCCAGTGCATCCATCCCCATAAGAGCCTCTCTTATCTTGCTGTTTACATTATTGACTGCCTTGGTCGTTCCCAGACCAAAGTACCGGGTCTCACCGTCCCGAAGCTCTACCGCCTCGAACCGTCCGGTACTGGTGCCGCTGGGCACTGCCGCTCTGCCTGTGTACTGGGTTCCGCCTGCTTCTTTTTCCACCGTAACCTCTGCTTCCACGGTAGGATTACCGCGGGAATCGAGAATTTCTCTTGCATGTACGTCTACAATTCTTAATTTTAAAGCCATAAAAAACCTCCTATGCACATTCTTCTAATTCTCATAATAGTATGTACATAAGAGGTTTCTTCTAGTCTAAATATTGTTTCAATTTCCAGATTAAATACAACGGCACACTGTATGTTATCGTCTCACTTTGTATTTCTTTTGCGTTTTTCATAGGAACTTTCGCATTTTCTCTGCGTTTTTCATAGGAACTTTCGCAATTCTTCTGCGTTTTTCATAGGAACTTTCGCGAATGTCATCCGGTCAGCGCGCCGCCAGGCAATATTTCATTCCCCTTATTGTCTGTAGAACACCTCTCCATTACACCAGAAGTAATCCCCGGAATCCGAAATACCAAGAATATACCACGCCAGCGGCCCTACGCTTCTGCCGCCATAATAAATAGCAAGCTCCGGGCACAACCCTCTGCCGCTTCTGTCTATGATCTCCCACTCATACCGGGTATCGCCATAGAAATCTACCGCCGGGTAATAGACCACCGCGTCATCTTCGTCAAACTGCAGAATCACATCATACTGCGTGCTGTCGCCTGCGTCTGACGGATGGTGATACCACGTGCCCTGCAGCGCCTCTTTCGTGATTTTACTCCAGTCTCCGAGTACATAGGAATGCTCCACCGCAGAAGCGTCCGCGTCTGTATTCAGATTTGCGAAGATTTCTTCGGGAATCAGACATACAAGCCCCTCGGAATCTACCCATGAATCACCGCTGATATCATCCGCCTCCAGTATCATTCCTTCCGTAATATGATTGCAAACGAACTGTCGGCTTTCTTTCTTAAGCCTCACTTCTCCCGCTTCCACCCAGGCGACCGTTTCTCCCGCGGCATGGGCGTTGCGGTACTGCAGCGTAACAATTCCCTCTGCGTCCTCCGTACCGGACACTGCCTCAAACTGCGTATAGTTAGTGTCCCCTACTTCCATGGCGAAGCAGTCGGCTCCTGTCAGATAAGCTTCCTCGAAGCTTAAGTTGCCCTCAGAAGTCAGTTCATCATAACTCAGCCCCAGCTTCTCCTCTATCAGCTCATTCACCTTCCCATAATAAATGACCCAGAAGTCCGTATAAATTTCTTCCTGCCCTGTTTTCAGTAAATATAACCGCTTCTGCTCTTCTGTAGCCTGCTGGGAAATGCCGGCGCCGTTATAGAATACCTCCCACAGATTAATCTGATAAGGCGAACTCCACTCTGAAAGCAGGAAGCCGTAATTATCCTTCTGATTGAGCCAGTCCGTATACTCCTTTAATTCTTCCTGCGTCAGTTTACGTTCTTCCTGAGCCGCATCTGCTGCCGCACTTTCTCCTGCTTTCTCATTCCCCGACGCGCTGTCCTTTGACGCGCTCTCTCCTGCTGCATTTCCTTCCGTCCCGCTGTTCTCTGTCCGGGCTTCCTGTCCTGACGCGCCGCCTTGTTCTGATGCGCCTTCAGCGAACGCTTTCTCTGCCGTGTCATCACCTGACGCGCTCTCCTGCCCGACACCGGCCGCAGACTGCCCCTCCGTATCCACTGCCGTCTCCGCCCCGGAGCTGCAGCCCGCCATCAGTCCCATACACAGAATACTCAACGCCGCCGCATATTTTCTCCTGTCAATGCCATATTTTCTGTCCATAGCCCTTCTCCCATCATAATTCCTGTTTACTATTTAAATTATGGACTATTCATTCCTGATCGCTGCCAGAGGACTTAACCGCATGGCTCTTCTTGCCGGAAAGAATCCCGCTGTCATACCCACCAGCACAGCAAACACCAGCGACAGAAGCACCAGCCAGAACGGAATGTAGGAAATTCCCGTCATATATTCATTGGCGCTGGCCGCCACATGATTGATAACGGCAGACAGGGTAAAGCTTAGAATCAGTCCGATGACGCCTCCGATAAAACCGATAAATCCGGCTTCCAGCAGAAACAAACTGCGGATATTGCGCAAATCACAGCCCAACACCTTCATGACGCCGATTTCTTTCGTCCGTTCGTAGATGGACATCATCATCGTATTGGTAATGCCAATAGCCGCCACCAGCAATGACACCGCGCCGATACCGCCCAGCACCGCCTGAATATAACCCATGGTCTTTTGGTCGGATTCTATCCATTCCGCGTTGCTGTAGGCATTATATCCCAGATCTTTGAGATAATTCTGCACTTCCATAACATTATCCATGTTGTCAATATTCACTTCCAGCTCACTGTAATAAATTTCTTTGTAGGGTTTGCCGGTCTTAGTAGAAGGCTGCCCCGGAATCACACCATTCTTGAATATCTTCTTAAGCTGAGGCATCAACTGCTCCAAATCACAGTAGGTATACCAGCCGTACTGGGACCAGCCTTCTTCCGGCGACAATTCCACACCGCAGGCGGGAACCAGATATTTCTTGGGCGGCTTTACCGTCTGACCGTCCTCCGACGTCCCCTGGGAAGCGTAATAGGCGCTGGTATCGAAAATAATAAATACCGGATCACGCATCAAATCAATGTCCGGTAAAATACCGGTCTCCCAATAGCTGCCGCCGCTGCCCTTGGAATTATAGAAATTCTGCAGCACCTCACACCCATAGAAAAAGGTCAGTTCATTGTCTTCTCCGGGCAGCCTGCCCTCTCCTACGTCAATATTCATATCCGCGAAAGCTTCCTTCGGCATACCCCGTATCTGGAGATACCCTTCATAACTTCCGTATTTGGCGAGTGCGGACACCTCCAGTACCGGATAGACCGATTCTACATGCTCCATACTTTCCAGTTCACGAATCAGGTTATCGTCCAGACGCTTGACCTCACTGTCGGAATCCGAACCGCTGTCCCATGGCGCCTGTACTTGTATCTGCGTCAGACTGCCGGAAGATTCATACTGCGCCATCAGGGAACGGCTCAGCCCCAGTCCCAGCGAAACCATGACCACAATAGAGGCCACGCCGATGACAACACCGAGTACGGTCAGCACCGTACGCACTTTTCTTTTCCATAAATTACCGCTGCTCATCCGCAGCAAATCGAGAAATTTCATAAGGCTCCTTCTCGTTTCGTTTTACATTGTACCTGGCTCTTTCTTTTAGACAGAATGTCAACTGCTTATCTATTCTCCTGCACTTCTTCGTCACTCTGTCCTGCGGTATCCTTTGCCGCTTCCACACTTTCTTCCTGTGCATCACTATCCGTCATCTCAACGCTTTCTTCCTGTGCGGCCGTCTCCGCCTTAATATCCTCTTCCAGCTCGGACAACTCGTCTGCCAAAGCCTTCGCCGCTTTTCTTTTCTTGCGTATCTGTAAGAAAATCACAGTCCCCGCGATTCCCGCGACCACGACCACAGCTATGATTCCGGCAATCAGACCGCCCTTAGAGCCGCTCTCCTCCTCCGGCATCATATCATCCGCCATCATGTCGTCCATCATAGAATCATCAAAGACCTCTTCATTGACGAATAAGGTGAAGGTTTTCTCCACGGTAGTCACGTTACCGCCCTCGTCCTCATAGGAAATCTCCATAATAATAGTGCCGTCGTCCATAGTCGCCGCCGCGCCTGTCAGCATGGTATCCACATTACCTGTCGCGCCGGACTGGAGATTGCCTACGAAGGCAGACGCTTCTTCGATAGAATCCGCATGGAATTTTACCTGTACATTATACAAAGTAGTCTTGCCCGTATTATAAATGCTCATCATTACGTTAGACTGAGAGCCAACCGTAATGTCCGCAGGCGCAATCTCAGGAATACTCGTATCGAAACGGCTCTCCTGAAGAATCGGGATGGATACGCTGGCTTTATCCGTCAGATCAAACATGGTTCCCGCATCATACTTCATATTCACATCCAGCACATAAGGCTTCTGCGCCAGATCGGCTTTCGCCGTCATCTCGATTTCAATATCTTCCGTCGTGTCCGGTGAAATCCGATCCATATAGACGGAGCTTGCTCCGGAAGTAGGCAGGAATGCCGAATAAGTATTGGTCTTATCCTCGCCCTCCTGCGCCGCCTGCATATCGAACAGAACATTAGTCACCGCGGTATCCTTCGCTGTATTCTGCACATGAATCGTCAGCGTGAAGGTGTCTCCCGCATAGACATCCTCAGGGTTCGTCTCGAAGCCCGTCACCACGATACGCGGTTTGGAGCCTGTGGCTTCCTGCCCGCTGCCGCCGATGATACCGCTGCCGGGTTTTCCCACTGTCTTCACATAGACCGTCAACTCCGCCGGCTCCTCGCAGCGGATACCCGCTTTGGTGTACCACACTTTGAATTTCAGCGGATAATAACCGCTCATCACATCGCTTCTCGTAGTAAACTGAAACGTAAACTCCCTGCGGTTTGCCATCGCCGCGTCCTTCGTCTGGCTGCCGGGAATATACGGCTCTGTCTGCAGATAATTCGTCATATCCGGTTCGAAAGGCCATTCCGTCACCAAGGTAGACGTGGCAGGCTCGATAATCAGATCGTTTAACTCTTCCGTACCGAAATTCACCACCGGAAGCACGATGGACACCGTCTGCCCATAGCTGACCGTAGGCGTCTCCCAGTTATCCCCTACCTGCAGGAATTCGCTGGTCGTTATGCTCACCTTGGCTACCGCCGCAGACTCCATATTCGCTTTCGTCGTCGCCACATATGACCACAAATCCGTCACGCTCATCTCCGTGTTGGCAATGTAGTATACCGCGCTGTCAAACAGCTTATGTAAACCTTCCATCACTTTTTCATCCAGATGATAGCGCACTTCCAGGCTCTGCATGTAGTAGAGCATATCCGCGTCGGCATCCCCTCTGTCGTCGTCATTGATAATCCGGTCGGAAGTATGCTCCTGATATGTAACCGAATTGCCGCTGATCTCTTCGGCATATACGCAAGAGGCCATATCTTTTCCCTGCGGCATCGCCGGAATCAATGTAACGCACGCCATACACAGCGCGATTCCTGCCGCTATTTTTCTTCCCGTCTTCCTGATCATGCTTCTTCTCCCTCATTTTGATTTCTTTTCATGTTACGCTTTACACTACGCTTCCGGTGCTCTTCTGTCCAATCACATCCGGCATATCCTGTCCGCGCCTGTCTTCGGTAGCCACGATCTTGCCGTCCACGATTCTGATCACCAGATCCGCGAAGCTGGCCAGATAATCATCGTGGGTTACCATGACAAGGGTCTGGTTCTTCTCCCGCACAACCTGCTTCATCAGGTTCATAACCTCCACCGAGGTGTTGGAATCCAGATTGCCGGTTGGCTCGTCCGCGAAGATAATCTCGGGATTTACCACCAGTGCCCTGGCCACGCCCACACGCTGCTGCTGGCCGCCGGACATCTGATTGGGCCTGTGCTTCTTGTGCTTCGTAAGCCCTACCAGGTCCAGCATTTCCTCTGCCCTGGCGTTGCGCTTCTTCTTATCCACTCCCTGAAAGGTCAGGGGAAGCGCCACGTTTTCTATGGCGTTCATGGTTCCCATCAGATTAAACGACTGGAATATAAATCCGATGTGCTCCCTTCTGAAAGCAACCAACTGGTTCTCCGTCTTCGTCTCTATATGCTCTCCGGCAATCACGATCTCGCCCTTCGTGGGCTTCTCTAAACCTGCCAGCATATTGAGCAGCGTAGATTTGCCGGAACCGGAGGTTCCCACAATGGAACAGAAGTCCCCCCGGTTGATGGTGAAACTGACGCCGTTTAAGGCGCGCACCTTCTCTTCCCCGACCCGGTAAATCTTATATAAATCTTTTACACTGATTACAGGTTCTCCCTTTCTTACTGTCTTCAAGACAACCTCCGTTTATTTCAGCGCCGTCGCCTCCGCCACAAACGCGGGGACCTCTCCGGCAATCATATTATAATTAAAATAATATTCCGTCCTGTCATAAGGATAATCGCTGTCCTTCTCCAATTCAACAGCTACGAAATAATTGGAATCAAAAGTCTCCCGTCTGTTCCAGTCCGTGGGCAATGTGACCGGATAAATGTGCTCGACGATCCGGGCAATATCCTCCTTGTCCTCAAAGCTCTCCTGCACCGTCACGTCTTCATAGTAATCTTCATAGTAAGCATCCTGCGTGGCCACGGCCTCCCTGTAGTAATCGTACGCACCTTCGCTGTCCTCTTCTTCATATAACAGCTCATTATGATAGTTGGTTACCGTGACAGCCGCAATATCCTCCGCTTCCAGCGTCACCGGATAATAGGCCCCCTGCTCCTTCAGATAGGCCAGCACATTGGTGTAACTGTCATAGACAGGATAACTGGCTCCCTTATAATTCGAGAAGCCAAACTGCAACTGTCCGCAGGCAAGCTTATTGTGCACCAGACTGAAATCCATCTGCTCCAGATCTTTCAGATAAGCTTCCCTGAGCTCCTGCGCGTCCTCTAAAGGAAGCGTGCTGGTAACACAGCCGTTGGTGTAGGTAACAGACTGGACGCTGTCGTAGGAAGCCTCATCCCATGTAATCTGATACATACTGTTCTTATATTCATCGCTTCCCACGATACGGTTCAGAAGTTCTTCGTTGCCGGGATTCTCGAAATCCACATAGAAAGCGCGCTCCACATCTCTGCCGGATTTCAGATGGTATACCACTTGCACCCATCTGGGATCAATCATCGTCTCATAATCCTCTTTCTGATCCTTGTCCGCCAGCGCAATCACTTCTTCGATGGCGGTAATATGCATATTTTCCATCAGATGATCCTCATTGGAGATGTAGTCAAAGTTCTCATCCCAATAATTCTCATAATCCGTATTGGGCTGGAATAAGACGCTCTCTACCTCATCAGCCTCCGGAATATAACTGTCGTAGCCTGCCAGATCGAATTTGAAGACGCAGAACACAAGCGCCGTGCACGCTACCGCTATTATGCTGGAACCCCAATGCCGCAGCATACATCGTAAATCAAATTCGTAGACGATCTCCATCACCGCGCTGACAATAAACGCGCATGCCAGCATGGCCGCCAGCATCAGCATATCGTTTTCATAAGTGGAATCCCGTACGATACCGCCTACTATCATAGCCGCCAGCACTACCACCAGCACCTTAAGCACCGGTTTGATGCCGGAAAAAGCGATAGCCTTACCCGCCGCCTCTGACATTCTTTTGTTATAGCATACATAGGCGCAGACAAACAACACAAGCGCAATCAGAAACCATTTTCCAAGATAAGGAAACACTGTACGGGCCATCTCCTGCGGCGTATCCATATATTTGATGATGTCCACATGATCATAATAATCGCTCGTCACAGACAGCTTCGGTACAAAGAGCACGTAATTGTTGCTGGCCCTGGTAAAAAAGCTGTAGCGGAAGCTGCGGAGACAGGAGTACAGCACCTGCTCATAAAACGCCAGCAGAGCGAACACACACAGGCACACAAAGCTGTTGCCCGTCAGCATCTCTGCCAGTATCATCATATGATAAACTACCATAAAAAACAATAGGTTCCATAAAAAGGCAATGCCCACCACCGCAATCACCTGACCGGTCACCACGCCCTGGGCCGCCGCCACAAGAATACCTATGATAAGCGACACCAGCGTAGACGTCAGATAGATCACGACGCCATTCGTATAGATGACGAGAAATCTTCTCTTCTTAGAAACCGGCACGCTATGGTACATATCCACTTTGCGTCTGTCATTCAGATAAGAAAATCCCTGTTTGCCTATGACCGCCGCCAGCAGTCCCACCGCCAGAAACAGTTTGGGGGAAAATCCCAGGGCGTCCTGAACCGCCTGCGCCAACGCCTCCGCATACGCCTGGGCCGTCCGATACACCCCCTCCGCTTCATAATAGCGGATACGGCTTATGTAAATGGTGACAAGCCCCACATACGCCACAAGCTGTATCAGGAAGGCCACAATCCACACCCAGATTCTTCTCTTATGATTCTCTACGCTTCTAGCCCAGAATGAGTTTCTTGATGTCATATCCCACTACCTCCGTTTCGCTGATAAAAATCTCCTCAAGAGACAAGGGAAGCACCTCATAAAATACCGTATTGACCGCAGCAAATCTTGCCGTCGCTTCTTCTCTTGTACTTCTGACCGTAATCGTGCGAAGAGAACCTCTCTGTTCCTTCTTCAGCACTTCCATGCCGTTCAATGCCTTTAACTCGTCCTCTACCGTACTGAATACACACTGGATCTTCTGGATATTGCACTTCATATCCTCCAGATCCTTGGACAACAATACGCCGCCCTTATGCAGCAGCCCCACATGATCGCAAATATCCTCTAATTCCCGTAAATTATGGGAAGCAATTACAGGCGTCAGCCCCCGTTCTTCCATTTCTTTGGCAAAAATGGATTTGATCCCCTGCCGCATCACCGGATCAAGCCCGTCAAATGTCTCGTCACACAGAATGTATTTCGTATGCGCGCAGATACCCAGAAGCAGCGCAAGCTGTTTCTTCATCCCTTTGGAAAAGGTGCTTATTTTCCGATTCCTGTCCAGATTAAAATTCTCTAAATATCTGTAAAACTCCGCCTGATCAAACTGTTCATAGACACCGCTGTAATACCGCTCCATCGCTCTGGCATTGGCATTCGCAAAGAAATACGGTTCATCCGCAATAAAGAATAACCGTTTTTTCGCTTCCACATTGTCATAGACCGGCATATTGTCTACTGCCACAATTCCCGCATCCGGTTTCAATACTCCCGCCACCATACGAAGCACCGTGCTCTTGCCCGCTCCATTGGTTCCGATCAGCCCGAACACCGTATTTTCCTTTATTGCAACACTGACTTCGTCCACTGCCTTAATCTTCTGATCAAAGGATTTCGTCAGATTATGTATCTCAATCATAGCTTCCTCTCTTTCCAACCATAACGCGATTATGCATCAGAGTGATTTTTCAACCTATTCTCTGCACATAATTTGCGTATTAGATTGCATCCGTCACACCTGCAGGCTTTCCGTTTGCACACCTGGCTTCGTCCGCTCACACCTGCAGGCTTTCAATTTCTGTAATCAACTCAAGCTTGGACATCCCGATCTCCAGCGCTTCCTTCGCCAGTTCCAGGATCTTTAGCAGGCATTCCTTCTTGCGCTCCTCCACAAGCCTGCCATCTCCGGACACAAAGTTGCCCCTGCCTTTCACCGTATAGATAAAGCCCTGTCGTTCTAATTCCGCGTAAGCTTTCTGAATCGTGTTGGGATTAATGGACAGCTCTATCGCCAGATTCCGCACCGACGGCATCTGTTCATCCGGCTGCAAAGCGCCTTTTAAGATCAATGTCTTAAATTTCTCTACTATTTGCTCATAGATTGGTCTGCTGTCTTTATAATCTATGATAATCATAGGTTCTCCTTCCTTCCGCTCTCTATCCGACACAATACCAAGTGTACTATTGGTATTAGTACACCTAGTATATTCCATAACCATAGCTGTGTCAATTGGTTTTTCAAGAACAGTTTAACATTGCCCTCTGACAATCCAGCAGGCAATCGCCGGTGTGAAGGCTGCTTTTTGCACAAAAAAACACCTCTTAGCAAGGGTTCCATTCCTTCCCAAGAGGTGTTATGTCTCAGATTCTTTATTTTACAAGCAGTGATTTGCCCGTCATCTCAGCCGGCTGTTCCTTACCCATCAGTTCGATGATAGTAGGTACGATATCCGCCAGACATCCGCCCTCTCTCAACTTATAGGAGGGGTCTGCGTTCACCAGGATAAACGGCACCGGATTGGTGGTATGGGCGGTGAAAGGCGCGCCTGTCTCGTAATCGATGAGCTGCTCCGCATTGCCGTGGTCAGCGCAGATAAACATCACGCCGTCTGCCTCTTTCAAAGCCTCTACTGCCTTGCCTACACACTCGTCCACTGCCTCTACCGCCTTGATAGCCGCTTCCTGTACGCCGGTATGTCCTACCATATCAGGGTTCGCGAAGTTGATGATGATTACGTCATACTCGCCGGACTTGATCGCGCCCACCAGCTTATCACATACCTCGTATGTGCTCATCTGGGGCTTTAAATCATAGGTAGCCACATCCTTTGGAGAATTGACCAGGATTCTGTCTTCTCCCGGATTGGGCTCTTCCACGCCGCCGTTGAAGAAGAAGGTAACATGCGCGTATTTCTCTGTCTCAGCGATTCTTGCCTGCTTCATGTTGTTGGCCGCAAGCCACTCGCCGAAGGTATTGGTTACGGCAATCTTGTGGAACGCCACTTCCTTGTTCGGAATCGTGGGATCATAATCGGAGAAGCATACATAAACCAGATCTAACTTCTTCTCTCTCGCAAAGCCCTTAAAATCGTCGTCGCAGAAGCTTCTGGTAATCTCTCTGGCACGGTCCGGTCTGAAATTGAAGAAGATCACGGAATCGCCGTCCTTGATCGTCGCAACCGGCGCGCCGTCTTTCATCACAACAGTGGGCTTAACGAACTCGTCCGTCTCTTCTCTGTCATAGGAAGCCTGAATCCCCGCCGCCGCGCTGTCAGCCTCAAGACCTTCTCCCTTAGTCAAAGCGATATAAGCTTTCTCCACTCTGTCATAATTATTGTCTCTGTCCATGGCGTAGTAACGGCCCGTTACGGTAGCTACCTCTCCTACGCCGATTTTCTTCATCTCTGCTTCCAGATCCTCCACGAAGCCCTTACCGCTTGCCGGAGGGGTATCGCGTCCGTCTAAGAAAGCGTGTACGTATACCTTGGAAAGTCCGTTCTTCTTCGCCAGTTCCAACAGGCCATACAGGTGGGTGTTGTGGCTGTGCACGCCGCCGTCGGATAATAAGCCGAACATATGCAGCGCGGAATCCTTCTCCTTACAGTTATTGACCGCGTCTAACAGCGCAGGATTCTCGAAGAAAGTACCGTCCTGGATTTCCTTCGTAATTCTGGTAAGCTCCTGATATACGATGCGTCCCGCGCCCATATTTAAGTGACCTACCTCAGAGTTGCCCATCTGTCCGTCGGGAAGACCTACCGCCATGCCGCTGGCATTGCCTTTTACAAAAGGGCATTCCGCCATAAGCTTGTCCATCACCGGAGTCTTCGCAAGCGCTACCGCGTTGCCCTCCGTCTTCTCGTTCAGACCATATCCGTCTAAAATCATTAATACTGCTGGTTTCTTTGCCATGATCGTTCTCCTTTTCCTGTTATATTTCTCAGATGACCGTAAAGCTTACCTGCACCGCTGTCCGTCCTATTCTGCGCCGGTCCGGCTTGCCGCCGTCCGCTGCATCACTGCCAGCAGCGCTCCCTCTTCCACCGTCACCTCTGCTTCCTCCCCGATCAGCTCGTTGCTGGTTCCGATGGGATAGGTATCTGTAAGCTCCGCCCGGTTCAGCAGATATTTCATCCCCTTTATGGTAACTCCCGAAACCCGATTTTGTAAAGCGAATAACGAAAAAAGTCCATAAGATTTCGAAGAAAATCTGACCGTTTCGTTCTGTATCACAAACAAAATCTCCCGATCCGAGAGCAGATATCCCTGGGCGCCCTCTTTTTTCAGAAAAAGCAGACACTGGATATTGGCAATGGTATGATCCGTCCTGCCGCCCATTCCGCCGTAAATCCAGAACCTGCGAAAGCCTTTCTCAAGCCCTGTGCGCAGCGCCGCAAGCATATCCGTATCGTCCTTCATCACGGGAAGCACCCGGGTCTTATCAGGACTGACTTCCCGCAGCCGGTCGATTTCCTTTTTCATTTCCCGGCCAACCGAGTCGAAATCTCCCAGAACCAAATCCGGGCAGATGCCCTTATTTCTGCAATAATCGTAACCACCGTCCACGGCGATCACATAGTCGCGCTCACAGACCTCTATGGCGCCGGAGGGCTGTTCCCCCGCCCCGATCAGAATACACCGTCCCTGTTCCGGCCGCCCGTCTGCATCCGGTAGTTTTGAAGTATCAATAATCGATTTCAAATTCATGCTCACCGCCCCAGTCGCCGACTGCATTGGTCGTCGTTCCTTCCTCCGTCGTTATCTTGGTATCGAACCGATAATTCATCTGTGGTACATATTCTCCGTTAATCTTCACATTGCTGTACAGATACTGAATCGTATATTCTGTGTGCGGGAACTCCTCGCCGCTCTCAGATGCGGGTTCGTAGGATATCACGCTTCGCTGTACGCCGTCATCCTCCTGTTTACTGCCCCAGACCGTAATGATTCCCTTCGGATTCACATAGTCCTCATAGCCCAGGAAGGAAAAAGTAATATTTCCTTCCTCACGGTTCAGCACAAGCTGCTCTTTGCTCACCGGAATATAGACGGAGCCTTTCCAGTATCCGGAATTCTCATTGATAAACTGATCCCTGATCTGCTGATAAGCGTCTTCCGCGATCAGTTCTCTGGCATAAGCATAATTACCCTGTTCAAATTCCGCAAAGGCCCGGGCAAAATAACCCTCTACTTCTTCCGCCTTGGCAAGGCACGCAAGCGTCTCGCTAATCTGCGCGTCAGCTATCACCCCATTAATCTCTGTCAGCAGGTCCGCATACTGATCCGTATGCGTCATACTGATACGGACCTGCGGCATATCGATCACCGCATATTGTGCCAGAACCGCCTTAAGCTCTTCGGAAGGAGCCTCCTGATATACCGCGAATATCCTGTGAAGCTGCTCTTCATAAGCAGAATATTCACAAGTATCCTGTTCCACATCTTCATCATAGAACAGCGTACAGATCTCATCTTCCTCTGAAACTGCAAAGAGACGCTCATAACATGTGTGCATAAGAGACAATGCGTCTTCGCTGTCCGCATCCGCCTCCAATGCCTGTATACATTTATCCACCGTATCTAAGGTACAGTTTTTCGCATTGATCTGCTCCACCGCCTCATTTAACACCAAGGTACAATAGTAATGGAGCAGATTTTCATCCTGCGTTTTCTGCCAGCCCGTATATACAACGCTCTCTGCCTCTGAGATTTTCTCCTGCGCTGTCAGAGCGTCCGCCGCGCCATGATATGCACCCGCCGATGCGTCATCACAGGCAAGCGCTTTCTCATAGGCTTCTACGGCGGGTACATAATCAGTCTGTGCCAGATAGCGATCTCCCTTAGACATATAATAGAAATATTTCGCCGGAGAAAGAAATATAACGGCCAGAATGATCACCGACGCCACAATCACGCCGGCGGACACCGCCATAATAATCTTCTGCCGTCTTACTTTCTTAAGGCGCTCTTCTCTTCTTCTGGCGCGTTCCGCATCCCGTCTGTCAGAACGGGCTTTGAAGTCTTCCTCGTCTGTATTTGCCGTGTTTATACGCTCTCTGCCTGCCGTCTTTCGGCCGCCTGCTGTCCCCGAAGACGCTTTCTTTGCTGATGCTTTCTTCTTCGGCGTTGTTTTCCGGGACACTGTCTCCTCTGATGCCTTCTTCTCTGATGCTGCTTTCTCTGATACCCGCTTGTCCGCCGATTTCTGCTCTTTCGTTTTTTGCTCTTTCATTTTCT
>JAGAIZ010000069.1 GCA_017626325.1 Lachnospiraceae bacterium | reverse complement strand
TTGCACTGGCCTTGGAGTCGCCTCCACCGGACGTTATCCGGCATCCTGCCCTGTGAAGCCCGGACTTTCCTCACCTGCACCCTTTCGTCTGTGCAGCCGCGATCATTTATTCTACTTAGCAAACATCTATTATTTATACATCAAAGCAGCTTCCGCCTACAAATTCCCTGCACAGAGAGTTGGTGGGCAGCTCTTCGCTGCTGACTCCCAGAAAATACTCTAAGAACTTCAACAGCCGCTTCGCCTCATGATATTCCGGATCCCCCTTCTGGATGTTAAACAGAAGCGGCTCCGCATACTGCTTAATAACGGCAAGTTCATAGAGCATAGCCGAATTGAACATGGCGTCCGCGTCCTCCTGATAAGGGAAAATATACTTCTCTTCTCCCCGTCTGACAGAATCCCACATGGCAATGGTCTGGTCCGCTGAGGTTCCCCGCGTTCTGGCGTCCCGCACCATCCGGCGCAGCAGCCTGTTATCCGTAGTGGGAATTCTGTTATGCTCGTCGATATTCAGTGCCGTCAGCGCGCTGATATAAATCTTATATTTGCTTTCCGCCGGAAGGGAATAGGACATTTTCTCATTCAGTCCGTGGATCCCTTCGATCACCAGAATATCCTCTTCTCCCAAAGTGGTCGGCTTATTGATGTATTCCCTTCTTCCGGTCTTGAAATTAAAGGACGGCAGGCGCACGCTTTTGCCTTCCAACAGTTCGCTCATGTCCTGATTAAACTGCTCCACATCCAACGCTTCCAGACATTCATAATCCGGTCTGCCCGCATCGTCGAGAGGCGTCTGATCATGGTTTACATAATAATTATCCAGTGCAATGGGATGGGGCCGCATGCCGTAGGTACGGAGCTGGATGCACAGCCTGTGGGAAAAGGTAGTCTTGCCGGAAGAGGAAGGCCCCGCAATCATCACGAACTTTACGCCTCCCCGCCTTGCAATATCTCTGGCAATCTCGCTGATTCTTCTCTCCTGCAGCGCTTCCTGTACAAGAATCATATCGGAGATATTCCCCTGACAAATCTGATTGTTCAGATCTCCCACCGTGTCGATTCCCATCTCCTTACCCCATTCCTCGCTCTTCATCAAAGTCTGGAACAGTTTCTTTCGAGGTGCAAACTCCGGCAGTTTCTCTGGCTCCTCCCGCTCCGGAAGCAGCAGGATCATGCCTTCCTCATAGGGAAACAGATCAAAATATTTCACATAACCTGTACTTGGCATCATGTAGCCATAGAAATAATCGTAATAATCCCCCAGACAGTACACATTGATGCTGGAGCTTCTGCGATAGCGGAACAAAGACACCTTATCCTTCATGCCAAGCTCCCGAAAGAGCGCCACCGCTTCATCGGCGGGATAGGCTTTCTTCGTCACCAGCAGATCCATATCCACCAGCTCGCCCATCCGGTCTCTGATCCGCTCAATGGTCTTCTCCTCCAGCTTCAGACCGTTCTTGAAGCTGCAATAATAGCCTGCCCCGATGGTAAACTCCACCTTCACATTGATAGCGGCTTCCATACCTGCCACGTCCTTGATGGCTTTTAACATCAGCATGACGGCGGAACGCACATAGGTCTTATGGCCGATAACATTATCATAGGTAATAAAATCAAGCTCGCAATCCCTGTCCACCCTTTTCATCAGTTCCCGGATTTTGCCGTTTACTGTGACCAGCGCAATCGGACTTGTGAAATGGTTCTGATACTCTTCCGCTATGATTTCATATTTGATGCCGTCTTCATAGTATTTCTCTTCCCCGTTGATTTTGATAGTAACCATAAGCCTTCCCTCCTTGTATTTTATCCGCCGTTATTTTATATCCTGTCTGTCAGAATATTCCTGTCATACCGCTAAGATATATTCCTGCGCTTCCCGGCACACGGCAAGCCTGCCCTCCATCTGGGCATACCGCGTCTGTCTCTTTTCCTCAGATAAGCCTTCCCTTCGCAGATTCTCAAGAATTTCCTCATAAATCCGCTCTTCCCGTTTCAAAAAAGATAATAACACCTGTGATTTGTCACGCAGAAGCAGCGGGCCATATCTGCATTCTGTCAGCCCCGGAATCTCCAACAGGCCTGATCCTTTGACCACACGCATCATGGGATAGAATTTACCATCCTCTTCTATCATATTCTCTTCTGTAATCCGATATCCCTGTTCATACAGGAAACGCCGGAAAGCCTCCAGCTCCGACTGGGGCTGTAAGATCAATTCCCCAAAAGAGGCGGTTTTCTCTGCATCATCAGACAGAATCCGCATCATCAGCCTGCCGCCCATACCGGCGCAGATCAGCGTATCCGCCTCGCCTATATTATAGTTATGTAAACCATCTGACAAACGAACCGTAATCTGTCCATCCAGTCCGCGCTCCGTCACATGCTCTGCCGCAGCGCTGAGGGGCCCTTTGCGCACATCCATGGCAAGAACCCGGGGACTAATGCCCTGCTCCGTCAGATAGATGGATACAAACCCGTGATCGCAGCCCACATCGCAGACGCGGCTGCCGACGGACACCATATCCGCCACAGCCTGTAACCGTTTGGATAACGTGATCGGCTTCATTAGTCCAGATAATCCTTTAATTTGCGGCTTCTGCTGGGATGACGCAGCTTGCGGAGCGCCTTCGCCTCGATCTGACGGATACGCTCACGGGTTACGTTAAATTCTTTCCCCACTTCCTCCAGGGTTCTGGCCCGTCCGTCGTCTAAGCCGAAACGCAGACGCAGCACCTTCTGCTCTCTCTCCGTCAGCGTACCAAGCACCTCCACGAGCTGCTCCTTTAATAAGGTAAAAGCAGCCGCATCCGCAGGCACAGGCACGTTGTCGTCCTGAATAAAATCTCCCAGATGACTGTCTTCCTCTTCGCCGATAGGAGTCTCCAGAGAAACCGGCTCCTGGGAAATCTTAAGAATCTCTCGCACACGCTCCACGGGCATATTCATCTCCTCCGCGATTTCCTCGGGGGTAGGTTCTCTGCCTAACTCCTGCAGCAACTGTCTGCTCACACGAATCAATTTATTAATCGTCTCTACCATATGCACCGGAATACGGATGGTTCTGGCCTGATCGGCGATGGCTCTCGTAATCGCCTGACGAATCCACCATGTCGCGTAGGTGGAGAATTTGTAGCCCTTGCGGTAATCAAATTTCTCGACCGCCTTAATCAAACCCAGGTTCCCTTCCTGAATCAAATCCAAAAACAGCATACCGCGTCCCACATAACGCTTCGCGATGCTGACCACCAGACGTAAGTTTGCCTCCGCCAGACGCTTCTTCGCTTCCTGATCGCCCATTTCCATCTTCTTGGCAAGCTCTATCTCTTCCTCCGCGCTAAGTAAAGGCACTTTACCGATCTCCTTTAAGTACATTCTGACCGGATCTTCGATACTGATGCCGTCAGGCACTGACAAATCGATGTTCTCGACATCTACCTCATCCTCTTCGCTTAAGATGATTTCCTCGTCGTCCACATCATCGTCCTCCGTGATACGGAGCACGTCCACATTATTCTGCTCTAATGTTTCCAATATCTTGTCGAACTGATCCTCTTCCAGCGCCAGATCATGGAAGAAATCGTTGATTTCCTGATATTCCAAAACATTCTTTTTCTTCTTCGCAACAGCTAAGAGGTCTTTTAAACGTTCCTCAAACTTTGCCTGTACATTTTCGTCCATTTTATTGGTCCATCCTTCCTATGTTTCAAGTTATCTATCCTATCCGCATATGAAATCTTTTTGCGAATAGCCTGCCCCTGATTACAGGGAAATATGCGTTTTTGCAAGGTTTTCCAGCGCTTTTTTGCCGGAAATCACCTGATTGATGGCTTCTATGTCCGTTCCCATCCTTGCGGAATAGTAATCGAAGCTGTTCTGCTTCACCGCGCAGACAATATCATGAAGAGCCTTCCCCCGCTCCTGATCGGTATTGATTTCAGGAAGCTTCGTATTAAAAAGCTCCGCCACCGCCCTCTGCTCGTCCTCTTCCTCAAAGGTGCTGAGTATCGCCGCCGGATTGAAGATTCCCTGCTCCAGATCCGCAAACAGCCTGTCCGCCACCGTCCGGTAAAGCTCGTCGGTGAAATCCTGCGCCTTAATATAGGGCTTTATCTTCTCATATACGCCCGGCTCCTCCGTAATCCATGTCAGCAAAAGCCGCTGGGATCTCTTCCTGTTCTCTTCCGGCGTGTTCTTCTGCGCCACGGTAGGCTTAGGCCTTGTCACCGGCTGCGCCATGCCCGTGTTCATGGCATATTTTCCTACCATTCTGCGCAGATTATCGAACCCGATATTGTATCTTTGCGCCACCGCTTCTATATAATTCTCCCGTTCCATCTCCTCCTCGAAACTGCAAAGCTTCTTCGCGATCTCTTTATGAAACGCGGTTTTGGATTCCGGGTCGCTCATATCATAATTCTGCTCTAAGACTCTCAGTTCGAAGAAAAAGCTGTTCTCCGCCTGTTCAATCCGCTCTTCGAAGGCTTCCGCCCCCAGATTCTTCATAAATTCGTCAGGGTCCTTATAGGGACGCATGTTGATGACCCTGCCCCGCAGCCCTGCCTGCTTCAGAATGCCGATAGCGCGGAGCGCCGCATTAACGCCTGCCCCGTCACTGTCGTAGGCAAGCAGCACCTCGTCCGCATACCTGCGCAGCAGATTAGCTTGTCCTTCCGTAAAAGCCGTGCCAAGAGAGGCTACCGCCTGCCGGAAACCCGCCTGGTGCATGGCAATCACATCCATATAGCCCTCGCATAAGATAATATTGCCCTTCCGCGAGGTTCTGGCGAAATTCAGGCCGTAGAGATTCCTGCTTTTATCAAAAATCATCGTCTCCGGTGAGTTCAAATACTTGGGCTTGGCGTCTCCCATGACACGTCCGCCGAAACCGATGACCCGGTGATTGCTGTCCTGTATGGGAAACATCACCCGGTTCCAGAACTTATCGAAAATCCCCCGCTTCTCATCGAAGCCGATTAATCCTGATTCTCTGATCAGCTCGTCGGCATACCCCTTAGAGCGCAGGTAAGCCGTCAGGTCTGAGCGGGTTCCCTCCGCATAACCTAACCCGAACTTATTCATCGTCTCGTCAGACAACTCCCGCTTCGCAAGATACTGATACCCTTCCTGCCCCTTGGGAGAGCGCAGCATGTAGTAGAAGTACTTCGCCGCTTCCTTGTTGATTTCCAGTAATCTGGCACGCTTTCCTTCTTTTCTGCGGGCTTCCTCAGAGTTGTCCGCCTCCGGCAGCCGGATGCCCGCCCGGTCCGCCAGCATCTGAAGCGCCTCCTGGAAAGTAACATTCTCATAATCCCGCACAAAACCTATGACATTGCCTCCCGCGCCGCAGCCGAAGCAATAGTACATCTGCTTGATGCCCGACACCGAAAAGGAAGGCGATTTCTCGTTATGAAACGGGCAAAGTCCGAAATAATTGTTCCCCTGCTTCTTCAACCGCACATAACCGGAAATCACGTCCACGATATCGTTTTTCATTCTGACTTCTTCAATCAGTTCTTCCGGATAATACATCTGTACAATCACGCCTCTTCTTATCTGAATTCCATGCCCTGTCCAAACGCTGCTCGCCATACCGGCTCTGCCTTCTGTGCGCGCCGCCTGGCCGCTTCTTTCTTCTATCCGTGCCACGTCTTGGGGATATAGATCTCCTGATACTGCGCGATAGCAAAACGGTCTGTCATGGAACTGATATAATCACATACAATCTTCTCAAGCGGTTCTCCGGCGTCCAGCAATCTGAACAGGAAATCCGGCAGTTTCTCCGTATGATCCATATAATACTCATACAACGTCACGATCAGCCCTTCCGCTTTCCCCTCCTCGCTCTTGGCAAGCGGGTTCTTATAGACATTCTGGAACATGAACCTGCGCATCTCCTGCATCGCTTCCGCAACCTCCGGTGACATGCAGATATCGTCCCTGTCCCTGCTGTTGGTAATAATATTATGAATAAAGAAATCCAGCCTCTGCCCGCAGCTATAACCGATAACAGAGCCGATTTCCCTCGGTACGTCCGATTCTTTCAGGATACCCGCCCTGACGGCGTCATCCATATCATGATGAATATACGCTATTTTATCCGCCAGACGGACGATCCTGCCCTCCAGCGTCCCCGGCATACTGGACGTCTGATGATTCAGAATACCGTCTCTGACCTCATAGGTCAGATTAATTCCCTGCCCGTCCTTCTCCAGCAAATCCACGGTTCTGACACTCTGCTCATTGTGCTTAAAGCCATAGGGACAGGCCCGGTTCAGCGCCCGCTCCCCCGCGTGTCCGAAAGGCGTATGCCCCAGATCATGCCCCAGCGCAATCGCCTCCACCAGATCCTCGTTCAGTTTCAGCGCCTTGGCTATCGTTCTGGCGGTCTGGCTGACCTCCAGCGTGTGGGTCAGACGGGTCCTGTAATGGTCCCCCTCAGGCGTCAGAAATACCTGAGTCTTATCCTTCAGTCTGCGGAAAGATTTGCTATGTATAATTCTGTCCCGGTCTCTTTGAAACACAGGACGGATGTCGCATTGTTCCTCGTCCTTCATCCTTCCTCTGGAATTCATACTGAGCATCGCGCAGGGTCTTAAGTATTCCTTCTCCCACAGTTCCATACTTTCTCGTATATTCATAGCTATGCCTTTCTATGCCGCTTTCCTGTCACATGAAAAAACAACTGCTCTATTGTTATTATTCGCTCCCGTTTACGAAAATCCTTTTTCTTTTTATTAAAAAAACATTTTTTATAACATCCTGCTAACGACAGATATCATAAATGAACTCTGCGTTCTTGTCCATCGCCTCGTAAGCGGTCTTAAAAGGCGACATCTGAAATACATGCCACATCCCCCTGAACATGTCCAGCTTCACGGACACGTTGGCTTTCAGCAGCTTCTTATATAACATCACCGAATCGTCCAGCAGGATTTCATTGTTCCCCACCTGGATATAGACAGGCGGGAACCCCTCATAATCGCCGAACAACGGAGAAATCAAAGGATTCTTAAGATCCTGTCCCTTCGCATAGTTGTGTATCATTTCTTCCAGATAGACCGCATTCAGCACCGGATCAATCTCCGCCCTGGTATGATGGGATTTGCCCGAAGAAGTCAGATCCGTCCAGGGAGACATCAACACCAGGCCGCGCGGCAGAAGCCTTTTTTCGCTTTTCAGCTTAAGCGTCAGGGAAAGCGCCAGGTTACCGCCTGCAGAGTCCCCCGCCACGATAATATCCCGCGCGCCATAACCCAGCAGCATCAGATAATTCCACACCTTCATAGCATCCTGCGTTGCCGCCGGATAAGGATGCTCCGGCGCCAGCCGGTAGTCAAAGCTTAACACATCCATGGAAGTCGAGGCGGCCAGCTTCGTAGTCAGCGTTCTGGCATAGAGACTGCTGCCCGTGGAATAACCGCCGCCGTGGCAGTAGAGGATGATATATTTTTTCATGTGCGCCCGATTTACATAAGTCCATTCTCCATGGATAACAGCATCCCCACAAGAATTGTCCTTCCCATTCACGCCTGTTTCCACGCAGCCGTCTGCCGGTCCATCGATGCCCGTTTCTCCGCAGCCACCTGCCTGCCCATCGATGCCCGTTTCTCCGGGATACCTCCCAATCTCAATATCCTTGATCACTACGTCCTTGCTTGTCCCGAGAAGCGCCCCGAAATGATCCTGGGACTGTCTGTGCTTCTCAATGTCTGCGTTCTCCACCACGCCGTGGACTCTCTTGATCAGATTCATTAAATTTGCGTTCGTTCTGTCCGCTATCGCCATGAAACTCTCCTCTGCTCTCAGTAACCATAAACTGCTTCATTGTATCATTGTGTCATCTGTTTTTCATATTTTACCATAAATCCGCAGATCTGTGGTATAATAAGTTCAGCTTTCATTGACGTTCACAGAGTGAACAGTAACCGGTTCTCTGCATCTGCAGAGCCAGACTGGCTGACAACACATATAATAAAGGATTTCCGTACGATCATGGCAAGCCACCTTTCATCCGTTTCCAAAACTAAATCATCAGGCAAAGGCAAAAAGGACGTCTGGTATAAGCTGGATCTGTCCGCTATCGTCTACCCCACTCTGCAAAGACGGGATTTTTCCTCTGTTTACCGTTTGTCCGTGGTATTAAAAGAACCTGTGGAGCCTGATCTTCTGCAAAAAGCCCTGGACAAAACGCTTCCCCGTTTTCCTACCTATAAGGTTGCGATACGGCGCGGGCTGTTCTGGCGGTACTTAGAACCCAATAACCGCCCCGGTCCCTACGTCCAAAAGGATATTAAAAATCCCTGTATGCCGATGGATTTTAAGAGTAACAACCGTTATCTTATCAGGGTATACTATCATGAAAACAGAATTTCTCTGGAAGCCCACCACTGTCTGGGAGACGGTACCGGAGGCATGTGCCTGCTGCAGACGCTGACAGCCGTATATCTGGAACTGAAAGGATATCCCGTTGCGCCATCCGGCTTCGTACTGGATATCCGCAGCACACCCGACCCCGAAGAAATGGAAGACGCCTATATGCGCTATGCACATGCGCAGGTCCGTCCTCCCCGTCCCGCGGAGAAAACCTACCGCGTACGCGGCACGAAAGAACCCTTCTATACCTTAAACATCATAGACGGCGTTCTGTCCGTCCGGGAAGCTGCGGCAGTTGCCAGAAAGTATGACGCCAGCATCACCGAATACCTCAATGCAGTCCTGCTATATGCCCTGCTTCAAAAACAGGCTCAGGAGTTCCATTTAAAGCTGCGTCCTGTACGCATCGCCATGCCCGTCAATCTGCGCCGCTTCTTTCCATCCAAAACGCTGCGCAATTTTATTACTATGGTATATCCTGCCATCGATCCGCGCCTTGGCGAATATACTTTTGAAGAAATCGTAACGCAGGTTCATCATTACATGCGTTATTATATCAATGAGAAATTCCTGCGCGGCGATATTACCACGAACGCCGCCACTCAGCGCAACCCTTTGATTCGTATCGTGCCTCTTTTTATCAAAGACCTGGTAGTCCGCACCTTCTATACGAAGGTACAGGATAAAAATTCTTCCGCCGGACTTACCAACATGGGCGCGCTTAAAGTTCCCGAGAGCATGAAGCCCCATATCGAACGCTTCGACATCTATATGGGACAGCCCTTCTCTTCCAGAACCAACTGCGCCATCATCAGTTTCGAAGATACCCTGACGATCAACTTCGCCAGCAGTATCGTGGAAGCCGATGTGGAACGTTTCTTTTTCCGTAAGCTGGTACAGGACGGCATCCATGTCAGAATCGAAAGCAATCGGGATTATGATACTACTGTATAAGAAAGGAATCCGTTATGTCATATTGTGTCAATTGCGGTGTAGAACTGGAGCCATCCTTACAGGTATGCCCTCTTTGCAATACACCTGTTATCAATCCTAAAGAACAACATAAAACACTTTCCCCCTCTCCCTATCCGACCAGCAAGGGACAGGTAGAGACTGTCAAGCGCAAGGATTTGGGCATTCTGCTTTCCGTAGTGCTGACCGCGACAAGCATAACCTGTCTGTTACTGAATCTGCTGGTGTTCCATACGTCCTTATGGTCGCTTCTGGTAATCGGCATCTGTATCTGCCTGTTCGTTTTCACCTTTCCGGCAGTATTCTACAGCAAAACGCCGCTGCCCGTTTCCCTGCTTGCAGACGGACTTTCTGTGGCGGTCTATCTGTTTCTGATCAGCCGTCTGACAAGCTCCGACGTATGGTTCTGGCAGCTCGGCTTTCCCATTGTCATACTTCTGACAGGTATGATAGAACTGTATACGCTGCTCGCCAGAATATTTCCCTTTACAATCCTGTCGGGCGCACTCTATCTCTTCGTAGAAATTCCCGCATTCTGCGTATCGTTGGAACTGCTGATCCGGCGTCTTCTGGATCGGCCTTATGCCGTCACGTGGTCTGCGGTCGTATTAACCGTATGTGTGATCATTGACATCGCGCTGATCACCATTCTCGCCAAAAAGCGCCTGCGTAACGAAGTACGCAGACGCTTGCATTTCTAAAGCTTGCCATGTTTCTCTTCCGCTTCTTCCAGTGAAGAATAGCCATAAAAAAGCGTTTCATTGGCGATAGTCTGCTTCAACAGGCTGTCGCCTTTCTGATAGGCTTCCTCTGTCTCCCGCCAGATTAATTCCAATGTTTTCTTAGAATACGACAACAATTCACATCTTAAATAGCTCTCCATGGATGAGCCTGCCATAATGCCGTCTTCCGCTGTAGTGAGTACTCTTCCCCGATTACGCAGATTCGGATACTCCTTTAACATTTCCGCATCCCATTCCAGATTGATCTTCACAATCTTCTCCGTCAACTCTTCCCGGTCAGATACATCCGGCAAATGCTCTTTAATCTGCTCATATTCTTCCGGAAATGTGGTTTCCATCATCCTGCCGTACTTCTCAAACAGAAGATTTCTGCCCTCTTCATAAGCCTTCTTACAATCCTCCAGATAGCTGTGAAGCACATCGTCCGAGTAAACCATCCACTGACTCATACGCATCTTAAAGAAAGTATCAGGATCATCCTGACAGGAGGCTCTTCCTCCCGTATTATAGACATGCTGAAACATATCCCATTCAATCTGTGTAATATCAAATATTAACTGCTCGCGCTCACTAATTTCTGCCATCTTCGCTTCCCTCTTCTTCATTTTCCTCAGCTTCCATCAAATCAAGCGGCATGCATTTCTTCAGATCTTTATCATATACGGCATATGGAGTCGTAAGAGGCTTGCCTTCCACCGTAATGCAGATAGAGTCCGCCTCGAAATTATCCAGAAAAGTGTCCGTAACCGATGCGATAATAATACTCTCCGCCTCTCTGGTCATCGTTCTGAGATACTCATCCATGGCACGCGATAAATCCAGGCGCAGTCTCTTACCGCCTACCATTTCCTCTTCCTTAAAGGAATTCACTTTCGTATCCAACGATACAATATTATGTCTGGATAGCGCTGATATGATTGTCTCAGCCGTCTTATTCTCCACTTCCACAATCTCTGAATCAAGACTGTCGAAGGTTCCGTTACTGTAATATAAAACGATCTGCACCGATTCCGCTTCTTCTGCCGTATTGTCTGAGACAGTATCCCCCTGCTTCTCCTGCCGGTTCACACTGTCCTCTTCTGAGCTTTCCATGCTCTCCTGCGTCTCAGGAATCTGAATAATATCCTCTTTCTCTTCACTTAATAAATATTCCAAACCGTCCATCAACATCTCACCAGAAGACGCCTCGGGCACATCATTCTCTCCTGCAGATACTGTTTCCTCAGTCTTGTTGCTACAGGCAGCTATTACAAACATCGCAGCAACGGCTGCTAATGTCATCTTCATCCTTTTATTCATAATACTCCTCCGAAATCTTTCGCAACCGTCACTGAATCGGGTTATATTCTAACATACTCTTTATGAAAAAGCAAACAACTGTATTGTTGTTTTTGCGCCCGCCTTTCTCTTCCGCACTTTTACGGTGCAAAATTACAACAAAAAAGACATGCTGCCTCTTAGCATGTCTTTTCAAAATCAAATGCAGAAGAAGGGACTTGAACCCTCATGGTGTTGCCACCACACGGACCTGAACCGTGCGCGTCTGCCAATTCCGCCACTTCTGCGAACCGAACAATAGATATTATATATTCCTTCGCCTCACATGTCAAGCCCTTTTCTGTTTTTTATTCATATTTTTTATTCAGTTCATTTATTGTCTATTTTACGCCCCGTTTTCTTCCTATTTGATTTTCTTATCCATATGTAAAATATGGTTTACGAGCCAGCCAGTCAGAAATTCCATCAACTCTTCCAGTGTCTGCTGCTGATGATCGTCCATTTCCTCCAAATCCAGCTCCTCCAGCCGTCTGATAAACACATCATGCGCCTGCTTCTGAGCCTCCAGGCCTGCATAACCGATTTTCTCCATATACTCCTCTTCATCATTGAAATGATAATGCGTATAATTCTTAAGTTCCTCCAACAGACGTACAATCTCATCATATTTATCGTGAACATATTCATGCACAATAACCTGATTGACATCCTCTATAATACGGAAAAGTTCCTTATGCTCATCATCCACGAAAGTAATACCCGTATAATATTCTTCCGTAAAGACAAATTTCGGTCGCTTCGTCCATTCCTCAACAGGCTGCAGCTTACCAATCATAATATCGCTCCCAATAATATGACGATACAGCCAGGTAACAAGGTACTTCAACAACTCCTCCAGCACTTCATGCTGCTCTCTGAAGTCAACAATGGTATTTAACTCATTCATCTTAGCGGCAAACTCCATATGCTGTCTCTTCTGTATCAGAAGCTCCGGATGTTTGATTTCCTCCATGTATTGTTCCTCATGCCGGAAATGATAATCCGCATAGTCTCTCAGCTCCTTCAAAAGCTGCACGATATCGTCATATTTATCTTCTTTGAACTCATTGCCAAGCAGCTCCATAGCATCATTAATAATCCGAAATAATTCCCTGTGTTCATTATCCAGCCTCTCCACGCCGATCAGGCAGTCATCTGTAAATTGATACATCATATCGCTCCCTCTTTCCGCTTCACTTGCTTTTGCTGCAGTTTCACATGCTCCGCATCTAATCCCCTCAGATCACGCTCCCGCACGGACTGCTTCATAATTCTTTCCAATCCTGTACTGTATAGCCTGATTCTGATTCGCCTATTAGTATAACGTTTCTCCCCCGTTCAAGAAAGACCTTTTTGCTAAAAATATGTATTTTATGAATTTTTTCACAAACCCTGTATTTTTTTATTAATTTTTTCATGATTTTTTTGTCAAAAAGCTATTGACATTTTTCTTTGAAAACAGTATCATATTACTTGTGTTGTGAAACGTACGCGGAAGTGTCGGAATTGGCAGACGAGCAAGACTAAGGATCTTGTGACCGCAAGGTCGTGTGGGTTCAAGTCCCATCTTCCGCAGTAATTAAAGAAATCCCGTATTTATGCGAATGGTTGAAGAAGCCGCATAGGTACGGGATTTTAAGCATAGGTGCGGAATTTTAAGTTGTTTTACACCTGCCTTATCTTCGGCTCTATCGCTTCTGATCTGACATTGTGCGTCTGATTCTGATTCACAGGTTTGACCTTCTGCGTTACGCTGTTGAATTTCTCATCAAACTGTTTTTGCGTTATTTTTTCCTGTTTATCTTTGTCCATACAATCACCTCTGAATTAGATTAATATATTGCTCCGTAATGAGGATTAGTATGCGCAAAAATCATCTTCTTATCCAAACCGCAAATTGCTTCTACCAAAGCCGCATAAATTGCTGCGTAATCAAATCGTACACAACCGGCACGAGCAGCGCCGGAAGCATATTGCCGACGTGCAACTTCTTCTCCCACAGCAGATTAATGCCCACGCCGAAGATTAAGACAGAGCCTACCATCGACAGTCCGGAGATCATCGTGTCAGTCAGATAAGGCGCGATGAAGACCGCAAGCAGCGTAATCAGCCCCTGATAAATGCCAAGCGGAACAGCGGAGAAGAGAACGCCCATTCCCATCGTCGAAGCAAAGACAAAGGTAATGATACAGTCCAGCACCGCCTTGGACACCAGCATACTGTAGTCTCCGGTCAGGCCGTCCTGAATCGCGCCGACTACCGCCATGGCGCCTACGCAGATTACCAGCGAAGAAGTCACGAACCCATCCACAAAACGGCTGTCGCTGTTGCCTTTCACCAGATCTTTTATCTTCTCTCCCAGCCAATCAAGCCTGCTCTCGATATCCAGCCATTGGCCGATGAAGCTTCCGATGACAAGAGAGCAGATTAAGAGGAGCGTCCCCTGCGTTTGAATCCCTTCGGAATCGATTACAAATATCTGCTGCAGCGCACCGCCTATTCCGATAAAAAGCGTCGCAAGCCCGCATGCCTGCATAAGAATCTGCTGCGTCTTCTCCTTCATGCCGCCCTTGATGAAAATGCCGGCTCCGCTTCCCAACAAAACCGCCGCTACATTAATGATTGTGCCTAATCCTCTCATCGCTTTCTATCTGTACCTTCCTTTTCTTCTGTCATTAAGACCAGATTACATTCTCTCACACTTCCACCCGGTCTGCAAGCACTAACGATCCCGGCTTCGTTTTGACACAATAAAACGGCTATTCTAAAACAATACTTTAGAATAGCCAAGCAGCTTACTTCCTCCCTTCCGTTCCAAGGAAGGTCGGTTCGTTCTGATATTCTTTAAATTTGCGCTCTATTTCTTCTGCAGGCAGCACATAGTGATATATCTCAAGCCCGGCGATTTTGCCCCGATATGACTGCTGGTATTCATCGCCGCCCAGGAATATCTGATGCACCACCTTCAAATTAGGCGCATGATCTCTGCTGCTGTTTAGAAGGCCGTTAAAATAAAGCTTCGCCACACCCGTAATCACATCATAAGAGATGCACAGATACGCCCACTGTCCGGGCACTGCTCCACGGCACCAGACGTCGAACCAGGCGTTCGGCTCTCTGTCATCCTTCATGCGGAAAACACAGCTTCCCCTGCCATCCGTAGGAACCAGGCTCATGAATCCCTCCATATATGTGATGTAAATGGCGCTCGTCCATGGCTGGATCTCCTCCGTATTGACCCAGAGACATATCGTATAGCTTTCACTGTACATTACCTCTCTGGGCAGCGTGATCAGATTTTCCTTCACCCTGCCGCCAGGCAGATACAGCGCTGTCTGTTCCTGCACTACGCCGCTGTCATACCGTATGCCTTCTCCATGAAATACGCCTGCGTACTTTCCCGTCTCGTCCAGCAGGTTCTCCCGGAAGGAATAAACCGTAGGCTTCGCATTCTCCAGGAAGAAATAGCGCTTATGATAATCATGATAGAACTGCTCTGCCGGCTGGGGTTTGCCGTAGAAGTCCCCCGTACCAAGCTGCGCCCCGTAATTGGCAAGCATTCCTGCCTGGGAAGAATTCTCAATCCCCTGCGCCACAATCACAAACCGAAGATCCCTGCCCATACTGATTACATTGCGCAGAATATTGACCTTTCTCCATTCTTTTTCCGTATCCAGAGGCAGAAGCGACAAATCCAGCTTCAGATTGTTTGCGGGAATATTCTGCAGTACCATAAAGGAAGATGCGGAACCGAAGTTCTGAATGGCGATGTCAAAACCGATTTCCGTCAGCAATTCGATTGCATACCCCATTTTCTCATTGCGTCCCAGAAACGCGTTTTCCTCAATACAGAGTTTAATCTCTTTCGGTGATACCTGATAGGTTTCCAGACAATTTCTCAGGAAACTGACGCCGTTTACCTGCAGAATACAGAGCCCTGAAATGCGGACGTAGATTTCAATATGTTCGAACACCGTTCCTTTCCACTGGCTTTTCCAGCGGCATACCTGTTCAAAAGCAATTTCATCCAGCTTCGTTATAACGCCATACTGTTCGAATACCGGTAGGAATTTCTCTTCGGGCAGAATACCCAGCCCCGGGAAATGCCAGCGCGCTGACACCTCCGCCGCGTACACATTAGAATTCTGCAGATAGATGACCGGACGCAATAACATTTCAATTTCTTTGCTGCGCAAAGCCGTAAGCGCCCTGTCCTTCATCGCCTTCTGCTCGATCAGGCTTTCTTTGATATCTTCGTAGCCGGCGAAATTACTCTTACCATTCTTTTTCACGTAATACATCGCCTCGTCACACTGGTCGAGGATATCGGAGATTCCCATAGATACCGGCTGATTTGTAGTAAGACCAATACTAAATGACAAAAGCGCGCTTAAGCTTTCATCGAATTCTTCTTTCAAATCATCCTGCAGTTCCTGTAGCTGCCATTCCAGTTCTTCCCTCTCTATGCCGCCGTCGCAGACTACGACAAATTCATCGCCGCCCATACGCACTACAAGCTGCTCCGGGAACTCCCGCTGTAAAATACGGCTGACAAAGGTAAGCAGTTCGTCTCCTCTGGAATGCCCATAGATATCGTTTACCAGCTTGAAATTATCCACATCAAGATAAATACAGTGCAACTTCGTGTCTGCGGGTATTTTTTCCCATATCTCATAAAGGCCTCTCCTGTTGACAAGACCTGTGAGATAATCCGTATTCTTTTCATTGATACCGGCCTGCAATAAGCCCCAAGCAATTTCTTTCATATATCATTCCATACCCAAAGGATGCATTGTCATCAAGCGATATAAAAAGGCTGCTGCTCTTATCTGCCGAAGCAGTAATTGCAGCAGCCTATGGCAATGGAGTGTATGCCCTAATTCATTAGCCCTTAACCGCTCCAGCCGTCATACCATCAATAAAGTATCTCTGGAAGCAGAGGAATACGATAAATACCGGAATGATACCGAACATGGAACCGGCAATCAATACATCGTAGTTGTTGCCATACGGTGTAAGCAGGGTATTCAAACCGATGGGAAGCGTGAATTTCTCAGCGCTTCTGAATACCAACATCGGCCATAATACGTTATTCCACGCGCCCATCGCACATAAGATGGACATTGCGGCGAATGCCGGCTTCGTAATCGGCATCATGATCTTGAAGCAGATACCGTACTCAGTCGCACCGTCGATACGTCCCGCATCCAGAAGCTCCTTCGGCAGACCGGTCATATACTGCCTGAAGAAGAAGATCGTAGACGCGCCGCAGACACCGGGCAGTACAACGCCCGCCATCGTATCAATCAGGTTAAGGGAGATCATCTCCTTGTAAAGAGGAAGGATCAGAATCTCGAAAGGAACCATCATCGTCGCAATAACGATAAAGAACAGGAAGTTCTTTAATTTATAATTATACATCGTCAGACCATAAGCAACTATGTAACATATGAACAAGGTAAGTACAACAGATACCGCAGTCAGAATCAGACTGTTCTTATACCACATCATATATTTCTGGGAATCCGCGTTGCCGCCGAACAAATATTTGTAATTTGCAAGCGTCATCGTGCTGAAATCCAGATCAATGCTTAAGCCTTTACGAATCAATTCCGTACCGGGTCTGAAAGAAGCAATCAGACCGGCAAGCAGAGGGAATACAATAATCGCTGATAAAATAGCAAACCAGCCGGTTGCCAGGACGGTAAGGACGGTTCTCTTTGCTTTCATGCCGCCTTCTGCCTTTTCATTTACAGAGGATGTTCCTGCCATATTAATCTTCCTCCTTCTTAAATGTTCCGTTCAAAATTAACTGAACTATATTAATAGCTAATGCAATTACAAGCAGTACAATACCTACCGCGCTGCCGTAGCCCAACTGGTTCTTGGTAATACCACGTTTGTACAGATAGCCTACGATGGTCAGACCGATGTTGTTCGGTGAATCCGGACCAGCCCACAACATGTAGGACTCCATGAACATTGACAGACCTGCGTATACACTGATTGTAAGTACATAGATTGTAGTCGGTTTCAATAACGGGATCGTCACATATCTGAATTTCTGCCATGCGGACGCGCCGTCGATCTCTGCAGATTCATATAAGGACGTATCGATTGCTTTCAAGCCGGAGATAAAGTAAAGCATGTTGACGCCGGTCCATCTCCAACAGCACACAACCAATAACGCTGTCAGACCGGTCGCTTTCATCTTAAGCCACTTAAAGGTGCCAAGCCCCAAAGCTGCTGTGATCACATTCATCTGTCCTGTGGAATACTCGGAGAACATCAGACGGAACAGCGTGCCGGAGATAACTACGGAAGTCAGAGCCGGAACATACAGGCAGGCTTTCCAGAAGCCTTTGGCCTTAACCAGTCTGGAATCCATCAGTACCGCAAACAGCATCGGGAACGGAATCAGCAATACCAATGTTAAAATCATATATTCAAAGCTGTTCAGGATAGCCGTATGGAATACCGTATCTTTTAACAGCTTGGAGAAATTCTTAAGACCTACCCACTCAGTACCGGTCGGCGTAATATCCTGGAAACTCATCGTAATGGTACTGCAAAGCGGATATATCCAGAAGAACAAAAAGCTTAATATGAACGGAAGGACGAACACATAGGGCGCTGCCTTCTGTGAATAGAAAAATTTCTTGAATTTACTCATACACACACTCCTTACCCAAAACATTTCTGTTTTACTATATCCTTATAAAAGCATAGAGGGGATTGCACCCAATCCCCTCTATTAAATTTGTCTCTATTTACTACTGCTCTAAGTCTACTACGTCCTGAGCTGCCTGTAATGCTTCGTCAACATCCATACCGTTCTCAAGAATATCATTCAATGTTACGTTGCACATCTGCTCGTTGATTGTCGGGCTGATTGCTGTTGTATAAACAGTACCGATATCGTCTTTGATGCTGTACAGTACATCGTAAGGATAGTTGATGAAGAACTGGTTGTACTGGTTGCTGTCGTCATGAGCGAATGCATCGTCATTCCAAAGAACTGTGTTACATACGTCAAATCCGAGGTTATCCCAGATTAACTGCTCACCTTCCTCAGACATCTTAGCCCATGCAAGGAATTCTGCTGCAAGTTCCTGATTAGCAGACTGCTGTGTTACAACTGTACCTGTACCGCCGATACCAACGGAGCATTTCTGACCTGCTTCGAATACAGGACATTTAGCAATGTACCAGTTGCCGGACTCTTCAGGCATGTAGTTTGTGAAACGGCTCATATACCACATAGCCTTCGGGAAGGATACGATGTTATGGTCAAGAATGTTCTGGAAACCAGCCTCTAAGTCAACGTGTCCATCAGGAGAAACCTCAGCAAGACCGCTGTTTACCCACTCCTGCTCCATTGTCAGCATCTTCTTAACGGAATCAAGCTGTACATTAGCTGTACCGCCGAAACCGCCTGTCCAGTCCTCGCCATACTCAGCCATAGCGATCCACTGCCAGTCACAGCCTGCTGTATCAACAGATGTCCAGTATTTGCCGTCTGTAGCAACTGCGTCAAGATACTCCTGACCAAGCGCTGCGTAATCATCCCATGTTACAACCGCATCGATCTTAGCGATTACATCTTCCTGGGAAATGCCCATAGCCTCTGCCATTGCTGCTGCATTGTAGTACATAACAGTAGCGCCTACATGGTAAGGAATACCATAGTAATTGCCGTCAGCGCCTGCGTATACATCCATTCTGGCCTGAACCATTGTGTCTAAGTAAGGAGCTGCATATTCGTTCATAGGAACTAACCATGTGGACTCACCAGCTACTACATTAGGGAACTGACCGATCTCAACGTCACAGATATCAGGAGCGCCTGTACCTGCTGTTAAGGATGTCAGCAGCTTGGTATGCATATCAGCATAAGGATATGTAGTACATGTGATCTCGATTGTTCTGTCAGGATTCTGCTCGTTCCACATCTCAACCATGTTGCCGTAGTGCTGTCCGTGAAGCTCTACGAATGTCCACATCTCTAAGTGTGTACCGTTAGGATCACCAAATGTGGATGTAGGAATCTCTTCCTCTGCTGCAGCTTCGTCGGTTCCTTCTTCTGTTCCTTCTTCTGCTGCCGCGTCGCCTGCATCTTCTGCCGCTGCTGCGTCGTCTGCTTCGGTTGTCTCTGCGCTGCTGTCTGCGGAAGCGGAATCACTGGAACCGCCGCAGCCTGCAAGTACTGTAGAAACCATAGCAACACTTAACAAAGTAGCCAATACTTTCTTTTTCATTACTTTTCCTCCTTTTTAATCAATGAAAAAAATTTCTCAGATTCCCAACAAGTATCGTTCAATCATTAAACTAATTTAGCTAAATATATAAAACGAACACTTTTGCACAAAAAATGTGATTTCTTTTCTTTTACCGCCGCTCATCTATTAAGCAACTTGCACATTTTTTTTTTTTTGTTGGTTATCTTATGTTCATATTGTACAATAGCTATTGTAATACGTCAATACCCATTTGAATTATTTTAGATTTTTTTGAAATATTTAGAAAAGAATAAAAATAGATGTACGGAAAAGATGACTCTTTATCGATATGCGCACCACTTATCGTAAGGACATCCGTTCTTCTTCATGACCGCCCGAAGCTCCACATAACAGCCGCAGGCCCTGCACATGCCGTCCGCCAAAAGATCGCACGCCTTACAGACGAGGAGCCGCTCCTCATAAAGCGGCTCCTCCACTTTCAGTTCATCGTCCAGATTGGCGATATAGGTATGCAGATTCTCGAAATAAGCCGCCTGATCCATATCTCTGGTCAGGCACTTGCGGCACATCCGCCGCTGCCTTGTCTGTTTGTCCTGTTCCATATCCCTGTCGCCTTTCAATCTGATGCTCATTTATGAGCAATTCTCACTCTGTACTGCTCACTCTTTATTTTATACGGAAACTGATAACGCTGCAAGCAGGCGCCGTAAAGCAGATTTTACCATCCTTTACTTCGTAGGCAGTAAAGGCTTCTTCTTTTACCTTCTCCGGGTCGTCGAAGGTATTGTGCGCATGCATTTCTTCCTGCAGGACAGCCGCCGTAATCTCGACAGGCACAAGCTCCGCGAAGCTGATCTCCACAGGCGCGTCCTCTGTCACGGACAGATTATTCAGAGTTACATTCACGTAACCTTCCGCGTCTACAGATACAGACTCGTCCAAGAACGGCACCTGGTACGCTTCTTCCACACCGATGGTCTTATTGCCCTCGATATAGCTCTCCACAAGCTCTGCGTCCTGATGATGCTTATACATATGGAATACATGGTAGGTAGGCGTCAGAATCATCTTCGGGCCTTCCGTCAGGATCACGGACTGCAATACATTCACCATCTGCGCGATGCAGGCCATCTTCACACGGTCACAATGCTTGTTGAATATATTTAAGGATACGCCTGCCACAAGAGCGTCTCTCATCGTGTTCTGCTGATACAGGAATCCGGGATTCGTACCCGGCTCTACGGTAAACCAGCAGCCCCACTCGTCCACGATCATGCCGATCTTCTTCTCCGGGTCATACTGATCCATGATCGCGCCGTGACGCTCGATTAACTCTTCGATATACTCTGCTTTCGCCAGTGTCTTGTACCATACCTTATCGTCGAAGTCCGTCGCGGAGCCTTTGATCTCCCAGCCTTCGGGATGTACATAATAATGAAGGGACAGACCGTCCATATAGCCGTGCGCGAAATCAGGATGCGGCGGCTGGAAACAGGTCTTGAGCACGCCCTCTGTCCAGAAATAGTCAGCCACGTTAGGGCCGCCGCAGATCTTCTTAATAGACTTCTTCTCGTCGTACTGTCTGACATAAGTCTGATATCTTCTGTACAGATTCGCATAATACTCCGGCGTCATATTGCCGCCGCAGCCCCAGTTCTCATTGCCCACGCCGAAATAATCGATTTTCCATGGTTCTTCATGGCCGTTCTGCTTACGCAGGTCAGCCATCGGGGATACGCCGTTGAAGGTCATATATTCCACCCACTCGCTCATCTCCTGCACCGTGCCGCTTCCCACGTTGCCATTGATATAAGTCTTACAGCCAAGCTGCTCACACAGCTCGAAGAATTCATGCGTACCGAAGCTGTTGTCCTCCACAACGCCGCCCCAGTGAGTGTTGATCATCTTCTTGCGGTTCTCCTTAGGGCCGATACCGTCCTTCCAGTGATACTCGTCGGCAAAGCATCCGCCCGGCCAGCGCAGTACCGGAATCTTCATTTCCTTTAAGGCCTCTACCACATCCTTGCGCATGCCGTTGACGTTGGGGATATCAGAGTCCTCTCCCACATAAAGTCCCTCGTAGATACATCTGCCCAGATGCTCGGAGAAATGTCCGTAGATCTCAGCGTTGATGTGACCCTTTTTGTTTTTCTCGTTAATAAATAATTTTGCCATACCTAACCTCATTTCTGCGCCGCTTTCTGCTCATAACAGGTTTGCACCGGACAGCGCGCGGATACAAGCCTGCGGTTTTAAATTTTCACTCCTGTTTTGTTAAAACTCAAATACAGGCCTGCCGTCCTTCCAGCCGAACTTCATCAGCATGGCGTGGCGATTGGGGTTATACAGCGGATCGCCCACGATTTCCGTCTCTGTTCTGGCATGATATACCAGAATATCGTTGCCCTCTTCATCCACGGTAAAGCTATTGTGTCCCGGTCCATAGATCCCCACGGAAGCGTCAGACTTAAGTACCGGATAACGCTCCTTCTTCCAGGATAACGGGTCTAACAGGTCCGCGTCCTCGTCCGCGGTCAGCATACCCATACAGTAGGCTACGCCCGTCTCGGAAGCGGAATAGGTCATGAAAATCTTACCGTTACGTTTCAGGATGGCGGGACCCTCGTTGACCCAGAAGCCTACGCGCTCCCAGTCGTAATCGGGCGTCGTCAGGAGCACCTGTACGGTCTTTAACTTATACGGCGTCTCCATCTCGCCTATGTAAAGATTGGAAATCTGCTTGCCGACGCCTACCTTCTCCGCCCAGATATAATACCATTTGCCCTTGTTCTCGAAGACGGTCGCATCTAAGGAAAAGGCTTCAAAAGAGAACTCGTCGTCGTCAGCCCTTCCCATTTTGCCTTTCTCCACCCATGTGCCCGTCAACGGATCTTCGTCCTTACATTCCAGCACATAGGGTCTGATCTGCCAGATATCATCCTTATCGCCGCCTGCGTAGTAGATATACCACGCACCGTTAATATAATGAAGCTCCGGCGCCCAGATATGAATGCTCATAATGCCGGATTCATGCTTGTGCCAGATCTCCACCTCTTCGGCATCGGCAAGTCCCGCCAGCGTGTCCGCCCGGCGAAGTACGATACCGTCGTAGGCCGGTACAGACGCTGTGAAATAATAAGAGCCGTCCGTATGCTTATACACATAAGGGTCAGCGCGCTGTAAAATCCATGGCTTGTTGTAAAGTAATTGTTTTTCGTCCTTCATTTTGTCCTCCATACTACCATGTAAAGCTTTGTTTCAGGTACTATTTATTATATTAAATTATTTTAATTCTATCTAAATTATATTGGATAGATTCATATAAAGCAACTGTTATTTTTAATTTTACCATAAAAATATACAATTTCTTTATCAATTTCATAGGAATAACGGAAAAATTGCACGAAACATGCAGATCAGCATATCATAATAGTACGTTTAAAACGAAGCGAAAGGAACTGCTTATGGAACATTTATCTCTTGCCATCGTCGGCCGCGCCCGGGACACTGTCAATTATGAGAAAGCCGCCGGCATGCTCGGACTTTCCTGCTTCACCACCTTGGACCCCGGGGAGGCCTCCGGCGCTTCCCATCTGCTTTTGCCGGGCGGCGGGGACATTACGCCCGCTTTCTTCGGCCAGACCAATCACGGTTCCCAAAATATAGATACGGAACTGGATCTTTTGCAGTTTCAGGCGCTGGATCTTTTCCTTTCCATGGAAAAGCCTGTGCTTGGCATCTGCAAGGGAATGCAGCTTATCAACGTCCGTTTCGGCGGCACTATTACGCAGGATATCGCCACCGCGGACCGCCACAAATGGATTGGAAAAGACCAGCGCCACTACGTCTACCACAGCGCCCTGACCCGCCGGGATTTCTTCTATCAGCTCTACGGCAGCAGCACGCTGGTCAATTCCGCCCACCACCAGGCAATCGCCCGTCTGGGGGATAATCTGATCCCCGTCTGCCGCGCCGGGGACAATGTCATCGAAGGACTGATTCACCGCACGCTTCCGGTGATGGCCGTACAATGGCATCCGGAGAGGATATTCCAGCACGGCGGCGATATGCTGTTCCATTATTTTCTGTCGCTTGCACGCTTTCCTTACTTTTTAAACAGAAGCTCCAACTGACTGATACCCTCGTCGAACCGCTCTTTCTGAAGTTCTGTTTTGACCTTGAACCGCTCTTTGGCATTGGCGGACATAATGTCAAACAAAGATTTCATGATCCGGATAATCGCCTTGCCGGTCTCCGGGTCTACCTCTTTGAGCGCCACCCCGATTTTGTGCATACTCTGAAACCAGTTGCCTGTAAAATCTATGAGATTATCTGTCTCCGAAGCCAGGACGATCTGGTAAAAGGTATCCACGAAGGTATGCACCTGCTCCTGGCTCAGGGAAAGAATCCACTGATTTAAGGCCTCGTCCATGAATTTGCGCCCCGCGCGAATCTCATCCACGATATGGAAATGGTCTCCGTCCACCAGCCAGGTATAAGGATTATGCTGGGCCACGCCCAGAGTCCTGCTCTCCACTACCTGATAGACGCCGTCTGAGTACAACAGCATTCCCACCAGGGAGGAGCGGGGGATCGTCTTATGAATCCTTTCCTCGATTTCCCTGTAGGCGCCGCCCCGCTTGACCTCCGGACGGAAGCCCGGTCCGTCATGATCGTAGATACGCCCGATACGCCGCCGTACCTCTTCCCGGCAGTTCATGGCCGCATACACCGCCAGATTGCCGCCCTTGGAATGGCCGCCTACGCAGAAGTCCCCCTCTATGCGCTGTGCCGCCTGCTCCAAATATTCCACACTCATAAGCTGGGCGGGCACCGGCTCCGAAAAAGCCAGATTGAAATCTTCCTTCCAGCCCACAATACTTTCGTCTGTCCCCCGATATGCCACATAACAAGTGCCGTCAGACAGCCAGTACGTTACTGCGGAAAACTGTGTCTCACGCTCCGGCTCAATTCGGTTTACATAATTTCCAATCCTCATGTCGCCGAATCGTCTGCTCCGGTAAACTCCCAGAAACAACGCCATATTATCTTCCCGGTACCGTTCGTCCGCATACAGATGATCGTAAGAAGCATGGTTGACCAGATCATAGAGCGTGACCGTCTGCCCCGCTTCTTCCGGCCCCGGGACCATGCCGTCGAATTTCAGATAGGCAAACTGACTTAAGATCAGACTGTCTACATCGCTAAAGGGCTTCTCTTCCAGTGTATAGCCGCCGTACTCTTTCAGGTAATCTAATATTGTTCCCATAGAAATCCTCCCATCCTGCCGCATTACATATTCTCTTCCTGTCCCCCGCGTATCTTCCGATGATCCGGCCGCACAGACCGCAGCCTCTCCTGAGTCCCGGACGCTCCTACAGCTTCGCTTCCAGATGCTCTATATTTTTGATCAGTACCGATACGGTTCCGTCCGGGTTGGTGATAAACTCCACGCAGCGCGGGTTTTTATACTGCTCCATCGGTATCTTGATCTCGATTCCGGTATCTGTGTAAAGGTGCTGGCTCTGATACTTGCGCACCGTATTCTCGCTCTGAGGCTGTATCTGCTCCTTCACCATATCGTACTTCTCCATCTTATCCTGAAAAGCCACCTTAAGCTCCGGCTGATCTTCGAAGATTCTGTCCGCCAGTTCTTCCACGACGAAACCGCCGTTTTCCTCGATTTCCTCCTGAATAATGCTCTTCGCACGCATCTGCTTCTCGAAGCGCTCGGACTCGTCGAAGCCCTCCTTCTGTACGCTCTCCACGGCCCGGCTGACGATGGACAGCTTGGACTTGTGAGACAGATGGGAACTGCATTTTAAGAAAAGGAAGGAAAAATAATTGGTCTTCTCGCCGTTGACCTCATATTTTTTCTCAATAACCTGTAAGGACAGGTCGTCCAGCCTTATAATCGCCGCCTCGGTAAGCCGCTGGCTCCCGGAGGGCAGAATCGATTTATGCCTTATGATCTCGTTGCTGTTGCCTTCGCCGTCCTGAAGCGTCATCGTCCTGTGGGTATACAACGCCTTATAATTCATCTTGAGAAGGGCCAGATATTCCTCCTCGCCCTCCCGGAAACGCACCACCATCAGGTCCGCCGCCGGAATATCGATATTACCGCTCATAATCTCATACAACAGCGACGCAATGTCCTTGCTGATGGCGACGAAATTATCATCCGCATATTCCTCCAGCATATGGAAAACCTCCGACTCTTCTCTGTAGAAGCGGCATTCTTTGGCGTCGTCCCCGGAGCTGAGCTTCGCGATATGCTCCTTTAAGAATTCCGCAATCTCAGAGCCGTATTCTAACTCCGTATCCGACAGAACCGGCATACCAATCGTGGAATCCAGTATGTGGACGATTACGTTTTTAATTCTGATATCTTCTTTATTCATCTTCTGTGGCTCCTGTTCCTAATCTGTTACGTTGTCCCTCTATCATACCGCAAGACGGCATACTTTTCCAGCCCCGGCATCTATGTACTCCCATTCTAACTAAATTTCCCCGGATAATCCGTTCCCGTCTCGTTCAGCATCAGATTCACGTAATACTCCGGATCTTTCTCCATTTTCAGCATAGTATCGAAGGCCATCAGCAGCATTCTGTCTCCGTTGCTCTTCATGGCGGAGCGGTCCCGGTCAAGCTGCGCCTTGAAATGATCCATCTGCCAGATCATAATATCGATCAGGCTGTAGCCTGCCACCTTATAGGCACAGCTAAAGTTCTGGTGCTCCATATAATAGAGAAATTCCTGATAGATACCTTCAGACTGTACAAGCATGTTCCAGAATTTCTTCAGAAATTCCTCGTCTTCTCCGGCATAACGGCACAATGCCTTAGCCCATTCGTACGCCTTTTCTTCCATAAATAACCCCTGCCTTTCCTGTGTTCTCTTTGTTCATGATCGCCATTCGCCGCTCGCGATGAGCAGGCTTCGCCTGTTCCCGCTCGCTAACGCCGATTATATCATGAACTTCGTTCATGATCGCCATTCGCCGCTCGCGATGAGCAGGCTTCGCCTGTTCCCGCTCGCTAACGCTCATTATATCATATTCCAGTTCTTTTTATTCTGTTTCTACTATATAATATGATAACAATGCAAAAGGGACGAAACCTCATGGTTATCCTGAACAGACTTAACGACTTTCTCTGGAGCCTGCCGCTGCTGCTTCTGCTGATGGGCACACACATCTACTTTACCTGCAAGCTGCGCTTTCCCCAAAAACATCTGTGGTACGCCATCCGGCTTTCTATGGGCAAAGCGGACAACACCGGGCAGAACCTTTCGCCATTCTCCGCGCTGGCAACGACTCTGGCCGCCACTTTAGGTACAGGCAACATCATCGGCGTATCCACCGCCGTAGCGCTGGGCGGGCCGGGAGCGATCTTCTGGTGCTGGATTACAGGCATCCTCGGCATGGCTACCGCCTACAGCGAATGCTACTTAAGCGTCCTCTTTCGGCGCCGCCGCGAGGATGGCACTTATGTGGGCGGGCCAATGTATGTTCTGAAAAATGGTTTACATAACAATTTTCTAGGCTGTGTCTACGCAGTCTGTACACTGGCCGCCGCCTTCGGCGTGGGATGCACCACCCAGGCCAATTCCGTGACACAGGCAGCCTCGGCCACCTTCCACATCTCGCCCCATCTGGTCGGTATCGTGCTGGCCTTTCTGACAGGCACCGTAATCTTGGGCGGCGTAAAAAGCATCGCCAACATCTGCGAGCGCATGGTTCCCGCCATCAGCTTCGTCTACCTGTTCGGCTGCCTGCTGCTTCTGCTGCTCTACCACAGACAGCTTCCCGCCACCTTCGCTCTGATTCTTAAGGACGCATTCTCCTTTGCCAGCGTCGCAGGCGGCGTGGCAGGCGGCGCGCTGCAGCACGCGGTGCGTTACGGCATCGCCCGGGGGCTGTTTACCAACGAAGCAGGTATCGGTACTTCCGCCATCGCGGCGGCGGCTTCCCACGCCCCGAATCCCAGAATTCAGGCCTATGTGTCCATGACCGCCGTCTTCTGGGACACAGTGGTCATGTGTCTGATCACCGGACTGGTCATCGTCGCCAATATGCTCTATGATCCCGCCTCTGCGGCGGGTGTGGCACAGACCGACCTGACGGCGGCGGCTTTCTCCCATCTTCCCTATGTGGGAAACGCCTTTCTGACCGTCTCTCTCGCCGCCTTCGCCGTCACCACGCTGATCGGCTGGTCATATTTCGGAGAAAAAGCAACGGAATACCTCTGCGGGAACAAAGGTATTCCGTGTTATAAGCTGGCCTATATTCTGATGATCTATTTCGGCGCGATCATTCCCATGAATCTGGTCTGGGAATGCACCGACTTAATCAACGCCCTGATGGTACTGCCAAACGTTCTGGCTCTCTATCTGCTGCGCGATCACATCAAACCTTAAAACGGCTCACAATCTCCTGCAGAGAGCGGCTGCTTCTCTCCAGAATCGACATCTGACGCAGAATTTCTTCGGAACCCACGTTCGTATTCTGCATAGCGGCTGCTACCTCCTGCACCTCCGTCACGATCACGCCGTTTAATTCCGTCACAGTCTGCAGCGCCTCCAGCATCTCTTCCACGGAAGCTCCCATCTCCTGCGCAGACGCGCCCAGATCCGCCGCCATGCCATCAAAGAACACCGCGTCCTTCTGGTACTGCTGCGCCGTATCTACCATAGCATGATAGTCGCCGATCACATGATCCTTCATGAATGCAAGAAGCTTGCCTGCGCTGTCCTTAAGCTCCATAACAGAGCCTACCACCTCATCAATTACCTTCTGTATCTTATCCACCGTAACCTGAGAATGCTCCGCCAGATTCCTGACCTCATCCGCAACTACCGCAAAGCCCCGCCCCGCTTCTCCGGCTCTGGCCGCCTCTATGGCCGCATTCAGCGCAATCAGATTCGTCTGGCTGGCAATACCGCCGATTTCCTCAGATAAGGTCTTGATCACGCCGATTTTCTCTACTTCCAAAAGGGCCTTCTCCAGTTCTTCCTCGGTGCTGTGATAAATCAGACTGGCTTGTTTCTTGGATTCTATGGTGGTAGTGTATAACCGGTCGGCACGCTCTGTAATCTCTCTGGAAGCATCGGCGGACTCGGAGGCTTTCAGAGACACATCATTGACCGCCGTTCCAATCTCATGGCTGGCCTCGCTGATGGACCGGGTCTCCCCGGCCGCCTCTCTGACCTTATCGATCAGGCTCTCCATCACCTGGTCCATCTCGTCAATCTTATTATTCAACATCGCCATCTCGTTGTAAGCCGCGGAGGCTGTCTGCTCGATACCGGCCGCTTCTTCCTTCGTCCCCGCGATGGACTCCCTGACCTGAGTTCTGATCGTCTCTGCCGCACAGCATATCTCTTCCGCCTCGCTCTTATATCCTTCCGCAATACCGCCGGATACTGCAGCGCCGTCCTCGCGGAAATCTCCCTTTGCAAAACGCTTCAGCTCTCTAAGCGGCGGCAGCACCTGCCGAAGCGCCCCTGCCACAAGCAAGGCAGTTATCACGGCTCCTGCCGCTGCGATTAACGCCGCTGCCACGACCGCGCCCTGGATCTGCGCTTTCCCCACCTGCATACTTCCCGCCAGCACTCCCGCAAAAAGTACGACAAATACTGCCGCCGCAACCGTGCCAAGCAGCCTTCCTCTGATTGTTTTCATTCCGTAACCCTCCCGGATATTCCCCGTTTCCTCGTATGTTTTCTTACATAATTTCCTGTCCAAAAACAAAAGACAGATTTATTATACCCTATCGTACTTCTTTCGTCTATATGCCGCACTCAAAATTGTCTGACACGAAAGTTGTCTTACCCAAAATTGTCTTACATCCCAAATTTCCCCGCACTCCGTGCTGTCACAACGGTATGCACGCAGTCAGTACGAACCTTCCGTCCCGGACGTCCGTATTCAGATAGCCGCCGTACCCGGACGCAATTTCCCGCATTTTGGCCAGCCCCAGCCCGTGCCTGTCCTTATCCGCTTTCGTAGTACACAGATCCTCTTCCCGCTCTCCGGCATAATTGTTCGACACCTGAAGCATAAGCATTCCCTTATCACAGCGGCACTGTACCGTCACCTGTCCCGCCGCCGTCTCCTCCGCCGCTTCCGCCGCGTTGTCTAAGGCATTGCCAAGCAAGACGCATACGTCGATATCAGAAATTCTTATCTCTTCCGGCATCTCCACCCGGAATTCATAGTCCACGCCAAGCTGCCTGAGCAGTTCCGCCTTGGCCTGCAGAACCGCATTGGCGGTTTCATGGGCGCAGAACCGTCCCCAGCCGGAAAAAGGCGCGCTTTGCAGAAGTGTTTCCAGATAGCCGGATGCCTGCTCCTCTTTTCCTTCCGCCAGAAGCGTCTGCACCGCCGCCAGATGATTCTTCATATCATGGCGAAGCTGCCTGACCTGCTTCTCCTGCCGTTTCATATTCTCATAATATTCTTCCCGCATTCCGGCTAGCTGCTGTGCCCGCTCCAGCCGTTCATAATCCGCAAGCAGCACCATGGCTGCCAGAAGCACGAAGGAAGTCAGGAAAACAAAAGGCAGTACAACGATGCCCAGATTCAACGAAATCGATGTCGACAGCGGGGATTCAAAACTTCTAAAACTTTCATGATAAAACCCTTCATACGTAAGAGAAACGACCGCCAGCAGACTGCACAGAGGCATAACCGACAGTCCGAAGATGATTTTCCAGATTCCGTCAGATAACTCAAGCTTTCCCTCCGGCAGCTTCTTCCTCAAATACAGCCAGACGCCCCCATAGACGACCGTCCGTGCCAGCACCGTCACCAGATTTGCATACCGCAGTTCCCGTACCGCCTTTCCCAGATAGGTGTCGATCAGCGCGCATACGGACATTTCCATACAGAAAAAGCTGAAAATAACCGCCAGCCTGCCATACCGGCTGCCCTCCGTACACCCCAGACACACAGGCACATAACACAGAAAAGTCAGAATCAGGTTGTTGTCACCTACCCAGATTACCATACCGTTACTGAGCATAAACACCAGAAGCAAACACAGCTTCCTGCTCCATTGATCCCTCACCGCCGCAAAGCGCGTAAAAAGCCTGTAAAAAATAAAACCGTTTGCCAACTGCATCATAGTACACCCAAGCACAAACAGTATACCCGCCGTTCTTCCAAAGATCTCTGTTCCCATTTCCTGCCTCTCCCGCTTATCCTCTGTCTAATCGGCATTTCCTGTGCCCTCAGAGCTGTCTCTCTACAGAAGCGCCGCGTTCGTCAGCGCCATCAGGGCGCTTTCTTTCATGGAACGGCTGATCGGCAGACAGTGCTCCCCGATATGCACCTCGGCTGCCGTGATACTGTCCACCCATCTGGCGTTCACCAGATAACGCTGGTGAATCCGCACGAACTGTCCGCCGGTCTGCCGCGCTACATTGTCCAGCTTATCATAGAAGGTAAATTCCCGCTCCTTCGTGACACAGGTGACCGTCCGCCGCTCCGATGCAAACCACAGTATCCTGGCATAAGGAATCCGGTACGTCACTTCTCCCAGCCTGCAGAAAAAGGTCTCGTTCTCCCTCTGGCAGATTCCCGTAAGCACCCGGTCTATCACGGACTCTAATTTCGCCTGTGCGGCGGGCTTCATCAGATATCCCAGCGCACCCACCGCATAGCCGTCAAACACCCGGTCCGCGAAGCTTGTGACGAACACGATTCCGATATTCTCATCATACGCACGGATTCTTTCCGCCGTTTCCATGCCGTCCATCCCCATCATCTTCATATCCAGAAAAAGAAGATCCACCTCTCCCATATGATTCTGCAGGAATTTAAGCAGCCTTTCCCCTGCGGAAAACTCCACAAAAGAGGACTGTATGCCTCTTCTCTCCAGTATCCGTTCCAACAGGGAACGAAGCTGCAGTCTCGCTTCATATATATCGTCGCATATCGCTATTCTGAGCATAATCCGCCTCCTCTATGTCAGATTTTCAAATTGCCAACTAAGTTTACTCGGTTTTTGAAACAATCAGCACATCCGGCTGATTCCGCCTAATTTTCATCATACCAAAATTCTGCGGCAAATCATAGCACATTTTACTGTCTCACCTCTTCCGGTACCTCTTCCGCCTCTTCCTCCAAACCTGTCCAATCCGTTTCCAAACCGCTTCCTCCTGCCGGATTTTACATCAAACCTGAAATTTTTGCACAAATTTTCCCTCTCCCTGCCAAACTTTACACGGCGCGCGTCAAACTTGACAGGGGCGTTTGCAAGCCTGCCGCAGCGCTGTTAGGCTAAAGAAAACAAAGCAGCATGCCAAAGCGCAAACAGGTAATCCAAGCGCAGCGCAGTGCAATGCAGGCAAAATAATATCACAGGAGAAAAGAACATGTTACAGGTTTCAGAATTACAGAAAAGCTATCAAGTCGGCAAAAACAGATACGAGGTGCTAAAGGGCGTCTCCTTCACGGTAGAGGACGGGGAATTTGTGGCAGTGATGGGGCCTTCCGGCTCCGGCAAAACCACGCTCTTAAACTGTATCTCACGCTATATCCCCGTAGACGCAGGGCAGATCAAACTGGGCCGGACAGATCTGGCCGCCCTGCCGGAAGAAGCGCTTGCCAGGGTCCGCAATCGGGATTTGGGCTTCGTCTTTCAGGACTTCCTGCTCTTAGACGGGCTGACCGTACAGCAGAACATCCTGCTGCCCGCCATCATCGGCGGCACAATCTCCGACCAGACTGAGGAACAGGCCCTAAATATGGGCGCGGTCTTTGGCATCAGCCATATCATGAACAAATATCCCGCAGAAATCAGCGGCGGTGAGAAGCAGCGTACGGCGGTAGCCCGCGCACTCATCAATCATCCTCAACTGATTCTGGCGGACGAACCCACCGGCAATCTGGATTCCAAATCCAGCCGGGCAGTCATTGACAGCTTCGAGCAGGCGCGGACCTCGCTTCTGGCTACCATCTTCATGGTGACTCACGATTCCTTCGCCGCCAGCTTCTGCGACCGCGTCATCATTCTCCGGGACGGTATCGTAGTGAAGACATTAGTCAAAGGGAACCGGCCCCGGATTGCTTTTCAGGACGAACTGCTCGACACCATCAAAGAACTCGGGCGATAGGGAGGATTACGATGATGAAAACATTTACCGATATTTACCAGATTCTCAGACATAAAAACAGGAAGCAGTACGCTCTCTTAAGCGGCTGTCTGCTCTTCTCGGTGCTTCTGATTGCTTCCTACAGCGCTATGATGCGTTCTCCCACCGTGCTGACGGTTCTGCCTGAGGGCGGCGACAGCCGACGGCAGGTCATGATGATTTTCGTACTGACGATGATGGGCTGCGCTGTCTTTTCCCTCTACGCGGCGGGACTTTTCCTGCGGCAGAAATCCCGGGATATGGGAATCTTCTTAGCGCTTGGCATGGAGCGCAGGACGCTGACCCGCATCCTGACCCGGGAGCTTTGCGCTCTGACAGGCGTCTCCTGTCTTCTGGGAATGGTCTTAAGCCTGCCGATTACCCTGGGTATCTGGGGACTGTTCCGGCTGCTCCTTGTGGACACAGAGGAAATGGCGCTTTCCATAGACCCGCAGGCATACCTGCTGCCTCTGGCATATTCTGTTGTTATGACTGGGCTGCTTTTCCTGCTGGCGGTACGCTCCTTAAGACGTATCGATGTTATGGAAATCATCAGAGAGCGGCATACCAGCGAGCCGATTCATGATATCCCCCGCTGGTACGGCGCAGGCGGTATTTTCCTGCTCATCGCAGGCTTCCTTCTGGGCTATCAGGCTCCCGCTTTCTTCGTCCTGGCGCTGCACTGGTATCCGCCGGAAGGACTGGCGGCCATCTTCTATGCGCCCGCCTTTGCCGGCCTGTATATGATTCTGCTGCACACGGTAGTAAACGGCTGGCATAAGAAGAAATCTGTCTATAAGGATATCATCGCCACCAGTCAGATGAAATTCGAGGGCAGACAGACCGTCCGCAACCTGCTTGTGATGAGCCTGCTCATCGCCGGAGCTTATTTCGCCTCCTTCTATACGCCTATGCTGGGTATCGGCAGCCTGCTCTCCTTCGACCAGCGTCCCATGGACTATGTCTACCGCTTCCGCATGGATCAGAGCATACCGGAACTGGAAGCGGTACAGGAACTGGCGAAGCAGTACGACGTCGCCGTCACAGACTGGGACAGTGCCGTAATGCTGCGGCTGGCTGTGGACGGCAGCGCCCACGTGGAAACGGAAACCTCCCTGGGCACGACCTGGGAATCCGTATACTATGACATGGTCCGCTCAGATTTATTCCTGCGGGAATCAGACTACAACGCCATCACCGGAGAGAAGCTGCACCTTGCGCCCGGCGCATTGGCCGCTGTATTCGACAGCGAAGGCGCCTGTATCAGCAGCGGCAGCTTTGACGGCAGCGTATCCTCTCTTGTGACCAATCCGCTGACCGGACGGACGCTTCCTGTCACTTCCGTAACCGATATTGTCAACGATACGCTCTGCGGACACTATATTATGAGCGACGCGGACTATGAACAGATGCGGGAAGGACTTACCCCGGAATGGAAGGAAAAGCTCTGTCTGTTTAATGTAGAAAATTGTGAGGAAAGCTATGCTTTTGCGAAAGCGCTTTTTCATGCGATTGTAGATGCCTCTGACAGCAGCGTAGCGCTGCTTGACGGCTGGGATCCTGTAATAAAGATGCGCACTGAGGCCTCCGGAGAAGCATATTTCCTGGACCCGGATCAGCTTGCCGCCCATAACTTCGAGCCGATCGATTACGACTTGCGGGACAGCTCCAATTTCCGTATGTACTGGCTGTACATGCCCCGGTTCCGGGTGTTGGACAAGGCGGATTTTGTGAAAACCACCGCAGTCTTTACGATGACCTTTGTTTTCATCGCGCTGGTATGCTTCGCGGCGGTCTTCATCATCGCCTATACCCGCTCCATGACGCTTGCCATAAACGGCAGACAGCTCTACGGCGACCTGCGCAGACTGGGCGCTTGTGACGCCTATCTGTTGAGAACCGTAAGAAGCCAGTTGAAAAGGGTCTTCCTGACCCCTGCTGTCATCGGCACCGGCGCCATTTATGCTCTCTACGCGATGATCATGTTTTTCAACGACAACAGGCTGTCGCAGGGCGAGCTGCTGGGTATGGCGGCGTGCCTGCTCTTAATTGCCGCCGTCTCCGGCCTCTTCTACGGCTTCTACCGCAGAACCCTGCGGAAAGTATGCGGCCTGCTGGATATCCATCCTGCGGCAAAATAGAAAAAGCAGACCTGCCGCCGCATGCTGCATTGGCATGCGGCAGAGTCAGGTCTGCCTTTCGTACGATTTCCTGCTTACGCCTCCGCAAGCTGCTTTGCCCGCGCCAGCGCATCATCGATATGGATACAGAAATTCTCTGCGCCCACTTTGTCATAGAATCCGGACTTATGCATAATCATCATCGGCTGTTCGTTGACATGGGAGAAAATAAGCTGCACATTTTTCTTACGGCACTGGTCATACAAGTCCTCCAGCGCGTGCATCGCGGTAGCGTCGATGGCGTTCACGCTCCTCATACGGACCACGATGCACCGGTCCGTATCCTTATAGGCAATATGCAGAATCTTATCCGCCACGCCGAAAAACAACGGGCCGCTCACCTCATAGACCAGCGTATGCTTCGGCACCTCCCGAAGCGACAGGCTGTCCGCATCCTCTTCATCATCCACATAACGCCAGCCTTCTACGTCCGTCACTTCGCTCATACGCTTCATAAACAACACTACCGCTACAATCAGGCCCACCTCGATGGCAACGACCAGATCAAAGATAACCGTCAGGATAAGCGTGCTCATCAGGACGATAATATCACTCTTCGAGGATGTCTTACACAGGTAAATCACCTTCTTGATGCCCGCCATATTGTAAGCCACCTGGAAAAGAATCGCCGCAATGGTCGGCATGGGTATCAGCGCTGCATAAGGCATCAGAAGCACCAGAATCAGCAGCAGCGTCACCGAATGAACCATTCCCGCAACAGGCGTGCGGCCGCCGTTCTTGATATTCGCCGCCGTCCTGGCGATGGCTCCGGTGGCAGGAATGCCGCCAAACAGCGCGGAAGCCACGTTGCCGCAGCCCTGCGCGATCAACTCCATATTAGAACGATGCTTACTGTTGATCATACTGTCCGCCACCACCGCGGAGAGCAGCGATTCGATAGCGGCAAGAATCGCAATCGTCAAAGCGTCATGCCACTCGCTCTGAATCAGCTTCAAAGAGAACCGGGGCATTTCCGGCATCGGAATCTTATTGGAGATCGTATATAAGTCGCCAATGGTATTGACCTGCATCTTAAGCCCCGATACCATCAGGATTCCCACGATAACGGCAATCAGGGACGCCGGAATCTTAGGCAGGAATCTGGAGCACACGATCAGAATCAACAGACTGACGCAGCCTACCGCCACCGCCTGCCAGTTGATGGTGGCAATATTGCGGATATCCGCCGCAAGCTTGTCTGTCGTTTCAATCAACGGCTCTTGCGTCACAATGGTCAGTCCGCAGAAATCTTTAATCTGACCGATCACCAGCGTCACGGCAATACCCGCCGTAAATCCTGTCGTAATCGTATAGGGGATAAATTTAATCAGGCTTCCCACCCGGCATAAGCCCATGATAACGAGAAGCACACCCGCCATGATCGTGGCGACAGCAAGCCCCGACATGCCCTTCTCAGCTACGATACCGGCTACAATCGTCGCAAACGCCGCCGTCGGCCCTGCAATCTGGACGCGGCTGCCTCCTAAGAAGGAAATCACAAATCCTGCCACAATAGCGGTATAGATCCCCCTCTCCGGCGATACGCCCGACGCCAGCGCCAGCGCAATCGACAGCGGCAGCGCGATAATCGCCACAATAACACCTGAAATCACATCTTTTACAAATTGTTCCTTCGAATATGTTTTCATCACAGAAAACAGCTTCGGCTTTAGTTTCTCCATTTTTCCTCCCTCATCATGTGTACGGCGCCAAACGCTCCACATTACAGCTTCAGTGCCCTGCATCATCAGTACATCGCAAACGTTTTAATCATAATACGATGAGAGGAAAATGTCCACTAAATCTTTTACAGTATTTACCTGCAGTATTTGCGGCAAGCTTACGCGGCCGGATCTTTTCTCCGGTAATAAAGATAGAAACCAATGCAGATCAGCGCGGAGAGCAGCGAACCAAGGGGCGCTGCCCAGCCCATCGGATACAAATCATCCGGCCAGTACACGCTGGCAAGGTATGCTCCCGGAATACGAATAAGCAGAATCGCCGTTATGTTATGTATGAAGGATATCACCGACTTCTGGTCGCCGCAGAAATAACCGCTGAAGCAGAAGTGCACCGCCGCGAATACCGTATCAAAGGAATATGACCGCATGTACGCACAGCCCGCCGCAAGCACCGCCGCATCCTTGGTGAAAAGCCCTACCAGCGTATGCGGCAGGAACTGATTGTATACGGCGCACACAACGCCCCAGCAGACAGTAATCATAAGACCATACCGCAGAGAAGCCCTGGCACGCTCCGGCTTGTCCGCACCCATATTCTGTGCCGTAATCGTAGAGATGGCAGAGAGAAACGCCGACGGCACTAAGAACATGAAGCCGATCAGCTTCTCCACGATTCCCACCGCCGCAGAGGCAATCAGGCCCCGGCTGTTGGCAATCACAGTGATGACGATAAACGCCACCTGAATCAGTCCGTCCTGACAGGCAATGGGCGTTCCCACCTTCAGAATCTGGGAAATAACTTCCTTATCCGGCCTGATATCCTGACGCGTCATCCTGAAACCGAAATTGCGCCTGCGCATCATCAGAAGCGCAGATACTACGCTGACCGCCTGTCCGCAGACGGTACCCAGAGCCGCGCCCGCCGCGCCCATCCTGCAGCCGCCGATAAATACAAAATCCAGAATAATATTCACCACGCAGGCAACGCCTACGAAATACATCGGCCTTCTGGAATCTCCCGCTCCACGGAAAATACTGCTGATCACATTGTACGCCGTAATAAAGGGAATCCCCGCAAAACAAATCATCAGATACTGCTTCGTCTCCGCGACAGCCTCCGCCGGCGTCAGCATCACCGTCGTAATCTGTCCCGCCAAAAGCAGAAGCGCCACCGTTACCACCACCGCAAATCCGGTAAAAAAGACCACGGAGCTGCCAACGCTTCTCGCCGCTTCCCGCTCGTCCTTCGCTCCGACGCTGCGGCCGATGCGCACAGTAGTTCCCATAGCAAAGCCCACGATAATTACAGTAAGCATATGCGTAACCTGGCTGCCAATAGACACCGCCGTCGTCGTCTCCGAGCCGTTGTACAGCCCTACTACAAAAAGATCCGCCATGCCATAGAAAGTCTGCATAAAGCAGGACAACAGATATGGCAGGGCGAATAATAATAAGTTCTTCCTAACGCTTCCCTCAGTCAAGTCGTTTCGTTCGTTCATAATGCATTTCCTCTGTTTCTATAAAATAACTGATCATAAGATACAACTGCCATCCATTATGGTCAGCCGCGTTCCGTATCCTGCATAAACGCAACAGGTTTATTTTATCATAGAATAAGGAAAATGCAAAATTTTCATTCACGCTTCCTCTCCGGGTTCCTGTCTAGGGCTTCCTGTCTGCGGCACTTTTCCCGGCTGCGGCCTCACTGTCTCCGTTGGCCGGATTATCCAGAAGCCGCCCTTCCTGCGTAAAGCGTGAGCCGTGGCAGGGACAGTCCCAGGAGTGTTCTGCTCCGTTCCATTTCAGGGCGCAGCCCATGTGCGGGCAGCGAGGCGTCGTAGGCGTGAGCAGATTCATCATCGCCTGTGCGCCGTTTATCATAAGCTGTCCGGTAAACATATTTCTGGAAGGGTCGAAGACCGCCGCATATGGGTTATCGATTCCCTGCACCATATCCGCTAACAGCATGGCAGACACCATCGCCGAAGTCATCCCCCATTTCCGAAACCCCGTCGCCACATAACAGCCCGGCATAGCAGGCGAATACGGGCCGATATAAGGCGCTTCATCCAGAGGCATACAATCCTGCGCCGCCCAGGCATACCTCTCTTCCGCGTCAGGATAATACTGTTTCGCGAAGTTGCGCAGTTCCTGAAAATTACCGCCCTTCTTCCCGGTACGGTGACTGCCGCCGCCCACAAAGAGCAGATCGCCGCAATTTCGAAAAGACAGGCCTTTTCTGTCCTCCGATACATACATTCCCTCAAGCTGCGCCGCATGCTCCAGCGCGATCACATAGGAGCGGTGCTGATATAATTTGAGAAAATATAATCCGTGCTTATTATCTATGGGAAAATGGGTCGCAAAGATCACCTGCTGATAAGTAATGCTGCCCTGCGCCGTCACCGCCCGATTGGGCTTCCATTCCCTGACAAAGGTTTGCTCATAAATATTCAGATCCTTTACCAGAGCAGACAGGAATTTCAGCGGATGAAACTGCGCCTGATTGGGCATCCGTACAGCGCCCGCCGTGGCAAAGGGCAGCTCCGGCGTCTCCACAATCCTGTCCTCAAGCCCAAGCATCCGGTAAGCCCTTGCTTCCGCCTCCAGCTTCTCCGGATGCTCTATGGAATAGACATAAGCTGTCTTCTCCGCAAAATCACAGTCAATTTGCGCGGCAAGCTCCTCGTATTTGCGGATAGCCAGCCAGTTTGCTTCCAGATACAGCTTCGTTTTCTCAAGCCCCGCATCCTTAAGCAGCTTGTCATAGACCAGCCCATGCTGCGCCGTAATCTTCGCTGTGGTATTGCCTGTCACGCCCTGGCATAGCCTGTCTTTTTCCACAAGCAGACAATCAACGCCCCGTTCCTTCAGAAAATAAGCGCACAGGATTCCGGTAATCCCGCCGCCGATGATCAGCACATCCGTCTTCACGTCCTCCTGCAGCGTCTCGAAATGCGGAAACGATGCGGTCTTATTAAAAAAAGATTCCATTTCATCCTCCATATCAGAGCGTTTTCTTGCAGTAATGCATAGTTTCTGCCTAATAGATTGCGCTGATATGGAGAATTTTATACTTTTGGGCGCTTATCAATCGTATAAAGCCGCCGGAGTGAAAACTCTACTTAGTAATCATCTCCTTGATAAATTGAGGCATCGCATTTAATGGCGGTATTTCGTCGCAATCATAAATACTCATCAGCAGTTTTCTGAATTTGTCCTCCTCTATCTCATCATGACAGCAATCCAGAGAATATTTTGTACGCATATATTTAGGAAGGGAAAGCTCGGCATTTTCCTCACGCATGAGACAGATAAACTTATTGTTTTCCTGATTCATCAGCATGCCTCCCTGAATAATCATAGTCTCCCAGCCGACGCCGCCCCGATTGGGATTGATTTTGGAAAGATAATATCTATCGCAAACTAATAATACCTTGTCCGCAAGTTCAATTTCATTCGTCATCCACTGCGGTAAATCCTGTCCCAATTTCAAATGAAAAAGATCGCATCTGGCGTCTACGCCATTTTGACGCAGTTTAATACACAAATTCTTTACCCATTTCTGATTGTCTGCATCATACCCTGTATAACTGATAAATACACGGGGATGAAATTCTGCCGCTTCCGCTGTCTGGCGATCAGATTCAGCCAACATATTATATACGTTTTGAGAATGCGCATAAATATTCGCCTTAATATATTGTTCCTCTGCAAAATACTTTCGAATCGTATCAAATGATTCCTGATAAGATAATCTGCCTGCACCCGCTCCCAACAATGGTATGTTCACAAACCTCAGAGAATTGCTTCTGCAATAGTCAATAATCTGTCTGCATATATCATGCAGCAAATTCTGATTCGATTGGTTATGTATAAATCGACTTACATCAACAGACGCCGAATATCCAATCACAGAAGACAATGTGAAATGCTTCGGACAGTTTTCAAACACAACCTGACCCGGATGAGATATCTTAATCGAAGTCGGCAGGCCGTACGCTACTAAATCGTTTTCAACAGAAGATGTAATTCCTCCATAATTATTACACGGAATAATAACCAAATCACATTTCTGGTCAAAAATACTGCCTTGCTTTAACTGATACATCTGTATCCTCCTCGCGATTAATCCGATATATTGCGTAAACGCCTGTTTTCCACAATGCTATTCTAATAGAGTATTTAATTCAACTATTTTCATCATTATACTATACGGGTTGTTGTTCGACAATAAAATCCTTTCTATTCTTTCTGCCCAGTAGTGTAAATAAACCGAAAGTTGTCATCTCACTTCTGGGTAATACATATCCGGGTAACTCCTTTTGGCTTGAAATTGCAGAAATGTTTCAAGATACAGTAGATAAAAAGAGTGTAATGAAACTTGGTTTGGTGATAATCAGAAAATTAAGATGAAGAACACCTCCAAATGTCAGGTGAAGCATTTTGAAGATTGCCGGGAAGCGGACGGGTTATTCACCATTTACCCTTGTTTTAACTAATTCTAGTGATTACTTCTAGTAGATATAATTCATGTGCTAAAGACAAAACACTAATCTTACCTTCAGATGCTGCAAAATAAATCTCATTAGCATAATTCTCTAAATACACACCATGATTTACCAAATTTCCTTCCGGAATTTTTATTCCATCCTCAAATTTTGCAACCAAAATATCAGCATCTTCTTTATTTATGCTATCGTTTTCTTTAATTGCTGCAATAGCAAAAGCTCTTACCAAAGATAGGCCAACCGTAATTGCCAGCATTTCATTTATAGCTAATGGTACTTCCTTATTATCAATCTTTTGCACAAAACGCATAGGCCTCAACATCGCAATAGCAATCATATAACATGCCGCTACTTTATGTCTATCTATTTTGCCTTCTGGAGATTTCATATAATTGTTCTTGCAATAGACATTTAATGAAACATACTTTTTCCATATTTCTTCTTTAACATTTGGAATAAGCTCTATGCAATTCACATATGATGATTGATAATTATCAATTTCTTTCCTGATTACTTTATCCCAAATCATTTCATAACTATCTCTGTCTGGATGCATTTCTCCCATTTACTTCTTTTCTCCATGCAGTTGTTGTTTTATTCCATTTGTCAATTTCAAATATTTCATTGCATCCTGTATAGATGAGTCACTATTTGCTAATCTTCCCAAGTAGACATTCCGCATATTATTAATTTCTTTAGAATTGACTTTAGTAACCATAATGGTAACAGCAGAAACAACTAAAATGAGAGCAATCACTCCTGCTAAAATTCCAATACCCAACTCTAAGCCTGTCATAAAGATTCTCCTTTCATTTCACTTTTTATTTTTTCCTTAAGCAAACTTTCCTTTACAGATATAACAATTAATACAATCATTTCTTTTAATACACATGATATCGCTGAAACAAACAATGTTATATTGATTTGATCAGAATAAGACTTACAAATCTCTGCAAAATCAGGTGCTATTGAACAAAAAGCAATTGCACAAGCTAAAACACCTATCCATTGATTAATTAATGACCATACCACAAAAAACACTGTCTCATTATTTTTTCTTTTAAAAGTCATATCAATAACTCTGTTTATCAAAAAAATAAAAAGTGTTCTATAGTAACTATTATCTCCATTTATTAATGGTGGTATCATCAAAAAAAGTGAAATCAGTGAAAAGATAATTTTTAAATTATCCTGCTTACTATTTTCTTTTTCCATGTACTTTATTAAATACACACTATCGTATATTCTGTTCCTTCCTCACAAATATTAAAGTATTAAATATTCAAAAATTGCCTTGCATTACACAAGACATTCTAATCATCCATGTCAGAGTCTCAAATTGTCGATTGAAAAATCAGCACATCAATGTGATTTTCAATCGACCTCCACAGGACTTATGAATGTCACAACGTACCCGCCTGTTCCCTATGTTCTTTTACTTAATAACGTCTATAATTGTATCATCTTATTGTATTCTATGCAAGTACTTCTTTAGGGTTTCCCAATAGTTTGTCCTAATTATATCATGTTTTTCGACATTTTCCACCATTTTATTTAGTTTTGAATTCAGCGGAAAATCTTTTCCCTCGCTGCTTCAATCTTTGAAAAACATATCATACTCCACTTTCTTCTGACAACCATCAACCATTTCCAACAGGTCGTTTATGTTTTTCAATGCATTGACGTAATACTGATTCTTCTTTTCCTCCAAATCATCTTTCCTGGTCCATTTAAAATACATATCCTGATCTAACTGTTCACAGTCTATAAGAAACTCAACAAATAAATTGAAATGATTCACCCAACCTTTTTGGGCAGGCATCTGATCATCCTGATTCTTAAGAAATGCTAAAGTTTCTCTTGCATTTTGGGATAAATTCTTTATCACATTATCCACCAGGAACATTCTGTCAGCGCTCGTTTCTCTCCGGCAATCCTCCGGCACAAATCGATTCATAACATCCGCTCTATATGTAATCAATATTTCCCGAAAATACCTTAATCGAACACTTAACCTGGTAAGATAGCTGAATGTAGATTCTTTCTGCTTCTCCTTCATTTTTTTCACATAATTAAATCCCAAAATACCTCCGGCAATAACAATGAGATCAACCGCAATATCAGTAACAGCGCCTACACCTTCTAACATACTCATTGGGGCTGCACCAGCAGCCCCTTCCATGAAACTCATCATTATTGTAAGTAATATATTCAGCACCAATATACTCACCTTCTCCAGTTTTTATGACTGTCATTTTCATATTTGTTATACCGATTCCTCTGCGACATAATCTCCCTGAACAATATTTCATATTTTTTCCTGACTTCATCACTAATAGTGTTCATATTACAATATTTTTCACGAATATAGGTTGCAAAAGACTCTATATAGGACTTATGCTGATTAATGATTCTTACAGCATGATACTTGCCATTATCAGAGTTTCCAATAAGCAGCTTAATCGTATCCTCTCTGTCCTGTAACACCTCTATACATTGCACTGCATATCTTGCCACGCATTCGATTTTCTTATAACATGGCAGTTCTTTTACGGAAATACACCGCTCGACCTCCTCGGGCGTAGGCACCAGTGCAAAAAGCGGGGTATAATTCGACACGTATCTTAACGAAAAGAATTCGAAAGAAGCCACAATATGTATAAGATATACCCTTCCGGCCGGCATAAGATGTATCGTAAAGTTCCTCATATCGCTATTTAAAATCTGTTCCAATTTCGCGGCATCTTCTACAATAATGCTACGACCTCGGCCGCTTTCCCTGAATTGTAAATCAACAAACTGTATCCAATCATTTTCTCTCCGATTGTAAGAATTCATATAGAAAAGAATCGTAGATATTGTCTTCCTCTTACTGTCATGTATTTCGTTATTCCATACCTTCTCCACATTTCGTGTTCTAAACAACTCTTCAAATACAGAAACAAGCGTCATTTCATTTTCATTTCCTTTTTGAATATTGTTATAAAGAATCGTTAAAATTTTTCTCGCGTCTCCTATCCCGTTATCTTTATTCCGGGTACTGTATGTCTTTAAATGTTCAAATAATTTATCTGGCTTTCGTTCCAATTCATTAAGAAGCATACCACGAATAATACTTCTGGCCGCAAACCTGGATCTGTCTGTATCTTCCTTCCATAAATTACAATATGCCTGCACATATTTCTCGTTGCTTGGCAATTCGACCATACTTCCGATAAAATCAATAATTAACCGTTTGTTGCCATTAAACAACGGGTCAATAATAAGCTTCAATCCTGTAACAGTATGATCAGAATATATAATTCTTAAATCTCCGGTGATCTGTTCCACAATATCTGATGTTTCCAAAGGAAGGCCCTTCTCCGCATACCACTTTTTCTTCCGCTCTATAATATTCTGGGTATCATACCATTCGCTCAGATCAAGATTACTGGCTTCCACATCAGATGCCTGCAATTTAACGCCGCACATTCTCGCAGTGCTGTCTCTGACTGCCATAACAAATTTGAAATGTCCATTATGCATATTTCCCTTTTGATTAATTCTTTTGATATAAGACGACAGCAGCAGCCTGATTTCATCCACATCTTTATTATATAATTCATCTTTCGCGATAAAGCGCTCAAAATTATCGAAAAGAATAACATATTTATCCTCCGGACTATCTGCCAGACATCTCAAAATCAAAAGAAAAATATTCAAAATAGATATAATTCCATCTTTTTCAATTTTCCCGTTGATATGTTCTTTGAATAATTCTGCTACTGCTTCAACTTTGGCAAAAACATCACCGCTGGTAGCCATTACCTCACAGACTTCATCCAACAGTTTTCTACCGGACGGATACTTACTCGCATATTTTTCCTTGTACACATCAGTCAGTCTCAACAGATTATCGTAGATAACCTCTATTGAATATTCATTATTTTCATCCAGTCCCTGGAAAAGCATTTCCCATATTTTATTCATAATACTGCCATATACTTTGGCCTGCGCCTGTTCAAAATGAGAAACTTCTGTTCTGATGTCCGAAATCCATTCATCCAGACTGCGCGCAAGATGAATATCCAATATTACCCATTTTAATTTAGTCTCTGTATATTTTTTATGATTTATAAAGGTTGTTTTACCTGTTCCTGCATTTCCATTAATTGTATATACCTTATTGTTATCAAAATTATTCAGCCACAAATTAAAATTATCATACGCTGTTTTCTGTTGATGAATCTGATTTCTTATTTCATCATAATTCATCTGTACATCTATATATTCAAACTGCTTCTCTTCACTCAAATACTGCTGCATGTCCCACTCGAACTTAGGATGGCTGTAACATTTCTCACAAAACTCTTCTTCTGTTAATCGTTCTGACACTTCTTCCGGGACTGCGGAATTATCATCATAAGGCGTTACTAATAATTGGTTTGCAATTCTGCTTGTATATGCCATGTTTAAATCCTCTCTTTTGTATATTATAAGTCTTAATCCTCAATCTGTGGAATATTGACCAACTGCTGCAACTTTTTCTCAAGAATCGTCTTATCCGGTAACTGTCACTGATACT
>JAGAIZ010000068.1 GCA_017626325.1 Lachnospiraceae bacterium | reverse complement strand
TATTGAAATTGCACAAATTGTATAACCAACACAGCCGCGCTTTCGCTCCGTTCCAGACGCAGCAGGGATACAGGTTTGTGACCAAACCGGCTCGAAAAAACCTCGCCAAGTACCGGCGTTATTTTGTAAGAGAATAATGCAGATGTGTAGTGCGAAGCCAACAAGAATCGGCGAAGACGATTCTTGTAAGTCAGGCTGCGGAGCCTGACTTTGTTCCAAGGGGCTTGCTTATGGTTATACAATTTGCACAATTAAAGTTATGTTGTGAAGAGTTTCGCAAACGCTTAATAAATGGTATGATACTAATCCTCCATATCAGAGCAATTGATTGTAATGACACGCGTCGGGAATACTCATTCATTCCTGGTCCTGCGCCCATGCCAGAGCGCATCTGACCGCGCGTTTCCAGCCTTTCAGAAGCTCCCTTCTTTCGGCTTCCTCCATTCCCGCCTCAAACCGTCTGTTCAACTGCCAGTTTGCGCAGATTTCTTCCTTGTCCTTCCAGTAGCCTATTGCCAGTCCCGCCAGATACGCCGCGCCAAGCGCTGTCGTTTCGATACAGCTTGGACGATGCACTGTCTGTCCGATAATATCCGCCTGGAACTGCATCAGGAAATCATTGGCGCTTGCGCCGCCGTCCACCTTAAGCTCACTTAACGCAATGCCCGCATCCTCCTCCATCGCTGCAAGCACATCCGCCGACTGATATGCAATAGACTCCAGTGTCGCCCGGATGAAATGCTCCTTCTGACAGCCTCTTGTGATTCCTACAACCGTGCCTCTCGCATAGGGATTCCAATAAGGCGTTCCCATTCCTGTAAACGCGGGCACCACATAGACCCCGTTGCTGTCCTTTACCCGCAGAGCGTATTTCTCCGAATGCTGCGCAAGCTTCATCATCCGCATCTCGTCCCGCATCCACTGTACTGCCGCGCCCGCCACGAACACGCTGCCTTCCAGCACATATTCCGGCGTTCTCTCACTTCCCGCCGCAATCGTCGTCAGCAGCCCGTGCTTCGATGCGATCGCCTCTCTGCCAGTATGCATCAACAGAAAGCATCCCGTGCCGTAAGTATTCTTCACCTGCCCCGGCGCAAAGCAGCATTGCCCGAAAAGCGCCGCCTGCTGGTCTCCTGCCACCCCCGCAATCGGAATCTGCGAACCGAAGATACTGCCGTCGGTCATTCCATAAACCGCACCGGAGGGCTTCACCTCCGGCAGCATCCGGGCAGGGATGCGCAGCATAGATAGTAGCTCTTCATCCCATTTCAATTCATGTATATTATAGAGCATGGTGCGGGACGCATTGGTGTAATCCGTCGCATGCACAGCTCCCTTAGTCAGATTCCAAATCAGCCAGCTATCCACTGTGCCAAACAAAAGCTCTCCCCGGCTGGCGCGCTCTCCTGCGCCCTCCACATGATCCAGTATCCACGCGATCTTGCTGCCCGAGAAGTATGCGTCCGGCACCAGTCCTGTCCTGGAACGGATCATCTCAGTATATCCCTGCTGCTTCAATCCGTCAATAAACTCCGCCGTCCTCCGGCACTGCCATACGATAGCGTTATAAACCGGTTCGCCCGTCCGTCTGTCCCAGACGATCGTCGTCTCACGCTGATTCGTAATACCGATGGCGGCTATCTGCGACGCATCCGCTCCAATATTCGCCATCGCTTCAATCGCTACCGCAAGCTGTGACGCCCAAATCTCGCGGGGATTATGCTCCACCCAGCCAGCCCTCGGATAAATCTGCGTAAATTCCTTCTGTGCCATACTGCAGATTGTACCCTCGTGGTCAAACAAAATACACCGGGAACTGGTAGTCCCCTGATCTAATGCCATAATATACTGCCGCATCCTGATGCCCCTGCTCCTTCCGCTTCAAACCTAACATTAAGTATATAATATTTAATCCCTTCCCGTCTATAATCGCATAAGCATTTTTAAGATGTTTTTAAAGGGGTTTTTAAAGGTTTTTACGGATGTGAGAACTGCAGCTTTTACATATGTAAAAAAGTATGTTACAATAGGCGCGTATGTTTTGAAGCCGCAGGGGATGAAAATCTTATTTGGTGAAACTATTATTTATAGAAGAAAAGGATGAAATTTATGAGTATCACAGTCGTATTACAGCAAATGGTTATTATATTCCTGTTAATCGGAATCGGTATGATTCTTTTTAAGAAGGGCATGTTATCCGAAATGACCTCCAAACAGCTCTCCGGTCTGATCGTCAATGTCACAAACCCGGCGCTGCTGATCTGCTCCGCCTTCGAAGACGGTCCCAGGGTGACCATACAGGAACTGGCTCTCGCTTTTTCCTTATACGCTGTTATTTACGCCGTCCTGATTGCAGTCAGCTTCGTACTTCCTTATATTCTTCGTGTACCCAACCGTTACCATTACGCGTACAGAATGCTGACCATCTTCGGAAACACAGGATTTATCGGTATCCCTCTGGCTTCCGCCGTCCTGGGTACGGAATCGCTGATTTTCGTTTCGATTTTTAATCTGCTCTTTAATATTCTGATCTATACCTTCGGCATCTCCATCTTACAGAAGGCGGCCGCCAGACAGGCGTCTTGCGGCTCCGGCAGCAGCACAGATCAGGGCGGCGCTATCCGTTCCGACAGCAGCACCGACCAAGACAGCGCTATCCGTTCCGACAGCAGCACCGACCAGGACAGCGCTATCTGTTCCGACAGCAGTACAGGCCAGGGCAGTTCCGGCCGCTGGCAGAAGATCATTAACGCCGGAACGATCTCAGCCGCTGCCACAATAATATTTTATCTCGGGAACTTCGACGTACCTGTGATCATCACCTCTACCATATCCTATGTGGGAAGGGCTACCACCCTGCTGTCCATGCTGGTGCTTGGCGTATCGGTGGTACAGATGACTCCGAAGGAAATCTTCAGCCATCCGAAGCTGTACGGCTTCACGCTGCTGCGTCAGATCCTGATTCCCATCATCTGTATCGTGCTGGTCCGCCCGTTCGTGCACAATACGCTGATCCTGAACACCATGGCGCTGATGCTCGCGGTTCCCGCCGCCAACATGCCTCTGATGCTTTCCAAGCAGTTGAATGTGGAAACCGACACGATTTCACAGGGAATCATCCTGACCACTGTCTTAAGTCTGATAACGATTCCTGCCGTGTGCCTGTTCCTGTAGGTACACACGGCGTAACCAAAAGAGCCGGTGTTCTGCCCATTGCCACTTAATGACTTTGGATCGAACACCGGCTTACGAATCGGCCTAGACTATCTGCACCTTAACCATATTGGTGGTTCCCGACATACCGATCGGTACGCCGGAAGTAATCACAGTCAGATCTCCCTTATGCAGCAGTCCTATCCTCTCCGCCGCTGCAATCGCCTTATCGAACAGATCGAACACTTCTTTTTCTTCCTTAATCAGAACCGGCGTCACGCCCCACGACATAGACAACTGCCTGCATACCTTCTCTGTCGTCGCACAACCGATAATATCACTTTCCGGACGATACCTGGATACCATTCTCGCCGATCTGCCGGACTTCGTGACAGTCACAATCGCCTTGGCATTTAAGTCCAGAGCCGTCGTGCAGGTCGCGTGGCAGATCGCATCGGTAATATCAGGGTTCGCCTCCCGCTCAAATTCAAAGAAACGTTTGCGGTAATCCACATCCTGCTCCGTGCGTTCCGCGATTCTTACCATCGTCTTCACTGCCTCCACCGGATATGCGCCCGCCGCAGTCTCTCCCGAAAGCATGATCGCGCTGGTTCCGTCATATACCGCATTGGCTATATCCGTCGTTTCCGCGCGGGTCGGTCTTGGATTCTTAATCATGGATTCCAGCATCTGTGTCGCGGTGATCACCTGCTTGCCGGCACGGTACACCTTCTTAATGATCTTCTTCTGGATCACCGGCACTTCCTCGTAAGGAATCTCTACGCCCATATCGCCTCTGGCTACCATAATGCCGTCTGATACTTCAATAATATCATCGATATTGGCAACGCCCTGCGCGTTCTCAATCTTGGAGATAATCTTGATATCCTCGCCGCCGTTCTTCTCAAGCAGCTTGCGAAGCTGTAAGATATCCTCCTTCTTCTGCACGAAGGACGCCGCGATGAAGTCCACATCCTGACTGATGCCGAAGAGAATATCCTCTCTGTCCTTATCGCTGATATAAGGCATGGACAGGTCCACATCCGGTACGTTTACGCCTTTATGATTGGATACGACTCCGCCGTTGATAACGCGGCAGACGATGTCATTCTTATTAACCTTCTCAACCTTCATTTCAATCAGACCGTCGTCAATCAGCACGCGCATGCCTACCTCTAAGTCTTCATAGAGACGGTTATACGTAACGCTTACCTTATCCTTCGTTCCTTCCACGTCTTCCGCTGTCAGAGTAAAAAGCTGCCCTTCCTCCAGCGTTACCTTTCCTTCCTTGAAATCCCTGACGCGAACCTCCGGTCCCTTCGTGTCCAACAGAATCGCAACCGGCTTCCCCGCTTCTCTGCGAAGCTTCTTCACCATATCCATTCTCTTCTTATGCTCATCATAGGTTCCATGGGAAAAATTACATCTGGCAACGTTCATTCCCTCTAGTATCATTTGCTTCAACACACCTTCATTATCCGTAGAGGGTCCTAAAGTACATACAATTTTTGTTTTTCTCATTTTAAAACCATGCCTTTCTCTCAATCTGCGAAGTTCCTATATACTATGCTGACTCCATTTCTATTATTTTGAACCAATATGCGGCACTTTAACCGCCCCAAACGCATCTGCGCTGCTTTTGTATCCAAAATAACAAGCCTGCAAAATTGCTTTCCTTATCATACCATATCTTTCCTGGGGCTAACAAGCTATTCCGCCTCACCACGGCAGGTTTTAACACTTTTTTAATCCGCGCCTTTCCTTCACCCTGTCTGCACAGCCGCGTTCCTGATCACATAAAACATTCCTGATCATATAAAACGAACCCCTCGGCGGTGGAAGCGCCAAGGGGCCCGTTTTATATATACAAACTAAGGGATATAGGTATACGCTTATTCAACATCCTGCAATGCCGCAAAGTCTTCCTCGCCTGTACGAATCTTAACAACCTTATCAACATTGTATACGAAGATCTTGCCATCTCCGATATGTCCTGTGTAAAGAGCCTTCTTGGCAGCCTCTACAACAGCGTCTACCGGAATCTTGCTGACTACGACTTCTACTTTTACCTTCGGAAGCAGGGTCGCGTCCATCTCAACGCCACGATACATCTCGCCCGCGCCCTTCTGGATACCGCAGCCCATAACCTGCGTTACGGTCATACCGGTTACGCCCAAATCATTCATTGCCTTACGAAGCTGGTCATATCTGGACAGTTTCGCAATAATGGATACCTTATACATACCCGTTGCAGATACCATAGGAACCTGAGCAACCTTGACAGCAGCGTCCTTCTGTACCTGTGTCGCGGACTCGTAATCCTCTGTACCAAGACTGGTGTTCTCATTGATATCCATAGACATCGTATTGGATACATCCATAATGCTGAAGCCCGAGTATGCGGAAGCAAGACCGTGCTCTGTCGCATCCAGACCGATGATTTCCTCTTCCTGGGAAGCGCGAAGGCCAATCGTTGCCTTAATCACAAGGAATACAATCGTAATGGTTACTACCGTCCATGCAGCTACGGACACAAAACCAAGCAACTGTAAACCAAGAAGCTTGAAACCGCCGCCATAGAACAGACCTACCAGTTCATTGCCGCTTGCATCCGCGATGGAATAACCAGGCGCTGTATTTGTAGCAAAGAAGCCTACCGAAATAGTACCCCAGATACCGTTCATCATATGTACCGCAACCGCACCGACAGGATCATCAATACGTAATTTATAATCCAATAACCAGACGCCGAAGACTACCAGCACACCGGCTACTGCACCGATTACGATCGCGCCGAAAGCATCTGTCACATCACAGGGAGCCGTGATAGCAACCAGGCCTGCCAGAGATGCATTCAGACACATGGATACATCAGGCTTACCATATTTAATCCAGGTAAAGATCATACACACAACTGTTGCAACAGCAGGCGCAATTGTTGTAGTAACAAAAATGGATCCTAACTGCTCTACGCTTGTAGCCGCTGCGCCGTTGAAGCCGTACCAGCCTAACCACAGGATGAATACGCCGAGTGCGCCCAGCGGAATGCTGTGTCCGGGGAATGCGTTTACTTTGGTAATGTTTCCATTCTTATCTTTCGTGAACTTACCAATACGGGGGCCAAGGATCTTAGCGCCAACCAGCGCGGAGATACCGCCTACCATATGGATTGCGCAGGAACCCGCGAAATCGTGGAAGCCTAACTGGGATAACCAGCCGCCGCCCCAGATCCAGTGCGCCTCGATCGGATATATCAAAGCGGAAATGACTGCGGAGTAAACACAGTAGCTTAAAAACTTCGTTCTCTCAGCCATCGCGCCGGATACGATTGTCGCTGTGGTAGCGCAGAACACTAAGTTAAATACGAAATTGGACCAGTCAAAGCTCTCGTATGAGGTAAAAATGTCAAAACCGGGTTTACCGATTAATCCGACCAAATCCTCTCCCAGCAATAAGCTGAAACCGATTAAAATAAACATCACAGTACCGATACAGAAATCCATCAGATTCTTCATGATGATATTTCCCGCGTTCTTCGCTCTGGTAAATCCTGTCTCTACCATTGCGAAGCCTGCCTGCATCCAGAATACCAATGCGGCGCCAATCAGAAACCAGACGCCGAACACCTGTCCGTTCAGGACCTCCATAATTTCATCTGTCATAATAGTTCCTCCTCACATTTTTTATATATTCTTATTAAAAAAGCGAAGTCAATGGTCTCCTATCCTCTCCACAAGCCCCATTGCTCCGCGTTTTTACAAAAATGATATGCTGTTGTCCCCTAAGCCTCCATGCCGGAGCAGTACCGCCGCTTCCTCCGTATCACAGAAGACAAACGAAAAAGGCACTTCGAGATTTCTCTTCTCAAAGCGCCTTTGCTTTTATGAAAAGGATTATAACGCCATAATTGAGGTATGTCAATAGCTTTTAATAATTTTTATTGACAAAATTTTAACAAATTTTTAACAACCTTGGCTGCGCTAACAATGCGGCGACTCCTGCTGTCTACCGCATCTCGATACATAAGCTCTTATCCCGAATGGCATAAGCCTCGAAATATTGATTTTCCATCGGGATCCATTCTTCTGCAAAACGATTGATTTTTTCCGGCGCACGAGCCAAAAGTCTCCTGTACTGCTCCTCCGGCGGCAAATCCAGAAAAATACATAGCTGATACGGATTGCCAAAATAGGGATGCTGACTGTATGAGCCTTCTATAATATTCAGCCGTTTCCAACCGATCCGTTCCGGTTCGCCCAAAGTCAGCGTACTGCAGGTAAGTTTTCTGTAATCGCATTCCCTGCCCTCCAGTATCGGCTTCAATATCTCTTCATAAAACCTCTCATAATCAACATTCCCGCCGGGCTGCGCGTATCGCTCCTGCGTTCTCTGCTCTTTTCTCAGGAAAAAATCATCCATATGAAAAAGATTACAGTCATACTGCACTGCAAGCCATCTGCCGAGCGTGGTCTTACCGCCTCCGCACACACCGTCTATTGCAACAATGACAGGCTTCTGCACACCCGCAAGAAGCCTGTCAATCTCTTTTCGTATCGTCTGCGCTCGCGTCAAATTAAATTGTTCCTGTCTCATAATGCCTCAGTACCCCTGCCTTGTTCAGTGCAATCATAATAGCAGGAATCAAGATAATCTGCAAGATAATTCCGGGAATTGCGTTGAGAAGCGCCCCTGACAGGAAGATCTGCACAGAAAAGGAATTACCCTGTATGCCGTATAGAACAACAGATACCATTCCCCACACGATTCTGCCGATTATCATCGCACCCAAAAGGCTGACATAAACAGTATAATTCTTCTTCGGCAGCTTCCGATAAAGAAATCCCGTCACAAAGCCATAGGCAGCCAGTTCGAATGCCATGCCGATTGCCGACGGCATCATAACAGGCATGCCGAATATCATGCTTCGCAGAAGCGGCGTAGCAAACCCAACGGCTAACCCATACTGCCAGCCACAGATAAACCCGCAAAGAAGAACCGGAATATGCATAGGAAGCAGCATGTTTCCAATCTGCGGTATCTGCCCGGTAAAAAACGGAAGAACTATTCCAAGCGCCATAAATAACGCCGCCAATACAAGATTTTTAATATCATTTTTCATAAGTTTCATTTTCCTTTCTTATTCATTTCTCTTTCACGGCAGCCTCCGCTCCCGGTACTGCGGGACATTTCATCACTTTCTCCTCTTTAAGACACAAACAAAAAACCAGAAAAGCATAGCATTCCACTTCTTATGGAATCTATTACCTTCCTGGCAATCTAATATGTTCTCTATCTGTTTAGTCACGCAATGCTCTGCTGCCGTAACAGCTTAGTGCTGACTTCTGTCAGCGATTATTCATAGTTTACGGGCTGACATCATCTTTGTCAAGTACAAATTTGGTTTTCCTGTCAAACGTTTTCCTGTCAAACCCTTTTCTTATCAAACTGCAATTGGGCAAACAAAACAGCCGCAAATACCAATACGCATCCCAAAAGCTCCTTGCCGCTCATGGTTTCATGCAGAATCACCATACCGGCAAGAACCGAGAAGACGGATTCCAGACTCAGCAGCAATGAAGCGATCGTAGGATTGATGCCCTCCTGCCCGATCACCTGCAGCGTATACCCCACGCCGCAGGATAAAATACCCGCATACAGAATCGGAAGCCATGCATCCCAGGAACCCAGCGCGTTCAGAACCATTGCCACTCCTGCCGCAGAATGCTGCATATCCGCACAAAACATCGGAACCAAACCAAGCACGCCGCATACGAAGAACTGAATGCACGACATTCTGACTCCATCCACCAACGGCGAGAAATGATCTATAACCAATATATGTACGGAAAAGGAAACGGCGCACAGCAAAACCAATCCATCGCTGAGCTGAACCGTAAAGTCATCGGTCAAGCACAGAAAATAGAGTCCGATCACCGCCACCAACACGCTGACCCAGATGTTCCATCGGCATCTCTTCCCCAGAAACAAGCCCAGCAGCGGAACGATCAGAATATAGCAGGCAGTCAAAAATCCGGCTTTGCCCGCAGTAGTACCGTAATACATACCAAGCTGCTGGAGCGTACTCGCCACGAACAGAACTACCCCGCAGGATATTCCGCCCAGCCACAATTGTTTTTTATCTGCGCCGGCCTGAATATCCCGCTCCGATGAACGGCATCCCAGCAGCTTAATAACCGGAACCAAAACCGCCGCGCCGATCAGGGAACGGATACAGTTAAAGGTATAGGGGCCCACCTCGGCTCCGCCTTCCCTTTGCGCCACAAAAGCAGTTCCCCATATAAGTGCTGTTATGATCAATAAGAGTATATTTCTGGATTGTTTTCTCATGGTGTGTTATCCCATTTCTTCTATATATATAATATATGTCCAGAGCCAGCTTATCGCGATTGCCCTGCGTTTCGCAAGAATCTTATCATATCGGTTTACAGTTGTAAAGAGTCTTTCTATCACAAATCCATCTCAAACACCATATAATCATTGCCTTCCAGATTTATCTCGCGCTGTTTAGCAAACCCAAGCTTCTCGCACAGCCTTGCAGATTTCGTATTTCCCTGCAATACCAGCGCCTGCACCCGCGTCATTTCCAGTTCCTTTCGGGCATATGCGAGAATCGCCCCGCAGACCTCGTACGCATATCCCTGCCGCTGCCAGGGAACGCCGATCATAAAGCCAAGCTCCGGCAGATCAAACCCTTCCCGCCAGCTTACACCTGCCCTGCCGATGACTCTGCCGCTCTCTTTCTCCACCACTGTCCACATACCATACCCATAAAAATAATATACCTTTTTAATATAATCCTCCATATAGGCGATCTCTTCATCACGGTCCGCGAAAAGACCTTCCATATATAAAGTGATGTCAGGCTCCTCATAGATCTGATAAAATGCATCCGCGTCTTCCACCGTTGTTTCCCTTATCATACAGCGCCTTGTCTGAAGAATCTCCCAGGGCAGACCTGCCAGGCGGCGATATGCCATATCAAGAGACTCATAATCCATCTCTTCAGGCTGCTCTATCACATAGAAATACATGCCGCTTTCAAAGACCTCCGCCTGATTGCGCTCATGACGGCAGGGAAGTACATAGCATCCTTCGCCGGACAATGCCTTGCATACCGCCGCGCTGTCCGCCACATAGAGGATACTTTCTCTGTCCGCATCATACTCTTTCTCCCTATACCCTGTTTCTTCCTGTCCCGCAGCGCTACAGACCTCCTGCGGCATACCTTCCGCGAACACGCACACGACGCCATGCGCCTCCAAATCCTCTGCCAGCGCTTCCAGCCGCTTCCGCCAGTCTGTCCTTTTATATTCCCGCAAAAGAAAAACAACACGACCAAGCATACAAAATCCCTCTTTACCTGTCCCTTTATTTCCGTTAAAATAAGATTGCTGTATCAAATGCTCTCCCGCAGACAGCAGACGCAGGAGCCATTCCGGTACGGCAGCTTTATTACCATATTATTATATTATAGAAGAAAGGGAATACACAATGGCACAGAATCCGATTGTTACATTTACCATGGAGAACGGCGACGTAATCAAGGCAGAGCTTTATCCCGATATCGCGCCCGTCTCCGTCAACAACTTTATCAGCCTCATCCAGAAGAATTTCTATGACGGGCTGATTTTCCACAGAGTCATCAGAGGCTTTATGATTCAGGGCGGCGATCCGGAGGGAACAGGCATGGGCGGCCCCGGCTACTCCATCCGCGGCGAATTCGCACAGAACGGCTATCCCAACGACTTAAAGCACACCGCAGGCGTTCTCTCCATGGCCAGAAGCATGCATCCTAATTCCGCGGGAAGCCAGTTCTTCATCATGCACAAGAACGCGCCGCACTTAGACGGTGCATACGCTGCCTTCGGCAAGGTTACGGAGGGAATGGAAAACGTAGACAAAATCGCAGAAACAGCCACTGATTATTCTGATCGTCCCTTAGAAGACCAGAAAATCAAAACGGTTACGGTAGAGACCTTCGGCGTGGAATATCCTGAACCGGATAAAATTCACGCCGGATTCTGACATGCCGCCTCGTTCATAATTTGTTCAAATTTAATTTCAAAAAAATTCATGGCGGCAACATTTTTTAGACATTTCTCCAACGTATACTAATACCATAAGATACAACAAAGCAAAGAACACTTCAAAGTAACTGATTAATTAAAACTTTTTCATAATAAATGCCAAGTAAAAGCAATTTTACTTGGCATCCTCCCTTTTATGGGGGGATTTTTCTATTTCTGTATGGCATACCTGAAATACAGAGACGTCGTCAGCCATGCCATTCATAAGTTGTCGAATCGAAATGCAAATATCCATGTATACAATTTTCTCTTGCTATACGTTATCCTATGTGCTACAATAGGTAAAGTCACATAACTTAATAAATCAGGTGAAATCTACAGGAAAAAGCGTTTTCCCGCAAGGGAGGCTTACCGAAGGAGTAACACTTTCAGGTTCCTGACTGCCAGGAGAGGACTGTAGACGGATGATGTGCTGGAGAAGCCTGCGCCATGATACGCATCGTTTTACGATCTGCTTTGTCATGACAGGGGCCGAAGGTGAAAACCATACAGACAGGATACATATTCTATATCGCATGATTCCATTGGTATACCGTATCTTCTGCTATGGCGAATCTCTCAGGCAAAAGGACAGCCCTTTACGAATGGTCAGCGTAGACATCCTTGTATATGTCTGCGCTTTTTTAGCTTACAGGGGAATCAAAGATTCTGTAAGCGCAGCCGTTATCCCTGATGTGAACGAAGGAGGAGAAATGTTATGGTTGAAATGATCACAAATGTGAACAGTGCCATCAACGGATTCGTGTGGGGAATCCCGATGCTGGTACTGCTCGTCGGTACGGGTATTCTGATGACTGTACTGACCAAATTCTTCCAGTTGTCCCACATTGGACACTGGTTCAAAAACACGATTGGCGGTATCTTCAGCGACAAGCATGTCACGAAGCATACGGACAAGGACGATCAGTCCATTTCCCAGTTCCAGTCTTTATGTACCGCTCTTGCCGCCACAATCGGCACCGGTAATATCGTAGGCGTTGCCAGCGCGTTAATCGCAGGCGGTCCCGGCGCGATCTTCTGGATGTGGATTGTCGCTTTCTTCGGCATGATGACGAATTATTCCGAGAATGTACTGGGTATCTACTACCGCCGCAAGAATGAGAAAGACGAATGGTGCGGCGGCGCTATGTACTACCTGAAAGACGGTCTCGGTTCTTACAAGGGTTTCAAGCAGGTGGGCGCGGTGCTTGCCGTACTGTTCTCCATCTTCTGCCTGTTGGCTTCCTTCGGAATCGGCAATATGAGTCAGGTCAATTCCATTTCCGCGAATATGGAAGCGGCATTCTCAATTCCGCCTTATGTAACAGGTATCGTGCTGTTGATTATCGCCGCGCTTGTTATCGTCGGCGGCCTTAAGAGAATCGCATCCGTTACAGAGAAGCTGGTTCCCTTTATGGCGATTGCCTATATTCTGGGCGCGCTTGTCGTTTTCTTCCTGAACATCGATCAGGTGGGCGCGGTATTTACCGCAATCTTCAAGGGTGCTTTCGGTCTGAGAGCCGTAGGCGGCGGTATCGTCGGTTCCGGCGTGAAGATGGCGCTTACCTGGGGTATGAAGCGAGGCGTATTCTCCAACGAAGCCGGTCTTGGTTCCTCTGTTATGGTACACTCTAATTCCAACGTGAAAGAGCCTGTCCGCCAGGGTATGTGGGGCATCTTCGAAGTATTTGCGGACACCATTGTGGTATGTACGCTGACAGCTTTCTCCGTTCTTTCCTCCGGTCTGATTGACCTGGAGACAGGCGCTGTCTTAAGCGAGTCCTCCGGCTCCGCGCTGGTAGGCGAAGCCTTCGCAACGGTATTCGGCAGCATCGGTCCCGCCTTTATCGCCATTGCCATCCTGCTGTTCGCTTTCTCTACCGTGCTTGGCTGGAGCCATTACGGTTCTAAGGCATGGGAATACTTATTCGGTACGAAATCTACGATCGCGTACAAGATTGTTTTCGTGCTGATGATCTTCGTAGGCGCTACGATGAACTTAAGCCTTGCCTGGGATCTGTCCGATACCTTCAACGGTCTGATGGCTATCCCCAACTTAATCGGCGTACTCAGCTTATCGCCTATTGTTGTGAAAATCACGAAGAACTATGTAGACCGCGTGTTAAAGGGAAAAAATGTGAAACCTATGCTTTCCGTCTTCCCTGAAATCAACGACACGCACGCAAAGGAACTCTAAGCATATTCTAAAAGGGATATTCTAAAATCAAAAAGTTATTCAAAAAGGATGCGGCCATTGCTGACCGCATCCTTTATTGTTTGCTAATATAATCTAACAGGCAGATTCGCCGATTTCTCAAGCCTTGCCGTCGGAACCAAGAACGTTTACGATCTTGTGAGCAACCATATCCTTAACAGCCTGACGAGCCGGTTTCAGATACTGACGAGGATCGAAATGATCCGGATGCTCTGCGAAGTACTTACGGATATTGCCTGTCATAGCAAGACGGATATCGGAATCGATATTGATCTTACATACAGCAAGCTCAGCCGCTTTACGAAGCTGCTCTTCCGGAATACCTACCGCATCAGGCATATTGCCGCCGTACTGGTTGACCATAGCCACGAACTCCTGCGGAACAGAAGAAGAACCGTGAAGAACGATCGGGAAACCGGGCAGACGCTTAATGCACTCCTCTAATACGTCGAAACGAAGCGGAGGGGGAACAAGGATACCGTCTTCATTTCTTGTACACTGAGCTGCCGTAAACTTATATGCACCGTGGGAAGTACCGATTGCGATTGCAAGGGAATCGCAGCCTGTTCTGGAAACGAACTCTTCCACTTCCTCAGGACGTGTATACATCTCTTTGCCGGATTCAACAACAACCTCATCCTCAACGCCTGCAAGAGTACCAAGCTCCGCCTCAACTACTACGCCCTTGTCATGAGCGTACTCTACAACCTGCTTGGTCAAAGCGATGTTATCCTCGAAGAACTTAGAGGAAGCATCGATCATGACAGAAGTAAATCCGCCGTCGATACAGGACTTGCACAGCTCGAAGGTATCGCCATGGTCTAAGTGAAGCGCGATCGGAATCTGAGGATTCTCTGCAACAGCCGCCTCTACTAACTTCACCAGATATGTGTGGTTAGCATAAGCACGCGCACCTTTGGAAACCTGAAGGATAACAGGGCTGTTTAACTCGCCCGCTGCCTCTGTGATACCCTGAACGATTTCCATGTTGTTAACATTGAACGCACCAACCGCATAGCCGCCGTTGTATGCCTTCTCAAACATTTCTTTGGTTGTAACTAATGGCATTGTTTTTACCACCTTTCTTTATTTTTTTATTATGACCGGTCGCGAAACCGGATATTAACTACCGCTCCTATTATACCCCAAAGCGTGTCCTTTCGCAAACATAATCTATGAAAATGACGCTAAATCAACCGATTTTTTATTATTGTTTGCTCCGTTCCCAGCAACATTCGCAAAGCATCTACTCCGGAACCCGGATTTCCAGCGCTTTCATCCTGTTCTCAATCTCCGCCCGCAGATGCTCGCCGCCGAATTCGCCGTCCAGCGTCCATGCCAGAGGCTCCTGCGCTTCCACCGTGATGCGGGAAGCCGTCAGAGAATAGATGTGCTCTGATTTGACCCGTTTGTCCACCATCGCCAGAATAATATTGTTTAATTCAAGCGGATTGGCAGGCTTCTTAATCAGCGTAACCTCGAACAGTCCGTCGTCCAGCAGCACGTTCTGCCCTGTGATGCCCCTGAAACCGCCTACTGAATAAGAATTCGTAATCATGCCGTACAGGAACTCGCCTTCAATCGCCCGCCCGTCACAGGTAATCTTGAGCGGATAAGCGCGTATGGACGGCAGCGCCCTGACGCCCTCCAGCAGATAGGCCGCATGCCCCAGGACATTCTTGATATCCTGCTTCGTCTCATAAGAAACATTTGTAAAGATTCCGAAAGCCGCCACATAGATAAAACTGTCCTGATTAAAAGCGCCGATATCACATGAGAAATTCCTGCCCTTCACTACCACGTCCGCCGCTTTGGTCATATTCTTGGGTATCTTAAGGCTGTTGGCAAAATCATTGGTACTGCCCGCAGGCACATATCCAATGGGCAGCTTCCCGTCGCACTGCATCATCCCCGTCACGACCTCGTCCAGCGTGCCGTCGCCGCCGCTGCACACCACGATATCGTATCCTTCCCGGCGCTCCTTGACCGCCTTCACCGCATCTCCGGCAGCCTGCGTGGGATAGGCCGTCACTTCATAGCCTGCTTTGACAAAGGTATCAATAATATCCAGAAGATTACTCCGAATCTGTGCTTTACCGGCCCTCGGATTGTAAATAAACAACATCCTCTTATCCATACTTTCCTCCTTGTCAGGGCCTCAAATTGTCAACCATAAAATCAGCGCATCCGTGTGATTTTGCAATCTGACCGGCCACTCCTGCATCTTACAAACAAAACAATTCTCTTATGTATTATCATAGCATAAGCAATTGCAAAATACTATATACCCGTCGTAATGTATGCCGCGCCTGGCTCATTGCCCGCGGGAATAAAAAAGAAAAAGGAGACCCCCACCGGAAATCTCCCTTGTATTCTGCCTTATCAAATGTCATTCGTGCTGCTTGTCCCCATTACTTACTGCTGAGGAACTTCTCGATCTCAGTGACAGCAGCCTCTTCGTCGCTGCCCTCTGCGGTTACGGTTACTTCTTCGCCGTTATCAAGTCCAAGACTCATCATACCCATTATGCTTTTCGCGTTGACTTTCCTGTCTCCTGAGTTGATGTACACAGTACTCTCAAACTGACTTGCCACCTGTACAAGCATTGCAACCGGTCTTGCTTCCAAGCCGGACTCCAGTTTAATCTGGATAGATTTTTGAATCATAATATTCTCCTCCTTTATAACCTGATTCTATCAGCAATCTCACTTAGCCTGCGTAATCTGTGGTTCACACCCGACTTGCCGACCGGCGGGTCCAGGTGCTCGCCCAATTCCTTCAATGCCGCCTCCGGAAATTCCAGACGAATCTCCGCCATCTGTCTAAGATTGTCCGGCAAATTTTCAAAGCCATATCTGTCCCGGACCAGAATAATATCCTCTATCTGTTTTGATGCCGCAACAACGGTTTTAGAGATATTCGCCGTCTCGCAATTCACTCTTCTGTTGATAGAATTGCGCATCTCCTTAACGATTCTGAGATTTTCCAGCTTCATCAGGGATACATGAGCTTCCATCACATTAAGAAGGTCAACGATACCGGCTCCCTCTTTCAGATATACCACATCATACTTCTTACGCTTAATAATCTTAGATTCTATTTGAAACTCCTGAATAATACTCTGAAGCTGCCTTGCCTGTTCCCTGTTGCTGCAGACAAACTCCAGATGATAGCCCTTCTCCGGGTCGCTCATGGAACCCACACACAGAAACGCTCCTCTAAGATACGCTCTCAGACAGCAGGAATTCTTGATTAAGAGAACATTAACCGGCACATTTAATGCCACCTTGCTTCCTGTTCCATCCATCAGATGCAGCGCCTGTATTACCTTATGCTCCGCCGCATCGTCAGGCAGAAGTCTTGTTCTGCCCTGCATCGTTTTATTCTGCATAACAACATTTTCTATATTAAATGTTTTTTTAAGTAATGTAAAGCATTTTCTCGCAACTGCCTCATTTTCCGTCTCAAGGGTCAGATGAGCGCCATTCTCACAAGCGCCCCCGGCAAAATGAAACAGCGCCGCCAGCTCCGCCAACTGACAATGGCGTGCAGAACTGATCTGTGCCGCAAGCTCTTCTTTTACGGTTGCTGAAAAAGACATTACTTCTACACTCCCTGCTTAATATCCCTATGATACAGCTTCGTACCATAATTACCATGTACCTTCATCCTGGCGTACAGTTCATTTGCCAGCGTTACGCTCCTGTGCTTTCCGCCGGTACAGCCTATGCCGATCACCAACTGGTGCTTTCCCTCCTTGACGTAATTAGGAATCAGGAATTCCAGCATGTCCACAAGCTTCTGCAGGAATTCCCCCGCTTCCGGGAAACTCATAACATAGTCCTGCACTTCCTTGTCATTACCAGTTTTATGCTTAAGCTCGTCAATATAGAACGGATTCGGAAGAAATCTAACGTCAAACACGAGATCGGCATCCGCCGGGATCCCGTTCTTAAATCCAAAAGACAAGACGCTTACCATCAGAGAGTTGTATTCTTCATTGCGCACAAATATATGATCGATTTCTTCCTTAAGCTCTCTCGTCAGCAGATTCGACGTATCAATAATATAATCCGCTTTCTGTCTGATGCCCTGCAGAATATCTCGCTCTTTGTGGACGCCTTCCTCCACTCTTCCTTCCGGCGACAGCGGATGAAGCCTTCTCGTCTCCTTATACCGTTTCAGGAGAACAGAGTCACTGGCTTCCATAAAGAGAATCTCAAGAGGATAACCGCTCTCCTTAAGCTGGGTCAGAATGCGCTGCGCATCGCCAAAGGACTGGTCCGCGCGCACGTCCAACCCCAGCGCGACCTTACTGATCTCACTGTTAGGCATGGTAATCAGATCCACAAACTTCTCAATCAACGCCACCGGAAGATTATCCACGCAATAAAAGCCCACATCCTCCAGCATCTTCATGGCGGTTCTCTTCCCGGAACCGCTCATACCGGTCACCACAACAAATCTCATATCTCTTATCCTTCCCAACCGCAAATTTTCTCCATGACCGCCTAGAAATCCCCCAGAAAAACAATCTCCGGTTCCAAAGCCACATGAAATCTCTCCTTAACGCGCTCCTGCACTTCCTCAATCACTTCTTTAATATCAGCCGCCGTCGCCTTGCCGGTGTTCACAATGAAACCACAGTGCTTATCGGACACCTGCGCGCCGCCGATACGGTAGCCTCTCATGCCGGCATCCATAATAAGCTTCCCGGCGTAATAGCCTTCGGGACGCTTGAAGGTACTGCCTGCGCTCGCATACTCAAGCGGCTGTTTGCTCTTGCGCAGCATCGCCAGTTCTTCCATTCTGGCTTCTATTTCCTCCTGCCTGCCTTCGGCAAGCTGCAATACCGCTTCCACTACAATAAAAGGTCTGTTCCTGATAATACTGGTGCGGTAGCCGAATTCCATCGTATCATTATCCAATATCAGAATCTGACCGTCCCTGTCCATCACCCGCACCGACTCTACAATCTGCTTCATTTCTCCTTCATAAGCGCCCGCGTTCATCACGATACCGCCGCCGACGCTGCCAGGTATCCCCGCCGCGAATTCCAGTCCGGTCAGACCATTCTGCTTCGCCGTCACGGCGGCTTTGGACATAAGCGCCCCCGCCTTTACAGTCATTCGTGTACCTTCTATCCGAATCTGCGACATTTCCTCTCCGAACTTGACGATCATGCCCCGATATCCTTTGTCACCCACCAAAAGATTGCTGCCATTGCCCAGAATAAAGTATTCCTGATCTATCTGATTCAGATACGGAATCAGCTTCGCAAGTTCCTCCTCTGTCTGAACCACCAGCAGGCATTCCGCTTCTCCGCCTACCCGGAAGGTAGTATACTTACTCATCGGCTCATGAAAAAGAATTCGTTCTCCCGGAATAATTGTTTTGATATAATCATACATTGACGCGCTCAACATGACACCCCGACCCATTTCAAAAATTATTCTTATCTATACTCTTGTTATATTATACTTCAAAGCTCATGAATGATACTCACTATTTTAATATGTTCTGTTCCATTCAGATTATGTATAAACCGCAAGGCACATGCCATATACAGCAAGTGCCTTGTTCTTCCCCGTCTATTTCATTTTAATCCAATACCATCTTAGCCGCTCCGTAAATACCAGCGTCATTGCCCAGCGTCGCCAGCGCGAACGGCGTATCCTTGCAGGCATGGAATGCCGTCTCTTCATAAGAAGGTCTGATATATTCAAATAACACCTCACCGGCCTTGGATACGCCGCCGCCGATTACAAAAATTTCCGGGTTGATGACTCCCGCGATTATGCCAAGCCCCTTGCCGAGATAATCGCCGAATTTCTTCGCCACTTCAATTGCCAGCTCATCTCCGGCTTTCACCGCGTCGAAGACCGTCTTAGCGGACACCTCTCCTGTTCTGAGAACGCTGTCTTTATCGCAGGCCTGCAGGGCACGGTTGGCAAGTCTGGTAATGCCCGTCGCGGAAGCGTATTCCTCCAGGCAGCCGAAATTGCCGCAGCCACAGGCTTCCGTTTCGTTATCCTCCAAATGAATATGTCCGATTTCACCGCCCGCTCCGGTCGCGCCTGTCATAATTCTGCCATTAATAATAATACCGCCGCCGACACCGGTTCCCAGCGTAACAGCCACCAGGCTCTGATGTCCCTGACCGCCGCCCTTCCACATCTCGCCGAGGGCCGCCACATTGGCATCGTTGCCGCCTTCTACTTTCATGCCGTCTAAGAGGGCTTCCAGCTCCTTCTTCAAGTCTACCTCGCCCCATCCAAGGTTCACCGCCTTATGCACGATTCCCCTGCCGTCTACAGGACCGGGAACTCCTACGCCTACGCCTGCAACCTCTTCCTTCGGTATCTCTCTGTCCGCCATCTTCGCTTTGATGCTGTCCGCAATATCCGGCAGGATCTTCTCACCGCCGTTGGCTGTTCTCGTGGGAATCTCCCACTTCTCCACAACCACACCGTTAATATCAAATAATCCAAGTTTGACGGTCGTACCGCCTACATCCACTCCAAATACGTATTTTGCCATATTCTCTCCATTCTGAAACATTTTTCAACATAACCGTTCATGAACCGCATCCTGTTTCTTAATCGTCATTCTCTCTGCCATGCGCAAGAGAATTCTGCACTCTCTTATATAATTCCTGCGCAGCATTGTAGCCCATCTTCTTCTGACGGTGATTAACCGCGGCGGATTCACAGATAATTGCCAGATTACGGCCCGGCCTGATCGGAATATTATGGCACACTACCTTATTGCCAAGATACTCCGTGTATTCCTCTTCCAGACCAAGTCTGTCGTATTCCTTATCCTTATCCCAGTCTTCCAGACGGATGACCAGATCGATATTCTGCGTGTCTCTGACGCTGGACGCACCAAACAGTGCCTTGACGTCCACAATACCGATGCCCCGCAGCTCAATAAAATGCTTCGTAATATCCGGTGCGGAACCAACCAGCGTATCCTCGCTGACTCTGCGGATCTCTACCACATCGTCCGTGACAAGACGGTGTCCTCTCTTAATAAGCTCAAGCGCCGCCTCGGACTTACCGATACCGCTCTCACCCGTAATCAACACACCCTCTCCATATACATCCACCAGTACGCCGTGTACCGAGATACAGGGCGCCAGCTTCACATTCAGCCATCTGATGACCTCAGCCATACATTCGGAAGTGGCTTTCTTGCTCATCAGAAGCGGAACGCCGTATTTAATCGCCATTTCCTTGAATAATTCATTCGGATATAATTCTCTGCAGAAGACGATCGCCGGAATCGGATTGTTCGGGTTATTCAGAAGCTTCTCGAAGATTTCCTTCTGTCTTTCCTCATTCAATTCGTTCATATAAGAGTATTCCACAAAACCTACGATCTGAAGACGCGTCGTCTCGAAGTGCTCGAAGTACCCCGCCATCTGTAACGCCGGTCTGTTGATATCCGGCTGCGTAACCTTAATCTTGGAAATATCTATTTCCGGCGTCAGGTTCTCCCATTTAAATTTGTCAATAATCTTAGTTAAGCTGATGCTCGCCATATCCTTCTCCTTGTTTCCTGTATGATAATATGTAATTTGTACCCCAAATCGTTTTTATTTTAGCATAGAAAACAATTCGCCGCAACAAAACAAGCAAAGTTTGCCCGGCTTTTCTGTCAGTCCGTCACGGCCCACACCCCCGACTTCATCACACGATAAAGCACGAGTTCTCTGTCTGTTATCAAAATATCCGCCTTTTTACCCGGGCCCAGGGAACCGTACCGGTCCGCAATCCCGATGGCCCGCGCAGGATTCGTACTCGCCGCCCTGACCGCCGCTTCCTTCGGCACACCCGTCGAGACAGCGTTTACCATACAATCGTATAGATTCGTAACGCTGCCGGCAATTGTGCCGTCCGCAAGAAATGCCTGACTGCCCTGTACCTTGACCGCCTGCCCGCCCAGGGAATAATCGCCGTCCGGCATCCCTGCCGCCATCATGCTGTCACTGATCAGAATCATCCGCTCCGCGCCAAACAGCTTAAAGGTGCTGCGCACCATGGCAGGATGTACATGAATCCCGTCGCAGATCAGCTCCGCCATTACCCGCTCGTCGTCGGCAGCCGCGCCCACAACTCCCGGCGCTCTGTGGGACATGGGCGGCATCGCGTTGTACAGGTGGGTCACCTGCGTCGCGCCAGCCTCGATCGCCCGTCTTGTTGTCTCATAATCCGCACAGGTGTGGGCGATGGAGAACCGCAATTCCTCCCGGCCCTCCCGGATACAGTCAATCGCCCCCTCCACCTCCGGCGCGACAACCGCTATCCTGATTAATCCTTCCGCCTTCTGCTGTAAGCGGCGCAGCATGTCCATATCGGGCCGCTGGATATACTCCGGGTTCTGCGCGCCTCTTTTGTCATAGGAAATGAAAGGACCCTCCAGATAAATGCCGCAAAGCTGCTCTCTGAAAGGAATCGGAGACGAGTCGTCCTCCCTGACAAGGGCTGCGCACTCACTGCAGATCCGCGCCAGCCTCTCCTCCGGAAAAGTCATGGTCGCCGGGCAGATGGAAGTAATCCCATGCTGCAGTTCATATGCCGCAATCGCCCGAAACGCCTCTCTTGTGCCGTCGCAGAAATCATATCCGGCACAGCCATGGAAATGAATATCGATGAGTCCCGGCAGAAGATATGTCCTCCGCTCGGCCTCCGTCATTTCTTCCTCCGCGCATCTGTTTACCGCACAGATCGTATCTCCCTCTATGACCACCTCGCCCGGCTCAAATACGAACCGCTCCGTATAAACCATACCTTTTAAACGCTGCATGTTCCCATTCCTTTCTTCCTCTGTCATCTACAGACAATCCGCCAGCGCCGCTTCGTCTCCCACCAGAATCACATCGTTGTGAAGCTGTAATACAGAAGCAGGCACCTCCGGCGTGATAGCGCCGAAGAACGCTCTTCTGACGATTTCCCGCTTACTTTCGCCGCAGACAATCACCACGACCTTCCTGGCCTGCATAATAGACTTGATCCCCATTGTATAGGCTTCCCTGGGCACCCTGTCTATGGAGTCAAAAAACCTGGCGTTGGCCTCGATGGTACTCCGGGAAAGCCGCACGCAATGAGTCTCCTTCTCAAAAGCGCTGCCCGGTTCGTTAAAGCCGATATGGCCGTTATGGCCCAAGCCCAGAATCTGCAAATCGATTCCGCCCAGCGAACGGATAATCTCATCATACGCGCTGCATGCCTTCGCCGCGTCCGGCTCCATGCCGTCCGGCACATACGTATTCTTCTTGTCAATATTAATATGGTCAAAGAGATGGCTGTTCATGAAATAGCGGTAGCTCTGCTCATCCTCGGCAGACAGTCCCCTGTACTCGTCCAGATTGACGCTGTGCACCGACGCAAAGTCCAGGTCGCCCTTCTCGTACCATCTCACAAGCTGTTCATAAGTACCGACAGGGGTAGCGCCGGTGGCAAGCCCCAGCACACAGTCCGGTTTCATAATCACCTGCGCCGATATTATGTTCGCCGCCACACGGCTCGCATGATAATAATCCTTTGCACAATAGATTCTCATATTGACACCCTCCTTTGCCATCTCTGATATACTTCCTCTGCCGCATTACTGCAACATTCCCGCCATACTGCCGCCCGGGAATCATTCCCGTTTTATGCCGCCTGCATGGTCGTTTATTTTGCCTTTAACAGTCGTATTCTTAAGCACCACATTTTTGCCGGCCCAATTGATAAAATCTCCGTCCATGGTACAATTCTCAATCCTGATATCCTTCGCAGCGGTCATAATTCCCATACTGGCTACGGCGTTTCCTGTAAATGTAGAATCATATATATTAATATTCTGACACGGTCTTCCGGCATTAGGCTCAATATCGATGCCGAACTGGGGATCCGTTCCTTTTGCGTAATTGAACTGACAGTTTCTTACCGTAACATTAGACACATCTGTGATAGAAAGATTATTTCTTCTGTTATCATGAAGATTGCAGTTCTCAATGGTGACGCCATTACTGCAAAGGTTCGGTCCGTCATAATATCCAAGATAAATGCCGTCTCCCCAGCACTGGGAGATGTCCATATCCCTGATCGTCACATTGGTACAGCCCACTATGCTGATTCCATGACCCCATTCACCGCCTTTGCCCGTATGCTCATTGCGCTCTCCGATGATCTGACCGCCGGAAATAGTAATGTTGTCGCGGCCAAACGCATAGATCACCTGAGAATTCGCCTGATCATTTCCATTGGCAATCAAAAGAGCGCCGGGGGATAAGATCAATGTCTGATTATCCGTCAGGACAATACCGCCGAACCCATTGTCTCCGCCGGTCGGCACCGCATCTATCCGGTATACGCCTGCAGGGATATACATACACTCATATCTGTCAGGATTCCATTCCCATTCCCTAAGCAGCCTGTTGATCGCCGAAGTATCGTCCGTAGTACCGGCTTGCCGCTCATACCTGAGCACTTTGCTTCCTTCCGGTTCCTCCTCATCCCCTATCGCTACCGCATAACACTGCTGCACATAACCGGGATCGGTCTTTTTGTATACCGTGATTACAGCCGCGCCTGCCTTTTTCATGGTGAGCCTGCCCGTATTACTTACCGCTACCGCATTGGGATTACTGCTGCTCCACACAATACCGTCCGAGAGGCTTTCCTGGGTCTCTCTGCCTGCAAGCTCTAACTGATAGGTTTCACCCACGTTCCTTTGAATCGTCCGTCCGGCCTGTATAAGAATCAGCTTATCTGATATCGTGACCTTACACTGCGCCCGTTTATTGCCGTCCTGCGTAATCGCGGTAATTGTCACGCTTCCTTCTCTTTTGGGCTTAATGACTCCGGCAACAGTCGTCCCATTGACAATCCGGCTTTCCACAACCGCGATATTACTATTGGAGGAAGACCAGATTACAGTCGGATTCGTAAGCGCTTCCTTATCGTTTGCCGGACTTAATGTGGCAGTCAGCGTTCTCTTCTGCTCCGTATCCTGAACAGAACATGAGAGAACGGTTTTGTCCAGTTTGATACCCTTTACGCCGTTTTTGAGATACGTTTTCTTCTGAATCTTAAAAGAATAGGTTTTTGTTCCGCCGTAATCTCCGATACCGCGTAAGGTTACCTTAGCGGTACCAGCTTTAATATTGTTCTTGTATTCTGCAATTTCATAACACGGCCGCGTCAATTCGTTTCTCTTATTTTTCTTATCAGCCGCCGTTGCGTATACATGGATATCCTTTTTCTCTAATGTAACTTCCTTCCCGGTATATTCCTGATCGTCAATGACAATCTGCAGTTTGCTGATATTGGTATTAAAAATACGGTATGTCCCGGTAATGACGGAGCCTTCATATAAGCCCAGTCCTTTCACCGTCACAGTAATGACCGTCCCCGCCCTGGGAGGCTGGCCGTTATCCATATCAGCATATGTATAGGCAGGCGTCTTCTCATAATCCTTTCCGGCAGACAGCTTCTTTCCGTTTACGTCTGTTACGGTTACCGCTGATTTCCATGCGTTTTGCTTCGTACTGTAAGGCTTATCCTGGACAGACAGGGTTCCCTGACTGATATCGCCGTATGTTACCAGAAGCTGTATCGTCTGTGTATATCCCTTGTAATTCCCTTTGCCGGTGACCTCGCAGCTCATCATCTGTCCGGGCGTTTTGTTATTCTTATACTTAACCGTATAATCGGTTTTGTCTTTCAGAATATTATTATCCTGATCCTTCAAGACAAAATCCGGCACAGCCCCGCCTTTTTGATAGGCAATCATGAGCGTTTTATCTTTTTTCGTCACATTTTTCCAGCTAAAGGTGAAATTTCCCTGCCCGGCATTGGGGGTAATTACATATTTTTTCCTGACAGAGCCTTTATATCTGCCCTTCCCGGTGAAGGTAACCGTCGCGGTTCCTGCCTTCTGGTTGTTTTGATACTTTACGGTATAATCGATTCCTTCCGCAAGCGTATCATTTCCGAATCTCAACAGTCCTGTTTCCGCCTGGAAGAAGCCGCCCTGTTCATTCAATACCTTCTGGGAAAAGGGTATGCTTTCCTTCCAGTTGACCCCAAGCGCAGCGTCCTTGATATTCCGGTCCCCTGTTACTTTCAGACTGATCTTTTTGTAACCCCGGTATCCTGCCTCCCTGCCCGTCTCGGAAGGGTATACCATCACATAGGCGTTCTCTGTGCCTTCCGCACAGACTTCATAGTCATAATAAGCTTTATCCAGCGCCTTTTTGTTCAGAGTCAGCGTTTCTATCGTTACATCTGATTTGGACAGCGCCGTACCGTGATAGGTATACTGCTTCTGACCAAGCTTCACCGACGCGGAGGCGAAATTCAGGCCTTTGTCCTTCAGGACAACAAGCTGCATGGTAAAAGAGCCGGTGAAATTACCCGTTCCGCGGACGGTATACTCATAGATCTGTCCCGGCATATAGGCATCTCCCTTGTTATAATCCGCCGGCAGAGAAGCGTAATCACAGACAAAATCCTTCTTAACAGCCAGCTTCTTGTTCGCAAAGGTCAGCACAGGATTCGGGATTTTCAGATTTTTGCTGTAAGCAACCGTCTGTTCATATGCCGATGAACCAGATGAATTCTCCCTGACTGCGCTGTTGATATCCGCAGGCCTGATCGTATAGTACAAGGTCACGCTGCCGCTGTACTGCCCTTTCAGGGTAATCGTCACGCTGGGGGCTTTCGTGGAGTTCCACGCGGCGGCATTTACGTTATTTTTGTAACTCAGGGTATAATCCGTCTTTTCCCTTAGAAGTGTTTCCTTATGGTATACGCGGAAATCCTGAGTGATCTTCTGTCCTGTATAGACCAACTCATCGCTTTCTTTCCGGAAACCGTCTACCCACAGATCGCCGGAAAGATCATATACCTCATCCTCGTCTCTGGGAACGACCTCTACCCGGACAGAAGCCGTCAGACCGCCGCATTCCGCAGTAATCTGCGTTGTGCCTTCCGCCTTTGCGGTAATTTTTACCTTTTCATTATTGTTTTGAGCGCCGCCAGTTTCCGATACGGAAACTACCCCGGCTATGGTCTCGTCGCCGCTTGCCCATTGAATCTGTGCTGAGATATCCTTCGGCACGATAGACGCACTGACCGTAAATTCTTCATCGGGATGCAATGTTACGCTCTCCGAACTCAAGGTAAGCACACCGATATTTTCCTTTACAGTCTGCTGTGCAGCGCCGTCCTCTACGGCAGCAATTTCCGGTTCTGCCGCCTTGTCTGTGATGGAGTTCTCAGAAACGCTGCTCTCCAAAGGCTGCTCTGAATCGCTCTCCTCTGCCGCTTCCGCATCAGAGGCATCCTTCTGCTCATTTTCTTCTGTCTCCATTTTATCATCGCTTATACCTTCTTCGATGATGTCAATGGTATTTTCCGAAACAGAATCCTCATCCTGCAGGGAATCTGCCGAAGCCTCCTCAGTACCGGCAGCATCCTCATCTGTCTGTTCTGCTGCAGCGGCGTTTGTTTGAGGCAGAAACGGTATCGTCGCGGCAGAATAAAACGCATCCTTCTCATCTGTCCCGGTTCCCGGATAATAAGCCGCCCGGATATAATAATCCCAGTCCTGCGCATCTTCCTTATATTCATTCTTCCCGGGAGCCGCAGCGACATCTGCTGCCGGGACAAGCTCCACCGTCCGGTAATAGCCGCTTTCTTCATCGTCATTTTCCGTCATGATAAAATATGGGGATTCCGACACTTCTTCGAACTTAGTCCAGTCGTCCTCCTCCTGAAGCAGGCTGGCGCTGCCCGCAGCCGTTCCCCTTACGCCGCGCAGAATGCTCCAGACTAACGTTCCCTCCTCCGGCATCTCCTCTGTCTGATAATTCACAAACAGCACCAGTCTGTCGGCCTTCTCAAAAGAAACCGGCAAACCGTATACGAAATCGGAGTCATCCGAAGCAGGAAGCGCTTCTCCCTTCCTGATCTGTCCGATCCGCAAGGCAGGTAATTCGGCTGCCGAAGCTGTCCCATCCTCATCTGAAATAAGCTCCGGCTCCTCATCGCCCTCACTGTCATCCGGGACAGACCGCGCATCGTCATCATCGGCGCTTTCCGTCTCTTCTTCCGCAGCATATGCAGAATCTTCTGTCATTTCGTCCGGAATGGATGTGTCATCTTCACTTTCCTGCGGACTCTCCGCATCATTTTCAGAGACTGACATCTCCATAGCCGGTATGGACTCTTTGGCATATAGAGAAATGCCGCCGCAGTCGCCAAGCATGATCGCTATTGCCAGAACAGGCGCAAGCCATTTTCTCATGAACTTCATTGTTCTTCCTCCTCAATAACTCTTGCTGGTATACTAATCCTCCATGTCAGAGTGATTTTTCTGATGGCTGTACCTTTCGTTATCTCCAGGAAACAACCGATATCATTATACTATAAGTTCATATTCAAAAAAAGTTATGCGGCCCAAAAGCGCCTGTCAATTTATGGATACGCGTCGCGGTTCACAATACAATGTCAGTCCTCAAGGCTGCTCCTTATGGAAAAATCCATAAATCTGCCCCGCGATATGCTCCGGGATCTCCGGCACTTCGCTCAGTCTCTCCACGGAAGCTTCCTTTATATCCTGAATGGATCCAAAATGCTTCATCAGCGCTTTGCGTCTGGCGGGTCCCACGCCCGGAATATCATCCAGCACAGATTTCACCTGCGCCTTGGAGCGCAGGGAACGGTGATATTCAATAGCAAACCGATGCGCCTCATCCTGGATTCTGGTAATCAGCTTGAAGCCCTCGGAATGGGTATCGATGGGAATCTCCACATTATGGTAATACAGTCCTCTGGTACGGTGATTGTCGTCCTTCACCATACCGCAGACAGGAATGTCCAGATGCAGTTCATGAAGCACCTGCAGCGCAATATTGACCTGTCCTCTGCCGCCGTCCATAAGCAGCAGGTCGGGAAACTTCGTGAAGCTCCCGAAGGCCTCGTCCAGGTCCTTCCGGTTCATCTCTTCCTTCTCCTCCATGCCGTGCACGAATCGTCTGGTCAGCACTTCCTTCATGCAGGCATAGTCGTCCGGCCCCGACACGGACTGAATGCGGAACTTGCGGTAATCGCTCCGTTTCGCCTTGCCCTTCTCAAAGACCACCATAGAGCCCACGTTGGCAAAGCCGCTGATATTGGAAATATCGAAGGCTTCCATCCGGCTCACATTATCCAGTTCAAGCAGCGCCGCGATCTCCTTCATGGCGCCGATGGTTCTTCCCTCCTCGCGCTTGATCCTCTCCTTGTCCTGGCTTAAGACAAGACGGGCGTTCTGCACCGCCAGTTCCACCAGCTTCTCCTTGTAGCCTTTCCGGGGCACACGAATATAGACCCGGCTTCCCTTGCGCGCCGTCAGCCACTTCTCCAGCACTTCAAGATCCGCGATCTCCTCCTGGAGCATCAATTCTCTCGGGATAAAAGGCGTACCCGCGTAGAACTGCTTCACGAAATCCAGAAGCACCTGCGCCGTATCGTATCCTTCCACATGCGTCATATAGAAATGCTCTCTGCCGATCAGCTTCCCGTCTCTGACGAAAAAGACCTGAACCACGGCATCCGTCTCGTCCTTGGCCAGCGCGATAACATCCTTATCCTCACCGTCGCTGTCCGTAATCTTCTGCTTCTGCGCCACGCTCTTGACACTGTTATAGAGATCCCGATAACGTGCCGCCTCCTCAAATTCGAGTTTTTCCGACGCATCTGTCATTTTCTGTTCCAGTTCCTTCAGCATGGGCCTGTAATTGCCGTTCAGGAAATCAAGAGCCTGCTCTATCCGCTCCCGGTATTCTTCTTTGCTGATATATCCCTGGCAGGGCGCTGTACACTGCCTGATATGATAGTTCAGACAGGGGCGTTCCAGACCGATATCCCGGGGCAGCTTCCGGTTGCAGGTCTTAAGCTGATAGAGCTTATTCATCAGGTCGATGGTATCCTTCACCGCCGCCGCGCTGGTATAAGGGCCGAAATATTTGGAGCGATCCTTCTTCATCTCTCTGGAAAAAAGAATCCGCGGATATTCCTCTCCCAGCGTCACCTTAATATACGGATAGGTCTTGTCGTCCTTGAGCATCGTATTATACTTGGGACTGTATTCCTTGATTAAGTTATTCTCCAAAACAAGCGCTTCCAGTTCGGAATCCGTCACGATATATTCAAAGCGCGCAATCTGCTGCACCATCTTATCAATCTGCGGCCCTCTTCCCACAATCTTACGGAAGTAGGAACGGACACGGTTATGCAGATTCACCGCCTTGCCCACATAAATAATCGTATCATTGCCGTCGTGCATCAGATACACGCCCGGCGCGTTGGGAAGCTTCTTCAATTCTTCATCAAAGTCAAACATATACAATTCCTCTTATTTTATACTATACCATTCTATTTTATTGAAGTAAAACGAAATAAGGCAAAGTCTGTAATATAACGACTCTGCCTCATTCCGTATGATCTGTCTGTTATTCATCCTGTGTATAGTTCTGATTACTGTTCCTTGGATCGGGTGTCTGAGAGAATAATCCGCGGTTCTCTGGCTGATGCTGGTACGGCGGCATCCACGGCTGTCCGTCCGGACTCTGCGCATCCGCTGCCGGCTGCGGCAAATTGGGATCCTGCGCAATGCTTTCCGACTCCGGCAGGCCAGAGCTCTGTATAGTGCCTTCCGGCTCCGGCAGACCGGGGTTCTGTGCAGGAGCCTCCGGCTCCTGTGTTCCCGGACTCTGTGCGGCGGCTTCCGGCTGTCCCTGCGGTTTCCATTCCGGTTGCGTTGGGGGCTTAAGCTCTGTACGGCTTTCCGGCTGCGCCTTCTGTTCACCGGACAGCTTTGCGGAAGCATTTTCCTCTTCCTCCGGCTCCGGAATTCCTTTCTCTTTCCGGTAGATCTTCATGAACTCCTTGCCTGTGATCGTCTCTTTCTCAATCAGATAAGCCGCCAGCTTATCCATAATCTCACGATTCTCCTTCAACAGCTTCTTCGCCTGCTTGTAGCTGTCTCGAAGCAGCTTCATGACCTCGGTGTCGATATCCGCCGCCGTCACATCGGAACAGGTCAGAGACGCCCTGCCGTCCAGATACTGGCTCTCTACCGTGGCAAGCCCCATCAGGCCGAACTTCTTACTCATACCGAATCTGGTAATCATATTTCTCGCAATACTGGTTGCCTGCTCAATATCGTTAGCCGCGCCTGTGGTCACGGTATCGAATACAATCTCTTCCGCCGCGCGTCCGCCCAGAAGGCCTACCAGTCTGTCCCGAAGCTCCGCCTCGGTATCCAGATATTTCTCTTCCTCCGGCACATGCATCACATAGCCGAGCGCACCCATGGTTCTTGGTACAATCGTTATCTTCTGTACCGGCTCGGAGTTCTTCTGCAAAGCGCTTACTAACGCGTGTCCCACCTCATGATAGGACACAATCTTACGTTCTTCCTTGCTCATGATGCGGTCTTTCTTCTCTTTGCCTACAAGCACCTGCTCCACCGCATCGAATAAGTCCTTCTGGCTGACATATTCCCTGCCCATCTTGACCGCGTTAATCGCCGCCTCGTTAATCATATTGGCCAGATCGGAGCCTACTGCCCCGGAGGTTGCCAGCGCAATCTCGTTCAAATCAACAGAATCATCCATCAGCACATCCTTGGAATGTACCTTAAGAATCTCCACACGGCCCTTTAAATCAGGCTTATCTACCACGATCCTTCTGTCGAAACGGCCCGGACGAAGCAGCGCCTTATCCAGAATCTCCGGCCGGTTGGTTGCCGCCAGAATGATAATACCCTTCTTGCCGTCGAAACCATCCATCTCAGACAGAAGCTGGTTCAACGTCTGCTCCCGCTCCTCGTTGCCGCCGCCGTACTTGGAATCACGGCTTCTGCCGATGGCGTCAATCTCGTCAATGAACACGATACAGGGAGCATTCTTCTCCGCTTCTTTAAAAAGGTCACGGACACGGGAAGCGCCCACGCCTACATATAACTCGATAAAATCCGAACCGGACAAGGAGAAGAAAGGCACATGCGCTTCTCCTGCAACCGCTTTGGCAAGGAGGGTCTTACCGGTACCCGGAGGCCCCACTAACAGAGCGCCCTTGGGAAGTCTCGCGCCAATCTTGGAGTATTTGCCCGGATTATGGAGAAAATCTACGACTTCCACAAGGGATTCTTTCGCTTCATCCTCTCCTGCCACATCCTTAAAGGTGATGCCTGTCTCTTTCTGTACATAGGCTTTCGCGGTGCTCTTACCGACCCCCATAGGGCCGCCTTTGCCGCCCATTCTCCGAAACAGCAGGCTCAATAATCCCCACATAAGCAGAATCGGCAGTACATAATAGAGCAGTACCGTCATGATCACGCTGGAGCTGTCCGCCACCTGCTTGCTCATTTCCACATCATATTGCAGCAGTCTTGCCGTCAGCGCATCATCCTCTTCCATCTTACCGGTATAATAGATGACGCTGCCGCCATAGGCATAGAGAAACGGATTGGCGTCCTTCTCCTGCCTGGGATAGATGGTGATCTTATCAGAATCAACCACCACGCTTTCCACTTCTCCCTTTTCGACCATCGCTACAAAATCATTATAACTGATCTCCTGATTCGTAGAACCCGTCATGAACTTCATAAACATACTGATACTGAATAATGTTACCAGCGCCGCAATAATCAGGATGATCAGACTCTGTTTCTTAGGATCACTGCCGCCCGGCCCGCCGGGGCCGCCGGAACCGTTGTTTCCGTTACTGTTCCTGTTATTGCCTGACGGCCCCATGGAACCGCCATCATACGGATTAAAATTATTTTCACTCATTTACAATACTCTTTCCTTTGATCGAAGGCTCGCTCGTCAGATCAACGCCGAGCTTCTTAAATGTTTTGATATCCACGTCGGAAAGCATCACTGAGGTATGTACCTGACATCCCTTCAGCTTCGGAAGCTGCTCCAACGCTTTTCTCGCGTTCTCATCCTGCATCGCGGATACAGACAGCGCTATCAGCACTTCGTCCGTATGCAGACGGGGATTCTTACCGCCCAAATATTTGACCTTCAATTCCTGAATCGGCTCGATTGCCGCCGGTGAAATCAGGTGCGTATCATGAGACACACCGCCCAGATATTTCAGGGCGTTCAACAAAAGCGCCGCCGACGCGCCCAGCAAATCGCTGGTCTTGGATGTGATAATCGTACCGTCCGCAAGTTCGATTGCCGCCGTCGGCACATGGAGCTTCTCTTCTCTCTCCTTCGCCGCCACTGTAACCTTGCGGTCATCCGTGGTAATCTTCGCCTGCTTCATCAGAAGCTCTATCTTGTAGACGTCATTCTCCTTCGCCTTGCCCTTAATCACATCGTTCATCGCCGTATAATAGCGGCGGATGATCTCCATATAGGAAGCTTCTCTGCACGCCTCGTCGTCGATAATGCAGTTGCCCGCCATATTGACGCCCATATCGGTGGGAGACTTATAAGGATTCTCCCCATAGATGCCTTCAAATATCGCGTTCAGCACCGGGAATATCTCGATATCACGATTGTAATTAACCGTCGTCTCTCCGTAGGCTTCCAAGTGGAACGGATCGATCATATTGATATCGTTCAAGTCCGCGGTAGCCGCCTCATAAGCCAGATTAATCGGATGCTTCAGCGGAATATTCCAGATCGGGAACGTCTCGTATTTGGCATAGCCCGCCTTGATGCCCCGCTTGTTATCATGGTACAACTGGGACAGACAGGTGGCCATCTTGCCGCTGCCCGGTCCCGGCGCGGTCACTACCACGAGCGGTCTGGTCGTCTCAATATATTCATTCCTGCCGTAGCCCTCGTCGCTGACGATCAATGGAATGTTAGACGGATAGCCCTCTATTGCGTAATGAAGATATACCTTCACATTTTTCTTCTCAAGCTTCTCCTTAAATTCCGCCGCGCGTGCCTGTCCCGCGTAACGGGTCAGTACCACGCTTCCCACATACAGCCCGCGGCTCTCGAATTCCCGCATCAGACGCTGTACGTCCTCGTCATAAGTAATGCCCAGATCTCCACGTATCTTATTCTTTTCAATATCCGCCGCATTTATTACAATCACGATTTCCGCACGATCGGACAGCTTCATCAGCATACGAAGCTTACTGTCCGGCTCGAAGCCCGGCAGCACCCGCGACGCGTGATAATCGTCAAACAGCTTGCCGCCAAACTCCAGATACAGCTTATCGCCAAATTTATTAATGCGCTCCATAATGTGCTCAGACTGCATTTTCAAATATTTCTCGTTGTCAAATCCCACTCTCATAAGTTTCCTGCGCTTTCTTCCGCCTATTAACTCTGCATATTCTTTAACGCTCTATATTGTAGC
>JAGAIZ010000067.1 GCA_017626325.1 Lachnospiraceae bacterium | reverse complement strand
GATTTCGCCAGGCAGATTGCAGAAGAGAACCATTGCTACAAGATGATGCTGCTTACGGGATCAAAGGAAGAAAGTACATTAAACTTCTATAGAAAAGCCGGGTATAACAGTTCGGATAAGACAGCCTTTATTCAATGGATTGATATGTAAACTGTCTGAGTTTGTTGCTGCAAATTATTGTGTGCCTCTCACCCCATCGAAAGGAGAAGTATAAATGTCCAAAAAGAAAAAGGATGAAATTACAATTCGTTCCAGTGCAGCGGAATATCTGACTTACGTTGCATCTGTTGGTGGAGAAGAAAGCAGTGTTGAAATGCGATATGAGGATGAGAATATATGGCTGACACAAAAAATGATGGCTACGTTGTATGACGTCAGTATTTCCACAATCAATGAACATATTAAAAAAATATATGATGATTTCGAACTCATAGAAGGGGCAACTATTCGGAAATTCCGAATAGTTCAAACCGAGGGAGATCGTCAGGTAAATCGAAATGTTATCCACTATAATCTTCAAATGATTATTGCGGTTGGATTCAAGGTTAATAATGAGAGAGCTGTTCATTTTCGTAAATGGGCAGGCCAAATAGTAAAGGATTATACTATACAGGGTTGGACAATGGATAAAGAGCGTCTGAAAAAAGGAACATTGTTTACGGACGAGTATTTTGAACGACAGTTAGAAAATATTCGTGAGATCAGGCTTTCAGAACGTAAATTTTATCAAAAAGTCACAGACTTGTATGCGACGGCGTTCGATTATGATAAAGATGCTAAGACAACAAAGCTATTTTTCCAAACTGTGCAAAACAAGTTGCATTATGCAGTTCATCGTCATACTGCGGCCGAACTTATTGTAGAGAGAGCCGATTACAAAAAGGAACATATGGGACTTACAACATGGGAAAATGCGCCGGATGGAAAAATTGTTAAATCAGATGTTGCTATTGCAAAAAATTATCTGAACGAAACAGAAATGGCTTATTTAGAGCGTATCGTTTCTTTATACCTTGATTATGCCGAACTTCAAGCTGAAAGACATATACCGATGAGTATGGAAGATTGGGCAAAAAGATTAGATGGATTTTTGGAGTTTAACGGAACGGAGTTACTGATTGGTGCAGGCAAGATTAGCGCTGAACAGGCAAAATTGTACGCTGAAAGTGAATATGAAAAGTACCGTATTATTCAGGATAAACTGTTTCTATCTGACTTTGATAAATATATGTTGGCACTTGAAGAAACAACAAGGGAAAAATAGAGCCAAAGCTTGATATACCGTAAACTCCTATAGACAATATGAATTGGGTTCCTGTGTCAGAATTATCGGCAAAAGAATGCTAAACACAATAGATTTAATTTAAAGAGAAAGAAATATAAGAAATTGCAAAGTTGGAATTAGCATATGATTTATTATGAAGATAAAGAAATAATAATACGTGATATGATACCAAGCGACGCTCGAATTATTACCGATGAAGAGATTGCACAGGGATGGAATCAAACAGTTGAAAAATATGAATTGAGATTAAAAGATCAGGCTGAAGGAAAAGCGATCGCCTTGGTTGCTGAATATCAAGGAAAGGTTGCCGGATATATAAACGTATATCCTGATTCAAGATGGGGTGCTTTTGCTGATCGGGGGTATCCGGAAATAGTTGATTTCGGGGTACTTGTGAAGTACCGTAACCATGGAATAGGCAGTATACTGATGGATGTAGCTGAAAAAATAGCCGCGCAGTATTCTGATATTGTTTATCTTGGAGTTGGTTTGCATGAAGGATATGGAAGCGCTCAAAGGATGTATGTAAAACGCGGATATATCCCGGATGGAACAGGCGTATGGTATGGCGATAAGATATGTCCGCAAAATGCAGAGTGCTGTAACGATGATGACCTGGTTTTATATTTCTCCAAGGAATTTCATTGACAGAGAAAACACAGTTATAAGCTGGTAGGTCTTATATGTCTGTGCATAAATGAGAATGTAAGCTGCTTTTACATACCGCATCTTGTATTACAAATTATCGCATCAGGTATATAGACGCTTGGTGCGATTTTTGTATGCAGAAGGAGGAAAACGATGATCTTAACAGAATTTGATCCGGTAAAAACAGCCGTGATCAATCCGGAGAATTTTGTAGAACCGGTAAAAGGAATGCCTGAAATCGCGGTAGCATGTTATTCCAAAGAAACCTTCGACAGGATGATCGGTGAAATGGACACGGAAATTATAGCAATATCGAGCAATGCAAACGGAGATGCGCAGATTTACAAGACTGATTACAAGAATACAAAGATGGCATTATTTATGATTGATGTCGGCGCGCCGGGGAGTGCGGCGATGTTGGAAGATGTGTTTGCGATGGGCGTGGAAAAGGCAGTTGTCTTCGGAACCTGCGGTGTGCTTGACCAAAGCATAGAGGACTGTTCCGTCATAATTCCCGACAGCGCTGTCAGGGATGAAGGCACAAGCTATCACTATGCCCCGGCTTCGGATGAGATAGAGGTAAATCGTAAATACATATCAGCATTTACGGAAATGTTAGAGGAATTACAGATCAAATATACTGTTGGCAAGACCTGGACGACGGATGCCATTTACCGCGAGACCCCGGAAAAAGTGCAACGCAGAAAGGCGCAGGGCTGCATCTGCGTAGACATGGAGTGCTCGGCAGATGCTGCGGTCGCCGCTTTTCGGGGAAAAGATCTGGTGCAGTTTTTCTATGCGGCGGATAATCTGGACGCAGAGAAGTGGGATGTGCGCAGCCTGAGCAATGACGCAAAGCTGGAGGAGAAAGACAGAATTGCAATGATTGCGCTGGAACTGGCAGCCCGGATATCATAGAGGAGATGCTTATGTCGCGAACCAATCGGAACTATCCCAAAGTCTTCGTGTCCTGAAGCGCAGATGTCTTTACCGTCGGCAGAGAAGATAAATTGTTTTTCTCGGAGCCGTCGGGAATAGATTTCAGATATTCGGTGTCCTTGTTGTGGGCAATGCCGACATCTTTGATTTTACCTGCTTTTGCCAGACGGACGCCTTCTTCCCTGCTGACGATCCGGTCATCAGATAACTGATAACCCGATATGCGCCCTTTTGTTTTCACAAGCCCCGTAATAGAGAGAGCATTTGACCTGGGAGTTGGAATTTCATCCAAAGCGGCCTTTGGAAGTGCGGTAGATAAGTTTTCATTCATATGTGTTGCCTCCTGTTTGGTAGTTTGTCTGATGGCAGATGAGAAACCGCCTGCATGGATTTCTCGTCGCCTTGTTGTGCAAAACTCTCCTGAATGGAGAATAGGTTGTAAAAACTCTCCTGACATGAAGGATAGTATATGCAGAAAAAAGTTTGTTATACTATATGCACGGTTTTTATTTGCCAACAAAACAATATATAGTAAAATAGAAATAATAAATGACAGTAAAAGTCTGGGGGAAAATACATGCAGTATATCTTTGTACACGGCTTGGGACAGACTCCGGCAAGCTGGGATAAAACGATTGAACAAGAAAGCGGCGCAAGAACTAGCCAAATGCTTAACACATGCCGAATTGTGTATGATCGGTGATGCCGGACACGAGGTTAATGTGGATGCGCCGGAACGGTTGGCGGAGAAGATTGTGACATTTATAGAGTGATTATCCCCGATTGGGAGGCAGGAAGATAAAGAATGAAAACAATACGGGTAACAGCGGCAATCATTTGTGACAACATGGAGAATCCCACCAGGATATTTGCCACGGCAAAAGGTTATGGAGAACTGAAAGGACAATGGGAATTTCCGGGCGGCAAGCTGGAGGAAGGGGAATCCTCAGAAGAAGCGCTGAAGCGGGAAATTCGGGAAGAACTGGATACGGAGATTCAGATAGGGGAGCTGATACACACGATTGAATATGATTATCCGGCATTTCACTTGTCGATGGACTGTTTTCTGGCTCTGGTTCAATCGGGAGAACTGGTCTTAAAAGAGGCGGAAGCGGCAAGATGGCTTACGAAGGAGGAACTGTATGACGTACAGTGGCTTCCGGCAGACCTTTCGCTCATAGCGATATTGGAGAAACGGATGAAAAGCTTAAGACAGAATTTCAGCCGGGCATGACAATTGCAAGGATGGCGGATGCGCATGGAAGAAGCTATGGCGCAATTAAAGCAAGACTGGTGAAGCATGGATTCATAGAGGGTTAGGTTTATGACAATGCAGTTACATATGAATAAACAGGATGTGCTCAAGAAATATTTCGGCTACGACAGCTTCCGCGAAGGGCAGGAGGCTTTGATCGACGCCATATTAGACGGACAGGATGTGCTTGGCATTATGCCTACCGGAGCGGGCAAGTCGATTTGCTATCAGGTGCCGGCGCTGCTTCTGCCGGGCGTGACACTGGTGGTTTCGCCGTTGATTTCTCTGATGAAGGATCAGGTGCAGGCATTGAATCAGGCGGGGGTTCATGCCGCCTATATCAATAGCTCCCTGACGGAAAATCAGATCGCCAGAGCATTACAGCTTGCTGCGCAGGGACGTTACAAGATCATCTATGTCGCGCCGGAACGCCTGGAAACCTATGGTTTCATGCAGTTTGCCAGGCAGGCGCAGATCGCGATGCTGACAGTGGACGAAGCGCACTGTATTTCCCAGTGGGGGCAGGATTTCAGGCCAAGCTATCTGAAAATCGTACAGTTCATCAGACAGCTTCCTCATCGCCCGGTCATCAGCGCCTTTACGGCGACTGCGACAGAGACGGTGAAGGAAGATATCGTCTGCGTGCTGGGGCTTAAGACGCCGAAGGTGCTGGTGACCGGATTTGACCGGAAAAATCTTTATTTTGCGGTGGAGACGACGCGGAAGAAGGACGCATATCTGATGCGTTATGTGCAGGAGCATTCCGGCGACAGCGGCATTATTTACTGCGCCACGAGGAAGAATGTGGAGGCAGTCTGTGAGAAGCTGGCGGCGATGCAGGTTCCCGTCACCAGATACCATGCTGGACTCAGCGGGGAAGAGAGGAAACAGAATCAGGAGGATTTTATCTACGACAGGAAACCGGTTATGGTGGCGACGAATGCGTTTGGTATGGGAATCGACAAGTCCAACGTCCGGTATGTGATTCACTATAATATGCCGCAGAGTCTGGAAAATTATTATCAGGAAGCGGGCAGGGCAGGACGTGACGGGGAGGCTGCCGAGTGTGTGCTGCTGTATTCGGCGCAGGATATGGTGACGAACCGGTATTTGCTTCAGAGCAAGGAACAGAACCCGGATATGGCGGAGGAAGAGCTGGAGGCTGTCAGAGAGCGGGACGAGGAGCGGCTTGCGGCAATGCATAATTACTGCATGACCCGGAACTGCCTCAGATCGTATATTCTCCGGTATTTCGGAGAGCAGGTCAGCAGCCGCTGCGAGAACTGCTCTAACTGCCGGACTGAATTTGAAGAAAAGAATGTGACCGAAGAGGCGAGGAAGATTATACGGTGTATTGTGGAAATGGGGCAGCGATATGGCGTGAATGTGGTTGTCGGAACGCTGCTTGGCGACCATCGTGCGAAGCTGCGGGAATACCATGTTTCCGATTATGCTTCTTACGGCAGTATGAAAGAGCAGACGGAGGCAGGCATCAAGGAAATCATCGGTCAGATGCTTGTGGAAGGACTGTTAGTTCAGACGAAGGATAAGTACGCGCTGGTGAAAATCACGCCGAAAGCACAGTCTGTGCTTGACGGGGAACAGACAGTCTGCATAAAGCAACTGCTTATGCCTGCGGCCGGGACAGAATCGGCGTCATGGCCGGACGGACAGGCAGCAGGACTATCCGGGAGTTATTCCGCGAAAAAGTATAAATCCGATATCCTCAATTCCAGAGGGCTGGAACTGTTCGAGCGGCTTCGGGGACTGCGCGCCAAGCTTGCAAGAGAAGAAGGGATTCCGCCTTATATGATTTTCTCAGATAAAACGTTGGTGGATATGTGCGTGAAGCTGCCCTATACGAAGGAAGAAATGCTGAATGTGTCAGGAGTCGGTGAGAACAAATACGTGAAATACGGGAAACAGTTTACCGACGGGATATACGAATATACCAACGGCATCAGGGAGAAATTCTATTTTGGAGAGTTGGAGGAAGCTATTTCGGGATTCTATGCGGCAGACATGCCAAAGAAACGCGCCAGGAAAGTAAATGCGCCGAAAACAGACTTTGTGCTGACGGCAGAGGAAGCTGACAGATTTGCTTATCAGGACAGGTATCTGGTCACGGAACTGGCGGCGGCTTTGAATGAGCTGCGCAATCAGGAGACGGTGAAGAAGCTTTCCGGCGCGGAGATCTTCCGCTATGTAGAGTCGCAGGAATGGGCGGCGAAGCGGTATGTGAACGGAAGATGGACGACGGAGGTTTCGGAAGAAGGAAAGTCGGCCGGGCTGTTTCTTGCGCCGCGGGTCAGCAGAACCGGGACGGAGTATGAGGACATATATTATAATGAACGGGCACAGAGAAAGATTGTGGAGCACTACATCAGATAAAAGGAAGAAAGGGGCTGTTTTATATGACCAATCAGCAGATGTTGCAAATAGCCATGGAACAGTCGGCGGTTGACGCAAACTGCGCCGCGCAGGATTTTCAGAAAACGGAGAATGTGATCGCATATTCTGAGAAAAGTCCGGACGCCCGCAGATATTTGGAACTGCCGTTCGTGTGTAGTCTGATTTCTTACGGCAATAATATCGTGGCGTCCATCGAAGCGCAGTATGAGAATATCGTAAGACCGTACATAGAGAAATATCCGATAGAGTATTGTTTTGAGACGCCCAACCTGCATGTGCTGAATGACGCTTTTGCGGCGTATCAAATGAAAGTCTGGTTTATGGCGGAATATTTCCTGCCGGACAGCCGCCTGCTTTCCAGAAAGGAATGCGGGTATGATATGAAAGTGCTGACACAGGAAGATTTCCATTTGCTCTATGTGCCGGAGTGGTCTAATGCGCTCTGCGAGAAGCGGAAAGAACTGGATGTGCTGGGAATCGGCGCGTATGAAAATGGAAAACTGATAGGACTGGCGGCGTGCTCGGCGGATTGCGATACCATGCGGCAGATCGGCGTGGACGTACTGCCGCAATACAGACGGCAGGGAATCGCTTCGGCGTTGACGAGTACGCTGGCTGTTGAAATTATGGACAGAGGAAAAGTGCCGTTTTATTGCTGCGCGTGGTCTAATGTCAAATTCGCCCGCAATGCGGTTGCAAGCGGGTTTAAGCCTGCTTGGGTCGAGATGACAGTGAAACCGGAAGCGTATGCTCAGATGTGATAAAGAAGCATTAGAAGTGTAAAAATTTTGCCGTTCCTGTCCAGCACTTATTTCATGCGCCGGACAGGTCAGGCTTTCATTCAGGCAAGTCAACTTTGCCGACAAAACTGTAATAAATCTCTATTTCCTGCCACATTAGATTTCCATGCATCCGCCTATCGGCGGCTGTTGCCTCTCTTGTATTTGCAAGTTCCTTTTGCAGTTTTGCCGCACGTTCCTTCAGCTTTTTCTGTTCGGCTTCATAATCCGCCGACAGCTCCATGAAACGCTCGCCGGAAATGCGTCCGCTTACGCTGTCCTCGTACAGCCTTTTGAAGATGTTTGACAACTCCGCAATCCGTTTTTCAACCGCATCAAGTCCTTTCCGTTTTGCCGCATCCCTGCGTTTCCCACCGTCTTCATTCTGTTCAATCAGGAGCTTCATAAAGAGTGTTTCATGCTTTGCCGCATAGTTTGTCACTTTGCGCAGGCCTGAAACCACAGTAAAATCCGAAAGCAAACAAAATTTGACATAGAAAAAGTGCGCTGTATCGCAATTTCAATCTGCTTTACAGCGCACCTTAACGTGTGCTGCGTTAAGGAGACTTTCTCTTCCTGTTCGGATTACTTGGAAACCAGCCTTTCTTTACACGTTTTTCCTGTTCAAATAGCTCTTTCACGCTCCAAAGACAGGTAATTCCAAATATAGCTACAAGTGGGCTGATAATCACATGCTGTGTAGCAGTTGAAAGAGCAATTGCAGATATACCCATTCCGGCAAATAGAAACCAGATTTTTTTGCCAAAATAAAATTCACTTTTTATGACAACGACATGAAAAATACCAATGAGTAAAAATGTTCCGATTCCTACAATTAAGCCATTCACATTCATTACTTACACCTCGATTATTTCGTTTGGTATCTACTCATGGTGTTTTCCGGTAATGTCGGTGGAACAGACCTTATAAACACAGGTTTTTTTCAACATTGTCTCAGGAAATTGGAATGTATCATGTATTTTCCCCAAATGACGAATCATACAGTTAAGAGCATTCGCCTTCTCATCTGGGTCTTCAATAAATTCCACCTGTCCGCTGCCCATTACGCTGTCGTATCTCCAACAATAGGCGCAGGGATTTTCTTTTGTTCCGGCAATAAATTCATTTACACAGTCCAGTTGGAAATAAATATCAGGATTTTCTTTCAGAATATCCATTTTATGTCCTTCATAAGCACTGTGAAAATACAAGACCAGCGTATCGCCCTGCCTTTCATAGCCAAAATTCAAGGCTACCACATAAGGTTTTCCGTTTTCCACCATGCCAACATGAGCAACATTGCAATTACGGACGATTTCAAAAATCTGGTTCAAATCGGTTACTTCTCTGTCTTTTCTTCTCATAACTTTCATCCTTTCTACTACTTTTAAGAATAATATTTTCCGGTCATTTTACTAACAGAAAGCTTAATGACCGCAGTTCCTTTTAACATATTAAATGGGATTTCTTTTTCCGCTAAATGAGGTGTATACTTCTGAATAATCGCCAACAATGCGGCTTTCTTTTCATTCATATCCTCAATAAGCTGTGCTGTTCCCTGAATTATAGCACTGGAATAAGCTGTATTGGTATCACACGGCCTTTCATCCGGATCAAGCAGCAGTCCATGCACCCTATAAACATTAAAGCAGACATTGGGATTTGCTCTCATGTTATCAATTTTCTGTCCGGCAGGCAGACCATGAATATAAATGACATTATAGCAAAAAACATAATGCACTGGCACATTGTAGGGTATTCCCTCCGGATTGACAGTTGCCAAAGTGCCTGTCAGACAATCTAATAATAAACTTTCCGTTTCCTTTTCTGTTAATTGGTGTGTTTTCATTCTGTGCTGCATGAGCGAATCCTCCTTTACATCAAATACTTCCTGCTGCACATTCATATTAAAATATTCGTCCGGCTCGACAAACGCCGGTGCCGCACCGTTCTCTGTGATTCCGAGCACTGTCGCAATATAAGTATTAGCCTGTACAATGACTTCATCCCCCGTGCCAATGCCAAACGCACGCACGGACATAATCAATACATCCAAACCAGAATTTAACCCCACACAGTGCAGTCTCATCATATTCCTGCTGGTACATTTGAAACTGTCTGTCCAGCACATTACATTTTATCTGTATCCCTGTTATTCTGTTCCTTTTTCCCTTTCAGGTTATAAGGATATCCATCTAACCCAAAATATGTTTTTAAAATATTACCAGTTTCGGATTGGCTTGTAAGTTTTTTTCTCAACTGCACTTTTGCATTCCGGTATTCTTGAAATATGCCGTTTACCAGTGTGAAATTGCTTTCCCCGCTGAAAATGGATATTTTCATAAATTTATTAAATGTAGAATCAGAGTGTTTCTCGCAGTAAAAAGAGGGCATGACAAAATCTTCATCTATCTGCGGCTCTTCCGTGAATCCATACATCGTTTTCCACGTTTTCCCCCGTTCTTTCTGGCAGAGTACCCATCCATAAAAGGAATCTTTTTGGAACCTATATTCACATATATTATCTGTCTGCAGCTCATCACATACCAGTTTGAGCGGGATTCTTGGGGATTCACTCCTTATTCCCACATCAGTAAGGTAACGCGCATTGCCAATCTGAACAGTTAAAATCCGGTGTCTTCTCATCTGCACAATTCCTTTTTCATCCATAAATCTTGCGGCATATTGCGCAACATGGAATCCACAGCTTTTTAAAAGTTCTCCATACAGTCCCTGCAATTCAAAACAATATCCCCCTCGTTTTTCCGTCACAATTTTATGGAATAAATCTTCCACCTTCAACGACAGCGGAATACCAGCCAGTATATCAAGATTTTCATAGGGAATATGTGTGATATGTGCCCATTGTAATCCAAATAGCGTAGATAAATCTGCGGAAGGTGTACTATCATACCCAATCCGCTGTAAATACTGTTTTATCTGCAGCTCATTCAACATTTCGCAATCCGCCTTGTTTCCTTTTTTTATTCTTGCATCATTTTCATGTTTTCCTTTATAATATCATCAGATTGGTTCACAAAAAAGTTCCAATTTTGCTAATTAGTATAGAACCAATTTATTCTCAAATCATGAAAGGACAGATTGTATGTTTACCTTAGATAAAAAATGCAGCGTACCTTTATACGAGCAGTTATACGAACAGCTTAAACAGCAGATTCTTTCTGGAAATATGGCTGCAGGAAAGCGCCTGCCCTCTACACGCGAACTGGCTTCTGAATACAAATTAAGCAGAAATACGGTAATAGGCGCATACCAACAGTTGGAGGTTGAGGGTTATATCAAGCCCATTACAGGTTCAGGATATTATGTTGAAAAGCTTACCTCTTTCAAAGCTGAATCTCCAAAATCCTATATTTTCCCCGCTGCAACGGAACAATCAAAACAGTCCTATGACTACACGTTTGCCTACGGTGACTTGGACTATAACTGTTACAGCTCCAAAGCGTGGAGAAAATGTCTGCTAAATGCTTATGACAGGTTTGCTTCACAAAAAAGTGTGGTCTACGAAGAACCACAAGGCTTTTTTAATCTGCGCCAAATCCTTTCCGGCTATCTGTATCAGTCGCGCGGCGTAAAATGTTCTGCCAGGCAGATTATATTTACAAGTGGTCATCAGCAGTCCATGCATATCATAGCAAGCCTGTTTTCCAATGCAGACTGGGGCTTTGCTATGGAAAATCCCGGCTACAGTGGAACACGGCAAGTGATGGAGCAGAACCATTTTCATATAACGCCCATACCCGTAGAAGCTGATGGGATTTCCGTTCATGCGGTTCAACCCCTTTTTCATACGTTGCTGTGCGTTACGCCCTCCCATCAATTTCCGTTGGGAAGTGTGCTTCCCATATCCAAACGGTTACAGCTTTTGGAATGGACAAAGAAAAATGACGGATATATTATAGAAGATGACTACGATAGCGAACTGCGTTATCATAACCGTCCCATACCGTCCCTTCAGTCCATTGATTCCAGTAACCGCACCATATACCTCGGAACATTTTCAAAATCGCTTTCCCCCGACCTGCGGATTGCTTATGTAGTACTTCCGGAACACATTTTACCTTCTTACAGAGAAAAGTATTTATATGCAAACTGCACTGTCCCCGCACTCCTTCAGTTGACACTTGCTGAATATATTGAAAGCGGCGAATACCAGCGCCATATCAATACAATGAGGACGCATTACCGGAAAAAACATGATTACATCAGAAACTATGTCAAGGAAACTTTGGCAGGAAAAGCGGTACTGATTGGAGAAGATGCCGGACTGCACTTCGTCATTTCCGTACGGACAAAACAAACACAGAAGGAACTGATAGAACAGTTTGCGCAAAACAAAATACGGATATACCCTACAGAGTTATTTTGGGCAGACAAAACCCTCTGTCCACAGAACCAGCTTTTGCTTGGATTTAGCGCAATACCTTTAACGCAGCTTCCGAAAGCGATGAAAAAGCTATCGGAAGTTATCGAAAGTATAGTTTGACATATTTCCATAATGCCTACGCCTGCGGAATCCATCTCATTCCTTTTATCTTTCTATTCAATCGAAAATATTTTGCTGGTTAAGAAAAGCCCTGCATATTTATCATACGCAGAGCCAGTCTAAACTTTTTGCCCTTTACACAGAGCGCTTTCTTTCCGCAAAATTCATTTTGCTGAGTAATACCCGCCTTTTTTGCAAAGTCATCTTTTCTCCCGATAAGTTTCGACTGTTTTTCCTTTGGCAGATTATTGAATAAATCATCATAAAGAACATCAGCTAACTGCATTTCGCTCGCAAGCAAAAATACATTTAGATTAAGACATTCTTCCCAAAGTCCCTCAAATAAACTACCGCTGTCTGTATATGCGTCAAGTTCTTCAAAGCCATATGACGGTGTATAGCACTGTAATTTAACAAAACCATACCTACCGGCATCAACAAATAAAATATTTTCATCCTCTATTTCGTACAGTTCCTCGAATGCATCAATCACTTTGCGGCACTTTTCCCGTTCTTCCTCTGTGATAGATACCTTCTTGCCCATGATCATTTACCTCTTATCCTTTCAAATCGTGGAATATTGTTTTCAGTTCCTGCAATGCTTCTAAATCACATATTTGAAATGCCTCATATGCCATTTTATACGGAATAGAGGTATGGCTGTCTGCATTTTTAGTGTGTTACTTTATGACGCCTGTGCGTTTGTAAAGGAAATGAATCAATAGATGTTCTCATGCCCAAACCACGATCATATAAGTGAAAATGATGTTATACCATTAATTGATAGGGAAAATGTTTCGGAGGTGGTTATAATTTTCCTTAGTATACAATCGAAAAAAAAGAGAAGTCGTTGCATTCCTGAATGAATTAAAGTCATTGATTGGGAATGAAGATCTTGATTATGATACGGAAGATGTAGCAGAGCGGCTGAAAGAGCTTACCGTAGCAGAATATTCGGAGACAAAAATAGATACAGACGATTTGAATCCGCCTTTATTATTTGTTTTTGGGAAGGATATAAACAGCGAGCTTGTATATATAAAGGTAAAGATCAAAGGAGACCAGCACATTATTAAGAAAGATTCATATGAATTGTCCGTTGTGTGACAGGACACATGAAGTTGATGAAAGAAAACGTGTTGCATCAATTATATTAAAGGGAGAAGAAGTAACTTACGAGGAAAGGTTCTATTTTTGTGCCAATGCGGGTGAAGATGAGAATGAGTTTGAAACGGGAGCAATGACCAATGAAAATCTCTTAAATGCAAGAAATGCATATCGTATTAAAAAAGGTTTACTCACGTCTTGTGAGATTGTTAAGATAAGAGAAAGCTATGGCTTGTCTCAAGTTGATTTGGCGAAACTTCTTGGGTGGGGAGAAGCAACGATTTCTCGTTATGAGAGTAAGGCTATTCAGGATGAGGCTTACGATACCATGCTCCGCCTGATTAAAGATAATCCCCTTCAGGCATTAGAATTTCTCAAAAAGAATGCGGATAAATTTACTGCGATGAAAAGACAGGAGATCCGATCAAAAATAGTCGAAAAACTTGATTCATACGGAAAGGAATATTTAACACGTCAAACTTATTTAAAGTAAAATTGATGAAAATGCTGTGGTATTCGGATGTTTTGTCTTTTATCGAGGATGGATTTGCAATGACTGGTATGGTTTATAGACATGAGCCAATGGGTGCATTGCCTATAGGACATTATAGTTTGATGAATCTTGAAAATCTTAATGTCAAAGAGGAAATGAGTTGTAATTATGACACGATGCTTCATGTTTATCCAACTGTCGGGATGGATTATTCTGTGTTGAGCGATAGAGAAAAAGCCACACTGGACAAAGTAATTGAGAAATTCAAGAACTACAAGGCAAAGGATATTGTGGATTATATGCATGAAGAAAAGGCATATACCGAGACGAAAGCGGGAGAGATTATTTCCTTTAGCCTGGCAAAAGAAATAAAAAAATTTTAAAAATAATTCAAATTAGCAAAGAGGGGAGTGTGTCGGTTAATGCCGATTTTCCCCTCGAACCGCTTTTTTGCTTTGTATTGATAAAGACGCTTGGATATTTCTCCATAAAACGCTATAATAAAACCGGAATCTACAATTTACGAACAAACAATGAAAGAAACTTCCGCAAAGGACCCGGCGTTTTATGAACAATGTATATCACGATATTTTCAAAGCCATTCACGAAGGCAAATGGCTGAAGATTGAATATGAGAATAAAGAAGGGAAGTTAAGCAAATACTGGATCGGGATTCGCGATCTGGATGTCAGGAGGCGGTCGCTATCGGTAGACGGACTGCACTTAAGCCGGTACACTACGGATTCCTACGATTGTATTTACATAGATTCTATTCAGTCCTCCCAGATCGTTGAGGGTTCTTATTGTCCTGTTAATCAGAGATTGGTCGAGGATATCTATCTAAATCCCCATAAATATAAGACTTTGTTCGATCATACGGCGAATCTGAAAATCCTGAATTATCTGGAAATGTGCAACCGCATGGACACCATTCCTTATTATTCGGATTTTAAGCTGGTGCGTTACCTGGACCGCGAGAGCTTTACGGGAGAGACCTACCAGCTAAGCGGCGAACAGTTCAAGGAGATAGTACGGCATTTTCAGCATAAAATGGATGAAACGCCCAGAAAGGACGGTAAGCTGGTAATTCAGCAGCTTGCCATGAATGTGTTGAGCATTCACACCAATAAGGGACTGTATGTGCTTGCCTACCGGAAGCTGCAGCTTGATGTCAAAAGGCGGGTGCTGCGCCCGGAGCCGGAAATCAGTATCTGCACAGAATACATGATGGGCGATACCAAAGAAAATATCCGTAAGTATCTGGATGCTGACGAATACGAACTGCTGGGAGATTTCGAGCATAATCAGGAGAAGATTAAGGATTGTGTGACAAAGCATACCAGGCAGGTCATGGGTGTGGACGATATGCCGTATATTATCGGGCTTGGCATGGACGTGGTGCTGGATCTGCACAAGGAGTATCAGGCGATTATCCAAAGCTATCAGGAGAAAACGGCGACGATTCCGATCAAAGCTTTTTTCGGAGATCTGGTGAGCCGTCCTGTCCGCAGAAAGGAATATCCGATTACGCTCATCAACCGGAATATTAATATGGATCAGCTTCTTGCGATCAATACAGGTATGAAATATCCGGTGGCGTATATTCAGGGACCGCCCGGCACCGGCAAGACGAATACGATTATCAATACCATTGTGACGGCTTTTTTCAATGAAAAGACGGTGCTGTTTACCTCATATAACAATCATCCGATCAACAGCGTGTTTGAGAAGCTGGTGGGGATGGAATATCACGGGAACCGGATTCCTTTTCCGGTGCTGCGGCTTGGCAATGTGGATAAGGTCAGAGAGGCGATTGCATATATCAGGAACATTTACGAGCAGGTAAAAGATATTACGGTGTACGAGGCGACTCTGGACAGGAAGAAGGATAACCGTATCGAGCGGGCGAAGCAGTTGTCGGCGCTTCTGAAAAAGTATGAGGAAGTGCTGGACTTAAAGGAGCGCAGCGAGACGTTAAAGCGGATGATGGAGTATCAGAACCGGATGCAGGCGTCTATGGAGATGCTGCCCTTTCAGGCAGATCTGCAGGGCAGGCAGTTAAGTCAGGTGGAACAGAAAATACGGGAGGCAGGGGAGATTACCGACAAGGAAGCGTTTGCCCTGCTGGATTCCGATTACGAACAGTTATATCAGTATCTTTATTATACGTCGGCCAGATATATTAAGAAGCTGGATGACGGCAAATATGAAGAACTGCGCCATATTCTTTTCGAAGAGACGGAGGAAGAACAGGTCGCCAGCTTTTCCAAATATGTAAGCGATACGGCGAACGTGAAGAAACTCCAGAAGATTTTCCCGATTATGATTACTACCTGTATCTCCGCCCATAAGCTGGGCGCGCCGGAGCCGATGTTCGATATGGTGATTATGGATGAAGCGAGCCAGTGCAACACGGCGGTATCGTTGGTGCCGGTTATCCGGGGAGAGAATCTGATGCTGGTGGGCGATCCGCAGCAGCTTAATCCGGTGATTCTGTTAGATGAGGCGGTCAATGAGAAGCTGCGGAGAAAATATAAAGTGGCGGAGGAATACGATTATAGGACCAATTCAGTGTATAAGACATTTCTGGCCTGCGACGCGGTCAGCGATGAAATCCTTCTGCACAATCATTACCGGTGCCATGAGAAGATCATTGGCTTTAACAACAGGAAATATTACAATTCCAGGCTTCATATCTGTTCCGGCAGTATGGAGCCGCATCCGCTCATCTATATGGATGTGCATAATGTCAGTACGGACCAGAAGAATACCGCGCCGGAGGAAGTGGATGCGATTGTGGAATACGCCCGGAGAAATGCCGATAAGAGTATCGGCGTTATCACGCCTTTCGTCAACCAGAGGAAGTTGATTGAAGAAGCTTTGCAGAGAGAAAGGCTGTCCAATGTGGCGTGCGGCACGGTGCACGCTTTTCAGGGAGATGAAAAAGACGTGGTGCTGTTCTCCACGGCGCTCACTGACCAGACCGGATGCGGCACTTATGAATGGCTTAAGAATAATAAAGAGCTGATCAACGTGGCGACCTCCCGCGCCAGAGACAGGCTGGTGGTTCTGGCGGATTCCAAGAACCTGTCCCGTCTGCACCAGAAGGACGGAGAGGACGACTTATACGAATTGGTGGATTATGTAAAAAAGAACGGGCAGGCGCAGGTGACGCAGAAGAAAGCCAATTCCAGAGCGTTGGGGGTTAAGCCCTTCAGTACCGCCACAGAGGAAGCGTTTCTTGCAAACCTCAATCACGCGCTGGAAAATATCTGGCTGTCTCAGAACCGTTTTACGATACAGAAAGAGGTGGCGATATCGCAGGTGTTTGCGGATAATCCGGGCTATAATGATCTGTTCTATTCCGGCAGGTTCGATTTTGTGGTCTACGAGCGGCAGGGCAGGCAGGATATACCGGTACTGGCGATCGAGCTGGACGGCAAGGAGCATTTCGAGGATGAAGTGGTAAAGGCCCGTGACCAGAAGAAAAACGCCATTTGCCGCGCCCATAATCTGCAGATTATCCGGGTGGAGAATTCTTACGCCAGACGCTATAATCATATTAAGGAGATTCTGATGAGTTACTTCTCGGCCAGACGGTAGAGGCGCGGGATTTCCTGACGGCTGTTTAGGCAGCGGCGCTGTATCTTCACATGATGAAGGGGATGGAACAGTGGAAAGGAACAATGGGCCAATGGGCATAAAAAATGATTGACACCGGCAAAAAATGGGATTAAGATTTAGTGGTTTGATGTTTGGCTTCCTAAAGGAAGACAGATTTCACATTTATCAGCCTTTAGAATAAGCGTTTGCGAAACTTTTCACAACATAATTTCAACAAGGATGAAGGAGTTTCGCAAAGGTCTAAGCCTTTAGAATATCGAAAGGAGCGGAAGAAAGATCTTTATTTATTACGTATTTCTACATTACTGATGAGGATGACGGGAGAGAAAACGATGAAAAAGAACAAGTTTAATGAAAAGTTTAACAATTGGCCGATTAAGAAAAAATTATTATTTTCCCACGGCTGTATCATAGTCAGCACATTTGTATTCATTGTAATCTTGTTGTGCGCCCTGGTTTATATGGAGAACCGCCTGGTAAAATTGTATGAGGGGCCGACTACGAATATTAAATACAGCAGCCAACTGTATTATCCGCAGATTGATATCCAGAGGGCGGTGAATCGTACCATGGCGGAGGGCGCGGATCAGATAGATGAAACGTATCCGCAGCTTGAAGAGACTGTCAACGAGGATCTGGCGCTGATTGATGATGCGTACGGGGTACTCAAGGATAATCTTCTCACTGATGAAAACAAAGCGGTGCTGGAAGAGATCAATAATATGCTGAACAACGAAGTGACAAGCTACAGAGAGCAGGTTTTAGCATATCTGAAGGAAGGCGATTTCGAGGCGGCGCGTGAATATAACAATACCTATTATAAGCCTGCAGTAGATGATGTTAAGGCGCAGATCTCAGAACTGGAAGAAATGATTGAGGCGACAGCGTCCTCCTATCGTCAGTCCGCTTCCGTCACAGCCATCGTGATGGTGATTTTAGGCGTCGTGGTGCTTATTCTGATTACCGGCATAGCGGTAAGGCTCACCATGAAAGTGACAACCGCCGTATCCGTACCGGTCAAGGAACTGACAGATGCCGCAGAGATCATGTATTCCGGCGATATGTCCGCTGCCAAGCTGATAGAGCATGTATCGGAAGATGAACTTGGCGTGCTGGCTGAGGCTATGCGGGGTACTATGAACAATCTGGACGCTTATGTACGGGAAATTTCCGAAACGCTTGTGCAGATCGCGAAAGGCGACCTGACTAAGAACTTTAACGAGATCACGGATTTCCTTGGCGACTTTGCAAGTATTAAGGAATCCTTTGTCTACATATTAAGAGAGTTCAATATTACTCTGACGCAGATTCAGGAAACTTCCCGTCAGGTGGATACCGGATCAGAGGAGATTGCCCATGCGGCGACAGATCTTTCTGAGGGAACCGGCGAGCAGGCAAGCGCTGTACAGGAGCTGGCGGCTACCATCAATACGGTAGCGGATATGGCTGCAAACAGTGCGAAACAGACGCAAGAAGCATATGAGAACGCATTAAAATCCGCGAAGGTTGCAGAAGAAGAGAGAGTGCAGATGCAGGCGCTTCAGGATGAAATGCATCGCATTATGGAGATTTCCGGTGAAATCGAAGCTATCATTATTACGATTGAGGAGATTGCGTCCCAGACAAGCCTGTTGGCGTTAAACGCATCTATTGAAGCCGCAAGGGCAGGAGATGCGGGCAGAGGCTTTGCTGTGGTAGCCGATCAGATCGGTAAACTGGCAACAGACAGCGCACAGTCGGTAGTAAATACAAAGCAGTTGATCAGCAAGACCGTTGAGGAGATCGAGAAAGGCGACAGAATTACCGAGATGACTGCGTCGGCATTTGAAAATATTATCACAGAGATGCAGAATTTTGCGGCGACCGCAAAAGGAGTCAATGAGAATGCGGAAAGCCAGGCAAAGGCGTTGGGGCAGATCGAACAGGGCATCGAGCAGATTACTCTGGTAACCCAGCAGAATGCGGCAGCTTCGGAGGAGTGTTCTGCCATCAGTGAGGAATTAGCGGCAAGGGCGACAGAACTTGACAGTCTGGTTGCCAAGTTTGTATTGCATGAAGGATAAGCGGTATTCATTATTATATAAGAAAGCATAAAGAAAAGACATTAGCGCATTATCATTTTACGAATGCGGTAATGTCTTTTTTTGTCTGAGGTTGTTTTTAAAAGACGGTAACAGTTTTATTTGCCTGCAAGGCATGTCTGGGATATAATAGCATTAAAGCATTGGAAGAGAAGAAACAAAATAAAGGGGGCTATGTTTTGGCAAGAGATTATGTAACCGAATTTCTTCCCGATCTGGAGGAATTCAGAGACAAAACGATGAAGTTTCACAATAAGGAGATCACCGTACCGGAGTATAAGGGCTTTTCCGGCGGCTTCGGAAGCTATGCGGAGAGGGGCGGCGAATCTCATATGCTGCGTCTTCGTATGGCAGGCGGGCAGGTTACAAAGGAACGTCTGAAATTTATCGTGGAAGCATGTGATAAGTACCGGATCCAGAAGATGAAGCTTACCACATGTCAGTCGATTCAGCTTCATAATCTGGAGGCTGCGGATTTGTGCGATATGATTGAGGACGCATGGAAGGCAGGGATGATATCCCGCGGAGGCGGCGGAGATTTCCCGCGTAATGTGATGGCGTCGCCGCTTTCGGGCGTGCAGTCGGACGAGTATTTCGATGTGCTTCCGTATGCGCAGGCGGCAGGAGAATATCTGATGGGCTTCATTAAGGCAGTGAAATTTCCGCGCAAGCTGAAGGTATGCTTCTCTAATTCTCCCGCGAACGAGACGCACGCAACCTTCCGTGATCTGGGATTCGTGGCAACGCCGGAGGGGACATTTGACGTTTATGCGGCAGGCGGGCTTGGCAACAATCCGAGACTGGGCGCCTGCGTGGCGCAGGGAATTGATCCGAAGAAGATTCTCTATTATATCAAGGCAATGGTGAATACCTTCGTTGCATACGGCAATTATGAGAACCGTGGACGGGCGAGAACACGTTATATGCAGGATACGCTCGGAACAGAGGGCTTTATCCGGGCCTATCAGGAGAAGCTGGAAGAGGTACTGGCTGCGGAACAGTTGGATATTGAAGTGAATATTCCGGTCATTGCCAAGTCCGGTAAGGGAGCTGCCGTTTCGGCGAAACGCATTATTCCGCAGAAGCAGGAAGGGCTTTACGCGGTATTCTATCAGCCCGTGGGAGGCGATCTTACACCGGCCAGGGCGAAGGAACTGTATCAATTGATTCAGGATATGGAGGATGTGGAGATACGTCTTACCGCAGAGGAAGGCCTTTATATTATCAATTGTAATGCTGAGGAAGCGGAGCGGGTGCTTGCATTGACGAAGGACGGTGCGGAGACCTTGTTTGAGACGTCCGTCGCCTGCATCGGCAGCGCTATCTGTCAGGTCGGAGTGGGCAAATCCCAGGCATTGCTGCTCTCCTGCGTGGAGGCGGTACGCAAGGAGAATTTTGCTGACGGCGTGCTCCCAAGAATTCATATTTCCGGCTGCCCGTCTTCCTGCGGTACGCATCAGATCGGCGATATCGGTTTCCGTGGCGCGGTCAAACAGACTCCTGACGGACCGAAACCTGCTTTCGCGATTTTCGTTGGAGGCTGTGCATGGCAGGGCAAAGAGAAGCTTGCGGACCTGGGCAAAGCGATTACGGTGGAGGAGATTCCGCTCTTCCTTGTGGAGCTTGGCAGAATGATCGCGGACAAGAATAGTACCTATGCGGACTGGATTCAGGAAAATCAGGAGCAATTAACGGCACTGATAGAAAAATATACGGCATAGCGGATTGCAAGTTAATAACGGGAGAGTAAGGGGAAAGCATGAAGGTTGTTTTACAGAATCTGACGAAAACATTTCCGAACCGAAGCCGCAAAGCAGACGGCGATGTGGTTGCGGTAAAGGATTTTACTTTTGAAATTCCCGACGGTAAGATGGTGGGACTGTTAGGCCCCTCCGGGTGCGGTAAGAGCACGACGCTTTTTATGATTTGCGGGCTGCAGGAGCCGACTGCCGGCAGGATATTATTCGGTGAGGAGGATGTGACGTCGCTGCCGCCTGAGAAAAGAGGCGTTGGTGTGGTCTTTCAGAATTATGCGCTCTATCCTCATCTTACGGTGAAACAGAATATTATTTTCCCTTTGCAGAACTTAAAAGGCACGGAGAAGCTTACGAAGGCGCAGATGGAGGAGAAGGCGTACGAGGCCGCGAGGCTTGTACAGATTGAGGCGCTGATGGAGCGTAAGCCGGGCGAGCTTTCGGGCGGGCAGCAGCAGCGCGTGGCGATTGCCAGAGCAATGGTGAAGATGCCAAGGGTGCTGCTTTTGGACGAGCCATTGTCTAATCTGGACGCGAGGCTCAGGCTGCAGACGAGAGAGGAAATTCGCAGGATTCAGAAGGAAACGGGAATTACGACGGTTTTCGTCACCCACGATCAGGAAGAGGCGATGAGCATTTCGGATGTGATTGTGGTGATGAAGGATGGCGTGGTGCAGCAGACGGGCAGACCGCAGGAGGTTTATGACAATCCTGTCAATTTGTTTGTGGCGAAATTCCTTGGCACGCCGCCGATTAATCTCTTCGACGGAAATGTCAGAAACGGCAGATTGTATATCGGCGGCGCGGATGTTCTTGGCGTGGAAGGCGCTGCCGATCAGGACGTGACGGTGGGGATTCGCCCGGAGGGATTTATCCTGGAGGACAAGGGGCCGCTTGCATGCAGGCTCTCCGGCATTGAGGTTATGGGGCGGGATATCAGCGTGGTGTCAGCTCATGACGCTTCCTTAAATCCTGCGGTGCGTTCTGTTATCAACGCGGAGAAGCAGGTGGATACCGGCGGTGAAATGGTGCGGTTTTCCTTAAAGCCTAACAAGGTGCTGTTGTTTGCAAAGGATACGGAAGAGCGGGTATATTAGAACAGGGAAAGGCAATGAGGATTCATATGCGCAAAAACAATCTGAAAGGCTGGCTTTATCTTCTGCCGGCGATGCTGTTTCTGGGAGCCTTTATGGTGTATCCTTTGATTGACGTGTTTGTATACTCGTTCGAAGAAGGGTACAATTTTGCTTCCCAGACTTATTTTGACATTGGTTTCTATAATTTTTCCTATGTGCTGCACGACACCTATTTCCTGCAGGCGTTGAAGAATACCTTCCTTATGGTGGTGATCACGGTTCCTGTATCGACGGGAATCGCGCTGCTCATTTCCGTGGGCTTGAGCGCTGTCAAACCTCTTCGGAACCTGTTTCAGACGATCTATTTTCTGCCCTATGTGACGAATACCCTGGCGGTAGGACTTGTTTTTATGATCCTATTTAAGAAGACGGCATATTCGGACGGTCTGGTCAATCTGCTGATTCACTGGTTCGGCGGCGCGTCGGTGGATTTTATCGAAGGCCCCTACTGGGCGAAGATGTTTGTCATGTGCTTCTATATTATATGGGTGGTGATGCCCTTCAAAATCCTGCTTCTGACCAGCGCTATAGCTTCGGTGGATAGGAATTATTATAACGCGGCACGGGTGGACGGCACTTCGGCTTTTCGGATTTTCAGGAAAATTACCCTGCCGATGATTTCCCCTACTATTTTCTATCTGGTGATTACGGGCTTTATCGGAGCCTTTAAGGAGTACAGCGATGCAGTAGCGCTGTTTGGCACGGATTTAAATGCCGCCGGGATGAACACCATAGTGGGCTATGTCTACGACATGCTTTACGGCGACAGCGGCGGGTATCCTTCTTATGCGTCAGCGGCAGCGATTATTCTGTTTGTTATTGTCCTGACGATTACATGTATTAATCTGCTGATCAGCAGGAAGCTTACGAGAGGTTTTTCATGAACACATCATCACAGACAAACTATGAACAAATCAGTAAAACATCCGCCAGACAGAAACGCGCCGTGCACGTTCTGGTCTATACGGGCCTTGCGCTTTGGGCGGTGATGGTCCTGTTTCCTTTTTATTGGATGCTTCTGACTTCTGTGAAAAGCTACAGTGCCTATAATGGGGAGCGCTTTCCCCGGTTTTATACGCTGTCGCCCACGCTGCAGAATTACGCGGACGCCTTTACCACGGTACCTCTTGGCAGGTATCTTTTGAATACGCTTATCTTTACGGCGGCGACGACTGCGCTTATGATGCTTGTTATCATTTTGGCGGCGTTTGCCTTTGCCAGGCTTAAGTTTAAAGGAAGAAACGCGGTATTTACATTGTTTCTGTCCCTGATGATGATTCCCAATGAACTGGTGGTGATTACGAATTTCGCCACAATTACGAATCTGAGTCTGCGCAACACTTTTACCGGTCTGATTCTTCCTTCTGTTACTTCGGTCTTTTATATTTATCTGTTGAAGGAGAATTTCGCGCAGGTGCCGGATACCCTGTATTACGCGGCGAAGGTGGACGGCACGTCGGATTTGAAATATTTGTTTAAGGTGATGGCGCCGATCTGTAAACCGACCCTTGTTACTATCGGTATCCTGAAGATTATCGAGTGCTGGAATGCCTATGTGTGGCCGCGGCTGATTACTGATGATGAGAACTATTATCTTGTTTCCAACGGCATACAGGAAATCAGAGAGAACGGCTTTGGCCGGGAGAACATTCCCGCTATGATGGCGGCGGTGGTGGTCATCTCGGTTCCGCTGCTGGCGCTGTTCTTGCTGTTTCGTGATAAAATTATGACAGGAGTGTCAAGAAGCGGAACGAAGGGGTAGCGGAAGCTTCGTCGGGTTTGGATGGCGATGATTGACAACAGGCATATTTTGATGCCGTAATGACGAAACAGATTGGAACGGAACAGGAGTGAGAATAGCAGAATGAGCAGAAAGAGGCGCAGCAGGCTGCTTTTGATGGCTGCCATCATCATGACCGCGTCGTTTTTGACCGGGTGTCACGGCTCGAAAGGGCTTGCGGCGTTCCAGATGCCGGAGACATTTGATGCATCCGGAGAGTATGAGATTACCTTCTGGGCGAAAAACGACACGAATAAGACGCAGACAGAAATTTATGAGCAGGCGATTACGGATTTTGAACAGATCTATCCGAATATTCATGTGAATCTGCGGCTGTACACCAATTACGGGGATATCTATAACGATGTGATTACGAATATTTCCACGAATACGACGCCCAACGTCTGCATCACGTATCCGGACCATATTGCCACATATCTGACGGGAGTCAACGTGGTAGTGCCGCTTGATACTCTTTTTGCGGATGAAAGATACGGGCTTGGGGGAAGTCAGTTGGCCTATGACGGTGTGAACAGGGAGGATATTATCGAACCGTTTCTGGAGGAGTGCGTTATCGATGAGCAGCACTATGCCCTGCCTTTCATGCGTTCTACGGAGGCCTGCTATGTGAACAGGACTTATGTGGAGAAACTGGGTTATACCCTGCCGGAGACTCTTACCTGGGATTTTGTCTGGGAGGTGTCGGAGGCAGCGCTGGCGGCGGATGCGGACGGAAATTATCTGGTGAATGGACAGACGGTGATGATTCCCTTTATCTACAAGTCCACAGATAACATGATGATTCAGATGCTGAAGCAGAAGAACGCCGGATATGCCTCGGAGACAGGGGATATCCTGCTCTTTAATGATACGACCAGACAACTGCTTGCCACCATTGCCGGACACGGGCAGAGTAAAGCCTTCTCTACCTTTAAAATATCCAGTTATCCCGCGAACTTCCTCAATGCCGGACAATGCATCTTCGCGGTGGATTCTACGGCGGGGGCGACCTGGATGGGAACGGACGCACCTCTTTCGGATATCAGCGAGGACAAGGTGGTGGACTTCGAGACGGCGGTCATGACGGTGCCGCAGTTTGACACGGAAAATCCGCAGATGATCTCCCAGGGACCTTCTGTGTGTATTTTTAATAAAGCGGATGCGCAGGAGGTGCTTGCGTCATGGCTTTTTGCCCAGTATCTTCTGACCAACGACGTGCAGATTGCCTATGCTGAGACAGAAGGTTATCTTCCGGTGACGAAGCAGGCACAGAACGCGGCGGCTTATCAGGATTATCTGTCCCGGAGCGGGGAGGATAACAATCTCTATTATGAGGTGAAGATACAAGCCTCCAGGCTGCTGCTCGACAATATCGACAACACTTTTGTAACGCCTGTGTTTAACGGTTCGGCTTCCCTTCGTGACGCGGCGGGGCAGCTTGTCGAGACGACGGTGAAGTCTGTCAGAAGGGGAGAGACGGTGGATGACGCCTATCTGGATCAGCTTTTTGCTGATGTGACATCACTCTATCGGCTGGACCAGGGCAGCGCGGCGGCAGCGGGCAAAGCAGACTTAGGCCCTCTTCCTCAGACGGCGAAGCGGCTGTTGATTACCTTAGGCGTGGTGTGGGTGTTGATTCTCGGTTTTGCAGTATGGGAACACAGAAAGTAAAATTTGCAAAAATCATTGATTTCTTGTTATGAAGTGGTACAATGACAAAGAATGTTGCGCAAAGCGCTTCGGAATGGAGGAAGTAATTATGAAAAAGTATTTGGCATTAATTCTGACAGCGGCTATGACTCTGGCGCTGGCAGGCTGCGGGGCAGAAGGAGAATCCGCAGGGGACGAGAAATCGGAGGGCGTCATGACTTATGAAGAGTACGCGGCGGCGGAGCTTGAGACAGAGGTCGTGGTGGAAACCTATGTGCAGGCCAAGCAGTCCTGGTGGGAGGATAAGGCTACCGTATATACCCAGGATAAGGACGGCGCTTATTTCCTGTATGATATGGCCTGCTCCGAGAGTGATTATGAGAAACTAACACCCGGCACGAAGATCAAGGTGACAGGCTACAAATCCGAGTGGGCAGGCGAGGTGGAGATCATCGACGCTACCTTCGAGATTGAGGACGGCAGTTATATCGCGGAAGCCATGGATGTAACAGATCTGCTTGGCTCCGACGAACTGATTGATCATCAGAATAAGTTCGTATCCTTCAAGGATATGACGGTAGAAGACGCGGGAGACGGCGCGGCGTTCTTATATAGCTGGGACGGTTCCGGTTCCGACGGCGACGATCTGTACTTCAATGTATCCAAGGACGGACAGACCTATACCTTTACGGTGGAGTCTTATCTGTGCGACAATACGACAGAGGTTTACAACGCAGTTAAAAATCTGCAGGTGGGCGACACGGTTGACATGGAAGGCTTCTTATACTGGTATGAAGGTGTGAATCCCCATATTACTTCTGTGACTGTGAAATAGCAGGTAAGGGAAACCGACGTGACAGAAAGAGAAGCGGTATCGGTGACTTTGATTTGAACGGTTTGGACAATCCCCCGTAAGCCGGGTCTGTGAACAGGCTTGCGGGGGACTTTTTAAGCTGGAAATGATTTATATTTAATCTGGTGTGGAGGGCATTTTTTTGTGAACGAAAATTCGTTTGTAATAATTTAAAAAATAAAGTGACAAAACGAAATTACAATGCTATACTATTCTAAAAGCATCTATTACGTATCTGGTCCATCGGGACGTCCAGCGAAATCATGCTTTTATTCCAATCATTTATGTATAGGGCAGAGGGTTTCGCTTCACATAAGACCTTCTGCCAGAGTCACAACTTTACAGGGAGGTATTTATGGGGAAAAAGGACATTACTCTGAAAAGCTATCTGTCCGATTCGAGAAGATACGCAGACCTTTGGAACGGCTGTGCGTTTCAGGGGCGGCAGATAGTAGAGCCTGCATTATTGACCACGGTAAATGCGGTCATTGATAAGGCGGACGAACAGGCAGTCATGGAGCGCGTCACAGATATTTCGATGAAACAGTCGGCCGACGGCAGCTTCTATGCACTGTGGATTGTGGAAAATCAAACCTATGTGGATTACAGTATGCCGGTGCGTATTATGCTGCAGGAAGCGCTGGTATATGACAGACAGATTAAGGAAATTAAGAGACAAAACAACTTTCAGGCTACATGGGGCAAGGCGCTTGGTTCCAGGGATTTTCTGTCTAAAGTAAAAAAGGAAGATCTGCTGAATCCGGTGGCAACCCTGGTTCTATACTGGGGAGACGAAAACTGGCAGGGCGCTCTGAGCCTGCATGACATTATGAATTTTGGAAAAGACAAAGAGCTTGCCGAAGTCTTAAAAGAACTGATTCCCAGATATCCGATTCATTTTGTCAACCTGTCAGAGATGAGAAATTGTGAGTACTTTCAGACAGAGCTTAAGACTTTGTTTGAGCTTTTTGGCAGGAGACAGGATAAAACCGCTTTCATGGAATATTTACAAAGTCATGAAGAATGCAGGAATATGGACAGGGAAACCGGTCAGGTGTTAAAGACCCTGATTCGTTCAAAAGAATTAGACCATTACGGCAAGCAGGAGGAAGGGGAGGAGTTAGATATGTGCAGAGCGATTACGGAATTGATAGCAGATGGGAAAGAAGAAGGAAGAAAAGAAGGTGAATTTGAGGGGATTGCCAAGGGGCTGCAGGCGCTGACCGTAACCTTAAAAGGAATGCTCCCGGATTTTAACGCAGTCTACCAGACGATTATCCGCAACGATATCTACCATGACGTGTCGCAGGAACAGGTCAGGAAATACTATGACGCGGGACGTCCGACATGAAATGCAATGTCGTAACGTTCAAGGAGGATGAATATGAAAAATCAAATACACATCAAAGTTGCACTATTACAACTGCTTCCGACAGGAACCATGGACGGGAATCTGGAGAAGGGCCTGGAGGCATGCAGAAGAGCGAAAGAGATGGGTGCGGATATCGCGCTTTTCCCGGAGATGTGGAACTGCGGCTACGAAATTCCGGAGGATTTGGAGCGGTTAAGAGGGCTGGCAGTTTCCAGACAGAGCAAGTTCGTAACAGAATATCAGGAATTGGCGCGGGAACTGCATATGGCCATAGGCATAACCTTTCTGGAATGCTATGAGCCGCTTCCTCGCAATACTATTTGTCTTTTTGACCGTCATGGCAGGGAGATCTATACTTATGCGAAGGTGCATACCTGCGACTTCGGAGACGAGAGCCGGCTGACGCCGGGAGATGAGTTCTATGTGGGCGAGCTGGATACGGAGAAGGGAATCATAAAAGCGGGCAGTATGATATGCTATGACCGGGAATTCCCCGAGAGCGCGAGAATCCTGATGCTCAAAGGAGCAGAGCTTCTCCTGGTACCCAATGCCTGTCCGATGGAAATCAACCGTATTTCCCAGCTTCGCGGCAGGGCTTACGAAAATATGCTGGGGATTGCTACGGTCAATTATCCGGCGGGTAAGCCGGACTGCAACGGTCATTCCACAGCTTTTGACGGCATCGCTTACAGACCGGAGGAAGCAGGTTCCAGAGACACCCTGCTTGTAGAAGCGGACGAATCGGAAGGTATCTTTCTGGCGGATTTCCCGCTGTCAGAGATCAGAGAGTACCGTGCCAGAGAGGTGCATGGCAATGCGTACAGAAGACCGGAGAAGTACGGTATGCTGATTGAAGAACAGGTAGAGCCGCCTTTTATCAGAAGGGACGCGAGACGATAATGCGGACATATTTTGGCAAGAGATAACAGGAACAGTTGTCCTGCATCTGCTATCATGAGAGCACAGAGGGAAGGAGAGAAGCCATGGAATGGACAGAATGTATCAGGAAGACAATTCAATGTCTGGAACAGCGCCTGTTGGACACAGAAGAGGAGCTGGATGTGTCGGGAGAGGTAGGGGTGTCGACTTTTTATCTGCAAAAGGGCTTTCGTTTCATGACCGGTTATACAATAGCCGAGTATGTGCGCGGCAGGCGGCTTTATTTGGCGGCGCTGGAGGTTATTGCGGATAAAGAGAAGGTAATCGATATCGCGCTTAAGTACGGTTACGATACGCCGGAGAGCTTTACCAAGGCCTTTTCCAGATTTCATGGGGTTTCTCCCATGCAGCTTAAGAAAGAACCGTCGAGGCTGCATGTTTTCCTTCCTCTGAAAATAAAAATTGAGGTGCAGGGAGGAAACGATATGGATTATGTTGTAGAGAGAGAAGAGAGTTTTCGGGTCGTCGGATTTGAAAGGGAGTTTTCGCTGGATACTTCCCATGCGGACATTCCGCGTTTCTGGGAGGAGATCAGAGCAAAGTATATGGACAGACTCATGCGCGGTGAGAAGCCTTCTACTGATATTGAGAGAACGGTATGGGACTGCGGCGTGGGCATGTACGGTGTCTGTATCGATGACCGGGAGGAGGACGGTGTGTTTCGTTATCTGATTGCGGGAGTATATAAGGGAGGCGAAGTGCCGGAAGGGATGACGGTCTATGAGGTGCCGGGGCTTACCTGGGCGAAGTTTACCTGTATGGGACCGCTGCCTGGCTCCTTACAGTCGGTTAACACGAAGATTTATCAGGAATGGCTTCCCGGCAATCCGGCGTATGAAATTGCGCGGAGCATCAATCTGGAATGGTACAGTGAGGGAGATATGGATGCAATCGACTATGAAAGCGCGATCTGGATTCCGGTAGTATGCAAAAATGTACATTAAAATGAATATTTATGCTTTCCATCCCCGTACCATTGTGTTATAATGCAAACCGAAACATGGTGCGGGGATTTCTTATAGTCTGGCTGTGCGGAAAGAGACAGTCTGCAGAGCGGTGAAGATCAGACGGCCGTGCCGGTATATGAGAGGATGGAAGCAGATGGCGGAGTGGGCAGCGAATTTCAGTGATTTGTTTTATAAGTGTTTTATTAAGGAAGACCGGTACAAGCTGTTGTTAAGCGGTATCGGCGTAACGGTTAAGGTGTCGCTCCTGGCGATCGTCATCGGTATACTGATTGGTATGCTGATTGCCATGTGCAATCTTTCGAAGAAGAAGTTTCTTAAGTTTTTGGGCGGCATCTATACGGACATTATACGAGGTACGCCGTCCGTTACCCAGTTGATGATTATCTATTTCGTTATTTTCGCTACAGTGGATCTGGATAAATGGATCATTGCGGCGATTGCGTTCGGTATCAACTCCGGCGCCTATGTGTCCGAGATTATCAGAGCGGGTATCCTTTCTATAGATAAGGGGCAGGCTGAGGCGGGCAGATCGCTGGGACTTAACGCCTATCAGACCATGACGCGAATCATCATTCCCCAGGCGGTCAAGAATATTTTTCCGGCGCTGTGCAACGAGTTCATCGTGTTGATCAAGGAGACGGCGATTGTCGGCTATGTGGGACTGATGGATATCCAGAAAGCGGGCGATTTCATCAAGAGCGCAACCTTTATCGCGTTCATGCCGCTGATCGGAACTGCGGTCATCTATTACGTATTGATTAAGATTCTGACGCTGCTGCTGGGCAGGATAGAGACAAGACTTAGAAAGTCAGACGCCAGATAGGAAGGGAAAGCCGTATGATTAAAGTGAAGAATTTACATAAGAGTTTTGGTGACCTTAATGTCCTGAACGGAATCGACGAGCATATAACCCAGGGCGAGGTCGTGGTAGTGATCGGGCCTTCCGGTTCCGGCAAAAGTACTTTTCTGCGGTGTTTAAACCAGTTGGAAACCGCGACAGAAGGAGAAATCTATGTGGACGATGAACTGATTACCACGCCGAAGGTGAATGTGAACCGTATCCGGCAGAAGATGGGTATGGTATTCCAGCAGTTTAACCTGTTTCCGCATCTGACTATTATGGATAATATTACGTTAGCGCCCGTCCTTTTGAAGAAAATGACGAAGGCGGAGGCAGTAAAGAAGGGCGAAGAATTGTTAGCCCGTGTCAATCTTTCGGAGAAGGCGAACGCCTATCCGGCACAGCTTTCCGGCGGACAGAAGCAGCGTGTGGCGATTGCCAGAGCGCTTGCCATGGATCCGGAGATTATGCTGTTCGATGAGCCTACATCCGCTCTTGACCCGGAAATGGTCGGTGAGGTGCTGGACGTTATGAAAGATTTAGCGAAGTCCGGTATGACTATGGTGATTGTAACACATGAGATGGGTTTTGCCCGAGAAGTGGCTTCGAGGGTGCTTTTCATCGACCAGGGCGTCGTGATGGAGAGCGGTACGCCGGAGGAGGTCTTTGGCAATCCTCAGAACGAGAGGACGAAGAATTTCTTAAGCAAGGTATTATAATTGCGGTGATGCGGCCGATAAGCGGCAGGGCGCAAAGGATGATTATGCATAAGCGCGGATGGAACATAACAGAAATAGGGAGAAATACGGTATTATGCCGGGATCTGACACAGGAGAACGGCTTATGATACACAATTATGTCAGTCAGCAGGTAGGCGGCTGGCAAATATGAAGGAGGATATTATTATGAAAAAAGCAACAAAGGTATTGGCGCTGATTCTCGCTATGGCTATGATGGCTTGTACACTCGTAGCATGCGGCAGCAGTGCGGACGAAGCAGCAAGCGACGCTGCAGTGGAGACTACAGAAGCAGCAGACGAGACAGCGGCAGACACGGAAGCAGAGGCGGCGGATACGACAGCCGACGCAGACACAGAGGAAGCGGCGGAAGAGACAGCAGCACCCGCAGAAGGCGGTACGCTTACTTTCGGTACGAACGCGGAGTTCCCGCCTTTTGAGTACGTGACGGCAAACGGCGTTATCGGCGAGTTCGACGGTATCGATATGGCGATCGCGAAGCAGATTGCTGAGGAGAACGGCATGACGGCCGCTATTGAGAATATGGAGTTTGACTCCCTGTTGGTAGCGCTGCAGAATGGTCAGATTGACGCGGTTATCGCGGGTATGACCGTGACAGATGAGAGAGCGGAAGCAGTAGACTTCTCTATCCCTTACTATACGGCAACACAGGTTATGATCGTGAAAGAAGATTCTGATATCGCTGCGGCAGCAGATATGGCTGATAAGAAGATCTGCGTAGTACAGGGCTACACCGGCGAGGTATGCGTTCAGGATATGGGATATCCTTATGAGGCTTTCAAGAAGGGTACAGAGGCAGTTATGGAGCTTGTAAACGGCAAGTGTGACGTAGTCGTAATTGACTCCGCAACCGCTGCGAAGTATGTAGGCGACAACGAAGGCTTAAAGATTGTGGAAGATCCCGACGCATTTGAATCCGAGGAATACGCCATTGCCGTACAGAAGGGCAATACGGAGCTGCTTGACATGATTAATGCGGCTATCGAAGCGAAACTTGCGGACGGCACTATCTCCGAGCTGGGCGTACAGTATACAGAGGCGGCTGCTGAAGAATAAGAGGCAGCTTTGAGGCAGGCTTCAGGCTTTGCGGAAATAATACAGAACCCAAAAGACTCCGGCGGTCATATGACTTCCGGGGTTTTTCTTATCCGGGCCAGGAGCAATCCGCTGCAGTTTGCCTCTGGATACCGACTTGACGCGGCAATCAGAATTTCTCGCCGTCAATAGCCGGCAGTCGACGGTTGGCAGTCGACAGTTAGTAATCAGCAGCCGGAAGCTTGTCTGTGTTGACTTACCGCAGTAGAAAGTTATATTATAAAAAGGACAGATCTTCATTATAATGCGATATAAGTATTTTTTTGCAGTATATTACGCAAAAGGCAAGGAGTTTACAAATGGCAACCTATTTATTGGATTATGAAAACGTACATGCTGACGGGCTGGAGGGAATCAGGACGCTGTCGGGAGATGATCACGTGATTATTTTCTACAGCGACCAGGTGAAGTCAATCCCCTTTGAGCGTCATGTGGAGATGATGAATTCCAGGGCGAGAATTGAATTTATCGAGACGCATAAAACGGGCAAGAACTATCTGGATTTCCAGTTGACGACGCAGCTTGGGTATCTAATCGGCAAAGGAGAGACGGACACAGTCTATATCATCAGCAAGGATCAGGGCTTCGATAGCGTGGTGGATTTCTGGAAGGGCAGGAATATCAAGATTGCACGTCAGGAGTGCATCCAGCCCGGCACCGAGAGTAAGCCGGTGAAGAAGACGAAAAAGAGCGGTGTACAGAAGACGGCAGGACTGTCGGAATCATACCGCAAGAAGGTACGGACAGCCGTGAAGGAAGACGGCGTGAGCGCAGGAACTTACTCTACGATTTACAAGGCGATTATCAACAGCAAGAGCAAGCAGGAATTCCACAATTCGATCATGAAGGTGCTTGGTAATGAGAAGAGCACACTGGTTTATAATCATCTGAAGGATGTCTATCAGGAATACAGCGAGACGAACAAGAATCCGGCGGCAAACGTCCAGGCACCTGAGGGGAAGCAGACAGCGGGTATTTAATGGATGCTTTTAAGCAGCCTGCTTTATGATATACTGACAAAAGCTTTGCCGTAGTGTCTTTGTCAGTATATCTGCATATGATAATAGAAACGGCATTTTACCGGCTGAGCAGAAATGGAGGATTTCAATGAAGAAACTATTAAACAGTCTGCCTTTCCGGCTGCTTCTCGGTGTTGTGCTGGGCATTTTAGCCGGGCAGATTGCAAATGAAAGCGTTATGAACGTAGTCGTAACGGTGAAGTACATACTAAACCAGGTGATTGTATTCTGCGTACCGCTGATTATCATCGGCTTTATCGCACCTTCGATTACGAAGCTGGGAAGCAATGCGTCCAAAATATTAATGGTGGCGGTGGCGGTAAAGGCGTCTGTGATTACGGCTATTCTGGATGAGTTTCAGAAGATGATTCTGCTTATCGTGACGAAGCTGGTGATCCCGATTCTGCCGATTTTTATCGGCTTTACCTTCTGCTCCTTATCGTATGAAGGGACTATTACGAAGCAGTTTCCGGTATTCATAGAGATCATCGTGATCGTATTGGTCGGCCATTATATCTGGATGGCTGTTTTATACGGAATCGCGGGGCTGTACTCGAAGAAGAATCCCATTGATATTGTGAAAAATTACGGGCCGGCTTATCTGACGGCGGTGGGAACCATGTCTTCTGCCGCAACGCTGGCGGTGGCGCTTCGCTGTGCGAAGAAATCTGTGCCGCCTTTAAGAGAGGATATGGTGGATTTCGGTATTCCGCTTTTTGCCAATATTCATCTGTGCGGTTCCGTGCTGACGGAGGTATTCTTCGTGATGACAGTATCCAGGATTCTCTACGGCAGTATCCCGTCCCTTGGAACCATGGTATTGTTCTGCGTGTTGCTTGGTATCTTCGCTATCGGTGCGCCGGGTGTACCGGGCGGTACAGTGGTGGCATCTCTGGGGCTGATCAGCGGTGTGCTTGGCTTCGGCGAGGATGGACTCGCGCTGATGCTTACGATTTTCGCATTGCAGGACAGCTTCGGCACGGCATGCAACGTAACGGGCGATGGCGCGCTGACTTTGATTCTTTCAGGCTATGCGGATAAGCATAAGATAGAGCATGCGCCCGCGAAGACAGTATAATTTCGCTTTCTTATTGTCATACTAATACCTGAAACAGCAAAGGAATATCAGGAAAAGGAGACAGGCTATGGAAGACGATACAATCAAGCTGCTGCGGGAGTGCAACGCAGGCATTAAGATGGGAATTTCCTCTCTGGACGAGGTGATGGAACACGTGCAGAACAGTACGCTGGAGCGGTTGCTTAGGCAGAGCAAGGATACGCATTGCAAACTCGGAAGTAAGACTCACGAGTATCTGCGAGAATGCCATGACGACGGCAAAGAGCCTGCGGCGATGGCGAAGCTGATGTCGTGGATGAAGACCAACGTCAAGCTGGGCGGCGAGGAATCCGACCGGGTAGTGGCGGACTTAATTACCGACGGATGTAACATGGGCGTAAAAACGCTTTATCGTTATCTGCACCAGTATCAGGCGGCGGATGAGAAAGCTAAGAAACTGGCAGAGGAAACGATTCAGGCGGAAGAAACTTTAATTAAGGACATGAGAGAGTATCTGTAGCGGATACTCTTTTTTTGTTGCGTTCACTAAATTTCCTTCATCTTATCATTTACTTTACTCTGTTACTATGATAAAATGTGAAACAGAGTTCAAAAATACACGCAATTGCCCTGTGAAGTGTATTCTGACGCGCGGCGAGAGAGCCATGCGAAAGCGAACGGTGCAGGGCTGAGGAAAGGAAGGATTTATTTATGAAAAAGAAACTGGCACTTATGGCAGCACTGTCTCTGACTCTGGGAACACTGCTGACCGGATGCGGCAGCGCGGCGGACAATACGGCGCAGACAACCGCAGAAACAACAGAAGAAGCGGCAGAAGAAACAACGGAGGGTACGGATGAGGCAGCCGCAGAGACGGCTGAAGAAACGCAGGCAGCGGATGCAGACCTTGTCTATGCGGTAGAGGCTGGTTCCGCAGGAGAAGCGGCAGCGAATGACAATGGCTTCCAGACGAATGTAGTAGCATCTCAGGCAGATGCGCTGATGGAAGTGGCTTCCGGTACATCTGACGCGGCAATCATTGACCTTTTGATGGCTGGCGCAATGATCGGAGAGGGTACCAGCTATCCCAATCTGACACATACAACTGAACTGACGACAGAAGAGTACGGCGTAGGCTGCCGGAAAGGCTCTGATCTTGCTTCTTATATCAATGCCGTATTTGCGGAAAGCTATGCGGACGGTTCCATGGAGGAGACCGCTACCACTTACGGCGTGCAGGAAGCGCTGGTGGAGCAGGCGGCGTCTGAGTATGCGGCTTCCGAGACGGACAGCGATGTGGCTTACATTCAGGACAAAGGTACGCTGATCGTGGGCATCACAGATTTCGCTCCGATGGATTACAAGGATGATAACGGCGAGTGGATCGGCTTCGATGCGGATATGGCGCGCGTGGTAGCGGAGAAGTTAGGCGTGGAAGCGCAGTTCGTGGAAATCGACTGGGACAATAAGATCATGGAGCTTGATTCTAAGAATATCGATGTGGTATGGAACGGTATGACATTGACGGATGAGACAAGGGAAGCGATGGAGTGTACCAACGCATACTGCAACAATGCGCAGGTTATCGTAGTTCCGGCGAACTAAAGGTAACGAATAGTTAGGAAAGCATGAAGTTCTGAGGCAGGGCTTTTCTGCCTTGGAACTTTTGTATCTTAACAGGAAAGCGCTGGGAGAAGGTTTTTATTATTTGAAAGGTATGGTTATTGGTATGTTTTGGACAGTTACACAATCGTTGCTGGGTGGTTTGCTCACTACCTTCCGGATTTTTATTTTCACGCTTCTGATTGCGCTGCCGCTGGGGCTTATTATCGCGTTCGGCGCTATGAGCAGGTTTAAGCCTCTGCGTTATCTGGTGGACGTGCTCGTTTGGGTGATACGGGGTACGCCGCTGATGCTGCAGCTTATTATTATTTTCTATGGCCCGGGACTTTGGCTAGGACACAATATCTGGAGCGGTAATGAGACAGGGCGTATTACGGCTACGGTGGTGGCGTTCAGCATTAACTATGCCTGTTATTTCTCCGTTATTTTCCGGGGCGGTATCGAGGGCGTGCCTGTGGGACAGCGGGAGGCCGGTGAAGTGCTCGGTATGACGAAGAGTCAGATCTTCTTTAAGGTTACTCTGTTACAGATGGTAAAAAGAGTAGTGCCGCCCATGTCCAACGAGATCATTACGCTGGTGAAGGATACGTCCCTGGCGCGTATCATAGCGGCTTACGAGCTTACCTTTGCGGGGTATTCCTTTATGAAAAGCGATGGCCTGACATGGCCGTTGTTCTATACGGGTGTATTTTATCTGGCGTTTGTCGGTATTCTGACATTGTTGTTTAATTATATCGAGCGCAGGCTTGATTATTTCAGATAGGGAGGGAACGGAAATGGCGATTTTGGAAGTGAAGAATATTGAGAAGCATTTCGGTTCCACCCAGGTGCTTAAGGATGTGAGCTTTTCTCTGGAAGAAGGCAATGCGCTGGCGATCATCGGTTCTTCCGGCTCTGGCAAGACAACGCTTTTGCGCTGCCTGAACTTTCTGGAGACGCCCAATCAGGGTTCTATTGCGGTGAAGGGAGAGACGTTGTTTGACGCGTCTGTGCCGCTTAAGCAGCATGAGAAGGATTTGCGCAAAAAGAGACTGCATTTCGGCATGGTGTTCCAGTCCTTTCATTTATTCCCCCAGTATACGGCACTGGAAAACGTGATGTTAGCCGCGCAGCTTCTGGCGAAGGAACGGACGGATTACAAGCAGAATAAGAAGGAAATTCTGGCGGAAATCGAGACGAGGGGCAAGGCGCTGTTAGATCAGATGGGCTTGCAGGACCGGATGGACCATTATCCGCACCAGTTGTCCGGCGGACAGCAGCAGCGGGTGGCGATCGCGCGTGCGCTTGCCTTAAGCCCTGACATCCTGTGCTTCGACGAACCGACTTCTGCCTTAGACCCGGAACTGACAGGCGAGGTGCTGAAGGTTATCAGAGGACTGGCGGAGCAGAAGACGACGATGATTATCGTCACGCATGAGATGGCGTTTGCCAGGGATGTGGCGGATCAGATTATTTTCATGGACGACGGCGTTATCGTGGAGCAGGGCGATCCCAGACAGGTCATCGATAATCCGAGAGAAGAGAGAACGAAGCAGTTCCTTACAAGATATACGGAAGGGTAGGTTGAAAATATTATTCTGAAATAATCTCCTGTTCCCGGAACAGCGCATTCACAGCGATCATATAATCAGTAATGCGCTCCGCTTTCCGTATTTTCTTCAAATAATTCTCAGAGCTGGTAAAGCTCTGGCTCATATATGTCCAGATATCTTTCATCTTGAACAAGATCGGAAGGTCTCCGGACATAATTTGTCTGTAGCCTTCCAGTATTTCATTGTGAAAATCAAGCCAGAGTTGCTTCACACCTGCACGCTGGACATCCGCGCCGGTTTCACAGATGGAAGTGTTTCTGACACTTATGTCATATACGCCTGCAGTCAAAGAGCAGGCTTCGGTTCCAGCAGTATTCTCTTGTATCTTTAGTTGTCCTGCTAATCCCGGATTGCGGATAATGCCTCTGCCGAGCATGATGGCATCGGGTGCATTCTGACGCAGAGAAGACAGTTCCAGAGTCAGGGTATGAAGGCTTTCGGCAGAAATGATATCCCCATTATAGCATAGACGTAAAGGACTGTCGTATACAGAAGCAGGCAATGAATTCCTGGCTGTTGACGCGGTATCCGCTGTCTGCCGGAGCGTATCGCAGACGGCAGAAGCGCAGGCTGCGGCATCGTGGGGCTGGTCTGCGGCGGACGGCAGATTTGCTTGGGCATTGTTGCACAGTCTGCTCTGTGCCAGAGCATAAGCCTCCGGGTGAGTCTTTCCTGCATAGAATTCCTTCTGCAAACGTGTGTGGATGATAAGTTCATCTATAGGATATTTGGCATAGATATCCAGCAGATCATCCCACTCTTCTAAGTCGTAAATGCCTAATCTCGTCTTGATCGAGATGCGTAAGGGGCATTTCTCATATATTTCATAGAGAAAAGCGTCCAGTTCGTCCGGGACGCTTAAGAACCCTGCTCCCCGCTTCTTGGCGGTAACCGTGCCGGAAGGGCAGCCAAGATTCAGATTTACGGTCTGATACCCATAGGAAGCGATTTTCTCTGCTATGGCAAGAAAATCATCGACTCTATTGGTCAATATCTGAGGAACTACTTCAATCCCTTCATTATTTTCCGGCAAAATATCCCGCACCTCTCTTGTATTCATCTTTTTGCTCGCGATAAAAGGTGTAAAATATTTGTCTATATGACCGAAATATTTGGCGTAGGCGTTGCGGTATATGTAAGTGGTGATGCCCTCCATGGGAGCCAGATAGTACTGCATTATGCCTTTTCCTCCGCAAACAGGTTTTCGCGCGTGATGTTTCTGAGCCATTTCCGGCTGCGGTAATGCCTGATGACCCAGGGCCATTTCACAAATTCATCAGTGCACAGCAGGAAATACACAACCAGGACGGGAAGCTTAAATACAAACGCCGCGATAAAGCCGAGGGGCACCGCGTAGCACCACATGTCCACCGTATCGCAGATCAGGCCGAAGCGGCTGTCGCCGCCGGCGCGGAATACGCCCGCAATCAGGGTGGTGTTTACGGCGGAGCCCATGATGTAATAGCTGTTGATAAAGAGCATATATTTCAGATAATGCATAGCGGTATCTGACAGGGAGGCGAAATGCAGCACAAAGGGCGTGGCAATCAGCACCAGCACGCCGCCGATGGCTCCGGTGATGACGGTGAGTTTCAGAATGTTGGAAGCGTAGACTTTGGCCCGCTCCAGATCGTTTTCTCCCATGACGTTTCCTAAGAGGATGCCGCCTGCGCTGGCCGTGCCGAAGCAGAGCACCGTGCCGAAGTTGCGTACCACGACTACAAGAGAGTTGGCCGCTACCGCATCGGTTCCCAGATGCCCCAGGATGACCGAATACATGGAGAAAGCGACGCTCCAGGACACATCGTTGCCAAGCGCCGGCAGGGAAAGCTTCAGGAAGTCCTGGAACAGCGGTTTGTTGCGGATCAACATATAGGAAAGCTTTAATTTCACGTCTTTACTAAACAGCGATACCAGAATACAGCCTGCCAGTTCTATGGCACGGGAGGAGGCCGTAGCGATGGCAACGCCCACCGCACCCAGCTTCGGCGCGCCGAAAAGCCCGAAGATAAACACCGCGTTTAAGAAAATATTCAAGGTGAAAGCCAGTATATTCAATATCATGGAGACATTTACCCTGCCGATGCTTCGCAGAACGGACAGGTAGATCTCGATAACGCCCCAGCACAGATAGGTCAGCGCCATAACCCGCAGATAGCCTGCACCGATGGCAATCAGTTCCGCATCATTGGTAAAAAGCTTCATCATCAGCTCCGGCGCAAAGAAGGCAAAAGCCGAGAAGCATAAGGAAATCAGAATGGAGAAACGCATCGCAATGCCCTCTATAACGCGGATTGCCTGTAAATCCTTCTTGCCCCAATACTGCGCGCTCAGCATGGAAGCGCCCGTTCCCAGACCGTAATAGACCATGAAAAGGACGCCGGCATAGTTGGCGGCAAGGGAAACGGCGGAGATGGAGGATTGCCCCACATAGTTTAACATCACCACGTCGGCGGAATTGACCGCGGCGCTTAAGAGGTTCTGAACCACGATGGGAATCACCAGTTTGATAATTTGCGGATAAAATCTGTCTTTGGCAGACGGAATTGCTTTGCTCATGTTTGCCTCCTGTTATGAATAATGTATGTTTTGTTTTCGGATGAAATATTTGCGGCAGTACATATAGAATACTATCATATCTGATGATTTGTAAATATATCAATTTATAATTTTCTTTTTTGTGTTTCCTGTTTCTCTTTTCCCGTGAACTATGGTATAATAACCCCATTGGGACAGGCGCGGCGGCGATGAAGGCGGCCTGTTAAGTATGATGTACGGAGGGATAGATACATATGAAGAAGGTAGAGGATTATGTGCGCAGTATTCCGGATTTCCCGGAGAAGGGCATTGTTTTCAGAGACATCACCAGCGTGCTGCAGGACGCGGACGGACTTGCGCTTGCAATCGATTCGATGAAGGATTTTCTGAAGGACGTGGATTTCGACGTGGTGGTCGGAACGGAGTCGAGAGGGTTTATGTTCGGCGTGCCCATTGCCTATTCCATGCACAAGGCGTTTGTGCCTGTGCGCAAGAAGGGGAAGCTGCCCATGGAGACGATTTCCAAGGAATATGATCTGGAATACGGAAGCGCGGTGGTGGAGATGCATAAGGATTCCATTAAGCCGGGACAGAAGGTGGTCGTGGTAGACGACCTGATCGCCACGGGCGGAACGATTGAAGCGAGCATTCAGATGATTGAAGAGCTGGGCGGCGAAGTAGTGAAGGTAATCTTCTTAATGGAGCTTGCCGGGTTGAAGGGCAGGGAACGCCTGAAAAACTACGACGTGGACAGTGTCATCATCTATGAAGGCAAATAAATAAGTTGACAAGCTTATGAGAAAAGGAGAGAAATGTGATGTTAGAGAAACTGTTTAAACTCAAGGAGAACAACACAGACATCAGAACCGAAGTGGTTGCCGGCGTCACCACCTTTATGACGATGGCGTACATTCTGGCGGTCAATCCGTCGATTCTGTCCGCTTCCGGCATGGACAGTCAGGCGATTCTGATGGCGACGGCACTGGCTTCCTTTATCGGAACCCTTGCTATGGCGTTACTTGCCAATTACCCCTTCGCCCTGGCGCCGGGACTCGGACTGAACGCGTATTTCGCCTATACGGTGTGCGGTTCTATGGGCTATTCCTGGCAGATAGCTCTGCTGGCGGTATTTGTGGAAGGTCTTATCTTCATCGTCCTGTCCGTCACGAATGTGCGCGAGGCGATTTTCAACGCGATTCCGATGCAGCTTAAGAAAGGCGTATCCGTAGGTATCGGCCTGTTTATCGCTTTTATCGGCTTCCAGAATGCGGGAATCGTAGTTAATTCCGATTCCACGCTGGTAACAGTAATTGATTTTACGGAGAATTTCCATACGGCAGGCATCAGCGCGCTGCTGGCTGTCATCGGTACCTTCCTGATCGCCATTCTGTACATCAAAGGCGTGAAGGGTTCTATTCTGATCGGCATTTTCGCCACATGGATTCTGGGTATTCTCTGTCAGTTGACAGGCATTTACACGGTAGCGCCGGACGCGGGCTATTATTCTCTGATTCCGTCCTGGAGCAATTTCAGTCTGGGCGCAATCGGCTTAACCTTCGGACAGTGCTTTAAGGCTGATTTCGGCGCGATCAGGATTGTGGACTTTATTGTTATTATTTTCGCATTCTTATTTGTAGACGTTTTTGATACGTTAGGAACCTTGATCGGCTGTGCCAACAAGGCGAATATGCTTGACAAGGAAGGCAAGCTGCCCCGTATCAAGCAGGCGCTTCTTGCAGACGCTATCGCAACCAGCGCAGGCGCGGTACTCGGCACTTCCACCACTACAACCTTTGTGGAAAGCTCCGCAGGCGTATCCGAGGGCGGCAGAACAGGCCTTGCCTCCGTTGTGACAGGCTTCCTGTTCTTACTGTCTATCTTCTTTGCACCGATTTTCATAACGATTCCGGGCTTCGCAACGGCTCCGGCGCTTCTGTTCGTAGGCTTCTTAATGATTACGGCGGTAGTGGACATCGATTTCAACGATATGACGGAAGCGATTCCGGCTTACCTGTGTCTGCTTGCTATGCCGCTTATGTACAGTATCTCCGAGGGCATCGCAGTGGGCGTTATCTCTTATGTGGTGATTAATCTGGTATGCGGTAAGGCGAAGAAGATTACGCCGCTTATGTACGTGCTGGCTGTACTGTTCGTGTGCAAATATATTTTCCTGTAGGATGATTTCGGGTCCGGGAGATTCGTAAGGCTCTGCGGCGGCCGCCGGATATCCGCGCAAGAGCGGCCGCTTGGCCTGCTGCCTGCGGGAATAGAATAAGAACTGTCAGAAAGCGGACGGTTATAATTAGGGGAGCGTGTGATTTGTGTAAGTCACAGGCTCCCCTGAATTGTATGTCGGTATATCTTCTGCAGGGAAACCTGAGCGTATCCGCCCTCAATCGTGTCCGCCTTCAGCCGTATCTGTCCTCAGAAATATCCACCCTTAGAAGTATCTGTCCTCAGCTTTCCGCATACGCAGAGGGCGTCATGCCGCACACCTTCTTGAAATATCTCGTAAAATGTGACAGATTGTCGAAGCCGGACAGGGCGGCGGTCTGCGTGACGGAGAGGGATTCTACCTTCAGCAGATATTTCGCTCTCTCGATGCGGGCGTCTAAGAGTTCCGCCTTGGGCGAGCGGTTGAAGAACAGCTTATAGTAGCTGTAGAACTGGCTGGTGCCCAGATTGGTGAGCGCCGCCATATTCTCGGAGTTCCAGTCCCGGTCGATGTGGGTCAGTATTTCGATGCGGGCTTTCTGAAACTGCGGATAAAGTACATTCGGCGGTATGTTCTGTGCACCGTAGGCGTGATATTGTCTGGAAAAAAGGATAAACAACTGATGCATCAGCTTGTCGCTCTGCTCCGCATAATAGTCCATCTTCGTAACATTTTCCACATAAATATTTTTCATAAGCTCATTCATAGCGCCCGGATTGGACAGATAGACAATCTGGTTTACGGGGATATCATATTCCAGCAGGAAGCGTCCGCTTTCGCTGGAGAAGTGAATAAAGCTGTTCTTGAATTTCCTGACTGCCTGATAAATCTGCGGATAGCCCGGCGAATAGAGCAGAAAAGCCCCTTCCCTGGCGAGGACGTTCTCAGTGCCAAGCTGTACTTTCATGGGCGTCATAAAATACAGAAACAGATAATCTCCGCTGCCCTCCGGACGGTCGATTCTGTCGCCGTCCGGGTTGGAGCGGTTGTAGTCGCAGTAGCTGATGTGAAACATGCGGAACCCTCCTTTTCTGACACTCTATCTCACATCGGAAAAAAAGTCAAATAAAACGGAAGAAAAGATATAGATAAAATGTCCGGCTCTGCTAAAATAAGAATCACATCAACTATGATAAATGTATGGAGGAAATGCAGCATGAAGAAATCACAGGTTATTATTGACAAGGATTATATTGTAAGTGCGATTGATAAGAGAATCTATGGTTCTTTTATCGAGCACCTTGGAAGAGCGGTTTACGAAGGCATCTACCAGCCGGAGAGCAGATTCGCGGACGAGCAGGGCTTCCGCAAGGATACGCTGGAACTGGTGAAAGAGAGCGGCGTGCCGATCGTGCGTTATCCCGGCGGTAACTTCGTATCCGGCTACAAATGGGAGGACGGCGTAGGACCTAAGGAACAGAGACCGGCACAGGTGGATATCGCGTGGCAGGTAATCGAGTCCAATCAGTTTGGGTTAAATGAGTTCGTTGACTGGTCTAAGAAAGCGGGCACGGACATTATGATGGCGGTCAATCTCGGTACGAGAGGCATTCAGGAAGCCAAGGAACTGCTGGAATACTGCAACTTCAAGGGCGGTACCCGGATGAGCGATCTGCGTAAGGCGCATGGTTATGCAGAACCCCATAATATTAAGACATGGTGTCTGGGCAATGAGATGGACGGCCCCTGGCAGATTGGTCATAAGACTGCGGCGGAATACGGCAGAATCGCCAATGAGACAGGTAAGGTCATGAAGGTGCTTGACCCTTCCATCGAACTGGTAGCCTGCGGAAGCTCCAACTCCCATATGCCTACCTTCGGCGAGTGGGAAGCAACCGTTCTGGACGAGTGCTACGATACGGTTGACTATGTATCCATGCACCAGTACTACGGCAACAGAGACAATGATTCCGCTAATTTCCTGGCAAGCAGCGTGGATATGGACCAGTTTATTTCCACAGTGGTTTCGATCTGCGATTATGTCAAAGGAAAACACCATGGTAAGAAGAACATCAACATCTCCTTTGACGAGTGGAACGTATGGTATCATTCCAACGAGGCGGATGAGAAATTAGAGAAATGGGTGCAGAAACCTCATCAGTTAGAGGACCTTTACAACTTTGAGGACGCTTTGTTAGTGGGCAGCATGTTAATTACGCTGCTTCGTCATGCGGACCGTGTGAAAATCGGTTGTCTGGCGCAGCTTGTGAATGTAATCGCGCCGATTATGACCTCCGACACCGGCGCATGGAGACAGACGATTTTCTATCCTTATATGCACGCCGCTACGCTGGGACAGGGCACGGTGCTCAACACCATCGTGAAATCTCCCGTATACGAGGCGAAGCAGTATGGAGAAGCGCCTTATCTTGACTGTGTTGTAATCGACAATGCGGAGAAAGAAGAATTGGTTGTATTTGCGGTGAACAAGGATCTTGAAGAGGATATGGAAGTCACTCTGGATTTAAGACAGTATCAGGATTATGCGGTAAAGGAACATATCGTTATGCAGTGCGACGATTTGAAAGCTGTGAATACAGAAGAGCATCCCGATACCGTAGCGCCGAAGACGGGCGGTAATTCCAAAGTGGACGGCGGCGTCATGACAGCGGTATTTGAGAAAAAGAGCTGGAATGTGATTCGTCTCGCAAAATAAGACAGTATCATTCTTTTCATTATCATAATTCTCTTCAAAAGTCCCCAGACATTTCGATGTTTGGGGCTTTTGGTATAGAGAGTTTCGTGATAGAATATACCATGCGTTAAAGTATAAGTATATGAATCAGGAAAAGGAAGGTACGTAAGCATGCAAAAGACAATGATTTCAGACGCTGTAAAATATGTGGGTGTGGACGACAGATCGATCGATCTGTTTGAGAGCCAGTATGTGGTTCCAAACGGCGTGTCCTACAATTCATATGTGATCATGGATGCGAAGATTGCCGTAATGGACAGCGTGGATGCCAGGGCTTCGGAGGAATGGTTTGCCAATCTGGACGAGACGTTCGGAGCAAGAGAGCCTGATTATCTGGTGGTACAGCACTTGGAGCCGGATCATTCCGGTAATGTGCAGCGTTTTATGGAGAAATATCCGCAGGCGCAGCTTGTGCTCAGCGCGAAAGCACAGAGTATGCTGCCGCAGTTTTTTACCCTGGATATGAACGACAGATGCATCGCTGTCAAGGAAGGCGACGAACTGAATCTGGGAAGCCATACGCTTACTTTCGTGATGGCTCCTATGGTGCACTGGCCGGAGGTTATGATGAGCTATGAGAAGAGCGAGAAGGTGTTGTTCTCAGCGGACGGCTTCGGTAAGTTCGGCGCGCTGGATACGGAGGAAGACTGGGCCTGTGAGGCGAGAAGATATTACTTCAATATCGTAGGAAAATATGGCGTGCAGGTACAGATGCTTCTGAAAAAGGCGGCTGCCCTTGACATCCGGACTATTTGTCCTTTGCATGGTCCCGTTTTACAGGAAAATATAAGCTACTACATCGACAAATACAATACATGGAGCAGCTATACACCGGAGGATGAGGGCGTGCTCATTGCCTGCGCGTCTATTCACGGCAATACCATGGAAGCGGCACAGAAGCTGGCGGAACTGCTGCGGGCCAGGGGCGTGCCGAAGGTAGTGGTAGCCGATCTGGCAAGAGAGGATATGGCGGAGGTCATCGAGGACGCGTTCCGTTATGACAGGCTGGTGCTGGCGTCGGCAACCTATGACGCGGGACTGTTCCCCTGCATGGAGAGCTTCTTAAATATATTGAAATCCAAAAACTACCAGAAACGCACCGTGGGATTCATCGAGAATGGAAGCTGGGCGCCGACAGCGGGCAGACAAATGAAGGATATCATGTCCGGCCTGAAGGAAATCACGCTTGTGGAGCCCGTGGTAACGGTGAAATCTACTCTGAACGCGGATTCTTCCGCTGCGCTTGAGACGCTTGCGGAGGCGCTTGCGCAGTAACGGCGATATAGTCGGTGCCCTTCCACACCATTCTCACAGGTGTGAGGGTATCGTCTGAGGGATAGCGCAGGAGGAAGCCGATGGTTCCATAGACAATGTATTCGTGGATACTGCTTAAAACGCCTTCTAACTGCGCCATCAGAATACGGATTCGCTGTTCTGTCTCATAATCGCCCGTGCTCCGGTAAAGCTCTCCCAGCTCTCCAAGCAGAGACAGTTTGTGTCTGGCGTCGATCATGAAACAGCGGTTTTCCGCTTCCGTCAGCATCTTCTGGCTGCGGTTCCGCTCCATAAGAGGCGTCTGGGCGGCGGCGTTTATCTCCTTCTGGAAAGCGTCTAAGAGATTGCCGAAGGCTTCTGTGTAGGAACGGCAGCGGGAAGCGTTCAGGACGATATCGTCCCGGTATCTGTGAAATTTTACTTTGTCGTGCAACTGTAGTAGTTTCTTCATAATAATATTATACACCTGTCTGAGAGTCTGAGAAAAGGAATTTATGTCAGATTGCGCTGTCTCTCAGGCTTGGATATTTCAGGTAACGTTATATAACGTTTGGGAGGAATAATTATGGAAAAAGATATGACAAAGGGCAGTCCCATGAAGCTGATTCTGGGGTTTGCCGTACCGCTTTTGTTCGGTCTGCTGTTTCAGCAGTTCTACAGTATGGTAGATGCCGTGATCGTAGGGCAGTATCTGGGCGTGGACGCGCTCGCTGCCGTAGGGGCGACGGGCTCCGTCAATTTCCTGATCATCGGCTTCTGTATGGGAGTCTGCAACGGCTTCGCGATTCCGATTGCGCAGGAGTTCGGCGCGGGGCATGAGGTGAATCTGCGCAAATATGTGGCCAACGGTGTGTGGCTGTCAGTGCTTTTCTCCGTGGTGATGACGGTGGCGGTCGTAGCGCTGTGCCGTCCGATTCTGCAGATCATGCGCACACCGTCCAATATCATTGACGGCTCTTATGATTATATTGTGATTATTTTTGCCGGGATTCCGGTGGTGTTTTTGTATAATATGACGGCGGCGATTATCCGTTCGCTGGGAGACAGCCGGACGCCTGTAGTGTTCCTGGTGATGGCGGCGATTCTGAATATTTTCCTGGATTTGCTGCTGATTATCGTATTTCCGATGGGCGTTGCGGGCGCGGCGGCAGCCACAGTGGCGTCTCAGGCGATTGCGGGGCTGTGCTGCCTGGTTTATATGTGCAGGAAGTACACGATTCTGAGAATATCAAGGGATGAGTGGAAATGGAACAGAGATTTTGTCTCCAAGCTGTGTAATATGGGTATTCCCATGGGACTGCAGTATTCCATCACGGCGATTGGCTCCGTTATCCTGCAAAGCGCGGTGAACAGCATCGGCTCCGACGCGGTGGCGGCGGTGACGGCGGCGAACAAGCTTGCCATGCTCATCATGTGTCCCTTCGACGCCATGGGCTCTACGATGGCGACTTACGGCGGACAGAATGTGGGAGCGGGCAAGCTCGACAGGGTAGATCAGGGCCTGAAATCATGCAGTCTGCTGGGACTGGTATATTCTCTGGTTGCGGTAGTGATCGTCTATCTGGCGGCAGACAAGATGCTGCTGCTGTTCCTGGATGCGGGCGAGACAGCCATCTTAGGCGACGCGATTAAATTCCTGCGTATCAGCGTGCTGTTCTACTTCCCGCTGGCCCTTGTCAATATCGTGCGTTTCCTGATTCAGGGGATGGGCTTTAGCAAGCTGGCGGTCTTTGCTGGCGCTTTCGAGATGCTGGCGAGAGGGCTGGCAGGCTTTATGCTGGTGCCTTATTTCGGATTTACGGCGGTATGCTTCGCTAATCCTTTGGCGTGGATCTTTGCGGATATCTTCCTGATTCCTGCATTCTTCCACGTGCGGAAGGTGATGGCGGGTATCCTGGATGGACAGAAAGGACAGCAGGAGCATGTGGAAGAAGCTGCTGCGGATACCTTGTAAGAGAAAGGCGGCATTAACCTTGGATGTAACAATTTTTGCCATGACACATAAGAAATTCCCGGCGCCGAAGGATCCGGTCTACGTGCCTTTGCATGTGGGCCGGGCCTGCGCTCAGGATTTGGGTTATATGGGAGATGACACAGGCGTCAGTATTTCTGCTAAGAACTGCTATTACGGGGAACTGACAGGCGTTTACTGGGTGTGGAAGAATTTCAGGACATCCGGCTACGTAGGTGTGTGCCATTACCGCAGATATTTCTGCACGGAAGAGGGCAGAATACTGACCGGAGCGGAATATGAGGAGATTCTTTCCCGGTATGACATGATTGCTTCTAAGAAGCTGAAGCTGAACGCTTCCTATTTCGACGGGTATGCCGGCGATTACAATATCTTTGATCTGATCGCGGTGGGAGAGGTGATCAGACAGCATGAACCGGCATATTATGAGACCTTTGAACGTCTTGTTCACGAGAAGGGGACGTATTTTGGCAATATGATGGTCTGTGCCAAGCCTGTGTACGACGCTTATTGTGCGTGGCTGTTTGGCATTTTCGAGAAGGCGGAGGATAAGATTGACGCCTCCGGCTATGATGACTATCATAAGCGGGTGTATGGCTTTATTTCGGAATTCCTGCTTATGGTATGGGCCAGAGTGAACGGCTTGAAGGTGTATGAGTGCAAGGTGGGCATGACTGGCGAGAAGAGAGAAACGGCGGAGATCAAGGAGCGCCTTGCGGCGTACTTCGCCGGAAAGGATATCGCCGGGGCGAAAGCGTATCTGCTTTCCTGCCTCGAGAAACGGCCGGACGTGCTGATGGAAGCCTCTGACATTACGGGAGAGTTGAAGCTGTCCATGCAGGTTATTGCGGTATGTGAATTGGAGCGGCAGGCGTATGGCGGCAGCGTGATTGACAGGATACAGGATTTCAGAGAACTGATGCGGTACTTTCAGAAGATCAATGATATTGTGAATGCGCTTCGTGTAAGCGGTCAGAATGCGGTTTGCGTCAATGATGAGAATGCGTTTCCAAACAGCAGGCGGGTATCCGGTTCGGGAGAAAACCTGCTTGGTCAGGAAGAGATCGCTTTCCTGCGGGAAGCTTCCGTGACAGAGCTGGCATGGGAAGCTTCCGCAAGATTGTTCTGTGGGCCTGAGGAAGCCGGTGCGGTGGCACAGAGAATTCAGAAGGAAGCGGCTTCCTTGATATTGCCCAGATAAATCAGTTCATCCTCCGTCGTATAGCGGAAGAAGTAGGTGTGCGGTTCGGCGCCGTCTTCGGCAGAACCGGAAAGGGTGTAGAGCACGCCGATTTCAACGAACTGATCGTCGGGATCCAGATCATAGAGCACATAGGTGCTTTCCAGATATCCTTCGGCCAGATCAAGCTGGGCGTCAATGACGTCTCCCCACTGTCTGCCATTGATATAGAGAGACATCGCAGAGCCTTCTTCTGAGTACAGATAGCCGTAGAAAGCGATGTCTTCCGGTACGCCGTCCCCGTTCAGATCGAAGCTGTATTCTGTGTCGCCGGAGGCTTCCATATTGCCGTTTTCGTCGTAAGCATAGGTGTAATAGCGTTCCTGCGTGTAATTTCCCTGATAATCGTACGTCTCCTTTAATCCCATATTGGCTGCTTCGTCATAAGGAAGCGTGAAGTTGATGCTGCCGGCCGCGTAGGGGCCGATGGCATACGGATTGCTGAAGAAATTGATGCCTGAGTTCGTGAAGAACCATTTGTTTTCTGCAAACAGGGCGTTCTCGATATCCTCTCTTCCTGTCTCGGGATAAAGGCGGTTCCTGTAAGCGGGAGATTCAGCCAGATTAACCAGATAATCCAGCGCCGCGCTGCGGAACGTATCAATATCATCGGATAAATCGCCGAAGACGATCTGTTCTCCGGTCTGTGCGTTGTAGTTTCGTCCGACGCTGATCGAACTGCCGTGAGCGCCGCCTGCATACGTGTAGAGCGTGACTGCGAAGGAAATGACTTCGTCGTCCATGCGTGTGGTTTTGACATAGGTGTCATTATAATAGGATTGAAAAGTCCAGCCGTCGTCTCCGAGGCTGCTTTGGTAATCTTCTTTTGCCCAGGTGACAATATCGGAATCCATAGAATAGGAAGTCAGAAAGGCTCTCATGTCATCGTTTATTTTCTGGGCGACATCCGGCGCATCCTCGCTGGTTACCGTAGGATATTGAATAGAGGAGACGAGAATCACCGTGCCGTCGTCAGCCGTAATCTGGTCTGACGCTGTCTCATAAATTACGGAAAACTTCGTCGGCTGTGTACTGACAGTTGTGTCAGAATCGGAGACGGTTTCCTTGTCTGCAGTACTGTTGTCTTCCTGCGTATTGCCGACGGACACAGCGTCTGTTGCCCCTTCTTGAATCGAATCGGGATTGTCGGTGTTTTCTGCGCCGGACAGACTGCTGTCTGTGGCGATATCGTTGACATTATTGTCAGAACCAGACCGGCCGCAGGCGCTCAGGGTGAGCATGGCCGCAGCCATAAAAATAGGCAGTGTTCTTTTTTTCATAATAATTTCCTCCTAAACAGAAAATCCTTTGAATAAGATATTCTCAGGATTTCCATTATACTCTGGTATATTTTGCTTGTGTATCTTTAAATAGTAAACTGCTTCAATAATTCCGTTAATTCTTCCGCACGCTTTAGAAGGACGCCCGCAGCGGCATCCAGAGTGGTGATGGCCTCGCGCTGTGCATCGACGGTGGCGTTTACGTTGGAAGAACCGGCGGCTGTCTGGGCGGAAATCGCCGAGATTCCTTCAATCGCGTTTAGCGTAGTGTTGCGTGCGTCTTCCATGTTGCGCATATTGGAAGAAATCTCTGCCACGGAATCTAAGAGAGCGTGAATCTGTTTATCCATATTCAGGAAAGATTCTGTGGTCTGCGATACGGCCTGCTCCTGAAATTCCACGGTAGCTTCCGCATCCTTTGCGATGGAGACGACTTCTCCGGTGTTCTTAATAATATCGTCTATGATTTTCTGGATTTCTCCGGCGGAAGCGGCAGACTGGTCTGCGAGCTGTCTGATCTGTTCGGCCACTACGGCGAAGCCGCGTCCTGCCTCTCCTGCTCTGGCTGCCTCGATGGAGGCATTTAAGGACAGAAGATTCGTCTGCCGGGCAATGCTGTTGATGCTTTCCACGATTCCTACGATGGAGCGTGATTTCTCTGACAGCGCCTCAATGGCGTTGATGACTTCTCCTGTAATCCGCGAGGTTTTTCTGGCGCTGTCGGTCAGCGTATTCATAGAAGAAATTCCCGTGCTGATAGAGACGCCGGTGGACTCTGTCAGGGCGGTGATTTCGTTGGTATCTTTCGTAACGTCGTTTATCTTGCCGGACAACGAATCCATCTGCGCCAGACAGTCGGCGGAATTATCGTCAAGCTGGGTCACGCCGTTTTCGATTTCCAAAATGGCGCCCTGGATATCCGCGGATGTTGTCAGGAAGGTATCGGAGGAAGCCGATACCTGCCCGGCGGCCCGTGTCAGGGAATTGCCGGCATCCGTGACGTTGGTAATCAGCGTCTTCATGCTGTCGATCATGGAATTGACGCCGTCGGCCAGAAGACGGAATTCATCCTTGCTTTTGGTTTGCAGTTGAATGGTCAGATCGCCGGAGGAAACTCGCTTGAGCTGTTTTAATATCTGGGAGATATTATGGTTAATATGACCGGATAATATACAGCCAAGCAGCGTGGCAATGATTACGGCGACGATGGCAAGAACCATGGCTGCCGTTTTGATATTTGCCGCCTGTGCCAGAATCGTGGACTCCGGGATCAGCGCGCAGATCATAGCGGACATATTGGTGATCGGAGAGTAAACAAAGAGGTAAGTGTCTCCGTTATAGTTCACATATTCCATGCCGCTTTCCTGCTTCTCTACGGCGGCCTGGTAGAAATCCGTTCCGGTGAAAAGCCCATCCTTAGCAGAAGTGCCGTCGGCATACAATTCCGTCCCTTCCTGCGTGATGAAAGCGGCGTAGCTGCCTTCGCCCGCATCTAAGGAAGCCAGCGTATCCGTGACCAGATTCAGCCTGAAATCGATCAGCATAATTGCCCTGCCGTTGGTCAGATGCTTGGCAAGACGCAGGGAATATTTGGAAGGGTCCGCGCCCAGCGCTTCGTCGGCATCGCACTGGTTGCCGAATAGATAGTAACTGGAACGGTTCAGGGTGACCAGAGCGCCCTCCGGCGTCTCGGCATAAGCCGTGTAGGGTGCGGAAGTAGTGGGCGCGGCGGAGGTGATGGATACCAGATCGTCTGAAATAAAGGAAATATCGCAGATCAAGTCGTTGGTGTTGGTGTCTCTGCTGACTTCCTTGGTATATTTCAGGGCCAGTCCCTTTCCTTCACTGCTGTCCATCAAGCCCTTGAAATATTTGGACAGATCATCGTCGGACAGATAAGATTTATAATTGGAACGGACTGTATCGATTGCCAGCGACAGGTACTGGTTGGTCATGTGCATAGTCTGTTCCACGGAACTCTCGTAATTGGTAATAATCGCTCTGGAAGCCTGTCTGTAGGATACGACGCCAAGGGCGATAATGAACAGAATCGGTATCAGAAAGGAAGCAATCAGCTTGACGCCCAGCTTCCGGTAGACAGGTACCGTGTTGTGCGTTGGTTTTTGATGATTTTCCGGCTTTTTCTCAGTGTTCCTTTTCTTCATTTATGTAATCCTCCTATAGAATCCTCCGACAGGCGCCGCCCCTTAGAGCAGCCGTTTGGTTCAGTTGCAACACAATTTACCCCAGATATTATTCAAATCTACCATAAAAGACAGATATATACTCCCATATTTTATCATATTTAACCTATTTTGTCTCATGGTTCTTAAAAAAAGAAACAAAAATTTTCGGTGAATTTCGTTGAGGGCAGGGGGTGTTCATGTTAAAATGTACATATACTAAACGTAAAGCGGCGAAATGCCCGCGGGGAAAGGGAAGGTAATCGGAATGGGATATCAGGAAGCATATGATAAGCTGGAGAAATACGGGCAGTTACATGTACTGAAATATTATGAGGAATTGAATGAACAGGAGCGGGAGAAGCTGCTTGCACAGATTGAGCAGACAGATTTTGAAGTGCTGTCCCTGTGCGGAAAGAGGGAAGAGCTGAATCCCCGGGGAAAGATCGCGCCGATTAAGGTGATGCAGCTTGCCGAAATCGAAGAGAAGAAGGAGGCGTTTACAGCGTGCGGGCTGGAAGCTATCCGGGCAGGCAAGGTGGGCGCGGTGCTTCTGGCGGGCGGCATGGGTACCAGGCTTGGCTCTGACGCGCCCAAGGGCGTCTACAATATCGGTCTGACGAAGGAAGTGTTTATTTTCCAGCGCCTGGTGGAGAATCTGCTGGAAGTGGTGCGGCAGGCGCAGACCTGGATACCGCTCTGTGTTATGACCAGTGACAAAAATCATGACATGACTGTCGCTTTTTTTGAGGAAAAAGATTACTTTGGCTATAAGCCGGAGTATGTGACTTTCTTCATGCAGGATATGGCTCCCGCGTCGGATTATCAGGGCAGAGTCTATCTGGAGGCCAAGGACAAAATATCCACGTCGCCCAATGGCAACGGCGGGTGGTTTCTGTCTATGATGAAGAGCGGCGTGGCAGACCGGATGAAAGAAGCGGGCGTGGAATGGCTCAATGTCTTCGCGGTGGACAATGTCCTGCAGCGCATCGCGGATCCGTGCTTTGTGGGAGCGACGATATCCACGGGCAGCGCGGTAGGCGCGAAGGTGGTGAAGAAGAACGCGCCGGACGAGAAGGTGGGCGCGATGTGTCTCGAGGACGGCAGACCGTCTATTGTGGAATATTATGAAATGACACAGGAATTGATGGACGCAAAGGACGAGCAGGGAGAGCCGGCCTATAATTTCGGCGTGATTCTGAATTATCTGTTTAGGGTCAGGGATCTGGAAGAGATCGTGGCGCGCAGGCTGCCGCTTCATATCGTGGAGAAGAAGATTCCTTATTTAAATGAGCAGGGAGAGCTTGTGAAGCCGGAGGAGCCCAACGGCTATAAGTTCGAGCAGCTTGTACTCGATATGATTCACGAGCTGGATTCCTGTCTGCCCTATGAGGTAGTCAGAAATTATGAGTTCGCGCCGATCAAGAACAAGACGGGCATCGATTCTGTAGAAAGTGCCAGAGCGCTGTGCCTGGAAAATCATATCGAACTGTAGAATGTCAGAGGCGCATTTGAACAGAGAACCCCGGATTGAAGCACTGTGGCATGGGAAAAGAATATATAACAAAATGACAGGTTTGAATAACATTCGCATATTGAAATGCATCCGGGAAACGTTGTAAACTTGGGATAAGCTAAGAAATACAAAGACAGACAGACGGCTTGGAGGGATTAACATATTCACAAGCCGCCGGAACTGCTTCGAGCGGGAATGAAGATTCATATTGAGAAAGGTAAGGTGTATTGAGATGGCAATTTTGGTTACAGGCGGCGCCGGTTATATCGGCTCCCACACAGTAGTTGAGTTACAGAATGCAGGTTATGACGTAGTAGTGGTAGACAATCTGGCGAATTCCAGCGAGAAGTCTCTGGCGAGGGTAGAGAAGATTACCGGCAAGCCCGTGAAATTTTACAAGGCGGATATCCTGGATAGGGAAGCGCTGGAAGAAGTGTTTTCGAAAGAGCAGATCGATTCCTGTATTCACTTCGCGGGACTGAAGGCGGTAGGCGAGTCCGTAGCCAAACCGTGGGAATATTATGAGAACAATATCGCGGGAACTTTGACGTTGGTAGACGTGATGCGCAAGCATGGCGTGAAGAACATCATATTCTCTTCCTCCGCGACGGTATATGGTGATCCGGCGATCATTCCGATCACAGAAGAGTGTCCGAAGGGACAGTGTACGAACCCTTATGGCTGGACGAAATCCATGTTAGAGCAGATTCTGTCTGACATGCAGAAGGCTGATCCGGAATGGAATGTGATTCTTCTTCGTTATTTCAATCCCATCGGAGCCCACAAGAGCGGTACGATCGGCGAGAACCCGAACGGTATCCCGAACAATCTGATGCCTTACATTACACAGGTAGCGGTCGGCAAGCTGAAAGAGCTGGGCGTGTTCGGCAACGACTACGATACGCCGGACGGCACGGGTGTGCGCGATTATATCCACGTAGTAGATCTGGCGGTGGGCCATGTGAAAGCGCTGAAGAAGATTGAAGAGAAAGCCGGACTGTGCATTTACAACCTTGGAACGGGCACCGGATACAGCGTACTGGATATTGTGAAGAATTTCGAGGAAGCTACGGGCGTGAAGATTCCTTATGTGATTAAGGACAGAAGACCCGGCGATATCGCAACCTGCTATTCCAACGCGGAGAAAGCCAAAAGAGAGCTTGGCTGGGAAGCGCAGTATGGCATCAAGGAGATGTGCGCGGATTCCTGGAGATGGCAGAGCAATAACCCGAATGGATATGACGACTAGACAATGGAAGTCGGAGTCCCGAATGGATATGACGACCAGACAATGGAAGTCAGAATCTCGAACGGATTTGAGAGCAGAATGAAAATAATGCATGAAACGTAAGGACTGCCGGCGGCGTATATAGCATATGCTGCCGGCAGTTGTTGCGTGCGGATGTACGTTGTTGTCCGGATCGGATTACGCACTTGCTGTCGGATATACTTTCGGGCAGAAAAATAGGTTATTTTGAGCGATATTTTTTCAGAGATATACTTTCGCGGGGAATTGTATATTGTTATTTTATGGACGGTGATATATAATTATTAAGATTGTTTGCAGTTCTTATGCATTCAGGAGTGAAGAATTGCAAACTTCGCAGAAAAGAGAATATGAAAAGTATAGTATTTTGCTGAGATGAAGGAGGCAGTCACGTGAGCCAGACTAAGGAACAGGGACAGGATTCTAACGTCATGATAAAAGTTTCGAGTTTTATTGTGGATAAAAGAAACCTGTTCTTTTTAATTTACATTATCTTAACAATCTTTTGTGCCTTTTCAAGAAACTGGGTGTCAGTGGAGAATTCCCTGGCGGCGTATCTTCCTGATACGACGGAAACGAGACAGGGTATGGATCTGATGGAAGAACAGTTCGTTACATATGGCACAGCCAAATTTATGGTATCTAATATTACCTATGAAGAAGCGGAAAAGCTGGCGGAGGAAATTGAGGAGATGGATACGGTCGGGATGTTGTCCTTTGACAACACGACTGATCATTATAACAATTTCTCTGCTCTTTATGATGTGACGTTTGCCTATGATGAGACGGATGATAAGTGTCTGGAAGCTCTGGACGGACTGAAAGAATATCTGTCCGACTATGATCTGTATGTGTCCACTTCACTGGGCGATCAATCTTCCGAAACCATTGCTTCTGAGATGAGCGTCATCGTCGTATGGGTTGCGATTATTGTTGTGGCGGTACTGCTTCTGACCTCGCAGACATGGGCGGAGGTTCCGGTACTGCTTCTGACATTTGTGTCAGCCGCTATTGTCAGCATGGGTACGAATTTTGTCTTCGGTACGATTTCCTTCGTATCCAACTCGGTAACTGTGGTGCTGCAGCTTGCGCTGTCTATTGATTACGCGATTATTCTGTGTAACCGCTATAAGGAAGAGCATAGGACGCTGCCTATCCGTGATGCGGCGATCGTGGCCTTAAGTAAGGCGATTCCTGAGATATCCTCTTCCAGTCTGACGACAATCGGCGGACTGATTGCCATGCTGTTTATGCAGTTCGGTATCGGAAGCGATATGGCGATCTGCCTGATCAAAGCGATTCTTTTGAGTCTGATGTCCGTATTTCTGCTGATGCCGGGACTTCTCGTGGTGTTCGGCAATCTGATGGATAAGACGGCGCATAAGAATCTGATTCCGAAGATTCCGTTTGTGGGCAAATTCGCTTATAAGGCAAGATTCGTGGTACCGCCTGTTTTCGTGGCGGCATTGGTAGTTTTCTATATTATTCAGAAGAATTGTCCTTATGTATACGGCTACAGTACGCTGACGACTCCGATCCTGAATCAGTATCAGATTGCTGACAATATGATACAGGAAAGCTTCGGGGACAGCAATTTCGTGGCGCTGATTGTGCCTGCGGGCAATTATGAAAAAGAAAAAGAAATGCTGAAAGAACTGGATGCAAAGGATGAAGTGGATTATTCCGTGGGACTCTCCAATACGGAAGCGATGGATGGCTATATGCTGACAGATAAGCTGTCTGCGCGGCAGTTCTCTGAGCTGCTGGAGCTGGATTATGAAGTGGCGGAGCTTCTGTATACGGCGTACGCGGTCAATGACGAGAATTATGCCAAGCTTGTAAACGGCATATCTACATACAGCGTACCCCTGATCGATATGATTATGTTCCTGTATGAAGAGGTAGAAGAAGGGTATGTGACGCTGGACGATGATTTGATGGAAACGCTGGAGGACGCGTACCAGCAGATGAATATTGCCAAAGAGCAGCTTCAGGGTGAAGAGTACAGCCGTATGCTGATCTATCTGACGCTGCCGGAGGAAGGCGACGAAACCTTCGCTTTTATTGATGAGATGCATGAGATTGCGCGCAAATATTATGAGGAAGGCACGATTCTGGTGGCGGGCGAGTCGACCAGCCAGTACGATCTGTGCAAGACCTTTTCCAGAGATAATGTGGTCGTAAATGTGGTTTCTATTCTGGCGGTACTGGCGGTGCTGCTCTTTACCTTTAATTCCGCAGGTATGCCGGTGCTGTTGATTATTGTAATACAGGGAAGTATCTGGATCAACTTCTCGTTCCCGGCGATTACAGAGTCGAACCTGTTCTTCATGAGTTACCTGATTGTCAGCTCGATCCAGATGGGTGCGAATATTGACTACGCCATCGTAATTTCGGGGCGTTTCATGGAATTGAAGGACAAGATGAGCAAGAAAGACGCTATCATAGAGACGATGAATTTCGCGTTTCCGACGATTATCACGTCAGGCTCTATGCTGGCGATTGCGGGTATTCTGATCGGACAGATGACTTCGGAGGCGGCGATCGTAGGTATCGGACAGTGTCTTGGACGGGGAACGCTGATTTCCATCTTTATCGTTATGTTTATCCTGCCGGAGATTCTGCTGCTTGGCGAGAAGATTATCGATAAGACTTCCTTTACCGTCTCCATGCCTGTGATGACGCAGCGTTCAACAGGTCTGGTGAGCATCAACGGCAAAGTGAGAGGACAGATCAACGGTATTGTGATCGGCGAGATTCATGGTATTGTCCGCGGTGAGGTCAACGCTATCATGGAGATGGGCAACATGGTGCCGATCGAGGAATCGGAAGAATATCTGCTGGCGATAGATGCGGCGGAGCCTGCGGAAAGCGGGCAGACGCAGGAGGAGGCTGATGAGCATGATAGATAAGATAAGAAAACGTAATGTCAGAAGAAATCTTGCTGTCAGGATGCTTGGAATTCTGTCTGCGGCAGCGCTTGTCATGACGGCGCTTCCGGCGGAATATCTCCATGCCGAAGAGGCGGCGGATTCTGCAGGGGCTGTACAGACACAAGAAAATGCAGGAGCGCTTAATACCGACAGTGAAGCTGTGCCGGACGGTGCAGAGCCGGGGGAAGGAGATAAAGAAACGATTGTCATTCAATCTGCGGAAGAGTTAATCGAGATTGCCGGGCAATGCAATGTGGATTCCTGGTCGGCGGACAAACAGATTGAACTGCAGGCTGATATTTCTTTAGAGGGAACCGGATTCGAGGGCTTTCCGATCTTTGCCGGTACCTTTAACGGAAACGGGCATACGATTTCCGGATTCCGTATCAGGGGAAACGGCTATGCGGATGGGTTTTTCCGATATATTACCGCTGCGGGTATCGTGCAGAACCTGAAGCTTTCGGGAACCGTGGAAAGTGAAAATGAGGAAGAATGTACGGGCGGCCTGTGCGGCATCAATGCCGGATGGATTCTGGACTGTACTTTTATAGGAAATGTGGAAGGAAAGTCGGAAACCGGAGGAATTGCCGGAGAAAATGAGAGTACCGGAACAATCAGCTCCTGCTTGAGCTACGGAACAGTCACCGGTTATGACAGAGCGGGAGGCATCGTCGGCGCCAATTACGGGGCTGTCAGAAATTGTACGAATCACGCGGGCATTAACAGCGACAGCAGTTGGCTGGAGGAAGAAGACGAAGCGGGTCTGGAATGGCTGCTGGAGGATGTGAAGGAGCGCAAGCTTGTAAGCGGAACGGATATCGGCGGCATAGCGGGATATTCCCGGGGAATCGTCATTAATTGCAGCAACATCGGCGTGGTCGGTTATGAACATAACGGGTATAATATCGGCGGTATCGTCGGACGGCAGTCGGGTCAGGTGCTGTTCTGCAATAACAGCGGACGCGTATATGGAAGAAAAGATGTAGGAGGGATCGTCGGTCAGATGGAACCCTACATCAGCGTTGAGGAAGCGGAGTCGATCTCGGAGGCGGTACAGAGACTGCATGATCTGGTCGATAAATTCTTAGATGACGCGGGCGATGCGCAGGATGCGATGAGTGAGGATTTCGACAGCCTGCGGGAGCATTCGGACAGCGCGCTGGACGACGCGGATCTGATTGCTGACAGGACTGTCGATTTTGTAGATGATAATGTGGGCGCGGTCAATGAAATCGCCAACAGACTTGATTATTGTCTGGATCAGATTCCGGGCATCATGGATGAGGCGAAGCTTGCTGTGGACGATATGAAGGATGCCATAGATGATCTGGGCAAATTGGCGGACGCGCTGGATATCAGCGGACAGATCTCGGATAATCCTTATGATGAGACCGCGCATGCAAGGCTTTCTCTTGTGTCCGGCGTGGGCGGTGAAGTATATGCGGATTCCGCGTCGCCGGCGGAAGGAGATGTCGTTACGATTACCGCTTCGCCGGAAGATGCGTATCAATTAAAAGATATCAGGGCGGAGGACGCGTCTAAGAATACGTTGGAATTAACGGATGTAACGGAAGCGGGAGCGGACGGCGGTTCTCATTCCTACAGTTTTGTGATGCCCAAAGATAACGTGGTTGTGAAAGCGGTCTTTGCATATGCCGGTTCAGGCTCGTCGTCCGGTACGGGAGACGGCGAGATCAAAATTACTGTGACCGGCCAGACGGCAGACAGTCCGGACGGAAACGGTACAGACGACGATACGGGCGCGGATGATGATGCGGCTGACGATACGGATTCCGGCGATGATGCTGCGCATGACACGGAACCGGATGGAAGTTCCGCCGGGGAAGCCGATAAGGATGAGGACGATGGAGACGGCGGCAATGTTTCCGGCGGCAGCGCAGATTCCGACGGCGGTTCTGACGGCAGCCCGGGTGACGGCGCGGATGCGGATGATGGCACAGGCAGCGGCGAAGCGGATCATGACGGCTCGAACGCGGGTGGCGGTACAGGCGGCAGCACAGACACAGACGACGGCGCGGCAGGCGGTATAAGCGGCAATACGGACGCGGCAGGAGACGTTTCAGACAGCGGTTCGGCGAAGCGGACAGACAGCAGCGTAAGCGGCGGTTTCATGCCATATGTGGCGAAGGGGAACCAGAATGAGGGCAGAGCGGCGGCAAGCCATCGGATTGCCGTGACGAAGAACGGAAAGGCAGAAATCGCGAAAGGTACGACGGCGCAGACAGGCGCGGTTGTCCTTGTGACGGTATCGCCGGATGGCGGATGCCAGGCGGACGTACAGATCACGGCAGACGGTAAGGCAGTACCTTATGAGAAGAAGCTGGACGGACGCGCATATCAGTTTACCATGCCGGATGAAGATGTGGCGGTTGACGTTACTTTTACCAAAGCAAATCTGATCCTGGAATCCAATGCGGGCGGCAAGGCGGATTATACCATCTCCAACAATGAAGTGACGCTGACGGTGAAGCCTGATACAGGTTATGCGCTGGATGGGAAGCCGGATGTGACAGACGGAAACGGCAGTCGGATATCCGTATCACAGAAAAGCTTCGGGGCCAGTGTATATATGTTCGATCTTTCAGGAGCAGAAGGAACGGTGCATGTGTATCTGAATTTTAAGGTAAGCAGCGAGTCCGAGGCGGTGAGCGGCTCCAGAAATAATCTGAAAGCAAATATTGAACTGCTGCAGGAGCAGATGCAGAAGGTCTCTGACTCCATGGATAAGATCAACAGCATCGTGAACGGCAGGACGATAGAAGAAATCCGTAAGGCGGGGCAGGAAGGAGAACTGATTACCGCGATATTGGAGCTGGCGGAGAATCTTTCGGAAGCCGGAGAAACGCTCTCCTATATTATGAGCGACTTAAACAGCCTTCTTAATATTATGACCCCTTATATGGAAGAGGCTTTGAAGAAAGCGGGCGTAGAGATGGATTCCGTAATAGACGGACTGGAAGATGTGTATACCCATATGGATACTGCTTTCGGCATGATCCGTTCTACCATGACCTATGTGAATGGTAAATTTGATATCCAGTTCGCGAAGCTGGGGGACGAAGTGGACCGCTCGGTGGACAGCCTTTTCGATCAGTTGGGCATTATCTCAGACTACGCCGGGAAGATTGGAGACGATCTGGACGTGCATTCGGATATTCTGGAAGAGGATATGCACGCTATTAACGATCAGATTAACTATATTTTCCAGCTCTTTGCGGAGCGGATCGACGATGTGGAGGAGTTGTATTTCGACGAGTCCGGGTATGAAGATATCTCGGAGGAGGACATTGACGAAACTACCGACGGTAAGGTAGAGCGCGCGGTCAATACCGGCGTAGTGCAGGGAGATGTAAACGTAGGAGGCATCGCCGGTTCCATGGCCATCGATGAGGAAGACCCGGAAGGCAATGCGGCGGGCAGCGTGGACCGTTCCTTTGGCAGCCGTTATCTGACCAAATGTGTGATCAACCGCTGTGAGAACAGCGGGCAGGTTAAGTCCAAGAAGAATGGCGCGGGCGGTATCGCGGGCTATATGAATCTGGGTATTGTTGCCAACAGCGAGGCGTATGGCAGCGCGGAGAGTACGGAAGGAGATTATATCGGCGGTATCTGCGGCGAATCCCATGCGCTGATTCAGAACTGCTACGCGCTGATCTCGCTGGATGGTTCCCAGTATGTAGGCGGCATCGCCGGTTCCGGCAAGAAAATAAAGAACTGTTATGCCATGATGCTGATCGATGAAGAGGCGGTACATAAAGGAGCGATTGCCGGATGGATCGTCACTGAGGAAGATGAACGGCTGGAGTATCAGGAGGATATAAACGGCAATTATTTCGTAAACAGCAGCCTGGATGGTATTGATTCCGTCAGCTATGCCGGAATCGCCCAGCCGGCGACTTATGAGGAGCTTCTGGAAACGGTAGGGCTTCCGGCAGCGTTCCGGCATCTGGAGATCACCTTTGTGGCTGAGGATAAAGTAGTTGACCGGATAGAAGTAAAATACGGGACGCCCCTTTCTGAGGTAGAATTTCCCAAAGCGCCCGGGAAAGCCGACAGCTACGGCAAATGGCCGGATATGTCAGATCAGATTATGGAAAGCAGCATGACGCTTGAGGCGGAATATAACGACACGATCACCACGCTGCCAAGTGTGGAGACGGTGCTTGCGGCTGAGGCGGGAGAACCGGAGAAGCCATATGCCTTTATCGACGGCTTCTATACGGACGAAGCAAGCCTGCAGGCGGAAACGGCAGAGTGGACGGCTTCTGAAACGAGGGAAGCGGGCATAAGCGCCTCCGCGGTCTCGACGGCGTATGAGATACGTCTGAGCAATGCGGATATCGCGTCGGATACGGTGCTGAAGCTGCGTCTTTACAGACCATACGAAAAGGTTAAGGCAGTATATGTCAGAACCGGAAGCGGAGAATGGCAGGAAACGGATTATACGGAATACGGACAGTACCTGCAGGTAGAGATGCAGGGAGAGGAAGCGGCGTACTGTATCCTCTCCGGCGAGGGAAATTCCCTGCTGATCGTCTGTGCGGCAGCAGGAGCGGCGGCTGTGGTACTGCTTCTGGTGATACGTAAGAAGAGAAAAGCGCCTAAAAAAGCCTGAGTCTGTGACGCCGCCCAGGCAGATCGCAAAATGTGCGAACAGAATTGCAATTGTAGTTATAATAAGAAAAAATCGATGAATTGACATTTAATTTATAAGTCGTATAATAAATATATCATACAAATCGCGCATAAAGGTGTTGCCTGGGGAGCACACAGGGCGGAACAGCAAACTCCCGGTCAGTTTCTCTGGCTGGGAGTTTGCCGTTATCAGATAAGGGGGTAGCAGGATGAAAATTGAAGATTTCTGCGACATGAACAAATTCGAGAGTATCATGGACAACTGGGCCAGAAGCACGGGGCTTGCCACGGTAGCGGTAGGCGCGGACGGCAAGTATATCAGCAAATGCTATAATTTCACGGACTTCTGCATCAAGCTGACGAGAGGCAATCCGGAGGGCTGCCGTCGTTGTGAGAAATGTGACAGAGAAGGAAAGGGCGTCTATGAGTGCCACGCCGGACTGGTGGATTTCGGTATTCCCATTACGTTAAATGACGGTACGGTATTAGGAAGCGTCATTGGCGGACAGGTTCTGCCGGAGAATCCCGATGATGGGAAATTCCGTCAGACTGCGAGAGAGCTTGGCATAGACGAAGAGAAGTATATTGCAGCGCTGCATAAGGTCAATGTCAGGACGAGGGAGGAAATCAACGCTTCTGCCAGCCTGCTGGGAGATGTAATCAATATGTTTGTGCGCTCCAGCTATCAGGAGAGCCAGAACAGCCGTCTTGTGGAGAAACTGAAAAAGGGCATTTCGCAGGCGGCCGAAGAGATTGAGGCGGCGAATGCCAGCACCACGGAAATCGAAGGTTTCAGCAGGAAACAGAATATGCTGGCCTTAAACGCGTCCATCGAGGCGGCGAGAGCCGGGGAAATGGGCAGGGGCTTTGCGGTGGTGGCTTCCGAGGTACAGAAGCTGGCTACCGGAATGGCAAGCTCCAGCAAGAAAATTACGGAGCAGCTTTCCATGCTCACGAAGACCATTAATGAATTGAACGAGTAGTTCATTTCCTGATCTGCGACGGCGTCGCGCCGAAGCGTTCCTGAAACATACGGCGGAACAGCTTATAATTCGTAAAGCCGTGCCGTTCCAGAATGAGCTGCACCGTGTCCTGTGTCGTCACCAGATCGTGGTAGATGCGGGACAGGCGCAGCTCATTTTGATATTCCAGAAAAGTAGTTCCCATATATTTCTTGAAGAAACGGCAGAAATACCCGGTTTCCAGGCAGGCGACGCCCGCCACGTCATCCAGGGCGACAGGCTCGTTATAATGCGCCTCCGTGTAGGAGAGCACTTCGTTCAGACGGTCCAGATCCCTGGTCCTTTGGCTGCGGTTTGCGTGAAAGACCCGGGTGCTGAAATTATGGTAAAGCTGAAACAGCACTTCGAAGAGCAGGCTGTTGAAGCGCAGGACGAAGCCCTCCGGGCGGATGTCGTTGGCTACCTGCATCTTCAGAAGCGTGTCCTTAAATATATCTATCTTCGTCTGGCGAATGGGATTGTCGCTGGGGTCGTCTATGGTGAAAAGAAGCTGCGTTACTTCCGGCAGATATAAGGAAATAAAGTCCATAGGGATCTGGAACACAATCGCTTTATTGGGCGAGATGCATTGGGTGGCATGGATGATACTGGGATTGATGAGAATGCATTGCCCGGCAGAGAGCAATCGGGAGGTGTTTTCCACCGTCACGGTCAGTTCCCCTTCCAGCATATAGATGATTTCAATAGCGGGATGCCAGTGGCTGGGAATATAACTGCCGGTATCGACGGAAGTATAGAAGCGCACACCGGTATTTTTGGGCACCTGTATCATTTCGTAAGTATCTTTGTTCTGGGCGGACATCGCAAATCTTCCTTTCTGATCATAAGCAAATAAATCCAGTACAGACACATAATATATAGCTACATCATACAGCAGATTTCCATGTGATACAACAGAAAAAGAGAATATCGACCTATATATTAGACAACATCATACCTAACGGAATCCACAGACCCGTGCTAGAATAGAAGCATAAACAAGAGAAATCCGGTGCGCACGGGATAGTAAGAAAAAAGAAGAGAGGATTTCGAAATGGAGAAGAAGAGCAAATTAACCCTGGGAAAAATCGTAGAGCGTTTTTCCTACGGATGCGGGGATTTTGGATGTAACATTATTTATACGGCAATGTCGGCGTTTCTGATGTTCTATTATACGGATTACGCGGGAGTAAGCGCTTTGGCGGTGGGTACGATTATGATGGTGTCCCGTATCTTTGACGGCATAAGCGACATTATTATGGGTGTGATTGTGGACAGGACCAAGTCCAGATTCGGCAAGGCGAGACCATGGCTGCTTCGGATGTGTATTCCTTTTGCGGTATCGGGCGTGCTGCTGTTCTCTGTTCCTACCTCCTGGGCGGCGACACCGAAGTTAGTATATGTATTCATTACATATAACCTGGTTTCTACCGTGATTTATACGGCGATCAATGTGCCGTATTCCGCGCTGAACGCGCTGATGACACAGGATCCTTACGAGCGTTCCGTGTTAAGTATTTTCCGTAATCTGCTGGCGACGGCGGGCACGCTGATCATTAACATGTGCACCCTTCCCCTGGTGGAATATTTCGGAGACAATGCGTCCGCATGGACGAAGACCTTCTGTGTCCTGGGCCTGCTGGCAGTCATCGCATTCCTGATTAACTTCTTCGGCACGAAGGAGAGAGTGAAACCGGCGGCATCGGAGGAAGGCAAAGTAGAGGATGTTCCCTTTGCTACAGGTATCAAGGCGCTTTTTCGCAACAAATACTGGATTATGATGACGGGCATGCTGGCGCTTTTCTTCCTGATGTATTCTGTGAACGGCGGTGCGACGGTATATTATGCGAAGGATATTCTGGGAGACAGGAATCTGGTCAGCACCATCAACGGTATCTTCAATGTGGTACAGATCTGTTCTATGTTCTTTATCGCTATGCTGGTGAAGAAGTTTGGCAAGAGAAATGTGTTTTCGATTGGTCTGGTGCTTAATATGATCGGTATCCTGCTGCTGCATTTCTCCGGCGGCGCAATGGTGCTTATCGTGGTGTCCAGCGTGATCAGAGGCGTCGGCAATGCCTGCGGCGGCGCTACCATGTGGGCCATGGTTTCCGATACCATCGATTACGGCGAGTGGAAGACCGGCGTACGTACAGAAGGACTGGTCAACAGCGCCTGCAGCTTCGGCTATAAGATCGGTAACGGCATCGGTTCCGCGCTTCTTGGCCTGATTCTTGAAATCGGCGGTTATGTAGGCGAGGCGGTCGCACAGACAGAGTCGGCGCTTCTGTCCGTGGAAATCTGTTTTATCTGGATTCCTGTGGCGGTATATGTGATCGGTCTGGTTATTATGAAGTTCTATCATCTGGACAGTGAGTTTGCGGGCATTCTGGAGGATTTGAAGAACCGCGCCGCAAAGTAAGAGACTGCGTGTAAAACACTTAGAAATGGAGGGTTCTTATAGTATGAAAGTAAAAGGCGTTAATCTTGGCAACTGGCTGGTTCTGGAGAAGTGGATGAGTCCCGCCCTGTTTGCGGGCACCACGGCGGAGGATGAGTATTATCTTCCGCGCCAGCTTTCCAAAGAAGTATATGAGGCAAGAATACAGATACATCGTTCGGAATATATTACGGAGCGGGATTTCGTGACGATTAAGGCAATGGGAATGGAAGCGGTGCGTATCCCTGTTCCCTACTTTATCTTCGGAGACAGAAAGCCCTTTATCGGCTGTGTGGAAGAGCTGGATAAGGCCTTTAACTGGGCGGAGAAATACGATCTGCAGATTCTCATCGATTTGCACACAGCGCCCCTTGGACAGAACGGCTTCGACAACGGCGGTATCTGCGGCGTCTGCAAATGGTCCCAGTCCCCGGAAGAGGTGGAGTTTGTGCTCTCCGTACTGGAACGGCTCGCCGGACGTTACGGAACCCGGAAAGGACTCTGGGGGATCGAGGTGCTCAACGAGCCGATTACGGAACAGGCGTGGAAGCTGATGAACGTTCCTGTGCGTTATCCGGCGGTAGATAAAGAAATGGCAGAAGGCTCCGCACCCAACACCATGGCATTCCTGCGGGAGTTCTATTGCAGGGCGTACGACAGAATCCGGGCATATCTGCCGGAGGAAAAATATGTGGTGATTCACGACGGCTTCGAACTGCTTGCCTGGAAGGATTTCATGAGAGAAGACAAGTATGTCAACGTGGTGCTGGACACCCATCAATACCTGATGATGGCGGAAGCGTCAGGCTGTGAACAGACCCTGGAGGCATATCTTGCCTATATTAGAGAGCATTATGCCAAAGACATTGCGGAAATGGAACAGTACTTCCCTGTCATCTGCGGGGAATGGTGTCTCTTTAACTCCCTTGCCTGCGGCTGCGATACGAAAGGCGGACAGAGCGTCCTAAACGGCGTGGAGGGAAGCGGGACGGAGCGGCTGAGCGCCGAAGAGAAGAAGAAAATATACCGTGCTCTTGCTGACGCGCAGACAGAGGCATGGAATGCCGGAAGCGGATATTTCTATTGGAGCTATAAATTGCTGACTGATACAGTCAATGATAAAGGCTGGATCGGATGGGACAGTTGGGATCTGGGAAGATGTGTGGATTTCGGCTGGTTTGCGTAACGGAATGTGAAACGGCAGTAAGAAGAAGGAGAGAGCGATTATGATACAGAACCCGATTTTTCCGGGATTCAACCCGGATCCGTGTATTTGCAGGAAGGGAGAGGATTATTACGTGGCGGTTTCCACCTTCGAGTGGTTTCCGGGGATTCCGGTATACCATTCCAGAGATTTGAAGAACTGGGAACTGTATACACACGTGCTGACGGATGATGAGGAAGTGGACTTAAAGAAGCTGCCCAGCGCAAAAGGCATCTGGGCGCCCTGTCTGACCTATTGCGAGGAAGAGGACCTGTTTTATGTCGTGTACGGTGTGATGAATTCCATGAACGCCCGGTATTTTGATGTGGATAATTACCTGATTACGGCAAAGGATATCAGAGGGCCGTGGAGCAAGCCCGTATACCTGCATTCTTCCGGCTTTGACGCATCCATTTTCCATGATGATAACGGCAGGAAGTATATCGTGTCCCTGGAGTGGGAAACGCGAGAGGGCTACGAGAAGCCGGGCGCTATCTGTATGGTAGAGTATTCGCCGGAGAAAAAGGAGATTGTAGGCTATCCTAAGAGAATGTGGCGCGGCGGCACGGACCGGGGCTGCATCGAAGCGCCTCATCTGACTAAGCGTGGAGAGTACTATTACATCATGTGCGCTGAGGGCGGCACGGGCTATAACCATTGTGTTACGATGGGACGCTCTAAGAATGTCTGGGGACCTTATGAAAAGGACCCGAAAAATCCTATCGTAACCAGCGTGCCGGGCGAGTCCTACGAGCGGCAGGATCCCGATCACTTAAAGCCCAAATACTATAATCCCGAGTCCGTTCTGCAGAAATCGGGACATGGAAGTTATGTGGAGCTTACCACGGGAGAAGTCTATCTGGTGCATCTGTGCGCAAGACCCTTTGTGCCGGAGCTGCGCTGTACATTGGGCAGAGAAACAGCGATTCAGAAGATGATGTGGACAGAAGACGGCTGGCTGCGTATGGCGGACGGCAGTAATCTGGCGAAGCTGGAGGTGCCGGAAAGCGCGCTGCCGGAAGCGCCTGTGCCGGGCATACCGGATTTTGATGATTTCGACGATGATAAGCTGGGCAATTTCTATTACGCGCCCCGCATCATGCCCCAGAGCTTCGCCGATGTGACGGCAAGACCTGGCTATGTGAGAATTCGCGGGCAGGAATCCAGGACCTCCCTGAATAAAGTCAGTATTCTGGCGCGGAAACTGACCAGCGTATATGCCAGAATCACGACTAAGATGGAGTTTGTACCGGAAGTTCACCAGCACAGTGCGGGACTGATTCTCTATTACGATAATATGAACTATATCAATCTGAGGAAATACTACAGTGAGACATTGGGGCAGAGCGCCATCTCTATTATTCATCTGGAGAACGGGGAGAAGACCGAATTCCTCAACACAAGGATTCCGGTGGAGGATAAGCCTATCTACATGCGCCTGTACATCGAGGGCAGGAAGTCCTGGTTTGAGTGGAGTTACGACAATGTGAAGTATGAGAAAATAGGCCGTATCTTCGATACCACCAGATTTTCCGACGAATATTGCAAATACGGAGAGTTTACCGGGACTATGGTAGGCCTGACCTGTGCCGACAGGGTTAAGCATGAGCATTATGCGGACTTTGATTTCTTCGAATATGTTGCGGATGAGACGAAGGGCGTAGATTGACGCTTGTGGAAGTTATCAGGTACAGAATTTATCAGGTACAGATTTAAATACGGTATAAAAGGAAGAGCCGACGCTTATAGCTGCGTCGGCTCTTCGTTTCCTTTACGCCACATACAAATACATAAAAATGAAATGACATATGCTCCCGCCCATCACAAACAGATGAAAAATTTCATGAGAACCGAAATTCTTATGCCTGTTGTTGAAGATCGGCAGCTTGAGCGCATAAATAACGCCGCCTATAGTGTAAATGATACCGCCGGCCAGAAGCCACAGGAAAGCGCTGTGCGGCAGCGTATCCCATAACTGACCGAAGACGCCCAGACATACCCAGCCCATGGCAATATAAATAATAGAAGAAAACCATTTAGGACAGGTAATCCACAGAGCCTTGATTGTCATGCCGATGATGGCAATCGTCCATACCACGGTCAGAAGGACATACCCTAATCTGCCGCCTAAGACGATCAGACAGACGGGTGTGTAAGAGCCTGCGATCAACACGAAAATCATCATATGGTCTATTTTGCGGAAGACCTTCAAGATACTGTCTTTCACATTGATGCTGTGATACAGGGCGCTGGCTCCGTACAAAGCGATCATGCTTGCCATAAAAATCCACATAGCGGCGAAACAGGTGCGGTCGGCAGTGCTGCCCGCCTTCACAAGAAGCGGCGTGGAAGCGAAAACCGCCAGCATCATGGCAATGAAATGAGTCAGGGCGCTTCCGGGTTCACGAATTGTTATCTGCATAAGATTACCCCTTTCTGATGCTGTATCCGGACGTCCGTTGGCCCGGCTGTGCCAGGCATAGATTGAAAATCTATATAAAACATCAAAGATACAACAAGTAGTTTTTAAAACCACGTCTAACATACTAAGATACTACTACTTAAAATATGCAAAGTCAATATAAAATATACAAATATTTTGAAACTCAAAGGATGTTTGCGCGAACGCGGCAAAAGACAGAAGACAGGGAACTAATCTTCCTCAATTACATGGATTTCCAAATAATCAAAATCGATGGCTTCGATAAAGTTATCCTGAGAAAACCGGGCTTTGTCATGGCGTTTGAACTCTGAGATGGTAGAATCCAGCCAGATCGGCTGGCCTAGGTCGAACTGGATGCAGACCTGCTCCAAGGCGCCAAATACCTTATGCGTGCGGGTATCGTCGGAAGCGTCCTCAATAACCGTATCCTTTAACATGCGGTTGTCTTTAAATTCTTTGGCCCATAATCGAAACATGTCTGCTTTCTCCGTATTCTTTCCGTTGCTGATCTTTGATCTTATTAGTATATTCGTAAACGCCGGTTTGGATAGCTTCATTCTCTATATACTATACTAATCTGTCTTAGAAATGTAAACACCCGGCGGCTTGATTTTTCACAGCCGTAAGTTCTTCATGGGTTCATTTTTTGAAATTTACAGAGGGCTGCATGGCATACGAAGTGTAGTTGTGATACAATATTAGCATTGACAAAACCGTATGAAACCACAGCGGAGGAACAAACAATGCTCATAATCAGAAATGAAACAGAAAAGGACTATGATACCGTAGAAAATATCACAAGAGAAGCATTCTACAACTTGTATATTCCCGGGTGTTTTGAACATTATCTGGTGCATACCATGCGCTCTCACGAAGATTTTATCAAAGAACTGGATTTCGTGGCCGAACTGGATGGCGAAGTCATCGGCAACATCATGTACACGAAGGCTTCTCTGACAGACGAAACAGGAGCCGGGAAGGAAATCCTGACGTTTGGCCCGATTGCTGTCAGACCCGCGTACCAGCGCAGGGGATATGGCAAGCTGCTGATGTCCCATTCCTTTGAAAAAGCGCTTAAGCTTGGGTACGATGTGGTCGTCATATTCGGAAGTCCCATGAATTATGTGTCAAGCGGATTTGTAAGCTGCAAGAGATATCATGTGTGCCTGGAAGGAGATAAGTATCCGGCGCCGATGCTGGTCAAAGAATTGAAACCGGGAGCACTTGACGGGAGGAAGTGGTATTATCATGACAGCCCCGTGATGACGGTCAACGAGGAAGAGGCGGCGGCTTATGACGATACGCTTGAGAAGTTAGAGAAGAAACGCCAGCCGAGCCAGGAAGAATTCTACATTATGAGTCATTCTTTTGTGGAATAGGAAGCGGTAATCGATTGCTATGACATGAAGGAGCAATCGATTGCTATGACATGGAGGAGCCATATGAAAAAGAATCTGTCTGTCCTAACCCGAACGAAATTCATGAGAACAGGAATATCTTTCCTGCTTGCTGTCATAGATATAGCTTTGGTGGCGCAATTAAAGCAGGGCGGTAATGTAGTCTTGAAAGCGGCAGGCTTGATTGCAGGCGTTATCCTTTTTACAGTTTTGACAGAGAGACTGTTCAGACAGCGGGAGCGGCGGCTTATTGTCCATGCCGGGCTGTGGGGGCTTCTGATGAGCGCCGCCTATGTGGCGGGCTGTCTGATGCGCCGGGACGGGACGCTGTTTGACGGTATCGGCAGTCTGCCGGGGGCGCTTTTTAGCATGTTGTGTCTCGCGGTTCCGGCAGCTTCCTGTGTGGCGCTCATTTTGCAGGGTTTTCCGCGGCTGCGGAAGCTGTGCGGCAGGGAGAGGATAGGCGGCAGAGAATACCCAGGCTGGCAGGTAGGGCTGTTCTACTTCCTGTGCATTCTGGTATGCTGGATTCCGGTATTTCTGGCGTATTATCCGTCGGTGTTTGCCTATGATGCGGAAGGGCAGCTTTATCAGGTGATTGCGGGAGATTACAGCACCCATCATCCGCTGCTGCATACACTGTTTCTGGGAGCTTTTTTTAAGCTGGGCGGCAGGCTCGGCTCCTATTCTTTGGGCATGGCATTCCATTCGGTGGCGCAGATGCTTTTGATGGCGGGCGCCTTTGGTTATGTTCTTTCCTGCTTGTATCGGCGGAGGACGTCTGTGTATCTGCGGCTGTTTCTGGCTGCCTTTTACGGGCTGTTTCCCACGAATTCGATTCTGGCGATCAGTACCACGAAGGACGTTTTGTTCTCGGCGCTGGTGCTGCTCTATGTGGTGAATTTGTATCAGCGCATATGCGGCGGGAAACGGCGGAAGGATATGCCTGTGGGCTGGTGCGCTTATGTGATAACTGCGGTTTTGATGCTGCTGATGCGCAATAATGCGTTATATGCTTTTGCGGTCAGTATACCGCTCGTGTGTCTTGGCCTGCATCATCTGGAACAGCGGGAAGGCGGAGCTTTGTGGAAGCAATATCTTCTGTTTTCCCTCACGGCATTGCTGTTAGCCATGGCGGGAAATGCAGGACTGAAGGCGGTTGTCCATGCCCGAAACGGCAGTCCCAGAGAGATGCTGAGCGTACCGCTTCAGCAGATGGCGCGCACCCGGGTTAAGGAAGAAGAAAATCTGCCGCCTGAGATACGGGAGGAACTGGACGCTTATCTGTCATCGGAATGGGTGTTTGCGGCGTATAATCCGCATCTTGCGGATCCGGTAAAACAACGGGCTGTGATACATGATAATCCGGCGGGTTTCCTGCGGACATGGGTGAAGCTGGGATTGAAGTATCCTCAGATTTATGTGGACGCATTCCTGGATAACACCATTGGCTACTGGTTCCTGGAAGATACGACTCATGCGGAGATCTACGGCGTGGGTACGGAGAGCGGCTTCGGTTATCTGTCCACGGACAACCGCGCAATGCCCGCCGGATGCGAGATTGTGGAGCACAGTTATCTGCCGGGGCTTCGGGCTTTTATGGAGGAGATTGTGTCTAAGAACGCGTACCAGAAGATTCCGGTTCTGCGTATCGTGTTCGCACCGGCGTTTTACTGGTGGCTGCTGTGCCTGTATATTGCCGCAGCGGTCTACAGGAGGAAATATCGCCATGTCCTGCCGGCGATTTTCCTTGTGGTTTATTATATGACGCTTCTTCTGTCGCCTACGGTCCTGATTCGCTATATGTATCCTTTTGTGGTGACGGCGCCCGTGCTGTGTTGCCTTATATGCAGGGATATGGAAGAAGAGAAAGAGGGAAGCGGTTCTGCTTCATAAACATTCAGTTACAAACGGTAAAAATATACAATAAAAATTAAATTTTTATGAAAAACTTGTATAAAATACACATTCCATGTATCGTTGTGTTATAATATGTCTATACGGTGTGCTGAGAATGGTATTTTTAAGATATTTTAGATGTTTTAAGAGGTGATATGGTAGTCGGCAGCGCGAGGGCTGGCAGAGAAGCTGCTGCAGGATTGCAACTGAGGTTATAAGTTTTAATAGGTTATAAGCGATAATAGGTTATAAGCCATAACCTGTTATAGGATATAGTCGGGAAGGAAAGTTTCAGGGGGAATAGAAACGGAATGGAAATAGGAATAGACAGAAATGGTGATATTGACAGTTGGAAGGAAGTCCAGTTGATTTATAATTCTGCGCTGAAGCAGATCTCTACGAAACTGGAGATTTTAAATGATGAATTCCAGCATGTACACAGATATAATCCGATTGAACATATCAAGTCAAGAATCAAGACGCCGGAGAGCATCGTCAAGAAGCTGAAGAAGCATGGTTATGAGTCTACGATTGACAATATGGTCAAATATGTCAATGATATTGCGGGAATCCGGGTTATTTGTTCCTTTACATCGGATATTTATCAGATTGCGGAGATGATCAGCAGCCAGAGCGACATCAAGGTCATTTCCGTGAAGGATTACATCGTCAACCCGAAAGCCAGCGGTTATAAGAGTTATCACATGCTGGTATCGGTGCCGGTGTATCTGTCGGACCGCATCGAGAATACGAAAGTTGAGATTCAGATCAGGACGGTTGCCATGGACTTCTGGGCGAGCCTGGAGCATAAGATCCACTACAAATTCGAAGGCAATGCGCCGGAGCATATCAAGGAACAACTGGTGGAGTGCGCGCAGATGGTGTCGGCGCTGGATGCAAGGATGCTGTCTCTGAATGAGGAGATACAGCATATCGGGCAGCAGGATGGGTAAAATAATCGATCGGAACGATAAGCGGCAGTAGAAGTAAATAAACCAGGCGCCAAACCATGATTCTTTCAGTTGACGCATTATGCCGGATTGGTCTATAATCCCGTTTTCAACACTTTAGTCAATTATAAGAGCCGGAAACCCTTTAAATATAAGGATTTCCGGCTCAAATCGATAGACATAGATGTTGTATGTGAATACTACTTTAAAAATTTTTTTATCATACTATTCAATTC